>CAVPMG010000008.1:0-71095 GCA_963706115.1 uncultured Actinomycetes bacterium | reverse complement strand
AGCGCCCCGGCCGTGAAGGAACCGACACGGCCGGGGCGCTTTGTCATGTCTGGAAACTTAGCCCGCGGCCCGTAAGCTATTCTAAGCGACATTGCACAGACGCATAGCCGTCCTGCGGCATCTTCTAGAGATCGGGTACCCACGTTGGTCCGATAGACTGACCCGATCCGTTGCATCTAGGACATACGATGGTTTCTTTTTTTGTCATGCCGCTCACATAGTGCCCCGTTTCGACTTCTGCCAGTCCTCTTCCGTCGCATTGGCCACACGCGGTCGACGCGGTTACCAATTTTACTTGACCCGTGCCAGCACAGTCAGAACAAGTGTCAGTTCTCCCGCTCGATTCTTTCTTGTCCTTTGGAACCCGGCCAGATCCAGCGCATCTGGAACATATAACCATGTTTACCCTTTGTTAGTGTAACCTCGTGATGGTGACCGCCACGGCTGCGGCAGCGCCGTCTACATCGCTACGATACGCGCGTAGGGTTGGCCTCACGCCCTAGGCGGCTCGTACCCAGGCTGACCGCGTCGCCCCGTGTGGGTCGTCTCGGGTCTGTCCGGGGTCGGGGTGGCGCACGCCTATCCGCGCCTGGTGGGATAATGGCCGGGTGACTTGGACGTTCCGCAATCGAATCGAACTACAACCCCACTCCCGGCTTCAGTATGACGCGCCAGTGTGGATCATCGACAACTCCGGCCCGGATAAGCAGGTTAAACTAATTAGCCTCCCGCCCAAATACGGATCAGTATTTCAATCATCTGAAGCTTTTTTGGCTGAGTCGCTAAACGTGTCGATCAAGGACGCGGCATGGCTCGTCCTTGTTGGCATCGGTTACAATTCTGAGGCTGAAGCGATGACGGAGGGGGAGTTGTGGCGAGGACGTCTGATGAGAGCCTTTGCCACACTGAATGTCGCGGCCGATTTCGGCGATGAAAGCAGACCGAGTGGGCGATATACACCACACGGGTTCGCAGGGATAGGTCGCGGCAGAACATTCCTACACGACCCACTGAGGTTGTGGGCCTATGAGGAAACTGACGAGAACCCCCTTTTCGTGGCGGCGGACCCTCGCAATGAATTCTGGACCTCAAGCCCTCACGAATGGCTTGAGGCTGCCATGGCTAATGCTATTACGAACGGTGGCCTAAATCGGGATCGCCAAGTCTCCTACAGCTTGTATGCGTCCTCTGACCGGCTTCCGCCTGATGCTCGCTTCGCGATGCTGATGATCGCATTCGAGAGCCTTCTCAAATTCAAACCCCGCTCAACTAATGTTCAGTCGCATGTCAGGTCGATGATGTTCGTGACGCGGGAAAGTGGCCTACCAGATAAGGAGATTCAATCCATCTGCGGCACCTTGAAATGGGTGCTCAATCAGTCTATCAGCCAAGCGGGCAGGGAGCTTGCTAGGTCACTTGGGCCTAGGGACTATCTCGGCAGTGAAGCCCCCGATAAATTCTTCACCAGGTGTTACAAAGTACGGAGTAAACTTGTTCATGGTGAGCATCCGATACCTAGCCCCCGTGAGCTTGGCCAATTGGCGGATCGGCTAGAGTACATGGTAAGTGAGCTAATAGCTCAAACCGACCAGGCATAACCCGCAAGTTTTCGTTCCGCCTCGGCCGTTGTGGCGCACCGCTTTTGCTTGGACGAGCATCACGCGGCGTTTTCGGCTCGAAGCCAGAGCCGGTGCAGGCCCGCCCTAGCCGGTGATCTTCGTCGTGACAGGTTGCCCAGTGCGGTGAGCGCGGCCGCGATCACCAGGTCGCGCCCGAACGTCTGAGGACGTGCGGAAACTTTGATCGATACCCCTAGTGCAAGAGGGACTGCTGTATGCTCTGGCGCAGAATCTCGCGCCAGCAGACAGGCGATTCTCATGCCGCAGAGTAGATACACAATTCTCATGAATGCATTTCGACCCGCCCAGGAGGTCGATGATCCGAGCATTTTTGCTGGTCGTGCTAAGGAAGTGGCGCGCCTAACGGATGCACTGCATCAAATGGGCAGTGTGCCGCTGATCTACGGCGACCGAGGACTCGGTAAGACTAGTCTTGCGTTTCAAATGATGCTTATTGCCCTGGGTGAAGTTGAGTTGTTGAGTACTCTACGGCTTGAAGATAGAGCCTTCAATGAGACCGAGCGATATCTTGCAATTTATGTCACGTGCACAGACTCAACTCGCAATTTTGACGGTCTCCTTCAAGAACTCATACATTCTGCAGAGGAGGCCGACTCCATGCAGAGGCAACCAGGTTATCGGGCAAGGCATCTGGCAGAGCAAACCATCAGCCTTGCAGTGAATTTGAAGATCCTTCAACGGCAGAGTACTAAAAAATTTGTAACGGAAGAGACCAGGCCTTCTTATGAGGCGTTGCGTCCTACGGAGAAGCTGCAACACCTTATTAGCGATATTGTGAACACTTACCGCCAGCCGGTACTGTTCGTCATTGACGAACTGGATCGCCTGCAGAATACTCGCGGGCTAGCTAGTTTTATCAAGGCAATGTCCAGCGAGTTTGTGAAGTTTGCTTTGGTCGGCATTGCCTCAAATATTGGTGATTTGCTGGCCGATCATCAGTCGCTTGAACGTCATCTAATCGCTGTGCAAGTTCCACGAATGAATAACGACGAACTACGCCAAATCGTCACAAACGCTCAAGCGTACCTAAATAGAAACGGTCAAGACATCCAATTTGCGTATAATGCAGCAAGCGCGCTGGCTACGTACGCGGAGGGCTTCCCCTGGTTTGTTCATGTGCTTGGGCAAAGTGCACTTACAAAGGCAATTGAGGCGCATCCGCGCCGGAGGCTTACTGGTGCAGATGAACGTAGCGTCGAAGTGTGGGGAATCGATGTAGACGAGGCAAAGTTTGACATAGCTACTAATCAATTCTCACAGCAGTTTTCAGATATGTACTCAAAGATAGTTGGCGACTCTTCTCAGCGCGAAATAGTGCTTAGGGCCTTCGCGGAGTGGCCTGACGTAGACATCCCCATTGGCGAGGTATACAGTATCCTTAAATCCCGCCTCGGCGTTCGACATCCCTCACCTTACAAAAGAGAACTAGCAAGCCGCACTTTCGGGAGCGTGATCTATACGCCCGAAGGCCGTCATCAGGGTGAGATACGCTTCGTGAACGGGATGTTTAAGGTATATATCAGGCTTACACCCTCACTCTATGGTCGCATAGATACTATGGTTCACGAGGCATTTCGAGGCCATTAGGCGCTGAACCAAACCCTCATCTTATCCGGCGACGGTTTAACCCGCAGGGCCAACCGCGCTCGGTCTTAGCGCTCGTTCATCAGCGTGCGGAGAATGTCCAGCTTGCTGCGCAACACAGCAAGATCGCTCAGGAATTCTTCGCGCCAGTCGGCATCAACGAGTGGCGCCGCGTGGAGCGCGGTGGTGGCACTGTCGAGCGCGTCTTCACACCGGCCCATGTAGTACCTGACCCGGCGCATCGGCTGCATGGGCTCGGGCTCGTCCACAATCATCGGGCGGTCTCCCGTCTGTAGGCAGACGGGGCCGCCCGTGCCGAAGCCGGTACGCTCAACCCAGGACGCCAGCCCGCTAACCCGGGGTGGCGTCTTAGGGGTCGTTCGGCGCTCCAACGCCGGGCGACCCCGCCTGTGCGGACCACCTTAACCCCAGGTGACCCTATCCGTCGGCAGCACGGACGCTGAGCCACGAACGGGCCTGCCCGCGTGTGTCGGCACGGGCCAGTGCGCCAAGCCCGCTGCGGGCCTCCTGCGTGAAACATCCATGCACCGACACCCAGACCCCGGTCATGGCACCTCCGGCTGCGCCACATCAGGCGGCGATGAATCAGGCTGCGGCGAGAGCAGCGTCCCGGCCAGTGCCGCCGTGGCGGCCAGGATCACCGGTACTCCCGTCGGCAGGAACGGGGTCGTGGCCAGGGCGATCACCGCACCGGCCAGCCCGACGGCGCGCTCAGCCCGGCCCGCCCGCAGCCGCGGCCAGATCAGCGCGAGGAACGCGGCCGGCCCGACCACGTCGATACCGAGCGCCTGCGGCGAGCCGAGCCTGCCCGCGCCGAACGCGCCGAGCAGTGTGGTGAGATTCCAGGTCAGGTAGATGGTGACGAACGTGGCGAGGAAGCCGAGCCGGGCCGCCGCCACGTCGGGCTGCGCCAGCGTCACGGCCGTGGTCTCGTCGATGACGCCTTGCGCGGCGACCAGCCTGCGCACCCCCCGCCGCGGCAGCAGGTCCGCCATGCGCAGGCCGTAGAGCGCATTCCTGCTGCCGAGCAGGATGGCGCCGGCGACCCCGCCGATCAGCCCGGCGCCGCCGGCCACCGCGCCGGCGAGGGCGAACTGCGACGCTCCGGTAAAGGCAAGAAGGGACAATACGCAGGCCTGGGCAACGGTCATCCCCGAGCCGGCGGCGGCAGCCCCGAATGCCACACCGGAGACGCCGACCGCGAGCCCGAGTGCCATGCCGTCGCGCACCGGGCGGACCCGGGCCCGCTGCCCGGGCCGGTCATCGATATCAGTCACACATACGAGGCTAGGAGGCCGCCCCGCTGGAGTCTTG
This sequence comes from uncultured Actinomycetes bacterium, assembly GCA_963706115.1. Classification (GTDB taxonomy): domain Bacteria; phylum Actinomycetota; class Actinomycetes; order Streptosporangiales; family Streptosporangiaceae; genus DASXKD01. The sequence continues at coordinate 66,536 of CAVPMG010000008.1, read as the reverse complement.
AACGTTCTTGCCGCCCTCGCGGTACCGCTGATAGGAGCGTGGCGGCACGCCCACCACCCGCTTGAAATGCCGGGTCAGGTGCGCCTGGTCGGCGAAGCCGGCCGTGGCCGCGACGTCCGCCGGCGCCACACCGCTGTCGAGCAGTTGCCGGGCCAGCCGCACCCGCAGGTGGTTCACGTATGCGTGCGGTGGCAGGCCGGTCTCCGCGCGGAACGACCGGACCAGCGCGAACGGGTTCATGCCGAGTTCGGCGGCCAGGTCATCCAGGCTCGGCGGATCGGCCAGCCGGTCGGCAAGCAGGTCGCGGACCGTGGCGATGGCAGCGGGGGAGCGGTACGGGCCGCGGTCGGTCCCGGCCCGGTCACCGGGCCGGGCGTGAGCCCGGAGCAGCCCGGCCAGCGCGGTGCGCAGCAGGCTGGACGACGCGAGCCGGTCGCCGTGCTCGGCGGCGATGTGGGCCGCGCGCAGCAGCCGGGCGCTGCGGCCGTCGTACACCACCGTCTCGGGGAAGGACGGGGTGCCGCGCCGCCAGCCCAGGTCGGCCGCGACCCCGCCCACCAGGCCGGGGTCCGGGTAGAGCACCCTGTAGGCCCATCCTTCCGGAGCACCGGCCTGGCCGGTGTGCACCATGTCGGGGTTCAGCAGCGCGACGCCGCCCGCCCCGGCACGCAGCAGGCTGCCGCCGTAGCTGAACTCCTCGATGCCGTACTCGATCAGGCCGAAGGTGAAGGTCTCGTGAGCATGCCTGGTGTACCGGTGCGTCACGTACCTGGCGCGCAGCAGGTCTACACCGGGCACGCCAGCGTGCCGCCAGTAGCGCGCCACCTCACTCGCCACGCAGCCATGTCTACCCGACCAGGCTCGCTAGACCTGCCGTCCGCCGCTCCGCCAACCCCAGCTTGCCGCCCGAGTCACGCCCTGCCACTCCCGTCGGCCTCAATCGAGGGCATGAATGTGACAGCCACGCCCCTCTAAGGGCACGAAACCCACATTCATCGCACCCGGTACTGAGGAGGCGAGCCGCCGGAGGGCTCCGGCGGCCCGCTCAGCTCAACCGGCCGGTCAGGACTGCGGCCACGGTTCGCTGGGCTGCGGTCCCGGGCTGGCCGGCCCGCCGGGGTCGGCCAGCCCGGGAGGGCCGGCCGGACCGGCGGGCACCGCGGCCTGGTGCCTGCCCCGGGTGTCCTGATTGATCAGCAGGCGGCCGTCGCGCATCTGGCCCACCCGCTGCGCCCGGCGGGCGATCGAGGAGTCGTGGGTGACCACGATCAGCGTGAGCCCCAGGTCCTTCCAGAGCTTCTCCAGCAGCGCGATGATCTCATCCCGGGTGCCCTCGTCGAGGTTGCCGGTCGGCTCGTCGGCAAGCAGCACCGTGGGCTTCTTGACCAGGGCGCGGGCGATGGCGACGCGTTGCTGCTGGCCGCCGGACAGTTCGGAGGGCAGGTGCCGCAGCCGGTCGCCGAGGCCGACATCGACCAGCGCCTGTGCCGCCCAGGCCCGGCGCTGGGCCCCGTGGATGTGCAGCGGCACCAGTGCCGCCTCCACGTTCTCCTGCGCGCTCAGCGTGGGAATCAGGTTGAACGTCTGGAAGATGAAGCCGATCGAGGTGGCGCGGACCTTGGTGACCTGTCCCTCCCGTAGCTCGGCGAGGTCCCTGCCGTCGAACACCGCGCTGCCGGAGGTGGGCCGGTCCAGGCCGCCGAGTATCTGCAGCAGCGTGCTCTTGCCGTGGCCGGTCGGCCCCTGGATGGCGAGCCACTCGCGGTCCTCGATCGTCACGTCGACGCCGCGCAGCGCCTGGACCGCATCCCGGCCTTTCTTATAGGTCTTGGTGACCCCGGTGAGCTGGTACATGGGTGTCCTCTCGGTGGGCTGGCCCGGGGTTCCGGGCGGTGCGGCGGAAGCCACGGGGTGCGTAATGTCCATCACTGGACCTGCGCAAGGGCGGCGGCAGGCCGCAGCCGTGCCGCTCGCCAGCCGCCGAACATGCCGGCGATCAGGCCGCCGGCCAGCGCGAGCACCACGGCGAGCACGATGATGCTGATCGTGACCGGCGTCTCGAGGTGGACCAGGATCGTCTTGGCCGCGTCGTTCGCCGCCCTGCCGAACGCGCCGCCCCCGCCGCCGAACCTGCCACCGCCGGGCGGCCCGAACCCGGGGGACGCGGATCCGGTGGACTGGCCGAGCGTCGCCGACAGCGGCGGCACGAACGCCTTCACCAGCGCCGTGCCGGCAAACCCGAGCACGATGCCGGCCGCGCCACCGACCAGGCCGATGACCAGCGTCTCGCCCATGACCTGGCCGACGATGCGGCGGCTGCGCCAGCCGAGGGCCTTCAGCGTGCCGAACTCCCTGACCCGGCGGGACACCGCCGCCATGGTCAGCAGGCTGGCCATGGCGAACGCCGCGATGAGCACCGCGATCGCGAGCCATTTGCCAAGGGTGCCGGCCAGGCTGGAGGCGCTGGACAGCGATCCGGTGACCTGGCTGGCCAGGTCGCTGGAGGTGGTCACGGTCGCCTTGGGGAGCTGGGTCTGGATCGACTGCTGCACGGCGGAGATGTCCGTTGCGCTGGCCGCGGCCACGTAGATCGTGTTCACCTCGCCGCTCATCCCGGCCAGGCTCTGCGCCCGCTGCAGCGGGATGTAGACGTCGGTGGTGGTGCCGCCCTGCGGTTCGGCCACGGTCCCGATCACGGTGAAGGTAGCCGAGCCGACCGTGATCTTCGAGCCGGTCGCCAGCTTGTGCTGATGGGCGTAGTTCGCGTCGAGCAGCGCGACGTCGGAGTTGGCCTCGGCGGCGGTGAATGTCCGGCCCGACGCGATCTTGTCCGAGCTGAGCGGGCCGACCCGGCCCGCGGCGGTGTCCACGCCGAGGACGGCGAACGTGTTGGTCTTGATCGAGGTCGGGCCCCCGCCGCCGCCCCCACCAAAACCGCCGCCGAAGCCGCCACCGCCACCGTTGCTGGTCGAAGGGATCTTGCCCGAGATCGACAGGTTGGTGGCCGACAGCGCGCCGGCCGCCGCGGAGACGTTCTGGGTCTGCGCGATCTGGGTCACCGACGAGGACTTCATCGTGCCGAGCGCGCCGGTTATCAGCACGTTGCGGCTGAACTTCTGGCCCGCCTTGGGCCTGGTCCCCGATGTGGGCCGCCCTCTGACCCGGAACCCGAACGGGCCGCCGGAGCCCCGGGACGGGGCCGTGGTGACCGTGATGTCGGTGCCCACCCCGTACAGCGAATGCAGCACGGTGGCCTGCGCGTTCTTCACCCCCGACGACGCGGCTGTCACGGTGATGACCAGGCCGATTCCCACGGCCAGGCCGAGTGCGATGAAGCACGCCTGCCGCATCCGGCGGCGCAGTTCCCGCACCAGATATGTCACGAACATCTGTCCTCCAGACAGCAGTGACCCGGTTCTGTGCGGACTGACGGTCCGCCGTATGCCAGCACATCGCGCCCGGCTGCGGCGGCCATTGAGGCTGCCTCCCGGTTTCCTTGTGCCGGGACGTGGCTTTTCCTCGCAGGTGCTGAACGTTTGCTTGAGACGCGTCAGCCGCCATGCCGGACTGGCTCGTGCGGGGCTGGCTCTTGCCGGGCTGACTCGAGGTCACCCGGCTCGGGGCTGGCCTGCTTGGGGTGGCCGGCGGCCGGGTCAGGGACGTCCTCGTGCGGCTCCGGCGGCCCCCCACCCGCCTCCCCATCCCCCTTCACTGCCGGAGCCGCCGCCAGAGGCAGCCGGACGACGAAGGTGGCGCCATGTCCTGGCTGGGTGTCCACATCGATCGTGCCGTCGTGCGCGGCGACCAGGGTGGCGGCGATGGACAGCCCGAGACCGGTGCCGCCGCTGGCGCGGCTTCTCGCCCGGTCGGTCCGGTAGAACCGGTCGAAGACCTGGGCGGCTTGGGCCGCGGACAGGCCGGGGCCGGCATCGGCGACGCTCACCTGGCCGTCTTGCGAGCAGTCCGTCACGGTCACGGTCACCGGTGTGCCTGCGGGCGTGTGCTGCAGGGCGTTGCCGATCAAGTTGTCGAGTACCTGGCGGAGCCGCCCGGCGTCGGCGCGGACAATGACGGGCGCCACCGCGACCACGGTCAGCGGCCGGCCGGGCTGGATCGCGTGGGCAACGGCCGCCGCCTGCACGGCGATGCTGGACAGGTCCACCGGCTGAAGGTCCAGCGGGCGGTCCTCATCGAACTGGGCGAGGAGCAGCAGGTCGTCCACCAGCCGGCCCATCCGGGCCGCCTCGGCCTGGATGCCGGTCATCAGCCGGATCACCTCGGCGCGGTCCGCGGCATCCCCCTGCTGCAGGTAGAACTCGGCCAGGCCCTTGACCGAGGTCAGCGGGGTGCGCAGCTCGTGGCTGGCGTCGGCAACGAACCGGCGCATCCGGTCCTCGGAGTCGCGGGCCTTGGCCTCGCCGTCCTCCCTGGCCCGGTAGGAGGCCTCGATCCGGCCCAGCATCGCGTTGAGCGCGGTGGCGAGCCTGCCCACCTCGGTCCGTTCCTGAGGATGGGGGATGCGGCGGGACAGCTCGCCCGCGGCGATCGCCGACGCGGTCTCCTCCATCCGCGACAGTGGCGCCAGGCTGGCCCGGATCAGCGGGAACCCGATGCCCGCCAGCAACAGGATGGCCGCCACCCCGGCCACCGTGTCGGCGATCTCCAACTGGCCCACGGTGCTCTGCACGTCGTCGAGGCTGACCGCGGCGACGACATGGCGCCCGCCGGGTACCGCACGGACCAGCACCCGCCACGAGTGCCCCGCGGAGCCCTTGGCAGACGCGGTGAAGGGGGCGGCGGGACCGCGCAGTTGCGCGGCGGTCAGCACGGGCGGGGCGATGCCTTGCCTCGACCCGGGAGTCACCTTCACCTGGCCACCGGGCCCGACCACCTCGACCAGGTAGTCGGTGGGCAACTGCTGTGATCCGGGGGGACGGGGGCGCGGCCCCGGACGCGGATGCGTCGCCACCCGGCTGATGAACGAGGAGAACGTGCTCAGCTGCGCGTCCACCCGGCGGTACAGGTAGTCGCGCAGCAGCACGGTGCCGAGCAGCCCCATCAGCAGCGAGGTGACCGCGACCAGCACAGCGGCCGCGGCCATCAGCCGCACGCGCAGCGATGCGCGAGCCAGCACCGTCCGCCGCATAGGTGCCGGGTTTCTCACGGGGGCGGGACTCGCAGGACATAACCGATGCCGCGGATCGTGTGGATCAGCCGCGGCTCGCACCGGTCCAGCTTGCGCCGCAGGTAGCAGATGTAGGACTCGACGATGTTGCCGTCGCCGTCGAAGCTGTAGTCCCAGACGTGGTCGAGGATCTGGGCCCGGCTCAGCACCCGGCCCGCGTTGATCATCATGTAGCGCAGCAGCTTGAACTCGTTCGGCGACAGGCCCACCTCGGCGCCGTCGCGCCACACCTGATGGCTGTCCTCGTCGAGTTCGAGGTCGGCGACCACCAGCCGGGAGCCTGCCTCCGGTTCGCCCCGGCTGCGCCGCAGCACCGCCCGGATCCGGGCCAGCACCTCATCCAGGCTGAACGGCTTGGTGACGTAGTCGTCGCCGCCGAGGGTGAGACCGGTGACCCGCTCGTGGACGCTGTCCCGGGCGGTGAGGAAGATCACCGGGATCCGCGGGCCGCCCGCACGGATCCGGCGGATCACGTCGAAACCGTCGCAGTCGGGCATCATGACGTCGAGCAGGATGAGATCCGGCTTGGCGGCCGCGGCCGCTCGCAGCGCCTCCGCGCCGCTGACCGCGGTCAGCACGTCGAATCCGGCGAACCGCAGCGTCCCGGCCAGCAACTCCAGGATCGTCGGCTCGTCGTCGACGACCAGCAGCCGGGCCTCGCTCGTCGCCGGGCCGTCCCGCATACGCCCACCATGGCCCGGCTACCTTGCGAATCCCTGACCGCCGGTTGTGAGATTCCTGGTGAGCTGCTCAAGCCCGGGGTGCAAAGGGTGCTGGTGCCGATGGCACGGTCCACAATACGGTTCGCACCGGCCCCTGGAAGACCTCTGGCCCCATGGCCCGCAGGTGTTGCGGCCGCCCAGGTGCGCAGGTAGCGGCGCTTAAGCCCCCAAGCGCTCGTGAGCCGTCTATCCACTTGACATCGCACTGTGCCAGACGTCTAGTGACACTAACGTAGCGAAAATGGTTCGCGCGCACATGGCCGCTGGCCCGCGGCCGACGCGAACCTTGGCCCTGGGGGACAATGCCGTTCGAAGCGAAGGTCTTAGTACCCTCGCCGTGCGATTTGGATGCGGTCAGCGGCGCGTTCGAAGACGTGGCGGGCGGCATGACTACGCTCCTTGCCGCGCCTTCGGGCTATGTGCTCACCGAGGAACTGGCGTCGGCGTTCACCCGGTTGAACCGGCACCCGCTCTGGCTGCGGGTGGGGCTGGAAGATCGCGACCCGGCAACGTTCCTGCTGTCTGTCGTCACCGCGGCCCGGCGTCATCACCCCGACGCGGGCCAGGCCACCCTCAGGATGATGACCGAGCAGCCGGGACCGGTGTTCGGCTGGCGGCCGCTGTTCGTGCAACTAGCCCGGGACCTGCGGCTCTACCTGGCCGCCAACGGAGCCCTCGTGCTCGAGGACGTACACAACACGGCCAGCTATCCCACGCTTTCCATGCTGGGCCGGCATCTCCTGCCTGAGCTTGACGGCGTCGCGCCTTGCGTACTGGTCGCGCAGGCCAGCCCGTCGCCCGAGGTCCTCAATGGATGTGTGCGACGGGCCACCAGCGAGTCCCGGCTTACCGCACCCACCGTCAAGGGACTGCTCGGAAGCTGGGCCCCGGAACTAACCCCGCGTGCCCTCGACAGGGCGGTGGCCCTCGTCGGCGGGCGGGCAGCGGTCCTTGCCGGGCTGCGCGATCTGAATGTCACGACCGACGGGGGCCTGGAGCCACTGCTCGGCCACATCGCAAGCGTCAAGGATCTGGTGGCACGGATCGCGGAAACACTGCTGGCCGATGCCGGCGGCAAGGCACGGTGCGCGCTTGGCCTGGCAACACGGATCGAATACGCGCACCCGGCGATGATCTCAGCCGTCTTCGGCGAAAGCCGGCTGCCGGCAGGCCCGTGGCTCCAGCCCCTGGAGGACGGCTGGGTGCGCATCCGCCCATGCTGGCGGCAACCGCTACAGACGGTGCTGGGCAAGCGTGGCATGCCGGACGGCGGCACCCTGCACCAGTCGGCGGACTGGCTGCTCGAGGGCGGCGCCTGCGAACAGGCCATCGCTCTCTATCTGGAAATCAGTGATCTTGACTGCGCGGCCAGGGTCATCAAGAACCGGGCCAGCACGCTCATGGACCATGGCCAGTGGGCAACGCTTGACGGCTGGCTGGCCCGGTTGCCCGACGAAACGTTCGCCACGTACCCGGACCTGAGCCGCGACCGGGCTGATATCGCCGCGGCCAAGGGCGACGCTCAGACGGCGCACCGGTGGTATGGCTTCGCGGCCTCGCAATACGTCAAGCGCAATGACGCCGAAGGCGCCTGCCGCAGCATGCTCGCGGACAGTGCGGTCGCTGCCGAGGCGGGTGATCTCGTGAACGCCTTGTCACGCGCGAACGCCGCAAGCTCGCTGGCGGACGCCGCTAGTTTGACCGCAACTCAGATGTGGGCCACGTGGCAGCAGGGCCGGGTCGCTCTTGCGGCCGGTGACTGTGACGCTGCGCTCGCGTCCTTTTCCCGCGCCGCCTCCTCCGCCGCCCGTGTCCACGACGGAGCCGCGGCCCCGGTAATGACCACCGGCGATCTTGCGGCACGCGTCGAAGAACTGCGCCGGCAGGAGGAATCGCACCGCGAGCGCCAGGCCGCGCTCAGGCAGGCCCAGCACGAGGCGCTTCACCAGTTGCTGGTCACCGCCAAGAGCCCCGCCCTGCCCAGCAGCGCGGTCTTCGGAAGCTACGGGTGGTCCCGTGCGCCCGTACCGCTGAAGCTTCCCGGCCTCACCGAAGCCGGCGGCCCCGCGCCGAACACACGGGGCAGGCCATCGACGTGGCTGCGCAGCGTCTTGATGCCGAGCCGGAAGGCACGCTCGCCGGGGCGGCACAGGATGTCTCGCTCACCAGGGCGGGAGGATCCATTGGACCAGGGTGACCATGATCCAGGTGTGTCCATCCAGTCGTCCGGTTCCCTGTTTGCCGTGCGGGCCCCTGATTGCACACCGGAGGTCGCTGTCGGGCCGCCGGCCCCGGCAGCGACACGGGCCAGGATCGGCACGGACAGCCCGGCGCACTCGCCGCCCGAACTCGCGGTGCATCTGCTCGGGCCGCTGTGTGCCGCCGTCGGTGGCGTGGCCGTGCAGGACTGGCCAAGCGCGCGCTGCCGCTCGCTCTTCGGATACCTGCTGACGCACCGGGAGCCGGGGCCGCCCCGCGAGGTGCTGATGGAGGTTTTCTGGCCTGGATCCTCGCCGGAGGCCTCAAGGAACAGCCTGAACGTCGCCATCCACGGGCTGCGGCGGACGCTGCGAAGCATCACCGACATACCGATCGTCGTACACGCGGGTGGCGCCTACCGGATCAACCGTGATCTGCGGCTGTGGCTGGATGTCGAGGAGTTCGACAGCCATGTGGAGTCTGCCCGCCGGTCCGGCGAAGCGGGCGACCTCGACAAGGCGACGCGTCATGACGAGTTCGCGGCGGGCCTCTACCGCGGGGATTTCATGGCGGACGACCCGTATGAGGACTGGGCCGCGCTGACCCGCGAACGCCTGCGGCTGACCCATCTCGACGCCCTCGGCCGCCTGAGCAAGCTGTACTTCAACGCCGGCCACTACACGGTCTGTGCCAGCCTGTGCCTGCGCATCATCGAGCAAGACCCCTGCCGGGAAGACGCGCACCGCAGGCTGATGCGCTGTTACAGCAGGCAGGGCCTGCCACATCTGGCCCTGATGCAGTACCGCATGTGCGTGCAAGCTCTTGCCGACGAGCTTGGCGTAGAAGCCGACCCCGCCACGACCGAGTTGCACCAGCACATCCGCGGCCATGAGCGTGTATGAGCGGGGCCGGCGGTGCTCTTAACCGCCGCCCTCCCGCCGGTTAAGCACGGAACCGATCCGCGTTAACCGCCTCCGGAGAGGCTCGACAGGGTCTGTTCGGCCGGAACCCAGCAACGCCGGCCGGCCCGCACGAGGAGGTCGCCGTGTCTCATGACCTGGGCCAGCGCGATGATGTGACCGGCGCCGACGACCTGACGCGGATCGAGGGAATCGGACCGAGGAGAGCCGAGCGGCTGAAAGCAGCGGGCATCCGTACCTACGGCCGGCTTGCATCTGCTTCCGGCGACGAAATTGCCAAGGTGCTGCCAGATGTCGGTCTGGCGAAGATCGATGGCTGGCGCGCCAAGGCCGGGGAGTTCGCCCCCGAAGGTTCTGCCCAAGCGCTTCCTGACACCGTGGCGGGCAACGGGCAACACTACGAGAGCGTCCTTGTCCGCATCCTGCTGAACGGGGACGGTTCCATCCGCAGGATGACCGCGCGGCATGTCCGGACAGGCACCGAACGCCACTGGCCAACGCTGGATCGTGAGGCGCTGCCCGACTTCATCGAGACGGCGATCGCTTCCGCGCCGTCAGCCGAGGCGCCCGCGGAAGCGCCAGCAGGCCAGGTGCGGCCCGCCGACATCCCACGGCCGCGCCCGGACCGGTTGCGCTCCGCCGAGGCGGACGGGGCACCGGCCGGGGCTGCGGCCCCGGGTCCATGGTCGTCCGCGGTTCTCTCGGTCGAGCCGGCTCCGCTCCACGCAGCAGAGCCGTTCACCATGACGATGGCCATCGAGCTGGCCGATCCAGCGCGCCATGCCGACCGGCTTGCCTACAGCGCCGTCATCGTGGCCAGGCCGGTGACCGGCGGACAGAAGCTGACGGTCGCCAAGTCAGACGGGGTCCTCGCCACCACGTCGTCGGCCATCAGCATCGACGCGGCAGGCCTGCCTTCGGGGACCTATCGGTTCGACGGCGCGGTAAGCCTGCGTGAGCCCGGCGCGGAACACCCGATGGACCTGGCTGGGATCGCCGAAGGGCTGCTCGTGCAGGTGCTTCCTTAGACTCCGTCACGCGGACGCATCGTCCCAGTCGATACCGTTGTCGCGGAGCCACTGCCGCTCGTCAAGCGGCACCTCGGCTACGTGCGCTGGGGCAACGGCAACCCCGCCGACCCGCAGCCCGCCCTTCCCGCCGACGTGAATGGCGGCCTCGTCGCCATGCTCCAGGATGAGCTTCTCGTAGTGCGGCGGCCATCGCAGCAGCATGCGGCGGCCGCAGGTGGGACAGACCCATTCCTCGGCACCGGATTCCCCGCCGCCGGTGAGGATCATCTCGTGTCTTGCTGGCACCGTGCTTACCTTCTTGCTGTCCGGGGCGCTCCCCGGGGCGCCGGCACCTTGGTACAGCCAGTCGGCTGTTGAGCGTCCTGGCTACCCGCGTCTACTGGATACATTCCCGCTAACCACGGGTCTGTATACATTTCTGCTGGCCAGTCAGCTTACAGCCCGGGCCGACGGGCCGCGGGCCAACACGGCGGGTGGCGTTCCCCGGACTTAATTCACTCAGCGTGACCGTTAAGCGGTCTCGCAGAGCGCGATAAGCGCTGGTCCCTAGCTTCGGCGGTGAAGGCACAGGAACGCTTGACCCTGGAAAGGGGCGGCCATGAGTTTTGACGACATCCCGGGATTCCTCGACGGTGCAGGCCCGACAACTACGGTGCTGGACAACGACAACACCCCCAACAACATCCTCGATGCGGCACTGGGTGGTTTCGTCGTAGTGGACTGGCAGTTCACCGGCTCGCTCAGCGCGATCCTCGGTGACGTCGAGTTCACCGTCACCTTGGTCGCGGACCCGGTCAGCGTCGATCCCAAGCTGGTGCTGGGCACTACGTCTGTGATCGACGCCAGCGGGAACTACTCCGTGACCTTTACGATCGCGCCGAACTCTCTCAATCCCGACGCCTACAGGCTCACGGTGTTGATCACGAGCATCGAAACCTCTACCGGGGGATCGTTGCCCATCGCGGGCTTCGTCGATGGCCCCATCATCCAGGTCCGTCCGGGACCGTAAGCCATCCAGAGGCGCTGAAGGCCGCCTCGCGCCAGGGCCCCTGGCGCGAGGCGGCTCTGCTGTCCGGAGGCCGCGGTGCACTAAGCGGGGCGGACCTCGAAGGTGAAGCACTGCGCGGTCGCGCTGCGGACGTGCAGGTACGCCACCTCGGGCTGAGCCATGACCATTGCCACCGCGGCCGGGTAGTCCGCCGGTCGCAGGGCGGGACCGGAGCCCGCCGCCACGGTCGGCCCGGCGGCGGTCAGGTGCCGCGGGGGCAGGGGTAGAACATCTTGCCGTTCAGGTCCACGTCGAACTTGACCGCGGAGAAGCCGTACGGTGGCGCGTAGACGATCCGGCAGAACGTGGCGAAGCGCCGTGCGGGCGGGCACGACTGCCCCGGGTTGCACACGTAATGGTCCGCGCTGTATTCGGCCTCGCCGACCCACTTGCCGTTCGGCTGCGCCGCGGTGCGGTCGGTGCTGAAGTCATCCCAGCCGCACGGTGTCTTCCCGGCGAGCGCGGTGCAGGTGATCCCGTACTGGCTGCTGCCTTGCAGCTGGGCGGCGAAGCACTGGTGGTAGCGGTAGCACTCCTCGACCACTGCGCCGTCCGCGTAGCGGCGCCCCCACCAGGACAGCAGCGGCGAGTTCTTCCACAGGCCGGTCATCCCGTAGCGGTGGATCTCGTTGAACGCGTAGGCGAGATAGTTCTGCGCGTCCCCCGGCGTGAGGTGGAAGCCCGTGGTGGACGGCGGGTCGAAGCTGTCGATGTCGTCCAGTTCGACCGCGTCGAAACCCTTGGCCGCGCACATCCGGATCCGCTCGTTCAGCATCGGCTTGAGCGCGTCGAGCTGCCGGAAGTCCACCCAGCGTTCCTGTGGGAACCCGAAGTACACGTTGCCCAGCGTGGCGGCGGGGAAGTACTGCCCGGGTGTCCCGTCGGGCCGGTAGTCCTCCCAGGCCAGGTCGATGTAGCAGACGGCCTTCGGGTGCGGCAGCGTGGCCGCCTGCCACCTGGTGTGCAGCGCGCGCACCTCGGCGGGGGTGGTCAGGAAGCCGTCGATGTCGTAGATGTCCACCGCGTGCGCCCCGGTCCGCTGCAGCGGCGTCACCCGGCCGATCTGCCAGTCCCAGCGCATCGGGTGCCCGCTCGCGTCCAGGTGCGGTGGGTACCAGCAGGTCCGTCCCGGCGCGGCCTGGCAGCGCAGCGGCGCGGGCAGATGCATCACACGCCAGGTGAACCGCGCGGTGGTCGCGCCGGCCTTGTCGGCGGTGCGCACCGCGACCAGGTGCCTGCCGGTGCTCAGCTTGCCGGTGTAGAAGACCCGGCTGGCAGGCATCGGCCGCCAGCGTCCCTGGTCCACCCGGTACCGCTGGGCGGCCGGGCCGTCGGCGGTGCTGTAGTGCGGCGCGGCCACGCTGAAGTACTCCTCCGCCGACGCGGTGCGCTGCTCCGGCGTCCCGTTCACGAACGCGCTCACCGGCGGCCGCCCGGCCCGGTAGGCGCGCACGGTCCTGCTGGCGGTGGTGCTCACCGAAACGCTTTTGACGCTGAACGAAAAGGTCGCGGGACTGGTCTCCACGACCTCGGAGGCGGTCTCGGTGACCTTCAGGAACCGGCTGGTATCGGCGTGACCGGCGACGTAACGCCGGGCGGCGAACGGGGTGACCGTGGTGTCCGCGCCCGCGACGCACTTGCCCGCCGCGGTGCAGGCGTCCCAGGTGTAGCCGATCTCGAAGGACAGCAGCCGGTCCCCCGCTGGCAGCTTCCCCGGGCGCCAGGACAGGCCCGCCGCCCGCACGGTCCCGCCGTCGCGCAGCGAACCGGTGATCCGCAGCGTGCCGTGGTGCCGCGGCGGCGGGAATTGGGGCGCGGCCGCCGTGGCCGCTGCCGCCAGGCCAGTCGGCCTTCCGGGCCGGGCCGGTGCGGTCTGCGCCCCGGCCGGTGGGCCAGCGCTCAGCAAGGTCACGGCGAGCGCGGCCGCGGCGGTGAGGGTGAGTGTCGCGCGGGCCGTCCCGCGGCGCGCGGCGGTCATGAGATCGATCCGCTCGGGCAGTTGGGGGAGAAGCCGCCGACCGCGCTGTCAGCGTCCCAGCCGTGCCCGTTGTGGGCCTGCCAGTTCGCCAGCGTCAGCCAGTTGTTGCTGGGCAGCGCGAAGTTGCCGTTGACCGTGTTACCGGCTGTGGACAGGTTCCCGTAGTCGTTGCAGTCCACGACGTTGGTACCTCCGTTCGGCTGTTTGTCCACCTCGAAGAGCGGGTTGTACCGGTCGGAGGCACCCATCCCGGTGATCGTGTTGTGCCAGATCTGCACGTTGGACCAGATCCCGCCCAGGTCCACGACCGGCATCCCGAATGACGGAGTGAGGAAGAACTGGCTCTGGTTCTGCAGCGTGTTGTCGTGCACGTACACGTCGGTGATCTTCGCGTTGTGCCCGAACGCGTCGATGTACAGCGCGAACGGGTCGTGACCGGCCACCGTCGAGGTGCCCGCCGTGCCGGGCGGATTGGTCCCGGTGCTCGGGTCCGACATCGATGTCCCCGGATCGTCGTACACCGTGTTGCCGGAGACCAGCAGGTGGTCCGTTTCCTTGCCCGACGTCTCCACGTCGAGGTTGATGCCCTGGTCGGTGTTCCACACGGTGTTGTCGTTGATCCAGATGTAGGAGGCGCCGTCGTCATAGATTCCGGCGGCATTCTCCGGCTGGGCCGCGCACGTGCCGTTGCTCCACTTGCCGTAGGCGTCGTTGGACCAGGTGTCCACGTTGTAGACGGTGTTGCCGGTGACGTAGCCGTGGCTGGCCTGGGAGGTGCCGGTCTCCCAGCCAATGGTGTCCAGCCCGATGTTGTCGGCGTCGTGGATCACGTTGTTCGCGGCGAGGAAGTCGGTGACGTCGCCGTTGATCGTCACCGTCTCGCTCTGCCCGGTACGGGTCCCGGTCACCGTGTTGCCCTCGATGACAAGGTGCTGCAGCGCCGGGGAGGTGGCGCTCCCCGCGGCAATGACCGCGATCCCGTAGCCATCGACGTTGCCGTTGCCGCACAGCGACTTGGTCGAGCCGTTCTCGTCGGCGGTGTTGGTGATGTCCCGCACGGTGTTGTCGATCACGTAGATGTCGCTGCACGCGCCGCCATTCAGGAAGCAGATCGAGCGGTGCGGGATCACCGACTGGTTGGTGGTGCTGGTGTCGCTGCGGGTCGTGACGTAGATGCCGGCCGGGCTGTGCGCGGTCCCGTCGAAGGTGTAGTTCTCGACCGTCAGGCCGTAGATCTCCACGCTGCGGGAGTCCACGATGCTGACCCCGCCGGAGTCGCCGAAGAACTGGTTCGGGTTGGTGTCGGCGGCCTGCACCTGGCCGAGGTCGAGCGTGGCCGTGGCGCCGGGTGCCGGGGCGATCTCCAGCAGCGCCGTGCTCGACTTGCTCCACACCTGGATCGGGCCGGTGAACGTGCCGTTCAGGCAGAGCACGGCCGTCGTGGTGATGCTGTTCTCGTTGGCGGCGATCCAGGAGTTGACCGTGGCCGACGTGGCGCCGCTCGCCGAGGCGAAGGTCACCGTGCACGACGACGGTGGCGCGATCGCCGCGCCGGTCGGCGTGGCCGGGTTCGGGATCAGCCCGTCTCCGTCGGCGGGTGGGGTGCCGGCCGGTTCCAGCGGGAACGCGCTCGCGGTGACCGGCGGCGTGGGCTGGGTGACGGTGTTGACCTGGGGGAGCGCCCCCCCTGGAACCCCCCGATGGCCCAGCAGCCCTCGCGACTCCGTCGCGCGGGCTGCGGCGGTGCTAGCCCGGGGGAGCGACCCCCCTGGAACCCCCCGGGGCGCCGATGGCGCCTGGGCGGCAAGCCGCCAGGCCCCATCGCGCGTGCTGGCCTGCGCGGCGCCGGCCGCCGAGGCCAGGACGAGCGCCAGGCAGCCCGCGAGGGCAAGCGGGGTACGGAGCATGGGCGCTCCTTAGCTCAGTGGGTGAGGCCGGGGGGCAGCAGTGCCTTGTGCGCGTCAAGCAGCTCGTCGCACATCGCGACGATCTGCGAGGTGGTCAAGGTGGCGGACGCGTTCGGGTCCAGCAGCGCCGCCTGGTACACGTGCTGGACATTGCCGTCCAGCGCCGCGCGCACGGTCAGTTCGACAACGTTGAGGAAGGTCCGGTTCAGCGCGGCAAGCTGCGGCGGGAGCGCGCCGACCGGCTGGGGCACGGCGCCGTCGGCGCCAATCCGGCAGGGCACCTCGACGCAGCAGTGCTCCGGCAGGCTGGTGATCAGATCGCCGTTGCGGACGTTCACGTACAGTTCGCGCTCGGTGCCGGTCTCCAGGGAATGGATGAACTCCGAGGCCAGCTCACCGGTGGGTTCGAGGTCAAGCGGCGTGCCCGCGTCCAGCTGGCGGGCCAGGTCTTCCAGCTCGCGCAGGTTCTCCTCCGACCTGGCCAGGTAGTCGCCGACGAAGATGCGGAACCGCTCGACCTGGTCGTCGTGGCGCATGAACCACGGCACGTACTCGGCGGAGTGCTCGCTGGATTCGGTGGGGAAGTAACCGAACCGGCGGAAAATCTCGACCCGCACCCGTCGCTGCAGCTCGGGTGAGGCGTCGATGATCTCGCGCAGCCGCGGGTACAGGGACCGGCCCTGGTGCTCGAAGCGCAGCACGAACGCCTGATGGTTGAAGCCCGCGGTGACGTAGTCCACCTCGGCCGGGTCCAGCCCGACCAGCCCGGCGAGGAACGCGTGCGTGTCCCTGACCGAATGGCACAGCCCGAACACGTTGCTGAACGGAGTGCCCTCATACACGGCCCAGGGGAGCATGGCCATGGGGTTGGTGTAGTTCAGCAGGTAGGCGTCCGGGCACAGCCGGTGCATGTCCCCGGCCAGGCTGGTCACCACGGGGATCGTGCGCAGCCCGCGGAAGATCCCGCCGATGCCGAGGGTGTCGCCGATCGTCTGCCGTACCCCGTAGCGCGCCGGGATGTCGAAGTCCAGCCGGGTCGCGCCGTACCCGCCGACCTGGATCTCGTTGATCACGTACCGCGGCGCCGTCAAGCGCCGCGTGCCGGTCGGCCGAGGCGGTCACGGTCGCGGCCGAGCCGGTCTGCGCCACGATCCGGCTGGCCAGAGCGCTGGGCGTGGGCGAGCCGCTCCGCGCTGACATCGTGCAGGGCGAGGTCCAGCCCGCCGGCCAGCTCCGGGTAACCGCACAGGTCAGTGACGACGTTACGGGTAAACTCCACGCTGCCAGCGCCGATGAACGCGACTTTGACCACCCCGGCAGTGTCGCATTCCGTACAGCTTCGAGCAAGAGTGCGCATCGAAGAGCGCTCAATAGTCCCGAAAGGGTTGACATCAGGGCTTGAATGAGCGCGATGATGTCTGAAACATCCGCTCTTCGTGCAAGAGTCGTCGGGCAGGGCCGGATCCTGGGCGGAAAGAAGACGTCATGAGAACTCACTGGGTCAGCCTGACCGTCGCGTCCTGCCTCGTCGCCCTGGGCCTGGCGGCCTGCGGCTCCGACGCGAGCAGCGGCGGATCCGGCGGCGGTACCACGATCTCGATCTGGAACGGCTACACCCAGACCGAGGCGAAGGCGTTCACGCACCTGGTGCGCGTGTACAACAAGGCGCATCCGGGCACCACGGTGAGCAGCCTGTACGTCAACAACGACAACACGCTGCAGAAGGTGCTCACCGCGGTGCGCGGCGGCAGCCCGCCGGACATCGCCTACCTCTACGGCTCCTGGGCACCGAACGTGGCCCAGATCCCGCAGGTGGTGAACCTCACCAAGGTGGTGCAGCGGCCGGGCGTGAACTGGCCGGATTTCTGGGTCGGCGAGCGCGACGTGGCGACCGTCAACGGCAAGGTCATCGGCATCCCGGCACTGGTGGACAACCTCGCCGTGGTCTACAACAAAACGCTGTTCGCCCAGGCGCACCTCCAGCCCCCGGCCGCGAACTGGACCTGGCAGCAGTTCGTGTCCGACGCTGCCAAGCTCACCAACCCGGCGAAGAAGCAGTTCGGCACCGCGTACGTGACCCCGGGCACCGAGGACACCGTGTGGCACTGGGAGGCGCTGCTGTGGGAAGCCGGCGGCCAGATACTCAAGCCAGGTAACAAGCAGGCCGCCTTCGACTCGCCCGCCGGGCTCCAGGCACTCACCACGCTGCGGGACATGGCGGTCACCGACCACTCCATGTACCTGGACCCGACCGACAACGCCTACACCAACGTGTTCAACTCGGGCAAGATCGGCATGCTGGTCACCGGCCCGTGGGACCTGTCAGTGTTCCCGAACGTGCACTACGGCGTGCAGGTCATGCCGTCGTTCCCCGGCACCTCCGGCGGCCACCAGACCATCTCAGGGCCGGACAACTGGGTGATCTTCAACAACGGCGCCACGCACGTGTCGGCGGCGGAGAAGTTCCTGCTCTGGCTCACCGCGCCGGCCCAGGTGAAGTACTTCTCGCTGGCCACCGGGGACCTGCCGACCCGGCGGTCGGTGGAAACCGCGCCCGGGTTCCTGCAGTCGATGAACAAGGCCCTGCCCGGCGTGGACACGTTCATCACCAACCTGGGCAACGTCCGCCAGGCACGCCCACAGACGCCCACGTACCCGAAGGTCTCGCAGATACTCGGCACCATGATCGTGTCGGTGCTGCTTGGCAAGAGCCAGCCGCAGGCCGCGCTCACCAGCGCCGCGCAGCAGGTCAACCAGGCGCTCGCGAGCTCGAACGGCTGACGTGGCCGCACCCTCCGCCCTGCTCCGGCGCAGGCGCACCGCGGAGCCCGGCCGCGGGCGCCCGGTGCCGGCCGGGTCGGCCGGCGGCGCCCGAGCAGGTCGGAGCAGCTCACCGGGTGGGCCTTCGTGACGCCCGGGGTAGCGATCATCCTGCTGTTTGGCGCGGTGCCGATCGTCTGGTCGGCGGTGATGTCGTTCCAGCGCAACAACCTGCTGACGGGCAACACCCCGTACGTGGGACTACGCAACTACCGGCTCATGCTGCACGACCCGGTGGTGGCCCAGGCCGTCGAGCACACGTTCGTCTATACGGCGCTGTTTGTGCCCGGCACGATGATCGTCGGCCTGTTCCTCGCGGTGGCCATGAACCGGAAGATCAGGTTCATCTCGATTTACCGCACCGCCGCCTACGCCACCATGGCCATCTCGACGATCAGCGAGGCGATCGTCTTCATCTGGCTGTTCGACCCGTCTTACGGGGTGGTGAACTATTTCCTCAGCCTGCTCGGCATCCCGCAGCAGCAGTTCCTGAACGACCCGTCGCAGGCGCTATACGTCATCGTGGCCATGACGATCTGGGGCTGGACCGGCTTTTCCGTGGTCATCTACCTCGCGGCGCTGCAGGGCGTGCCGCAGATGCTGATGGACGCGGCGGCCGTAGACGGGGCCAGCAAGTGGACCACGTTCCGCAGGGTCACTTTGCCGCTGCTCAGCCCGGCCTCGCTGTTCCTGGCGGTGTGGCTGACGATCAACGCGCTGCAACTGTTCGACGAGGTGTACCTGAGCACTCAGGGCGGCCCGCTGAACGCCACCACGGTGCTCGTGTACTACGTCTACGAGCAGGCCTTCGTCAACTTCAACTTCGGCTACGCCTCAGCGATCGCCTACTTCCTGTTCCTGATCATCCTCGTGGTCACCGCGATCCAGTTCCGGGCCGGCCGCCGGTTCACCCACTACAGGTCTTGACATGACTGCGCCCGCCCAAGCGATCCCCCGCCGCCGATTCCGGCTGCCGTTCAGCCCATGGCACCTGGTGCTGGTGCCCGCCACCGTGGCGCTGCTGTTCCCGTTCGTGTGGCTGGTCGTGACGTCGGTGGAGACGCCCGCCGAGGCGCTGCACTTTCCGCCGATCCTCATCCCGCACAAGCTTCATTTCGCCAACTACCCGAATGCTCTGGCGGCCGCCCCGTTCGGCCGGTTCTTCTTCAACAGCTCGGTCGTCGCGGTGACCACCGTGCTGTGCAACCTGGTGTTCTGCTCGCTGGCCGGGTACGCGTTCGCCCGGCTGCGGTTCCTCGGCCGTAGTGCCCTGTTCGCGGTGATCATGGCGACGCTCATGGTGCCGTTCCAGGTGACGATGATCCCGCAGTTCATCATCACCAAGTGGCTCGGCGTCCACGTGCTCGCGCAGGTCGGAATCAACCACCTCGGCGCGCTCATCCTGCCCAACGCCGCGACCGCGTTCGGCATCTTCTTCCTGCGCCAGTTCTTCAAGACGTTGCCGATCGAGTACGAGGAGTCGGCCAGGGTCGACGGCGCGAGCAGGCTCAAGGTGCTGTGGCGCATCGTGCTGCCGCTGTCGCTGCCCGCGCTGGCGACGCTCGCCGCGCTGACGTTCCTGGACTCGTGGAACAACTTCCTGTGGCCGCTGATCGCCGTCACCACGACCAACCAGATGACGGTGCCGCTCGGGCTCGCCACGTTCCAGGGTGCGCACGCGACCGAGTGGACGCTGCTGATGGCGGCCAACGTGATGAGCCTGGCCCCGATGCTGCTGATCTTCTTCGCGGCCCAGCGGTACTTCATCCGCTCGGTCGCCGCGACCGGGCTCGCCGGGACATGAGGAGGGGTCACGTGGACGAGGAGACGGCGATGCGGGGCGGGCCGGCCGGGGATGGCGCGACGCCGGCCGGCAGCATCGACGCCGAGGTGGCCTCGCAGCCTGCCTGCTGGCTGCGGGCGGCCGGCATGGCGGTAGGCGTCGGCCACCTGCTGCCGGCGCCGTCCGAACGGGTCGCGGTGACCGGATGCGGCACGTCGTGGTTCATCGCCCAGTCCTACGCCGCACTGCGTGAGGAGGCCGGCCAGGGCGAGACCGACGCGTTCGCCGCCTCGGAGATGCCGGTGCGGCGGCACTACGACCGTGTCGTGGTGCTGTCGCGGTCCGGCACCACCACCGAGATACTGCAACTGCTCGACCGGCTGGCCGGCGTGCCCACCGTGGCGATCACCGCCGATGCCCAGACCCCGGTCGCCGAGGCGGCCGGCGCCGTGATCGCCCTTGACTTCGCCGACGAGATGTCGGTGGTGCAGACCCGGTTCGCCACCACGGAGCTGGCGCTGCTGCGGGCCCACCTGGGCCACGACATGACCGCGGTGGCCGCGGCGGCGGAGGCGGCACTGGCCGAGCCGCTGCCCACGGCGCTGACCGGCGCCAGGCAGTTCACCTTCCTCGGCACCGGCTGGACCTATGGGCTGGCCAACGAGGCGGCGCTCAAGCTGCGCGAGGCCGCCGGGATGTGGACGGAGGCCTACCCGGCCATGGAGTACCGGCACGGCCCGATCTCGGTCACCGGGCCCGGCAGCGTGGTCTGGCTGCTTGGCGCCGCCCCGGACGGGCTGCCCGCCGAGGTGGCCGCGGCCGGCGGGCTGGCCTGGCAGAGCAGCCGGGATCCGCTGGCCGAGCTTGTCCTTGTGCAGCGGGTGGCCGCCACGGTGGCGCGGGCGCGCGGCCTGGACCCGGACCGGCCGCGGAACCTGACCAGGTCCGTGATCCTGGCGCCCCACTGACCACCAGGGTGCCGATGATCCTCGTCGTCAGCCTCAACCCGGCCCTGGACGTGACCCACCACGTGGCCGGGGTGGACTGGTCCGGGGTGAACCGGCCGCAGCGGGTCGGCACCGCACCGGGCGGCAAGGGGCTGAACGTGGCCAGGACGCTGCACGCCCTGGGCGCCGGTGTGCGGGTCGCCGGGCTGGCGGGCGGGGTCACCGGCGAGGCGGTGGCCGCCGGGCTGGCGGCGGCCGGGGTGCCGGGCACCTTCTCCCCGATCGCCGGGCAGACCCGGCGCACGTTCGCCGTGGTGGACACCACCAGCCACGACACCGCCCTGTTCAACGAGCCGGGGCCCGCCGTCGCGGCCGGAGAGTATCAGCGGTTCCTCGTTCTGTATGAAAATTCGCTGGCCGACTGCGACGCGGTCGTGCTGTCCGGGAGCCTGCCGCCGGGACTGCCTGAGGACAGCTACGCCGGGCTGGCCGCGCGGGCGGCCGCCGCGGCGGTGCCGGTGGTGCTGGACGCCGGGGGCGCGGTGCTGCGGCGCGCCGTGGCTGCGGGCCCGGCGATCGCCAAGCCGAACCTGGCCGAATTGCAGGCCGCGGTGCGCCTGCCGCTCGCCGGCCTGGCCGCCGTCGCGGCCGCCGCGGCGGAGTTGCGGGCCGCGGGAGCGCACGCCGTGGTGGTGTCGCTCGGCGGCGACGGGCTGCTCGCGGTCACCGGCGGGGGAACCTGGCACGCGGCGCCGCCGGCCCAGGTGACGGGCAACCCGACCGGGGCCGGTGACGCCGTGGTCGCCGGGCTGGCGCACGGGCTGGTGCTCGGCCGGCCGTGGGCCGATCGGCTGCGGCACGCGACGGCGCTCGGCACCGCGACAGCGGAGGCCCCGGCCGCCGGGCAGTTCGCCGAGGCGGACTACCAGCGGGCTCTGGCCGGGACCCAGGTCACCGAGTGGGCGGACCGCTGATGCCGGCCGCCCGCATGGCCGAGATCGTCGGCCCCGCGTTTGCGGCGGGCCGGGGGGTCGGCGCGTTCAACATCATCGGGATCGAGCACGCCGAGGCGGTCGTCGCGGGGGCGGAGGCGGCCGGGGCGCCGGTGGTGCTGGCGATCAGCCAGAACTGCGTGGCCTACCACGGGGCCGTGGAACCGATCGCGCGGGCCGCGCTCGCGCTGGCGGGGTCCGCGGCCGTGCCCGTCGCGGTCCACCTGGACCATGTCACGGGCGAGGACCTGGTGCGGGCCGCGGTGGCCGTGGGCGTGGGCTCGGTCATGTACGACGCGTCCGCCGCGCCGCATGCGCAGAACGTCGCGGCCACGGCGGCGGTGACCCGGTGGTGCCACGAGCGCGGGGTGTGGGTCGAGGCCGAGATCGGCGAGATCGGCGGCAAGGACGGGGTGCACGACGCGGCGGCCAGGACGCCGCCGGGCGACGCCGCCGAATACGCCGCCGCCACCGGCGTGGACGCACTGGCCGTGGCGGTCGGCAGCTCGCACGCGATGCTCACCAGGGACGCGGTGCTCGACGAGGACCTGATCGCGGCGATCCACCGGGCCGTGCCCGTGCCGCTGGTACTGCACGGTTCCTCCGGGGTGCCCGACGCCGGGCTCGCCGCGGCGGTCGCCGCGGGCATGACGAAGATCAACGTGGCGACGCAGCTCAACAAGGCCTACACCGGCGCGGTCCGCGCCTGCCTGGCGGCCGACCCGGCGCTGGTGGACCCGAGGCGGTACGGCGCGGCGGCCAGGGACGCCGTGGCCGCCGAGGTGACCCGGCTGCTCGGGGTGCTGGGCGCGGCTTGCTGATCGGTATTGCTCGATATTGAGCAGGAATGCTCAGATTAAGGACGGTAAGATCTTGCAGGACGATCCGGGGAGCGGGGCATAGGTGAGCCGTTATCGCCGCTGGAACGAGCTGCTGGAACTGCTGGCGGCCGACGGCCAGTTGCAGGTGGAGCGCGCCGCGCAGGTGCTCGGCGTGTCGGCGGCCACCGTACGGCGCGACTTCGACGAGCTGGCCAGGCAGCAGATGCTCACCCGGATCCGGGGCGGCGCGGTCGCCAAGGGGGTCACCTACGACCTGCCGCTGCGCTACAAGACCGAACGCCACCCCACGGAGAAGCAGCGGATCGCCGCCGTGGCCGCCGGGCTCGTGCTGCCGGGCCAGATCGTCGGCTTCAACGGGGGCACCACCACCACCGAGGTCGCCCGCGCGCTCGCCGTCCGCGCCGACCTGAACTCCGGCGCACCGTCGCC
This sequence comes from uncultured Actinomycetes bacterium, assembly GCA_963706115.1. Lineage (GTDB taxonomy): Bacteria > Actinomycetota > Actinomycetes > Streptosporangiales > Streptosporangiaceae > DASXKD01. The sequence continues at coordinate 43,733 of CAVPMG010000008.1, read as the reverse complement.
CGGGCTGACCATCGTCACCAACGCCCTGAACATCGCCACCGAACTCGCCGTCCGCCAGCACATCAAGATCGTGGCAACGGGCGGGGTGGCCCGGCCGCAGTCCTACGAGCTGACCGGCCCGCTGGCCACCGGCGTCCTGGAGCAGGTCACCCTGGACATCGTGTTCCTCGGGGTGGACGGGATCGACGCGGTGGCCGGGGCCATGGCGCACCACGAGGGCGAGGCGAGCATCGGCCGGCTGATGGCAGGGCGGGCGGCCCAGGTGGTGGTGACCGCGGACAGTTCCAAGGTGGGCCGGCGCGCGTTCGCCAGGATCTGCACGGCCGGCGAGGTGGACATCCTGGTCACCGACACCGGCATCGCACCCGCCGAGGCCGCCAGGCTCGCCGACGCCGGGGTCAAGGTTGTCATCGCCTGAGCGCGGCCCGGCCGGCGCGGGGGCGCTGGACCTGCTGGTCATCGGGGACTGCAACCCGGACGTGATGGTGATCGGCGGTGACGTCACCCCCGCCTTCGGCCAGCAGGAAAAGCTGGTGGACGGCATCTCGCTGGAGGTCGGCGGGTCCGCCTCGATCACCGCGGTGGCCGCGGCGCGGCTGGGGCTGCGGGTGGCGCTGGCGGCGGCGGTCGGCGACGATCCGGCGGGCCGGTTCATGCTCGGCCAGCTGGCCGCCGAAGGGGTCGACACCGGCTATGTGGCGGTGCGCCGCGATACGCCGACCGGCATGACCGTGGCGCTGTCGGCCGGCGGCGACCGGGCGATCCTCACGGCGACCGGAGCCGTGGCCACCCTGACCGCCCGTGACGTGCCTTCCGGCTTGCTGGTGCGAGCCCGGCACGTCCACGTCAGCTCCTACTTCCTGGTGGCGGACTCGCTCGGGCCGGGCCTGGCTGCCCTGCTCGAGGTGGCCAGGGCCGCCGGGGCCAGCACCTCGCTGGACACCAACTGGGACCCGGCGCAGCGCTGGGCGGACCCGCGGCTCACCGAGGCGCTCGCGCACACAAGCCTGCTGCTGCCCAACGAGGCCGAGGCGCTGTGCCTGGCGGGCGCGCCGGACCTGGACTTGGCCGTGCCCGCGCTGACCGCGGCCGGGCCGGCCCTCGCGGTCAAGCTCGGTGAGCGCGGCGCGCTGTGTACCGGCGGCACCCGCCGGTACCTGGCCGAGCCGCCGCCGGTCACGGTGACCGACACCACTGGTGCCGGGGACTGTTTCAACGCCGGTGTCATCGCCGGCCTGCTCGGCGGCCTTGACCTGCCCGCCGCCGTGGCGCTCGGCTGCGCCGTCGGCGCCGCGTCCACCCGCGCACCCGGCGGCACGGCGGGCTGCCCGGACCTGGCGACGGCGCGGGAACTGGCCCGCGCCGTCACCGTCCGCGAAATCGCTACGCCCCCACCGCTCACCTGACCCGCGCCCGGGCTTGCAGGGCCGGCAATTTCACCGATGCCGGCGGCATCGGGCCGGCCTAGCGTGAGCGCATGGCTGATGAGCTGCCGGTTAGCAGGACAAGCGGCCGCACGCGCCGGGTATGCGTGATCGGCGCGGGTTCGTCGGGGATCGCGGCGTGCCAGGCCCTGCACGGCCGGGGCATCCCGTTCGACTGCTTCGAGGCTGGCTCGTCGGTCGGTGGTAACTGGCGTTACGGCAACGACAACGGGATGTCCTGCGCGTATCGCTCGCTGCATGCGAAATCGTCCCGGCGCGGCATGCAGTACGCGGCGTTCCCGATGCCGGACGGCTACCCGGACTATCTGAGCCACGAGATGATCGCGCGGTACCTCGATGACTTCGTCGACCACTTCGGATTCCGCGGGCGGATCCGGTTCCGGACCACGGTGACCAGGGTGGCGCCCGCGCCCGGCGGCGGCTGGGACGTCACCGTACGGTCGCGGGATACCGGGGCGACCTGCACCAGGCGCTACGGCGCCGTGCTCGTCGCGAACGGCCACCACTGGGATCCCCGGTACCCGGAACCGGCTCTCGCCGGCGCCGGTGCCTTTGCCGGTGAGCAGATCCATTCCCATCAATACCGTGCCCCCGAGCCGTTCGCCGGGAAGCGCGTTCTCGTCCTCGGCATCGGGAACTCCGCGTGCGACGTCGCGGCAGAGTGTTCCCGCCTCGGCGCGCGCACCCTGATTGCGATGCGGGCCGGTGCCCACATCATCCCCAGATACCTGGCCGGCAGGCCGGCCGACCACCTGACGCTCCTGCGCGCGGGCACGATGCTGCCCCTGCGGCTGCGGCGCCTCGCCGTGGCGCTGCTGGTGCGGCTCGCCAGGGGCGGTGTGACGAAGTACGGGCTGCCCAAACCCGGTCACCGGCTGCTGTGCGGCCCCTTGGCGGTCTCGGACAGCCTGCTCTGCGGGCTGCGGCGCGGTGAGATCGTGGTCAAGCCCGCCATCGACCGGTTCGAGCGGGATCGCGTCCGCTTCCGCGACGGCAGCACCGAGCAGGTGGACGTGGTGATCTACTGCACCGGATACAAGATCAGTTTTCCGTTTCTCCACGGGTCGCTCATCAGCGCCCGCGATGGCGGGATCCCGCTCTACCGCCGCGTTGTCCCGCCAGCGCTGCCCGGCTTGTACTTCATCGGGCTCGTCCAGCCGATCGGGGCGATCATGCCGGTGGCCGAGGCCCAGTCGCAGTGGGTCGCGGACCTGCTGGAAGGGCGCGCGGCGCTGCCCCCGGTGGCGGAGATGAACCGCGAGATCACCGGCTACCGCAAGGCGGTTGCCCGCCGGTACGGCCGTTCCGGCGAGCCATCCATTCAGGTGGACTTCCTGCCGTACCTGCGGGAGATCCGCAAGGAACGCGTGGCAGGCGCGCGGCGCCTGCGTGGTCGCGCCTCGCGCCTGCGTGGTGGCGGCTCCCGCCCGTGGGCTGGCGCCGGCTACCGGTGGGCCTCGGCCACCTCCTGGTTGCGCCGGGCCCGCGAGGCCGCCGGCGGCTCCAGCGCGGCGGCCGGGGGCTCCTGCGCGGCGGCCGAGGGCTGGTGCGCGGCAGGGCGCCCGGGAAGTGCGAGCGCCGCGACGAGCGAGGCCGCGGTCAGGCCAAGCGCGACCCAGAACGTGGCGCCGAACGCGTCCGCGAGTGCGGGCAGGGCACGGGCCGGGTGGGCGGCGGCCAGCGCGGCCGCGCCGGTGATGCTGCCACCGAAGCCGGGCAGCCGCGCGCTGATCGCGTGCTGCAGGGTGACCGCGAGCAGCGCCGTCCCGAGCGAGCCCGCGATGCGCTGGATGGTGCCGATCGCCGCGGTCGCGGCGGGAATGGCCCGCCGGTCGATGGCGCCGAACGCGGCCGCCATGGCCGGGGTGATGGTCGCGCCCATGCCCGCGCCGACGAACAGCAGTGCGACGGCCAGGTACCAGTAGCCGGTGACCGCCGTGAGCTGGGTGTAGGCGGCGAGGCCGGCCAGGGCCGCCAGGATGCCCCCGGTGACCACCGGGCGAGCGCCGATCCTGTCCGTCAGCGCCCCGGCTACCGGCATGACCAGTGCGGCGCCGAGGCCCTGCGGGATGAGCAACAGACCGGTCTGCAGCGGACTGCGGCCCCGGACGATCTCCAGGTACAGCGGCAGCAGCAGGGCGACGCCGAACAGCGCGATGCCCAGCATCAGGTTGGCGGCCGCGCCGGCCGCGAACCCGCGGCTGCGCAGCAGCCTGAGGTCGATCAGCGGTGCGCGCACATGCAGCGCGTACCAGCAGAACGCCGCGACCATGGCCAGCCCGGCGGCCATCGCGATACCGGGCAGCGTGCCCCCGCCGGCGCCGGTGCCGATCTCGGCCAGCCCGTAGAGGAAGGCGGCGATGCCGCCGGACAGCAGTACCAGCCCGGGCACGTCCAGCTTCGCGGGGCTACGCGGGGTGTCCGGCAACAGCCGCAGGGCCAGGGCCAGTGCGATGGCACCCACCGGGACGTTGACGAAGAAGATCCACCGCCAGCTGGCGACGCCGACCAGCGCCCCGCCGATCACCGGCCCGACGACCGGGCCGAGCAGCAGCGGCACGCCGACGATGCTCATCACCCGGCCCATCCGCTGCGGGCCCGCGGCCCGCGCCAGGATCGCCTGGCCGACTGGCATGATCATCCCGCCGCCGATGCCCTGCACCACCCGGAAGCAGATCAGCACGGCGATCGACCCGGACAGCCCGCAGCCCAGCGAGCCGGCCAGGAACAGCGCGAGCGAGGTGATCCACACCCGCCGGGCACCGAACCGCTCGGTCGCCCACCCGGAGGCGGGGATCACGGTGGCGAAGGCCAGCAGGTAGATGGTTGGCACCCACTGGATGGTCGCGATGGAGGTGCGGAAGTCCCTGCCCAGGGTGGGCAGGGCAACGTTGACGATGGTCGCGTCCAGGATCGTCATGATGGCCCCGAGCACGACGACCGACGCGAGGGTGAGGATCTCGCGGGTCAGCAGCGGCTGCCCGCCCGCCGGTCCGTTGTTTCCGTCCATCTGACTGCTCCCCATCAGGCTCTGCGGCCGGGCCGGTCACGTCAGATAAACCATAGATATCTAAGGATTAGATGTCAAACTTTAATCTTGCCTCGAATGCCCGGAGGCGCACGGCCCCCTTGTGATCATGGCGTTCTGGCTGCTCCTACGCTGGTCCCCCCCGTTAGCGGGGTGATGGCGATGGGGCCGGAGTAACCGGTCTTGATCATGGGAAGAGCTGTGTTGGTGACAATCCGGATCGGGATCACCCCGGTTGAGACGAGGGACACGTAGGCGGTCTTCCCGTTCGGGGTGATGGCGATGGCGAACGGGTTGCCGCCGGTCTTGATCGATGGCAGGGCCATGTTCGTGGCGATCCGGATCGGGGTCACCGTACCCGCGGTGTTGTTGCCCACGTAGGCGGTTTTCCCGTCCGGGGTGATGGCGATGGCCTGAGGCAAGCGCCCGGTCTTGATCGGTGGCAGGGCCGTGTTGGTGGCGGTCCGGATCGGGGTCACCGTGTCCGAATCCTGGTTGACCACGTAGGCGGTCTTCCCGTCCGGGGTAATAGCAATGGCCAGAGGGTCGCCGCCGGTCGTGATCGGTGGCAGGGCGGTGTTGGTCGCGGTCCGGATCGGGGTCACCGTGCCCGAAGCGCCGTTGGCGACGTAGGCGGTCTTGCCGTCCGGGGTGATCGCGATGGCGGCAGGGCCGTGGCCGGTCTTGATCGGCGGCAGGGCCGTGTTGGTGGCGATCAGGATCGGGGTCACCATGGTCGAATTGGAGTTGGCGACGTAGGCGGTCTTGCCGTCCGGGGTGATCGCGATGGCCATCGGGAGGCGGCCGACCTTGATCGGCGGCAGCGCCGTGTTGGTGGCGGTCCGGATGGGGGTCACCGTGCCCGAATCGCCACCGCCAATCACGTAAGCGGTCTTGCCGTCCGGAGTGATCGCGATAGCGACGGGGGTGCTGCCGGTCTTGATCGGTGGCAGGGCGGTGTTGGTCGCGGTCCGGATCGGGGTCACCGAGCCCCGGACTTCGTTGGCTACGTAGGCGGTTTTCCCGTTCGGGGTGATCGCGATCGCCATCGGCTGGATGCCGACCTTGATCGGCTTACCCGGCGTATTGGTCGCGGTCCGGATCGGGATCACCGTGCCCTTGGCGTCGTTGACCACGTAAGCGGTTGCCCGATGAGCCACGCTCGCGCCAGCGGTCGCCTGGGAGCCGTGGATTGTCCTCGCGATGACCGCGGTGCCAGCGACCACGGCGATGACCGCGGCAGCGGCGGCCAGCGGCGCCATCCGGCCCGGCCAGCGGCGCCCGGGCTTGGCCTGATTGGCGAGCCCGGGCGCTGGTGCGTGCCCTGGGGCCCGCGGGGTGATGGCCCGGTGTCTGCGGTCACGTTGCCGGATGACATTGGCCACCCCCCGCGGCCGTGCCTGGCGGCCGGCCTCGAGCGTGCGCCGCCAGCGGCGGAGCCGGGCCGCGTGGTGGCGGCCCACCGGGTCCTGGCGAGATTTCAGGACGCGGGCGAGCATCACCTGGGCCTCCGGTGAAGTCGCTGACGGCTCGTAGCCAGCGGCTGGCCGCGCGCCGCGCAGCGCGGCCAGCAGGTCGTCATCGAGTGGGGTCATTGCGAGCCTCCGTGAGATCGAAACCGTCACCCTGCTCGTGTCCTGCCGGGGCCTGGCGTTGCGCTCTGGTGTTCAGGCCGAGCCGAGCCGCCAGGCGACCGCGTGCCCGGTGCAGCCGGGAACGGGCCGCCACCGGAGTGCAGCCCAGCACGACGGCGACTTCGGCCGGGGTGAGGCCGTCCCAGGCGACCAGGCGCAGCACTTCCTGATCACGCTCGCTCAGCGAGGCCAGCCCGGCGCGCAGCAGGCCCGGCTCCAGACCGGCCGGATCGCCGCACGCCGCGGCCGGTGGGAGCGCCCGGTAACGGGCGAGGATCTCGCTCCGCCGGTGGACCTGGCGTACCTGGTTTCGCCACAGGTTGCGGGCAACCGCATACAGCCAGGGAAGCGGCTCCACCATGGGCACATCGTCGATCCGGCGCCAGGCGATCTCCAGGGTCTGCGCGACAAGGTCCTCCGCGTCCGCCCCGGTCAGCCCGCGATTACGGGCGTAGCGGCATAGCGGCGCGTACGCCGCGTCGAACACCGCACGGAAACGTGCCTCACGATCCATGCCCTTCTCCTGTCGCGGGCAGGCCCAGCGTTGCAGGCGGCACCGGTCCTTGCACCCGTCCCCACCGGCACCGCAGCCGTGATCAGGGGAAACCGGGTGAGCGGTACGGCCAGGCCGCCCGGAGTACCCGAACCGGCGGCGTCAGACGGTGGTGCCGATGCCGCCGTCCACCGGGATGACGGCGCCGGTGACGTAGGCGCCCGCCCGCGAGGCCAGGTAGATCGCAACGCCGGCCATGTCGTCAGGCCGGCCAATCCGCTTCAGCGGAGCCGCGTCGGCGATCGAGTCCCCCAGCGCCTCGAGGGTGGCGGCCATCATCTTGGACTCGAACGGCCCCGGGGCCACGGCGTTGACGGTGATCTGCCGCGGGCCGAGTTCGCGGGCTAGCACCCGGGTCATGTGGTGCAGCCCGGCCTTGCTTGCCGAGTAGGCGTACGTCGGGAACGGCGGTACCCGCAGGCCGTCGATGCTCCCGATGTTGATGATCCTCGCGGGGTCCTCATCCGTTCCGGCGGCCTCGAGCAGCGGCAGAAACGCCCTGGTCAGGAAGAACGGTGCCTTCAGGTTGAGGTCCACCACCTTGTCCCACGCGGCGGCGGGATAGTCCGCCAGCGGCGCGCCCCAGGTGGCCCCGGCGTTGTTGACCAGGACGTTCACGGCCCGTTCGCGCTCGCCGACCTCGCTGGCCAGCCGCAGGCACTCGGGCTCCGCCGACAGGTCAGCGGGAATGGCATGGACCGAGCCGTACCCGGAAAGCTCCTTCGCCGCCTCCGCGCAGGCATCGGCCTTGCGTGAGCTGATGTATACCCGTGCCCCGGCCTGCAGCAGGCCGCGGGCGATCATGAGTCCGATGCCGCGGCTGCCCCCCGTGACGACGGCGGTCTTCCCGGACAGATCGAACAAATCCATGGCCGCTCCCGCGCGGAACCAGAGCGGAGCCCGTCCCCGCCGCTGGCCCGAAGCGTATGCCAGCGCGGTTCCAGATCAACAGGGCCGCCGCCCGCCCGGCTGTAGGTGGCTCAGGATGGCCAGGGGCCGGCCGTGCCGTGCTCGCCCGCCACGTTTGCGGCCAGCCGGGTCAGCAGAGCGGCCAGGCCGTCCAGATCGGTGTCGGCGAGGCCGTCCCGTAGCTTGCGGTCGAAGGTGGTCGCGGCTTCCGCCATCCGGATGAAGGCCGCCTCACCCGCCGGGGTCAGTGCCACCACGTGGACGCGCCGGTTGGCCGGATCCCGGGTCCTGGTGACCAGGCCCTGGGCGTCCATGGCGTTCAGGTGGTGGGTGAGCGTGGCCTCCCGCACGCCCACCGCCTCGGCCAGGTCGCGCTGTTTGGAAAGCTGGCGGGTCTTCAGGTTGAGCAGGACCAGCCAGACCGGGAGCGAGCCGCCCGCCTCGGCCAGGGCGTCGTCGAAGGCACGGCTGACGGTCCGGGCCGCCCGGGCCAGTTCCAGCCCGATGGGAGTCCGTGCCGGTCGCATACGCCCAGCCTACCCGATCCGTTGATATCTAACTATTCGACCACGAAGGGCCGCCAGCCGGGCCTCCACCCGGCCGGTTCTGCGCTTTCGTGTCTCACGATTTTGAGTAATCCGCGGGAACTGAGGCGGACCGGACGGGGACTGGCCGGTGCCTAGACCGCGGCCAGAAAACCTGCCCCGGCCTCGTCCGACCCGCTCGATCCCGTTCGCGCGCAGGCTGTCGGCGCTGGCCGTCGACGGGGCAAGGGTGCGGTCGGCCGCATTGTGGGTCCGGCGCACCCAGCCCCATGCCGCGGCCTCGCCCAGCCAGCCCGCCCCGTAGACCCGGGCGTACCCCGGCATGTCGGTCTGGTACACCGCGAGCGTGGGCAGCCGGGCCGGGCCCGCACCCAGGACGAACGGGCTGGCCAGGTGGACCAGTTCGGCGCGGTGGCGGGCCACCGCGGAGCGGAGCGGGGGGCCCGGCGCGGCGACGCGGAAATTGCGGTAGCAGGGCACCGGCACCGAGCGCAGTCGGACCACCGGGCACGGAAACTGGCCGGACGCATCGGGCGCGTCGCGGGCCGGGGCCGGAGCGATGACCAGCGGATGGTGGCCGCGGGCTACCAGATGCTCGGCCACGCGGAGGGTGCAGTGGGCTACCCCGTTGACGTCGGGCGGGAAGGATTCGGCCACGATCGCGATCCGCACGTTCACCAACGTGAACTATTAGGTATCGCCGCAGGACATAACTCTCGTTATGTGTTGAAGAACAGTCGGTGACATCTCTCCTGCGGTGATCGGCGCTGCAGCTGGGCGGCGTCATCGGGTGACCTCATTCTCTGCGTCACCAGGGGAAAGCGGTTCCGCAGAGGTTAGCGGGGCGTATCGACGATCTTCAGGCGTCGGCGGCGAGCGCTGCTACTACCTGGTGCGGTAGGTGTTTCGGGTGGACTAGGAGGGCACGGGCGACGTTGCGGATCTTCAATCGCTGAGGAGTCAGAACTGACTCGGCGTGGCGCCAGGCGGCGAACTCGTCGGTGAAACGGGAGCGGATGGAAGCGCGGAACCGTTTCGCGTCGCCGCCGTCGTCCCGCCAGGTGGCGAGCCATTCGCGCAGGGCGTCGTCGTCAGGCAGGGTCCACCCGCGGAGCTGTTCCGCGATCTGGCCGGCGGCGTCTATCACGAAGGCCAGGTCGCCGGTGCCCTGGATACCGTGCACCCGGCCTTCGGTGTCGCGGCCCGCGTGAATGCTGGCCGAGCGGAAGCTCGCACCCACGGTCAGGGCCGCCACGGCGTGGCCGGCCTCGTGCCAGGCAGTGCCCACGGTTGCCCGCCGGGCGTCGCCAAGCGTGGGGTAGCGGCTGCTGTCGTAGCGACGCCGCAGCCACACCTCGTTCACGATGGACTCGTCGTCGTAGCGGATCAGCCTGCCCAGTTCGCCCCTGATCGCAGTCAATGTCTTCCGCTGCGCAGGGGTCATGGCCCCACCTTCCGGCGGTCCCACAGCCCTTGTGATCATGGAAGTGGCGTGACAACCGACCCGTTAGATCATTCGGCGGGAGCTGCCGCCGGCGGTGGCGTGGGGCCCTTGCCGCAGCGCAGCCCTGCGACTCGCCCACTGCCGGCTGGCCCAGCGTGCGCCAGCCCAGCAGGCCACCGCCAGGACAAGAAGCCAGAGGAGCGCGTGATGTCCCGGATTGACCCCGGCGACCAGCAGGACAACGGCAACACTGGAGGCGACGCCGGCCGCGAACCCCTTCACCATCGCACGGCGGTTCCCTGGCTCGACCGGGCGCGCCCGCGGCGGGCCGGCTGCCAGGCGCTCATCAACACGTGCGGCTATCTCATGGTCAACTCTCTCAAGAAACGAGGCCACGACCGCATCGCTGTACTCGGGACCTAGCTCATGGTGCGCGCCTGCGGCGGCGCGAATGTCCTCCGGGGACAACGGCGAAGTACCCATGGCGGCAGACTAACTCTCACGGCCACATCCAAGGCTCTGCCACACGCAGCGATGTCCTCACCGTGGATACGGGCGGTTGCGTCGGGCAGCCTCCCGTAAGACGGCGGTCAGGCGCACGAGCCGCTTTCTGCGATGCCATTGCGCCCGGTGAGGATTGGATCGCCAGTTCTGTGATTTCGGGCCAGGTTGTTAACCATTCGGGTCGCTGAGCCCTCTATTGGAGTGTCAGACGTGCGCAAGCAGGAGCCGAACCGGCTGGAGCCCGTAGGTGTGCCTGCTTTTGAGCAGCTGTTCCGGCAGGCCGCTCCCGGCCTGTGGCGGACCATCTTTGCCTATACGGGAGGCCGTGCCGCGGTGGCCGACGATGCAGTGGCTGAGGCGTTTGCCCGTGCGCTGGAACGCGCCGGCCAGATCCGCGAACCGGTGCCCTGGCTGTACCGCACCGCCTTCCGGATTGCGGCCGAGGATCTTCGGCGTAAGGAGCCTGAGGTCGGGCCGGAGCGCAGCGTGGAAGCAGTGGCGGGGCTGGAGGCGCTGGTTCCGGCCCTTCGCCAGCTCAGCCCGGCGCAGCGCGCTGCGGTCGTCCTGCATTACGAGGCTGATCTGCCCATCCAGTCGGTGGCCGAGCACATGGGAACGTCGGCCGCGGCGGTCAAGGTGCATTTGTTCCGGGGCAGGCGCCGGCTTCGGGAACTGCTGAGTGAGGAGGAGGCGGGCCATGCCTGAACGCTGGCAACGAGAACTGCGCAAGCTCAAGAACGTGCAGCCACCGGGGGACTTGTGGGATCGGGTGATGCTGCGCCCGCGCCTGGCCACCCGGGCCAGGCCCGGGCGCCGCTGGCCGGGCCGGGTGGCGCCGCTGGCCGCCGCCGTCGCGGTCGTCGCCGTGGTAGCTGGTACCGCGGCCGTCTCCAACGCACTCCACGGTCCCCGGGCGACAGCCGCCGGGGCCAGCCGAGCTCATCCGGCCATGGCCTATGTGGCCAACTCCGGTGCGGGCACGGTGACCCCGATCCGGATAGCCACCAACACGGCGTTGCCACCGATCAAGACCGGCAGCAACCCGGACGCCATCGCCGTCACCCCGGACGGGAAGACCGCCTACGTGGCCAACGCCGGTGCGGGCACGGTGACCCCGATCCGGACGGCGACCAACACGGCGCTGCCGCCGATCGAGACCGGCAGCGGCCCCTTCGCCATCGCGATCACGCCGGACGGAAAAACCGCCTACGTGGTCAACATCAATTCGGGCACGGTGACCCCGATCCGGACGGCGACCAACACCGCCCTGCCGCCGATCGAGACCGGCAGCCACCCAGATGACATCGCGATCACCCCCGACGGGAAGACCGCGTACGTGGCCAACATCGGTGCGGGCACGGTGGTCCCGATCCGGACCGCGACCAGCACCGCACTGCCACCGATCAAGATCGGTAATGGTGGCCTTGGCGCCATCGCGATCACCCCGGACGGGAAGACCGCGTACGTGGCCAACATCGGTGCGGGCACGGTGGTCCCGATCCGGACCGCGACCAACACCGCGCTGCCACCGATCAAGACCGGCCACCACAGCCCGGATGACATCGCGATCACCCCGGACGGGAAGACCGCGTACGTGGCCAACATCGGTGCGGGCACGGTGACCCCGATCCGGACCGCGACCAGCACCGCACTGCCACCGATCAAGACCGGCAGCTTGCCGGTCGCCATCGCGATCACCCCGGACGGGAAGACCGCCTACGTGGTCATCAACTCGGGCACGGTGACCCCGATCCGGACCGCGACCAACACCGCACTGCCACCGATCAAGACCGGCCGCATCCCGGAGGCCATCGCGATCACCCCGGACGGGAAGACCGCGTACGTGACCAACATCAACTCGGGCACGGTGGTCCCGATCCGGACCGCGACCAACACCGCGCTGCCACCGATCAAGACCGGTCGCAACCCGTCCGCCATTGCCATCACCCCGTAGCGGCGCGCGCAGTTGTCCCTACCAACACCACCTGTTGGGCCTGGCGGGCCAATTGCCACAATGCTGGCGGTATCAGCCGGCGTGGCCGCGAGCTGACCTGTATGCCTTGCCGTCGTCAGGAAACCTGGTCACTGTGGACGCGCTTGCCTTTCCTGTCCGCAGCTACCCCACCGGGGGTGGGCGATGACGCAGGATGCACGGCGTTCTGCCGCGATGAAGGTGGCGGCCGCGGCCGCTGTCTGCGCGATCGTGGTGACTGGGGCCGGTGTGGCGGCCGCTGCCTCGGGCGGCACCTGGGGTGCCGCGCGGGAGGTGCCCGGCGCCGCCGCCCTCAACCAGGGCGGGAACGCGCTAGTCGATTCGGTGTCGTGCGCCTTGGCGGGCAACTGCGCCGCAGGCGGGTTCTACACCGACAGCTCCCAACACCTGCAGGCGTTCGTCGTCAACGAGAGACCTAGCCGCTGACCTGAGCCAAGCCAAGCAGGGTTAATCACCAGTTTCACATCGCCGCGAGGCAGGCGGATCGCCGGGGCCAGTCCGCAGTGCCCGGCGGCGGTCCTGTTTGCAAGCGCTGCGCTGCTGCCCTGGGCTGCCAGGTTTGGCAAGTCGAATTATCGAGTGTATTCATGTCTTATGGTCATAGATAAAGGTAACGGTGCGCCGGGCGGCGGGGCTGGTGCTTCACCTGCGGGCGGCGGCTTGCATTCCGGCCAGCACCTGCGTGTCTCCGACGCCGAGCGCGAGGCGGCCACCGGCCAGCTGGCCGAGCACTTCGCGGCTGGCCGCCTCGACCAGGCCGAGTTCGACGACCGGGTCGGGCGCGCCATGAGCGCCAGGACCCGGGCCGACCTGAACGGGCTGTTCGCCGACCTGTCGGAAACAGGGTCTCCGGGATTCCCGGAGCTTCCGCGGGGCGGCGGCAGCACGCCGGGGGGCGGGCCGCGCGGGCCGGGGTCCCCGATCGAGTTCCGGCTGGATGCGGCCTCGGGCGTGCCGACCTACCTGCAGCTGGTGCAGCAGGTCGAGCACGCGCTGCGGCTGGGCTACCTCAAGCCGGGCGACCAGCTGCCAAAGGTCCGGGACGTGGTGGCTTCGCTGGCGATCAACCCGAACACGGTGCTCAAGGCCTACAAGGAGCTGGAGACCAAGGGCCTGACGGCCGGGCGCCCCGGCCAGGGCACGTTCATCCAGGCCACGCTGAGCCAGGTCGCGCTCCCGGAACTCACCGGGCTGCACAAGTCCCTGCTCGGCTGGCTGACCACCGCCGAAGCGGCCGGCCTGGACCAGGACGGCATAGTGGCGCTGTTCACCAGCGCCCTGCGGGATTTCCATGAGCGCCGCGGCGGCACAGGGGACCGCCCAAGCGGCGAAACGCAGGACGTCGCATGAACGTCATCGAGACCAGCGGCCTGGGCAAGCGGTACGGCAGCACCTGGGCGCTGTGCGAGTGCAAGCTGGCGATCCCAGCCGGGCACGTGGCCGCGCTGGTCGGCCCGAACGGGGCCGGCAAGACCACCCTGCTGAACCTGGCGGCCGGCCTGGCCGAACCAAGCGCGGGCGCCGTCACCGTGCTCGGCGGCCTGCCGCCCGGGTCCCCGGCGGCGCTGGATGGCATCGCGTTCGTTGCCCAGGACACGCCGGTGTACAAGAACCTTTCCGCCGCGGACATGCTGCACCTGACGGCCAACCTGAACCGCCGCTTCGACCAGAGATACGCGCAGGACCGGCTGGCCGAGCTGGGCATCCCGCTGAACCGGAAGGCCGGCAAGATGTCCGGCGGCCAGTGGGCGCAGCTCGCGCTGACCGTGGCGCTGGCCCGCCGGCCGCGGCTGCTGGTGCTGGATGAGCCGGTGGCGATGCTCGACCCGGTCGCCCGGCACGACTTCATGGCCACAGTGCTGACCGCTGCGGCCGACGACGGGGTGTCGGTCGTGCTGTCCTCGCACGTGCTGGCCGAACTCGAGCGGGTCGCCGACTACCTCATCCTGCTGTCGCGGGGCCGGGTCCAGGTGGCCGGCGAGGTCGACGACCTGCTCGCCAGCCACCGCATGCTGACCGGCCCCGCCGCCGAGGCCAGCATGTGTGCCGATCGGCCGGTGGTGCACGTGCGCCGCGGTGAGGCGCAGGCCCACCTGCTGGTCCGGGCCACCGTGGACGACCCGGTCCCGCCCGGCTGGGAGGCGCACCCGGTCGGCCTGGAAGAACTCGCCCTTTCCTACCTGCGCGAGCCCGGCGCCGGCGCGCTGCCCGGCCCGGCCCGAGGCCGGGACACCCAGCCCTCGGAGGTGACGCAATGACCGCGCTGACCATGCCCGCCCGCCCGAAGTACGACGCCGGCCTGCGGCCGGTGCCTTGGCGGCGGATGGCCTGGGTCACCTGGCGGCAGCACCGGGCCGCGCTGGGCGGGGTAGCCGCCTTCCTCGGCGCGTTCGCGGTGTACCTGTGGCTGACCGGCCTGCAGATGCACCATGCCGAGGCGGCCTACTGCCACCCGGCCGGCTCACTCGGCTGCGCTACCAACTTCACCGGTAGATACGGCGAGACCGCGATCATCGTAAGCATCGCCCTGCAGGCGGTGCCGGCGCTGATCGGAGCGTTCATCGGGGCGCCGGTGCTGGCCAGGGAGCTGGAGACCGGAACCTTCCGGTACGCCTGGACCCAGGGCATCGGCCGGCTCCGCTGGACGGTCGGCAAGCTGGTACCGCTGGCGGTCGCCGTGACAGCCGCGGCCGGGGCGTTCACCGTCCTGTTTGCCTGGTACAACCAGCCGTGGGCCGCCGCGGGCTACGTGATCCCGTTCTCGGCCCGCGTGTTCGACCTGCTCGGGATCGCGTTCGCCGCCTGGACGCTGGCCGCCTTCGCGATCGGCGCCCTGGCCGGGATGCTCATCCGCCGGGCCGTCCCCGCGATCGCCGCCACCCTGGCCGCCTACGCCGGGCTCGCCTTCGCCACCGGGCTGTGGCTGCGCGAGCACTACATCACACCACTGGTCACGCACAGCACCAACCTGCCCGGCTCCGCGTGGATCATCAGCCACTGGTACACCAAGGGCGGCAGGCTGGTCAGCCAGTCCGCGATCAGCCAGGAGCTACGGGGCGACCACCAGGCCCCCACGACGCGGGTCGGGCCGAACTCGTTCGAGACTGTCCTCGACCCGGTGCGGTACCTCACCCAGCACGGCTACACGAACTGGACGAGCTACCAGCCGGCCAGCCGGTTCTGGCCGTTCCAGTGGATCGAGGGCGGCTGGCTGCTCGCGCTGTCAGTGCTGCTCATCGCCACCACCGTCTGGCTGGTCCGCCGCCGCGCGGCCTGACCCGGCCGGGAAAACGGCCGCCCGCCCGGGCCGGTTGCGATCGCGCCCCGGAGCAGCCCAAGGCGCCATGATCACGCAGGTGGTGCCGTGCACACGGGTCCCGGCACCAGGTGCCCCGGACGTTTGCCGCTGGCTTGGCGCTGGACGCCCACTCGCCGCTAAGCTAATGTCTCTTACATTGTAAGAGGCTTTCACATAGCCGGACGGCGCGGAAGGCGGTGGCGGGATGAGCCAGCAGACCAGGGTGCGGACCACGGCAGGCCGGTGGACCGAGGCGGACGTGCCGGACCAGTCCGGGCGCACGGCGGTGATCACCGGGGGCAACTCCGGCATCGGCTTCGAGGCGGCGCGGGTGCTCGCCGCGCGCGGCGCACGGCTGATACTCGGCTGCCGGGACCAGGGCAAGGCGCACGGCGCGGTCACCCGGATCCGTGCCGGGGCACCGGGCGCTGACGTCCGGGTGGTGCCGCTGGATCTTGCCTCGCTGGATTCCGTCCGCGCGGCGGCCGGCCAGATCCGGTCCGCCTGCGAGGGGATCGACCTGGTGGTCAACAATGCCGGGGTGATGATGCCGCCGTACGGCCGCACCGCCGACGGCTTCGAGCTGCAGTTCGGCATCAACCACCTCGGCCACTTCGCGCTGACCGGGCTGCTGATCGACCGGCTCGCGGCGCTGCCCGGGGCGCGGGTGGTGACGGTCAGCAGCAACGCCCACCGCTACGGGGAGATCAACTTCGATGACCTCCAGTCCGAGCGCCGCTACCGGAGGGAGGCCGGATACGGCCAGTCCAAGCTCGCCAACCTGATGTTCACCTACGAGCTGCAGCGGCGGTTGCATGCGGCCGGGAGCCCGGTGGTCGCCGTCGCGGCCCACCCGGGCCTGACCAGGACCGACCTCGCGCGATACCTTTCCCCGATGATGACCGCGTACTACAACCTGGTCGAACGGCCGCTCGCGCAGCGCGCGGCGATCGGGGCGCTCGGCACGCTGCGGGCCGCGACCGACCCGTCCGTGCGCGGCGGCGATTACTACGGGCCGGCCCGCTGGCGCGGCGAGCGGGGCTACCCTGTCCGGGTCAGCTCAACCGAGCGGTCGCACGACGAGGGCGCGCAGCGCCGCCTGTGGCAGGAATCGGAGCGGCTCACGGGTGTCAGATACGCCATCTGAGGCGCCCGCCAAGGGCGGCCGGTACCACCATGGCGACCTCAAGGCCGCGCTCGTCGACGCGGCGATCAGCCTGATCGCCGAGCGCGGGGTGCGTGAGTTCTCGCTGGCCGAGGTCAGCCGCAGGCTCGGGGTCACGGTGGCCGCCCCCTACCGGCATTTCGCCGACCGTGACGATCTGCTCGCGGCGGTGGGAATCCGCGCGCTCGAGGTGTTTGCCGCCGCCCTGGCGGCGGAGGCGCAAGACAGCGATTCCCCGCAGCAGCGGCTGGCCGCTATCGCCCGTGCCTACGTCAGATTCGCCGGCGAGCAGCGGCCGCTGTTCGACACGCTGTTCGTCACGGGCATCGACAAGAGCCGTTATCCGGAGTTCCGGCGTGCCTTCCACGCCCTGGAGGAGACCTTTCGCACCTGCGCGCTTGAGGTCTGCGGGCAGGACGCCAGGGCCGCCGACGCCCTGATGGCGGTGGCGGAGGCCACCGCGCACGGCCATGCCATGCTGCTGCTCGACGGTTCCTTCGACGACGAGGAGGACCCCGTCGGCAGTGCCGCGGATCAGGCCGCGAGCGCCACCCTCGCGCTCATCAAGGGCCGCACGGCGCTACGACGGCCATCCTGAGCGGGGTCCCTACCGGCCGGCCGGGTTGCCGCCAGAGCAGCACCCACCGGTGCGCAGCGGCCTGCGGGTCTGACACGGCCACGCGATGCCGTACCCTCGCTGCCCCCCAGGCCCCCCGGCCGGCCAGGGGCAACGGCCCGGCCGGGGGAATCAATACGATGGCGTGTGTGGCGAGGGTAAGCACCCGTGTTGTGCGGCCTTGCGTTAGGCCGGCGCCCCCGCGGCGTTATTGATTGGTGGCCTTCTTACCGTTTTCATTCGGTGCGGCCCGCATCACGGTCAGCACCACCAGGAGCGCCAGCACATCCAGGACGGCCGCCAGGGTGAAGGCGCGGGACATGCCGTGCACCACGGCGGCCTGACCGGCCCCGTGGCCCATCGCATTGCCCGCCGCGGTGACCAGCACGGCGAGCCCTAGCGAGCCGCCGACCTGCTGCATCACGTTGACCATGCTGGATGCGGCGCCCGAGTCCTCCGGCCGCACCCCGGACAGTGAGGCCATGGTGAGCGGCACGAACACCACGCCCATCCCTACGCCGATGAGAACCATGGGGCCGAGAACCCCGGCCAGGTAGCCGGTGCCCGGTGCGATACGGGACAGCCAGGCCATGCCGGCGACCACCGGCAGCATCCCGGTCACCATGAGCGTCCAGGGGCGGAACCGGCTCACCAGCCTTGGCGCCAGCCGGGAGACCCCGAACAGGGCGGCGGTCATCGGCAGGAAGGAGATTCCCGCGCGCAGCGGGCTGAAGCCGAGGATCTCCTGGACGAACTGGGTGAGGAAGAAGAACATGCCGAACATCCCGGCCACGATGAGCAGCCTCGTCAGGTAGGAGCCGGCCCGGCGGCGGTCGGCGAACAGCCGCAGCGGGGTGATCGGCTGCCGCGCCCGGGACTCGTGCCAGACGAACCCGGCGAGCAGGACCGCGGCGGCGGCGAACGTGGCCAGCGTGACCGGGTCGCCCCAGCCGTCCGCGGCGGCGCGGATGATCGCGTACACCAGCGAGACCATCCCCGCCGTGGAGGTCAGCGCGCCGGTGACGTCGAAGTGGCCGGGCTGCCGCGCGGTCTCGGGCAGGAACGCCGGGGCGGCCAGGGCGACGAGCACTCCGATCGGCACGTTGATGAACAGCACCCAGCGCCACGACACCCATTCGGTGATGACGCCGCCGAGCACCAGGCCCAGCGACCCGCCGCCCATCACCACGGCGGTGTAGATGCCCAGCGCGCGGGCGCGCTCACGGCCGTCGGCGAAGCTGGCGGTGATCATCGCCAGCACGGCGGGCGAGGCGATCGCGCCGCCCACGCCCTGGGTGGCGCGCGCGGCGAGCAGCCAGCCCGCCGACTGCGCCAGGCCACCGGCCAGCGAGGCCACGGTGAACACGATGATGCCCGCGACGAATACCCGGCGCCTGCCGAGGATGTCACCGGCACGGCCGCCGAGCAGCAGCAGGCCACCGAATGTCAGCGTGTAGGCGTTGAGCACCCAGGACAGGCCGGCCGTGGAGAAGTGCAGGCCGTGCGCGATGCTCGGCAGCGCGATGTTCACCACGGTCATGTCGAGGATGATCATGAGCTGGGCACCAAGGACGATTGCCAGGGCCAGGCCCCTGCGGTCCCGCAGCGCGGTCCGGCGACGAGGGCGCAGGCTGGTTTCTTGCATGATCGACGAGGTCGACATGAGTTCCTTTCGAGGGACGAACTCGAGGTGTGGGGCCGGAGGGAATGAGCACCGGCCCGGCTCGCGTTGGTTATCCTGTAACCGGAGCCAACCTCCGTTAACTATACGGAGGTGCCCTCCGCTTAGCAAACTGATTTATGACTGGCCAGGTGAGAGCGGATGAGCGTGACCGGTACCCGCGCGCAGTCGGGCGAGCCGCGCCCGATGCGGGCCGACGCCCAGCGCAACTACACAAGGCTGCTTGAGGCCGCGAGCGGCGCGTTCGTGGAACACGGCGCCGACGACGTGTCCCTGGAGGAGATCGCGCGGCGGGCCGGCGTCGGGATCGGCACGCTGTACCGCCACTTCCCCACCAGGCAGGCGCTGCTCGAAGCGGTCTACACCGATCAGGTCGAATCGCTCAGCGCCCGGGCGGAGGAACTGCTCCGCGCCGAGTCACCGGGCGACGCGCTCGCCGACTGGATGCGCGCCCTGATGAAGTTCAGCAGCACCAAGAAGAGCATGACCACCGCCCTGCTGGCCACCCTCGGCACCGACTCGGAACTGCTGTCCTCGTGCTCCAAACAGATCAAGGGAGCGGCCGAATCCTTGCTTGTCCGTGCCCAGCAGGCCGGCGCGGTGCGCACGGACGTTGATCCCAAGGACCTGATGAGGCTCGTGCACGCGGTCAACATCGCCACGGAAAAGACACCGGACCCCGGGCAGGCGGACCGGATGCTGGCCCTGATCCTTGACGGCATGCGCCCGCAGCACGGCGCGAGCGGGTGACGATCGGCGCCCGCCTGCTCCCCCCGAGCGAGCAGGCGGGCACCGTTGCAGTGCCAGCCGTTCCGGAGCATAAGCGCGTTGACCGGCCCCGTAATGCCATCGCGTCCGGCCACCCAGGGTCAGGCAGGCCGCGCGGCGACATGGAAGACGATCGCATCCGGTGCCACATTACGCAACGGAAGTACAGCAAAATCCTTGCCTAGTAGTAAGGGAACGCCGAGGCGCCGCTGAAGAACGACCGGGCGTAGTCGGCATAGAGCAGGAACACGTTCTGCGGTGCCGGGCGCCCGGCCACCATCAGGAAACCCGCCGCCACCAGGCCTGCGCACATGCCGCCCGCCACCACGTTCGCCCGCCACGGCCGCAGCAGGAGCGCGGCCACCAGCGCGAACGGCAGGCCACCCGCGGTGTAGGCGAGGATGAGCTGGGTGGTGGAACCGAAACCTGCGGCGTAGGTGACCACCGCGGCGTAGGACCAGCCTGCCAGCCCGCCCCCCATGACGAGCAGGACCCACAGCAGCCGGGCCCTGGCGTCGCCGGTCAGCCAGGACGCGCCCGCGGTCCACCGGGACAAGACCGCGAGCGCCACGAACAGCAGGGCGAGCAGCACCAGGACTGCCAGCCTGCCCAGCGGCGTGAGCTGGAAGAACGAGGGATACGCGCACGGTGCGCCGTGGCCGGGGCAGGGGGCGTACTTTGACAGTTGCGTCGCCACCGGGACGGCGGTGACCTGCGCGGACAGAAACCCCCACGCCACCGTGCCCATCAGCACGGAGCCGCAGAGCCAGGCACCGGTCAACTGCCGCACCATCAGGCGGGTGTCGGGTGGCCAGCGCGGGCGTCGTGCGATCACGTGCCCTCCGTGCGACGTGAGCTGCGTTGCCCAGTATTCCCCCGCCGCGGTGGTCCGGGCCAATCACAGGTGGGGGAGCAGCGCGGCGGCTTTCTTACCGCGGGTAAGTAGCGCGGCGGCCCGGCTTCGCGCGGTCTGGCTCCCCGCGCCGGCGCGGGTTACCGTGCAAGTGTGCGGGTCGAGGTGAGTGACGAGGCGGCCGGGTTCGTGCGCGCCCGCGGCGGCCGGCTATGGGTCTGGTCCGCCACCCCGCGCCTGTGCTGCTCGGGAACGCCAGCGATGATGCACGCGGCGACCGCGCCGCCGCCGGGCCTGACCGGGTTCACGCCCGCCGAAGCGGGCCCGCTCGAGGTCTGGTTCCGTGCGCCCGGCGGACGGCGGCCCGACGTGCTGGAGATCGGCCTCGCCGGGCGGCGCCGGGCCAGGGTGGAAGCGTACTGGGACGGCTGCCTGATGGCGATGTGAGGCCGGACCGGGCCCGGCCCGGGCGGAGGCCGGCCCAGTGGCCGGCCGGGTGGCAGGCAGCATACTGGGAGGGTGATCCCCGACCGCAACAGCCCGCTGCCGCTGTGGGCGCAGGTGCTCAGCGACCTGCGTGCGCGGCTCGCCAGGGGTGAGTTCACCGGGCGGTTCCCCGGAGACGAGGAACTCAGGGAGACCTACGGGGTGAGCCGCCACACCGTCAGGGAGGCGGTCCGCCGGCTGCAGGCAGAGGGGATCATCGAGCGCGGCCGCGGCCGGGGAACGTTCGTCACCGGGGCGCTGATCGAGCAGCCGCTCGGCGCGCTGTACAGCCTGTTCCGCTCCGTCGAGGCCCAGGGCTACGTGCAGCGCAGCGTCGTGCGCTACCTGGAGGAACGGCGGGACGAGGAAGCGGCCAAGGTGCTCGGCCGGTCACCGGACGAGCCGCTGGTCTACCTCGAGCGGCTGCGCCTCGCCGACGACCAGCCGATCGTGCTCGACTGCTCCTGGCTCCCGGCCGCGCTGGCCCGGCCGCTGCTCAAGGTCGACTTCGCCCGTACCGCGCTCTACCACGAACTGCACGCCCAGTGCGGGCTGTGGCCCGACGCCGGCTGGGAGCGGCTGCGGCCGGTGCTGCCCACCGCCGAGCAGCGGGACCTGCTCGGCCTCGGGGCCCGCACCCCGGCGCTCGCCATCGAGCGGCGGGCCACCAGCCACGGAACCCCGGTGGAATGGCGGCACGGCCTGGTGCACGCCGACCGGTTCAGCTACGTCGCAAGGTGGGCCGCTGAGGACCGCGGGGCCGGCTTCGAGCCCGCCGGGGGGCAGTGAAACCAGACTTGGGAAGGGACCTTGGTCCCTGGTCAGCGTGGGCCAACGCCGTCACTCTGACGGTATGAGTGAGGCAGGATCCCCAGAGGCGCTGGTCGCCAAGTTGCTGCACGCGGCGACCCTGGCCCCGTCCATGCACAACACCCAGCCGTGGCGGTTCCGGGTGTTCTGGGACACCGACACCATCGAGCTGTACGCCGACCCGGACCGGATGCTGCCGCGCAGCGACCCGCACGGCCGCGCGGTGCACATCGCCTGCGGCGCCGCCCTGTTCAACTTGCGCGCCGCCGCGGCGGAGGCCGGCAGGCAAGCGGTGGCCCGGCTGCTCCCCGCGCCCGCCGAACCGCTGCTGCTCGCCACCGTCAGGCTGGGCGGTCAGCACCGCCCGGACGAGGCAGACCGGGAACTGTATGCGGCCATCCCGGCCAGGCACACCAACCGCGGGCCGTACAGCGGCCGTCCGGTGCCGCCCGGGGTGCTCGCCGAGCTCGTGGCAGCGGCCCAGCTTGAGGGAGCAACACTGTCCCTGCCCGGCCACGACGAGACGCACCGGCTACTGCGGCTGATCGCGGACGCGGAAACCGACCTGACCGGGGATCCCTGCTACCGCGAGGAGCTCGCCCGATGGGTCGGCGGTGAGCGCGACAAGGACGGCATTCCGGGCAGCGCCGCGGGCCCGCGGGATCCGCGCGGCAGCACGCCGGTGCGCGACTTTCTGCCCGGCCACACGGTCGGCTACGCCTGGTTCGAGGAGCAGCCACAGCTCGCCGTGCTCTCCACCGCCTCCAGCACCAGGATCGACTGGCTGCGCGCCGGGCAGGCCCTCCAGCGGGTGCTGCTTACCGCCACTCAGCACGGCATCGCCACCAGCCCACTCACCCAGCCGCTGGAAACCGGCGACGCATGGCAGGTGCGCGACCCGGTGTCCGGGCGGGGCACCGCGCAGCTGATCCTGCGGATCGGATACGGCCTCCCGGCGCCGGCCACGCCACGGCGGCCGGTCTCCGATGTGCTTGACACCTCCGCTCCGGGCAAGTAATCCCGCAGAGGTGCGGTGGGCCGCATGCGGTGGCCTCCGCCCGCGGGAAGGAGCATTGCGATGGCGAGCAAGAGCGCGAAGAGCGGGAAGAGCGGCACCCCGGACCCGGCGGACGAAATCGACCGGATGCCCAAGAAGATCTACGAGAAGGAGCTGTTCCGGCTCCAGGCCGAGCTGGTAAAGCTGCAGGAATGGGTGCGCACCGAGGGTGCCCGGCTAGTGGTGATCTTCGAGGGCCGGGACGCGGCGGGCAAGGGAGGCACGATCAAGCGGGTCACCCAGTACCTGAACCCACGGGTCGCCAGGATCACCGCCCTGCCGGCGCCGACCGAGCGGGAGCAGACCCAGTGGTACTTCCAGCGGTATGTGGATCACCTGCCGGCCGCCGGCGAGATCGTGCTGTTCGACCGGAGCTGGTACAACCGGGCCGGGGTCGAGCACGTCATGGGGTTCTGCACCAAGGAGGAGTACAGCCGGTTCCTGCATCAGTGCCCGATCTTCGAGCGGCTCCTGGTCGAGGACGGCATCCTGCTCCGCAAATACTGGTTCTCGGTGAGCGATACCGAGCAGCAGAACAGGTTCCGGTCCCGCCTGGAGGACCCGATGCGGCGCTGGAAGCTCTCCCCGATGGACCTGGAGTCGATCACTCGCTGGGAGGACTATTCGCGGGCCAAGGACATCATGTTCGTGCAGACCGACATCCCCGAGGCGCCCTGGTTCGTGGTGGAGAGCGCCGACAAGCGGCGCGCCCGGATCAACGCGATCGCCCACCTGCTCAGCACCGTCCCCTACCACGCCATAAAGCACAGGCCGCTGAAGCTTCCGCCACGGCCGCCCTCGCAGGGCTACGTGCGCGCCCCCCGCGAGTCGCAGACCTATGTGCCCGACCACGCCGCCGAGGTGCTGGCCGGCTGATTAGGATTGGCGCCGTCTTGAGCGTTCCGGGTGCCGTTCTTTGATCTGCGCATATGAAGGGATGCTTTGGTGGATTCTCGGGGACAGATCACCCGGCGCACCGCCTTGCGCCAGGCCGGTGTGCTGGCCGCTGCCGTGGCCGCGCTCGAGGCGGCCGGGCCGCTGGCCTTCGTGCCGCAGCGCGCGCTCGCGGCGGCCACTCCGTCGGACATCCAGTTCGACATTTCCGCCTTTCTCTCCTCGCCGCCGCAGACCTTCGGCAGCGGGGTGAAGTTCCAGTTGCCGCCGGTGCACACGATCTTCCTGACGGCGGCCCTGGAGCGTACCCCGGCCAAGGCCGATCAGGCGGAGCTGGACCGGGTGCTGGCCGCGCTGGAGACGGCCTACCCGTGGGGTGCGGCGAACCTGGTCACGTTCGTGTCCTACGGGCTGCCGTACTTCAAGCGGCTGCCCGGTGGGCTGCAAGGCAGCCTGGTGTCCGGGCACATGCCCCGGCCGGTCTCCGACCACAGCCAATACGTGCTCGAAGAGGCGGTGCCGGGCCCGACCGACGTCGGCCCGGCCAACCCGCACATCCACAAGCTGCGGTTCAACGTGGATGTCAGGATCGAGCACAACGACCTGCTGTTCACGCTGCGCAGCGACAACGCGGCGTTCCTCACCGACGTGCTGGCCTGGTTCGGCGGCAGCGGCAAGCTGCGCGGCAAGGCGGTGAAGTCCCCAGCCTGGACCGGGCTGCTCAAGTTCACTTCGAGCCGGCACATGTTCGTGCAGATGGGGCTGCCGAAGTCGATCGCCACGCAGCACGGCCTGCCGTTCGCGGATTACATCCAGCACCAGTCGCCCATGTGGATGGGCTTCGCCGACCAGCAGGTGAACGGCTCCGGCCCGGCTCCCATCTGCACGTTCGCAGGCAACTCCTCGGCGCACCTGACCACCGCCGCGGCAGGCGACTACTTCGATCACGGTGCCATCCAGCACCTGTCGCATCTGATCCTGGACATGCTGCAGTTCTTCGCCATGAAGACGCCGACGGCCAAGCCGGGCGCCGACGGTACGTTCGTCAACCGGGTGCAGTACGCGTTCCACGCGCCGAACCTGGTGCCGGGTAACAAGGACCAGTTCACCGACGGCGGCGGCCCGTCGCTCCTGCCGAACCAGAACCGGGGACCGCATTACGCCGAGCAGACCGCCGAGGGTATCGGCACCAACAACGGCGAGCAGCGGATGGGCCACCTGTCCTGCCTGCAGCGATCCTCCCGGGCCAAGGACGGGACGCCGGTCCACCTGCGCATGGACGGGCCCGGTTTCGACGCCATGGACGTTCCCGGCGGTGGCAGCCAGCCCAAGCTGCAGTTCACGATCTTCGTGCCGACCGCGCAGTTCTTCACAACCCTGCGCGTTCACCAGGCATCGCTCGACCTGCAGAACGAGTTCGGCGTGGACCCGACCGCCAACGGGCTTGAACGGTTCATCACCGCGACCCGGCGGCAGAACTTCCTCATCCCGCCGCGCCGCCACCGCGCGTTCCCGCTGATCGAACTCACCTGAGCCACAAAAGACCGCACCGGCCGGGGCGGTCGGTTCCCGGCCGGTGCGGCAGCTTGATGGGCCATCGGCGCGGCCAGCTTCCGGGGGGTCGCTCCCCCGGGCCAGCCCGGCCCCGGCCCGGTGACGAAGGAACCGGGCCGTAGGCCATCGGGGGGTTCCGGGGGGTCGCTCCCCCGGGCCAGCCCGGCCCCGGCCCGGTGACGAAGGAACCGGGCCGTAGGCCATCGGGGGGTTCCGGGGGGTCGCTCCCCCGGGCCAGCAGCGCTACTTGGTGAACGACTTCAGTTCCTCGCGGATCTGCGGTCCCGCGCCGAACGCGGACTTCTCGAGTACCTCCGACTGCACCGGGCCGACGCCGGGCGCCAGCCAGGTCCGGATCACGATGCTCACCGGATGCCCGAGCACCTTCTCGGCCATGGTCTGGTCGACCACGGTGGCCTGATAGGTCCCGGCCGGCACGGTCACGCTGTGCGTCCCGCCGCCTTTGACCGTGACGTGGACCTTCTCGTTGATGGTCTGGCCGTTGGTCTTGAGCGTGATGGCGAGCACCGAGGTGTGCGCCTGGCCCGACGCGATGACCGATGCGGGCGGCCACACGATGCTGCCCGACCTGATCGTCACCTGGCCGCCGTTGACCTGCGTGAACGGGACTCCGATGGAACCGTCGGAGTAGAACATGTAGGTCAGCTGGGTGGGCTTGGACCGGCCGAGGATATTGCTGCTGTCCGTCAGCGTGACCAGGTTGCCGCCGGACGCCGGCCCGGCGAACACGCTCAGCGCGGGCAGCAGGCGCTGCTGCCGGGGGCTGAGCAGGTCATAACTTGTCCGCACGACGTCGACGAGCCTGCGCCCCCGCGGCTGGCTGGGCTCGGCGTCGAGCAGCACCGCCCGCTGGGTGAGGATCTCCGGCACCGACAGCGTGCCGACCCAGCCCGCGATCAGCTCGATGGCCAGCGGCAGCCCATCGAGGCGGCGGCACAGCTCGGCGATGGCGTGCGGCGCCACGTCGGCGCTGGCGAAGCCGGGCACCCGCTCGTGCGCCCTGGTGATGAACAGCCGCACCGCGTCGCTGGCCGCGATGTCGGAGGCGCCCGCGGCGGCGGACGGGCACTCCAGCGGCGGGACGGTCCAGCACACCTCACCCGGCACGCCGAGCACGACCCGGCTGGTGACCACGATCCGCAGCCCGCCGGCGGCGGCGAGCAGCTGGCTGGCCAGTTCCGCGACCGCGTCACGCAGATGTTCCGCACCGTCGAGCAGCAGCAGGCGCGGCGCCGTTGCCAGCGCCGCGGCCAGGCACTCCTGCATGCTCAGCCCGGGCTGATCGCGCACCCGCAGGCAGCTCGCCACCGCCGGGATCAGCGACGCGCTCTGGCGCACCGGTTCGAGCGGGATGAACGCCACCTCGGCCGCCGGGCTGCCGTGCCGGATCGCCTCGATGGCCAACCGGGTCTTCCCAGCGCCGCCGGGACCAACCAGGCTGACCAGCCGGGACGTCGCGATGATCTGGCTCAGTTCGGTGACTTCGGCGGCCCGGCCGATGAAGCTCGACTGGGCGACGGGCAGCCCGGCCGTGGGCGGGCCTTCGGCGGCGGCGCGCGCCTCGAACTCAGCCAGTGCGCGGCTGGCCCGTGCCGACATCTGGGTGCGCCCGGACTCCCAGCGGTTGACCGTGGCAAACGACACGCCCAACTGCCGCGCAAGTTGTTCCTGGGACAGGCCCAGCCTGGTGCGCAGCCGCTGAATCCGTACGGCCGGGTCGGGTCGCCACCCACCCCGAAAGCCTACGGCGCGCGCAACCCCCCCGCGACGCAGTCGTGTCGCGGGGTTCCGGGGTCGCCCCGGGCTAGCACTGGCCGCAGGCCAGCGAGGGTCCGGGCCATCAGGGTCCGGGGTGTCCCGGGGTAACGCTGTGCTTCCCCGGGCTGGCAGGGTACGGCTCGCGGCGAGGCGGGCGGCCAGCCACGGCCGTCGTAGGGCAATAAAATCCATCACCCCTTCAACAAATCCATCACCCCTTCAACGACCCGGACAGCCCCGCAACAATCCGCCGCTCGGCGAGGACGAAGAAGCCGAGCGCCGGCACCATCGACAGCGCGGTGAACGCGAAGATGCGCGCCGTGTCCTGGGAGTACTGGGTCTGGAACGTGGCCACGCCCAGCGGCAGCGTGAAGTGCGACGGGCTGGTGAACACGATGTAGGCGAGCAGGTAGTTGTTCCAGCTGAAGACGAACGCCAGGATCGCGACCGTGACCAGCGCGGGCCGCGACAGCGGCAGCAGGATACGGGCGAAGAACTTCAGCCTGGTCGCGCCGTCCACCACGGCCGCGTCCTCGATCTCCGCCGGGATCGCGCGCATGAACGGGCGGAGGATCACGATCGTGATCGACAGCGAGAACGCCGCCTCGGGGATCGCCACCCCGAGCAGGTTGTCGAGCATGTGGATGCGCTGCAGCAACAGGTAGAGCGGCAGGCTCGCCACGCCGATCGGGAACAGCAGGCCGATCGTGAAGAAGGTGAAGATCGCCTCGCGGCCCCTGAACTCGATCCGGGACAGCGCGAACGCCGCCATCGAGCCGAACCCCACGGCCCCCACGGTCGCCACCACCGCGATGAAGGCGCTGTTGAACAGGAACCGCCAGAACGCCGAGGAGAACAGCACCGAGGTGTAGTTGCTCCACACCCAGGGATGGGGCAGCCCGACGGGGGAGGTGTTGATCTGCGCGGTGGAGCGGAAGCCGCCCTCGATCACGAAGATCATCGGGATCACGGTGATCGCCACGACCAGTATCACCACGAGCCAGGTCAGCGGCTTGAGCAGCGAGAACCTGCGGGCCTCCGGCGCCGGTGGTGTGACGGCGGCCCGCCCCGCTGCCGGGGCGACGGCGCTCATCCGACCGCCCTCGTGAGCGCGCCGCGGGTGTCCCTGCGCAGCGCGAACCGCTGGTAGAGCAGGGAGAACAGGAAGCAGATGATGAACAGGATGACCGCGATCGCGCTGGCGTAGCCGAACTCGTAACTCTGGAACCCGCGGTTGATCAGGTAGGTCGCCATGGTGACCGACGCGTTGGCCGGGCCGCCGCCGGTCATGATCCACACGATGTCGAACAACTGCAGCGAGCCGATGATCGTGAGGAAGATCCAGATCCGGATCGTCGGGGCGAGCAGTGGCAGCACGATCCGCCGGGTGGTCTGCCAGTGCGACGCCCCGTCGATGGCGGCCGCCTCGCGCAGTTCCGCCGGGATGCCCTGCAGGCCAGCCAGCAGCAAGATGATGCCGAAGCCGATGTACTTCCAGGTCAGCACCACGAACAGGGTGTACAGCACGATGGAAAGGTCGGCCAGCCACAGGTGGACGAGGTGGCCGAGGCCGATCGCGGTCAGGGCCTTGTCCACGAACCCGCCCGGCTGCAGCATGAGCAGCCAGATGACTGCGGTGGTCGCCTCGGAGAGCACGTACGGCGCGAACACGACCAGCCGCAGCAGCGAGCGGCCGCGCATCTGCCGGTTCAGCAGCAGGGCCAGCCCGATGCTGATCGGCAACTGGATGGCCACCGACAGCACCGCGATGATGATGTTGTGCTCGATCGCGGAGCGGAACACGGGGTCGGAGAGCGCCAGCGAGTAGTTGTGCGTGCCGGTGAACTCGGTCAGCGGCCCGAACCCGCTCCAGTTGTACAGGCTGTAGTAGACCGCGATGCCGATGGGTGCCAGCACGAAGCCGATGAACAGGATCAGCGCGGGCCCCAGCAGCAGGGTCAGTTCGAGCCTCTTGCGCAGCCGGGCCGGGCGGGCGGGCTGCGCAGGAGGCGTGGCGGCGGCTGCGGCGGAGGGTTCCGTCGCAGCCGCCGTGCTTATACCGCGGGCCATCAGGAGGTCGATGCCGCCTGGTTCACGGTCGTGATGATCGTCGCGGGCGTGCCCTGCCCGGCGAAGAAGTCGGCGACCGCGTTGTCCACCGCCTGGCCGACGTTGGTCGGGAAGGCGATGTCGAAGTAGTTCTGGATGTACGGCGAGGCGTGGCTGTAGGCCAGGATCTGGCGCAGCGTGGGGTCGGTCAGCGCGGACGCGGCGGCCGGGTTGGCGGGCAGGCCGACGTTCGCGCCCACCAGCTTCTTCTGGATCGGTGCGCTGTCGATGTACTTGAGGAAGTCCGCGCAGGAGGCCGTGGCACCCGTGGTGCAGGAGAACCCGTCACCGCCGCCGAGCAGGGTGGTCGGGGCGCCCGCGCCACCGGTGACCGCCGGGAACGGGAACCAGCCGAGCTTGGAGTTGAGCGTCTTGTCGGTGGACAGGGCGGACATGACGCCGGGGTCCCAGTCACCCTGCAGTTCCATGGCTGCCTTGCCGTTGGCGACCATGCCCGCGGAGCTGCCCGCGCCCTGCTGGGACGCGGTGCCGAGGAAACCGGGCTGGAACGGCTTGGTCTTCATGAACGCCTGGAGGTCCTCACCGGCCTTGAGGAAGCACGGGTTGCTGAGGTTGATCGCCTTCATCGATGCCTTCAGCACGGTAGTGGAGCAGTCCCGCAGCGCGAAGTACTCCCACCAGAACGCATCGGGCCAGCGGTCCTTGCTGCCCACGGCGATCGGCACGATGTGCGCCGCCTTGAGCTTGGCGACGTCCGCGTTGAGTTCGGTTATCGTGGTCGGCGGGCTGGCGATGCCGGCCTTGGTGAACAGGTCCTTGCGGTACCAGAAGCCCACCATGTGCAGGTCATAGGGGATCCCGTACTGCTGGCCGTTGACCTGCCAGCCCTCCGCGGCGGAGCCCAGCTGGCCGATCCACGGGGCCACGTCCTTGGTGATGTTCATGACCTTGCCGGACTTGACCTGCGTGGCTTCCTGGCCGCCGCCCCACTGCTGGTAGATGTCCGGCGGGCTGCCGGACTGCAGGGCGAGCGGGATCTTGGTGGTGAACTGCTCGTTCTGGATCGGGTCGATCTGGAACGCGACCTTGGGATGGGCGGCATGGTAGGAGCTGGCCACCTGTGCCCACACGCCCTTGAGCGGGTTGGCGGTGGCGTTGTTCCACCACGTGAGCGTTACGGAACTGCCCGATTGAGAGGCGCTTCCCGAGCCTGCGCCGCCGCTGCTGCTGCTGCCGCATGCGGCGAGAGTCAGCGCCGTGGCCGCCGCGACGGCGAGCACGGCACCATTCCGGATGCTGCGCATTGTGGTCATCTCCCTGAGGGGTTTTAGGCGCGAGCGCGGACCAGCGTGGCCACCTAGGCTTGCCGCCGAGTTTTGCGCGTCGTATCGTTCATGTCAATCGTTGTCGATAACGTTTTATAAAGGTATTCTCGCCCGGGTGGAGCCAAGCTCACGTGTCACCATCCGCGACGTCGCCGCGCGCGCCGGCGTCTCCGTCGCCACGGTTTCGAAGGTGATCAACAACCGTTATGGCGTGGCCAGTGACACCTCCGCGCGGGTCCAGGCCGTCATCGACGAGCTGGGGTACGAGGCGAGCCTGGTCGCACAGAGTTTGCGGAACCACCGCACCAACGTGATCGGGATCCTGGTGGCCGACCTGGAGCCGTTCAGCACCGAATTGCTCAAGGGTGCCGCGGACGCGATCAGGGGCTCCGGCTTCGAGCTGGTGGTCTACTCCGCCGGCGGGCACTCCGGCGACCGGGTCGGCTGGGAGCGCCGGTACCTGTCCCGCCTGTCCGGCACGCTGATCGACGGCGCCGTCCTGGTCACCCCGACGGTGGTGGACGTGAACTACGGCGCGCCGATCGTCGCCATCGACCCGCACACCGGCCAGTCCGGCCTGCCGACCGTGGACTCCGACAACCTCCGGGGCGCCCAGCTCGCCACCGGGCACCTGCTGAGCCTCGGGCACCGCCGCATCGGGATGCTGACCGGGCGGCCCGACCTGGAGTCGGCGCAGTTGCGCGAGCGCGGGTACCGGGAGGCGCTGCAGGCGGCCGGGGCCGGCGTGGACGAGAGCCTGATCCGCTGCGGCGACTACGACCCCGAGGTGTCGCTGGAACAGGCGCGGCTGCTGCTGACCGCGCCCAGCCCGCCCACCGCCGTGTTCGCGGCGAACGACATGTCGGCCATCGCGACCATCGAGGTCGCCACCGAACTCGGCCTGCGCGTGCCCGCCGACCTGTCGGTGGTCGGGTTCGACAACATCCCGGAGTCCGCTCTGTGCGCGCCGCCGCTGACCACCGTCGAGCAGCCGATCCGCAAGATGGGCGAGCGGTCCATCGAGCTGCTCCTGTCGCTCATCCGCGGTGAGCGCTCCCAGGCCACCCACATCACGCTCGCGACCAACCTGGTGATACGGCAGTCAACCCGGGCCTGGCGGCCCCCTTCCCGGTAAAGGACAGCAGCCACGTGACGATCGAGGGCCGCGTTTCCACCGAAATCTGGCGCGACCCGGCAGCCACGCCGGCCGAGCGGGTGCGCGACCTGCTCTCCCGCATGACCCTGCGGGAAAAGATTGCCCAGCTCTACGCGGTCTGGGTCGGTGTGGATGCCGCCCGCGGCGAGGTCGTGCCACATCAGCACGCCGCCGCCCCGGCGCCGGACTGGGAGACGCTGATCGGTGCCGGGCTCGGCCAGCTCACCCGCGTTTTCGGCACCGCCCCGGTGGCACCGGCCGACGGGGCCCGCGCCGTGGCCGTGCTCCAGGACCAGATCGTCGCGGCCGGCCGGTTCGGTATACCGGCCATGGTGCACGAGGAATGCCTGACCGGGATGCTCGCCTGGCAGGCGACCGTGTACCCGTCCCCGCTGTGCTGGGGGGCGACGTTCGACCCGGGCCTGGTCGAGCGGATGGCCGCCCAGATCGGCGCGGCTATGCGCAGGCACGGCGTGCACCAGGGCCTGGCCCCGGTCCTCGATGTGGTCCGCGACCTGCGCTGGGGCCGGGTGGAAGAGGCGATCAGCGAGGACCCGTACCTGGTCGGCCTGATCGGCAGCGGCTACGTGCGCGGACTGGAGTCGGCCGGGGTGGTGGCCACGCTGAAGCACTTCGCCGGCTACTCCGCCTCGCGCGCCGGGCGCAACTTGGCGCCGGTCTCCATCGGCCCGCGGGAGCTGGCCGACGTGCTGCTGCCGCCGTTCGAGATGGCGCTGCGCGCCGGCGCGCGGTCGGTCATGCCCACCTACATCGATCTGGACGGCGTGCCCGCCACCGCGGACGGCACGCTGCTGACCGACTGGCTCCGCGGCGTGGCCGGCTTCACCGGGACCGTGGTCTCCGACTACTTCGCCGTGGCGTTCCTGCAGACCATGCACGCGGTCGCGGCCAGCCGCGGCGACGCCGCGGGCCAGGCCCTGTCGGCCGGCGTGGACGTGGAGCTGCCGATCGTGACCTGCTACGGCGCGCCGTTGCTGCACGCGGTCGAGGCGGGCGAGGTGCCCGCCGCCCTGGTGGACCGGGCGGCGGCGCGGGTCCTTGAACAGAAATGTGAGCTGGGGCTGCTGGATGCCGACTGGGCGCCGCAGCCGGAGGCGTCCGGCAGCCTCGACGACGAGCGGTCCCGCGCGCTGGCCCGCCAGCTTGCCGAGGAATCCATTGTGCTGCTGGCCAATGACGGCACCCTGCCGCTTTCGGTGCGGCGGATCGCGGTGGTCGGGCCGCGGGCCGACGAGGCCAGCGCGATGTTCGGCTGCTACTCGTTCCCGCAGCATGTGGGCCTGCACCACCCCGGCCTCCCGCTCGGGATCGACGCACCCAGCCTGCTCGACGCGCTGCGTGCCGACCCGGCCGGGTACCAGGTCAGCTTCGCGCAGGGCTGCCCGGTGCTCGGTGGCGATGACGCGGGCCTGGCCGAGGCGGCCGGGGTGGCGCGCGCCGCCGACGTCTGCGTCGCCGTGCTCGGCGACCGGTCAGGGATGTTCGGCGCGGGCACCTCGGGTGAGGGCTGCGACGCCGCGGACCTGCGCCTGCCCGGCAGGCAGCCCGAACTGCTCGACGCCCTGCTCGGCACCGGCACGCCGGTGGTCCTGGTGCTGCTCACCGGACGGCCCTACGAGTTGTCCCGGTTCGCGGGGCGGCTGGCGGCCGCGGTCTGCGGGTTCTTCCCCGGCCAGGAGGGCGGCCGGGCCCTGGCCAGCGTGCTCAGCGGCCGGGTCAGCCCGTCGGGCCGCCTCCCGGTCAGCTTCCCGGCCGCGGGCGCGACCCAGCCGGGCAGCTACCTCGCCCCCGGTCCCGGGCTGCGCAGCGACGTCAGCACCGTGGATCCGACACCACTGTTCCCGTTCGGCCACGGGCTGTCCTACGCCCCGGCCACCTGGTGTGACGTGGTACGGCGCTCCCCGCAGGCATGGCCGACCGACGGCCGCTGTCAGGTGGCGATCAGCCTGCGCAACGACGCGGCCATCGCCGCCACCGAGGTGGTCCAGGTGTACCTGCACGACCCGGTGGCCGAGGTGGCCCGCCCGGTGCAGCAGCTCATCGCGACCGCCCGGGTGGACCTGGCCGCGGGCCAGTCCCGCACCGTGGTCATCGATCTGCACGCCGACCTCACCTCCTACACCGGCAGGGCGGGCCGCCGGCAGGTCGACCCGGGCGAGGTGGAACTGCGGATCGGCGTGTCGAGCACGGACATCAGGGCGGTGCTCCCGGTGACGCTGACCGGGCCCCGCCGGCTGGCCGGTTACGACCGGGTCCTCTACCCGGTCGTAACGCTCCTGCCGCCGGACTAGTACGGCCGAGGCCCGTGACGAAGCAACGGGGCCTTGAGCCAGCGGGGGGTTCCGGGCCATCGGGGTCCGGGGTGTCCGCAGGGGAGCGCCGTGTCCCCCCCGGCCGGCGGGGCCAAGGCCCCGTGACGGAGGAACGGGGCCTTGAGCCATCGGGGGTTCCGGGGGTCGTCCCCCGGACTAACACCGTTACTCTCCTTCCATGCTTACCGACCTGCCGCTTGCCGAGCTCCGCCGGTACATCCCCGAGGTGGCCGAGCCCGCCGACTTCGACGAGTTCTGGTCCGGTCAGCTCGCCGCCGCACGTGCCGCCGCCTGGGCGCCCGAGTTCACCCCGGTCAGCACCGCGATCAGGTACGCCGACGTGTTCGACGTGACGTTCTCCGGGTTCGCCGGCGACCCGGTCAGGGGGTGGCTGCTCGTCCCGCACGAGCCGGCGCCGCGCGGCGGGGTGGTCGTGGAGTTCATCGGCTACGGCGGCGGCCGCGGCGACCCGCTCGACTGGCTGCCCTGGAGCAGCGCCGGCTACGTCCACCTGGTCATGGACACCCGCGGCCAGGGCGGCGCGTGGCGCGGCGCGGACACGCCCGACCCCAGCGACAACGGCGCACCGAGCAGCCCCGGGTTCATGACCCGCGGCATCGCCGACCCGCGCACGTACTACTACACGCGGCTGTTCACCGACGCGGCCTGCGCCGTGGACGCGGCCCGCGGCCACCCGGCCGCCACCGGCCTGCCGCTGGTCACCACGGGCGGGAGCCAGGGAGGGGGCCTGGCGATCGCGGCGGCCCACCTGGCCCCTGATGTCCGCGCGGCCATGCCCGATGTGCCGTTCCTGGCTCATCCCCGGCGCGGAGCGGAGGTCACCAACAGCCGCCCCTACGTCGAGCTGTCCGAGTACTGCGCCGTGCACATCGACCAGGTGGAGACCGTGTTCCGCACGCTGTCCTACGTGGACGTGGTCAACCACGCGAAGCGCGCCCAGGCCGCGGCGCTGTTCTCCGCCGGTCTGGCCGACGACGTCACCCCGCCGTCCACGGTCTTCGCCGCGTTCAACCACTACGCCGGGCCCAAGGACATCGCGGTGTATGAGTTCAACGGTCACGAGGGCGGCGGGACGCTGCACCTGCGGGCGAAGCTGGACTTCCTGGCGGCCACGCTGGCCGGCTGAGCGCCGCGGGCAGCCCACGCCGGGCCACCGCGGGCCACCGGCACTGCGCTAGCGGGTCACCACGACGCTGTAGCCGAGGTCAAGCTCGGCCAGCCCGTGCAGGTAGCCCCAGCGCCGCTCCCAGGCGCCACTGTCGAGGTCAGCGCGCAGGCGGCTGATTCCCGCGGTGCGGTCCGCCGGTGGGATCATTGCCAGGGCCGACATCGGCCCCCACACC
Organism: uncultured Actinomycetes bacterium; assembly: GCA_963706115.1. Classification (GTDB taxonomy): domain Bacteria; phylum Actinomycetota; class Actinomycetes; order Streptosporangiales; family Streptosporangiaceae; genus DASXKD01. The sequence goes on along the minus strand of CAVPMG010000008.1, from coordinate 8,469 downwards.
GCCGGATCCAGGATGGCGCGCGGCCGCCGCCAGTACGCCCCGTTGAACCCGTCGGCGCAGTCGCCCGGGATCGGCACCGGGATGACCTCCAGCGGGCCGAGCACCCGTTCCAGCTCGGCGACCCGGGTCTCCCGTGCCGCCTCCAGCCGCGCGGTCGCGGGGAAATAGTGGTCCAGCCACCAGAACGGGCGCCGCCGCGGGTCGCGCAGGAACAGCACCACGTGCCCGGCCACCCGGTGCATCTCGGCCAGGCCGCGGTCCCGGTCGGCCCAGTGATGCATGGTGAGCACGCCCATGGCGGCGTCGAACGCGCCATCGGGGAACGGCAGCCTTTCGGCGACCGCTCGCACCGCCGGGGCCGAGCCACTGGGACGCTGGGCCAGCATGACGATAGACGGCTCCACCGCCACGACGCGACGGCCGGGAGGCTCGTAGGAGCCGCTGCCGGCGCCCACGTTCAGCACGGTCCGTGCGCCGCCGAGCGCAGCCCAGATGGGGGCCGCGATGCGCGGGTCCGTGCGCCGCGCCGCCGCGTAGCGCCCGCCGATGAGGTCATACACCACTGCCTGAGGAGCAGGCATTTTGCCAGGTTATCAACCGGCTCCTGGCTGGCCAGGAGCCCGGGTCCCGGCGGGCCGGTACTGGGTGGCCCGGCGGCCGGTCAGGCCAGGCGGCGCTCGGTCGCCCAGCGCGCGAGCTGATGGCGGGTGGACAGCTGCAGCTTGCGCAGCACCGAGGAGACGTGGGTTTCCACCGTCTTGATCGAGATGAACAGCTCCCGGGCGATCTCCTTGTAGGTGTAGCCGCGGGCGATCAGCCGCAGCACCTCACGCTCGCGGCCGGTGAGCTGATCAAGTTCGGGATCGAGGGACGGGCGCTGCATGCCCGCGCCCGGGCCGTTCGCGAAGGCGTCCAGGACGAACCCGGCCAGCCGGGGGGAGAAGACCGCGTCGCCGGCCGCCACCCGGCGCACCGCGTCCACCAGTTCGGCGCCGGAGATCGTCTTCGTCACATACCCGCGTGCCCCGGCCCGGATCACGGCGATGACGTCCTCGGGGGCGTCGGACGCGGACAGGGCGAGGAAGCGCACCTCCGGATGCTCCGGCTTGACCGCGGTCACCACGGCGTGGCCGCCGCCGCCGGGCAGGTGCACGTCGAGCAGCACCACATCGGGCAGGCACTCGCGGATCCCGGCGATCGCCGGCGCCACGTCGTCCGCCTCGCCCACCACCTCCACCTCGTCACCGAGTTCGGATCGCACCCCGGACCGGAACAGCCCGTGGTCATCCACGATGAACACCCGCGGCCTGGTATCGCTCATGCCTGGCTCGCCTCGGTGACGTTGCGTGGCATGGTCAGGGACACCTCGGTTCCCTCTCCGGGGGCGCTGCGGATCGCGGCATTACCGCCGCGGCGGGCCATCCTGGCGCGCACCGACTCCGCCAGCCCCTTGCGGTCGGCGGGCACCGTGTCGGGGTCGAACCCCTTGCCGCGGTCCCGGACGAACACCGACACCTCGGCCGGCTCCACCTCGGCGAAGATCGAGATGACGCTGGCACCCGACCACTTCGCGGCGTTGACCGTCGCCTCCCGCGCGGCCGCGAGCATCGCGGTCAGGTCGTCGTCCAGCGGGCAGTCGCCCACCAGGACGACCTCGACGGCCACGCCGTGCTGTGCCTCCACGTCCTGCTGGATGAGCCGCACCCCGCCGGCCAGCGTCATGGCCTGGTCGTCGATGGAACCTGGCGGCCTGCCGTCGAACAGCCACGAACGCAGTTCCCGCTCCTGGGCCCTGGCCAGCGCGATCACCTGTTGCGGCTGGTCCGCGCGGCGCTGGATCAGCGCCAGCGTCTGCAGCACCGAGTCGTGCACCCGGGAGGCGATGTCGGCACGTTCCTCGGCCCGGACCCTGGCCTGCCGCTCCACCACCAGGTCCCGCGCGATGCGCAGCCACCACGGGCCGAGCAGCACCACGATCGCGGAGATCAGCAGCGCCACCCCGGCCAGGGGCCGCAACAGCGCGAGGTTCTCGTGCGCCGACTGCAGCGCGGCGATGCCGCCGGCGAGCAGGATCCCCGCGAGGGTGAGCCGCAGGATCAGCCCGGTCCGCCGGGAGCCGGTCGTCAGGCCGAGCAGCGGCTGGACCTGGCGGCGCATCATCGCCTGCTCATCCTCGGCGGCGTTGCGCCAGATCAGGACCAGCCCGCCGCCGGCGATGGCCAGCGGGAAGAGCAGCGAACCGAGCCACCCGGCCTTGAACACCGAGGCCAGGATGCGCACCACGATCAGCACCGACCACAGGCTCAGGACGAGCCCCAGCCCGCGCCGGTCGGCCATCGCCTTGCGGGCCAGGCCGTGCTCGGTGCCGGCCATCGGGATCAGCATCCAGGCGACCACGTAGGCGGCCGCGACAAAGCCACCGGAGAGCACGGCGGCGACGACGAGCACGATCCGGACGGTCGTGACGTCCCGGCCGATCCTGGCCGCGATGGCGGCCGCCACCCCGCCGACCAGGCGGTCCTCCCGCGGGCGCCGCAGCTGTCCGGAGCCCCAGGACCAGCGCCCCGGGCCACGTCGCCGGAAGTGCCAGGGCGGCTGCTCCGGATCACGGGAACCGTCGGCCGGCGGCGCGCCAGAACTGCCCGCGGCGCGGGCGGTCTCCCAGGGCGGCCTCCAGCCAGCCGGTTCTGCCACAAATCCATCATCGCCCTTCGCGTGCCCGCGCGGCTATCCGGGCGAACCCTGATCCTCAGGGGCAGACATCAGGGTCGGATCGGGGGTCTTCCCGATACCCACGCGCGGCCCGCCCGGCCAGGCTGGAGGCATGAACACCACCGCAGAAGCAAACAGCCAGACCATCGACCAGAGCCGGGCCCAGCCGCTCCGCCGCCCGACCAGCGATCGGATGATCGCCGGAGTCGCCGCCGGAATCGCGAACTACCTGGGCGCCGACGTCACCATCATCCGGATCGTCCTCGCCGTGCTGACCTTCGTCGGCGGCGCCGGCGTGCCCATCTACCTCGCCTGCTGGCTACTGATCCCGGAAGAGGGATCCGATCAGTCCATCGCCAGCGGTTTCGTCCAGTCCCGGCAGACCCGGTCGCTCTGAGCCAAGGAGGCCCGCACCATGCCAGCGCCGTACAATCCGCCATGGGGGCGCGGATCGTCAGGCCAGCGCTCCACCCCCGACCCGAACATCAGGGTCTCCCATGCCGAGCGCACCGAGGTCGCCGACCGCCTGTCCAAGCACTACGGTGACGGGCGGCTCGACGAAGAGGAGTTCAACGAGCGCCTCGACCGGGCCATGAAGGCCAAGACCCGCGCCGACCTGAACGGCCTGTTCGACGACCTGCCGGACTCCGAGGAAGCGTCCCGGCAGCAGGCCGCGCCGACGGCACCGCCGATGGTGCGGCCGCCGCGCCGCCACAGCCCGCTGCCGCGGATCGTGTTCCTCGCGTTCGTCGCGATCGTCGCGATCATGGTGGGCCAGGCACTCGCCGGGCCGTTGTTCGCCTTCCCGCTCCACGTGGGCGGGTGGCCGTGGGGCTGGGGGTTCCATATCCCCTGGCTGCTGATCGGGCTGGTGGTGTTCCTCTGGTATCGCTTCGCCAGGCGCCGTCCGTAGCCACCCCACCGTCACGCCCGCCAGCGTCCCGCTCCGCTGGCGGGCGTGGCCGTGTCATCCTGGAAGCCGCTAATCGGCCGTAGCAGACTTACCTCCTCAAGCGGACACACCGAAGACTCACCAGGACATGACCCTCGCCAGCCGTTTCATGGGGCAAGCGCTCAAGCTGCCGCCCGCCACGAGCAGGACCATCGACGTCGATCGTGACCTGCGGGTTCCCATGCCGGACGGAGCCGTGCTGCTCGCCGATCGGTACGCGCCGCGGACTCGTCCCTGGCCGCTGCGGCCGCCGCCCCCGCTGGTGCTGGTTCGCTCGCCGTATGGGCGGCGCCGGTCGTGGGGGCTGCTGTTCGGCCGCCTGCTTGCCGAGCGGGGCTTCCAGGCCGTGATCCAGAGTTGCCGTGGCACCTTCGGCTCGGGCGGCACGTTCGACCCCTTCGGGCACGACGAGCACAACGACGGCCTCGCCACGGTTGCCTGGCTGCGGAAACAGCCGTGGTATCCCGGTTCGTTCGGCACCTGCGGCCCGAGCTACCTCGGTATGACCCAGTGGGCCATCGCCGCGGCCGCGGGACCTGACCTCGGCGCGGTCGCCGCCCAGGTGACCACCGCCGACTTCCGCGCCGCGTTCTACCCGGGCGGGTCGTTCTCGCTGGACACGGCGATGAGCTGGATCTGCCAGGTCGCGGGCCAGGAACGGCCGCTCGCGACGCTGCGGACCCAGCTTGCCGAGCGGGGCAGGCGCCCGCTGCTGAACCACCTGCCGCTGCGCGACATCGACCGGCTGGCCACCGGCCATAACGTGCCGTATTGGCAGGAGTGGCTCGCGCACGACGCGCCGGGCGATGAGTACTGGAAAGGCCGCAGCTTCGCCGCCACGCGCGGCGAGGTGGCCGCCCCGGTCAGCATGGTCGGCGGGTGGCACGACTTCTTCCTGCCGCTGCAGCTTCGCGACTATGCGGCGCTGCGCGCCGCGGGCCGGGACCCGTACCTGCTCATCGGCCCGTGGCGGCACGCGGACCAGGAGGCCGCGCAGGCGTGGGTCGCCGACACGCTGGCCTGGATGCGCGCGCACCTGGCCGGGGACCGCACCGTGCTGCGGCCGCAGCCGGTACGTATCTTCGTCACTGGCGCGGACGAGTGGCGTGACCTGCCCGTCTGGCCGCCGGAGACCAGGCCGCACCGCTGGCACCTGCATCCCGACGGGGTGCTCGCCCAGGCCGCGCCGCCGCAGGCGGACCCGGACCGGTACACCTACGACCCGGCGGACCCGACGCCGAACCTGGCCGGGCCGACGGGCCTGACCGGCCGGGCCAGGGTGGACAACCGCTCCCTCGAAGCCAGGCCCGACGTGCTGACCTACACCAGCGCCCCGCTCGCCGGGGACCTGGAACTGGCCGGGGAGGTGGTGGCCGACCTGTTCGTCTCCTCCAGTCGCGAGCACACGGACTTCTTCGCCCGGCTGTGCGACGTGGGCCCGTCGGGCAGGTCGGAGAACATCTGCGACGCGCTGCTCCGGCTGGCGCCGGGACGCCCGGAGCGGCAGCCCGACGGTACGATCCGGGCCAGGTTCACGCTCTGGCCTGCCGCGCACCGCTTCGCCCGGGGGCACCGGCTCCGGCTCCAGGTCTCCAGCGGCGCACACCCCCGGTACGCCCGCAACCCCGGCACCGGCGACCCGCTCGGCACCGCGGTCAACCTGGTGCCCGCGCAGCAGCAGGTGTTCCACGACCCGGGTCACCCGTCCGCGCTGACCCTCCCGGTCCCGCTCTAGCCACTGGGCCCCCGGTCGCCGGCTAGGACAGTTCCAGGTAGTCGAGCGCCGCGCGGACGCCCGCGCGCTCGATCGGCACGCCGGCCAGGGCCAGCCCCATCTCGACCCCGCACAACGTGCCCGCCAGCATCAGGTCGCCCAGGTCGCCGAGGTGCCCGATGCGGAACGACCGGCCCGGCCAGCCTGCCCAGGCCCGCGCCGAGTGAGGCGTTGTACCGGTCAAGAACGATCGCCCGCACCCGGTCGGCGTCGCAGCCGTCGGGGACGAGCACCGCGGTGAGCGTGCCGGAGTACTCGGCCGGGTTGCGGCACACCACGTCCAGGCCCCAGGCCCGCACGGCGCGGCGGGTGGCCTCGGCGTGCCGCCGGTGCCGGGCGAACACCGCCGGGCAGCCCCTCCTCGCCGAGCATGGCGAGGCTCTCCCGCAGCCCGTAGAGCAGGTTGGTGGCCGGTGTGTAGGGGAACAGCCCGGTGTCCGCGGCGTCGAGCATCGGCTGCCACGCCCAGTAACTCCGTGGCAGCCGGGCCTGGCGTGAGGCGTCGAGCGCCTTCGCGCTGACCGCGTTGAGGCCCAGGCCGCCAGGCAGCATCATGCCCTTCTGCGAGCACCACACGGTGACATCGACACCCCATTCATCGTGCCGGTAGTCAATGGATCCGAGTGATGAAATGGCGTCCACAATAAGCAATGCCGGATGCGCCGCGGCGTCGATTGCCGCGCGGATTCGTGGGAATGCTGCTTTCGGTGCCCGTCGAGGTCTCGTTGTGCACCACGGTGACCGCCTTGATGGCGTGCCCGGCGTCGGCGGAGAGCCGCTCGAACACCTGCCCGGGCCGCACGCCGGAGCGCCAGTCACCGGCCACGAGGTCCACGTCGAGTCCCAGGCGCCGCGCCATGGCGGCCCACAGCACGGCGAAGTGACCGGTCTCGAACGCGAGCACCTTGTCACCCGGGGAAAGCGTGTTGACCAGGGCGGCCTCCCAGGCGCCCGTGCCCGAGGACGGGTAGAGCGCCACCGGCCGGGCGGTGCCGGCCAGGCTCGCCACCCCGCTGAGCACCTCGCGGGCCAGGCGGGCGAACTCCGGCCCCCGGTGGTCGATCGTGGGCGCTGCCATCGCGCGCAGCACCCGGTCCGGGACATTCGTCGGCCCGGGGATCTGCAGGAAATGCCGGCCACTTCGGTGATTCATTGTCCTATTATGTAACCCGAAGGCCGGTCATACTCAAGCGAGGGGGAATTAGCATTACGGATTCCGCTTCCGCGGCCGGCGCCAGGGAACTGGCGGCGGCACTGCGCCGGGTGACGAGCGGCGGGGTACGGTTCGACTCCTACAGCCGGCACCTTTTCTCCCGTGACGCGAGCATGTACGCGATCGAGCCGCTCGGCGTGGTGTTCCCCAGGGACGGCGACGAGGCCGCCGCCGTGGTCTCCGCCGCCGCCGGGTTCGGGGTGCCGGTGCTGGCCCGGGGCGCCGGGACCAGCCTGGCGGGGCAGGCCGTCGGGCGCGCGGTGGTGATGGACTTCTCCAGGCACATGAACCGGATCCTCGCGATCGACGGCGAGGCGCGGCGCGCGCGGGTGCAGCCGGGCGTGGTGCAGGAGCAGTTGAACCTGGCGGCGGCCCGGCACGGCCTCATGTTCGGCCCGGACACCTCGACCAGCAACCGGGCCACGCTCGGCGGAATGATCGGCAACAACTCGGCGGGCAGCCATTCGGTCCGCTACGGCATGACCGTCGACCACGTGCTCTCGCTGGACGTGGTCCTGTCCGACGCGAGCCGCGCGGCGTTCGGCGCGCTGCCGGCGGCCGAGATCGCCGGCCGGGCCGCCCGGCCGTCGCTGGAGGGCACGATCTGCCGGGAACTGCCGCTGCTCGCGGAGCGGAACGCCGAGGCCATCGCCACCGGATACCCGCGGTTCTGGCGCCAGTCGGGCGGGTACCGGCTGGACCGCCTGGCCGGCCGCGGCGGCCCGGGCGGCATGGACCTCGCCAGGTTCCTGGTCGGCTCGGAGGGAACCCTGGTCACGGTGGTAGCGGCGGACGTCGCCCTGGTGCCCGTGCCCCGGCACCGGGTGATCGCGGTCGGCCACTTCACCTCTGCCGAGGCGGCGATCGACGCGACCGGGGACGCGCTGGCCTGCGAGCCCGCCGCGGTCGAGCTGATGGACCGGGCCATTCTGGAACTGGCCCGCACCAAGCTGGAGTACCGGGAACTGTCGTCGATACTGTCCGGCGACCCGGGTGCGCTGCTGTTCGTAACGTTCTTCGCGGACACCGAGGCGGAGGCGGCCGCCGGTCTCGACCGGCTCGATGCGCTGTGGCGGCGGCACCGCCATGGCTACCACACGCCGCGGGCGGAGGCCGCCGCGGATCAGGCGGCGCTGCTGAAGGTCCGCTCGGCCGGCCTGGGCCTGCTCATGGCGGCCAGTACCGGGGCCCGCCGCCCGCTGGCGTTCGTTGAGGACACCGCGGTTGACCCGGCCGTGCTCGGCGCCTACACACGCCGGTTCCGCGAGGTGCTCAGCGCGCACGGCCTGTCCGCGGGCTTCTACGGGCACGCCTCGGTCGGCTGCCTGCACGTCCGGCCGTTCGTGGACCTGACCGAGCCCGGGCAGGTGCAGACGATGCGCGCGGTCGCCGAGGAGATCCGCGACCTCGTGCTGGAGTTCGGCGGCGTCAACTCCAGCGAGCACGGCGACGGGCTGGTCCGCAGCGAGTTCAACCGCGCCGTGTTCGGTGACCCGCTCTATGAGGCGATGTGCGAGGTCAAGCGGCTGTTCGACCCGGATAACCGGATGAACCCCGGCAAGATCACCGGCGCGCCGCCGATGACGAGCAACCTCCGCGAGGCGGCGCCGCCGGCGCGCGGCCCCTACATCAGCAGGATCGGCTTCCCTGACGGCATGCGCGGGGCGGCGGACCGGTGCATGAACATCGGCTTGTGCCGTAAGAGCGCGACCGGGGTGATGTGCCCCTCCTACATGGCCACCCTCGACGAGGAGCACTCCACCAGGGGCCGGGCGGGCGCGCTGGTGAAGGCCCTGAGCATGCCCGACCCGCGGGCGG
>CAVPMG010000007.1:0-229474 GCA_963706115.1 uncultured Actinomycetes bacterium | reverse complement strand
AGGCGTCTGATGGGCGCTCAACCCGTTACGGCTGCCGGGCCGGCCTGCGAGCCGCTAGCCGCCCGCAAACTGGCTCAGCGCCGCTGCCCGTGTGAGGGTCACGGTCCGGCCATGCACCTCTATCCATCCTCGCCGTTCGTAGCCGCGCAGTGCGGCATTGACACTTTGGCGGGTGGCCCCGGCCTGATGCGCGAACTCCTGGCTGACCATGAGCCTGATGATTCCGGCGCTGTCCTGGGCTGGTTGAGGAGTACCTTCGCCACCCGGCGCGGCAGGTCCAAGAACACCAGGTCCGACGCCGCTTCGGTGAAGTTCGCCGGAGTGTGGCCGCCAGGGAACCCGCCAGCGCCTGCGCGACCGTCGGCACGCGCGAGCAGATGTCCCAGAACTCCGCCCGCGGCACGAACAGCAGCTGGCATTCATCAAGCGTTTCGGCGTCGGCCGAACGAGGGCCAGCGTCGGCGACACTCAGCTCGCCAAACACCCCGCCCGGCCCGATCACCGTTAGCGTCAGCTCATTGCCATCCGCTGCCCGGGCTACCACCTTGACCCGGCCGGAGGCCACCACAACTAGGGTGTCGCCCGGGTCACCGGTCATGAACACCACCTGGCCGGGGCGGAAAGCGCGAAGCCGGGACACCGCGACGAGAGCGCCAAGGTCGCCGGGCGGCACCGAGCCGAGCAGATCGGTGCCTTGCAAGATGCCAATCACATCCGTCGTCATCGTCGGCTCCCCAACGCCACTGGCCTGCCGACAGCGTATCCAGCAGGCTGTGACAGCGTGCCTGTCGGTCTAGGCTTTGGCCACGGTGATGTTCACTTTCCTCTTCACTGACATCGAGGCGTTCGACGGCCCTGCTGAGGCGCCTCGGCGATGACGCATATGCCGGTCTGCTCGCTGAGCATCATGCCCTCGATCCGCTCCGGCATCGCTGCGTACGGAGGGAAGGAGATCAGCACCAGGGCGATGGCTTCTTCTTCGCCGCGTTCTCCACTCCGAGGGCGTGCCTGGCTGCCATCGACATGCAGCGTGCCCTTGCTGCCCATGACTGGCCCATGGGCGAACAGGTGCGGGTGCGGATGGGTGTCCACGTGGGGGAGGCGCTGGAGACGGCAACCGGGTCTGTTGGTTTCGATGTCCACCGTGGTTCTCGGGTGGCGGCAGCTGCCACGGTGGCCAGGTGCTGCTCTCAGCTGCGGCGGCCGCCCTTGTGCGCGACTCCCTACCCGGCGGCTTGCTCGCCAGACCTTGGTGCGCACCGGCTGAAGGATCTCGGGCAGCCTGAGGAGATCTATCAGCTCCTCGAACCATGTGCCTGGTGCGCGAGTTCCCGCCGTTGCGCTCGCTGGAGAACCCGGAACTCGCGAACAACCTGCCGTCATACTTGGAGCAGCTTTGTCGGCCGGGAGACCGAACTCGCAGAGGTAGACGCGGTGCTCGCCGAAGCCGTGCGCCACGGTGACCGGGTTCGGTGGGTCAGGGAAAACCCGGCTGGCGCTGCAGGTGGCCGCGGAGTCCCTCGATGGTAGTGGCCATGGACTGGTTTGTGGACCTGTCGACGGTCACCCGCCCCGAGCAGGTGGCAGGAGCCGTCCGGGCCGCTCTGGGACTGCGCGAAGAGGCGGCCCAGGCACCGTTGAACCGGGTGCTGGAGGTGCTGCGAGCCCAGCAGGCCCTGATCATCATGGACAACTGTGAGCACCTGATCGACGCCTGCGCCAACATGGCCGATCTCATCGGACGAACCTGCCCGCGCATTCATCTCCTCGCCACCTCCCGCCAACCGCTGGGCGTGGACGGCGAGCGCGTTTACCGGCTACGGCCGCTCTCGCTCCCCAAAGAGGGAGCCGACAGCCTTGGGGAGATTCGCGAATCCGAAGCCGTCCAGCTGTTCGCCGAGCGTGCTCATGCCCACGACAGCACCTTCGTCGTCGACGAACCGGCCGCCGCACTGGTCGGGTCAATCTGCCGGAGACTGGACGGTGTTCCGCTGGCGATCGAGCTGGCAGCCGCCCGTCTCGGGGCTATGTCCCTTGCCGACTTGAGCAACCGGCTGGACCAGCGTTTCCGGCTTCCGACGAGCGGGAACCGCACCGCGCAGGCCCGCCAGCGCACCCTCCAGGCCGTGGTCGACTGGTCCTTTGGCCTGCTGAGCTGCCGGGAGAGGGAGGTGCTGTGCCACCTCTGGGTTTTCGTCGGCGGCTTCGACTTGCAAGCGGCCGAGGCCGTCGGTGCGCGGCGGGTTCTGACCCGCATGATATCGCCGATGTCCTTGCCTCCCTGGTCAACAAAAGCCTCGTGGTCACCGACCGGTCACCGGGCTCGCTGCGCTTCCGGCTGCTGGAGACCATCCGGCAATACGCCGCGGATCAGCTCGCCAGCACAAGCAACGGCGCCGAGGCCGAAGCGGCCAGGCGGGACACGCGGACCACTATTTGAAGCTGTCCGAGGAAGCGGCTCCAGAACTCGTTACCCGGAACCAGGGGCATTGGCTGAAGTGGTTTGACCGGGAGCAGGGCAACCTGGAGGCGGGGCACCGACCTACTACTCAAGCGCACCGGGCTGCAGCGCGGAGGTTCTCCGGTTCGGAATAGCACTGTTCCGCTACTTGTGGACCCGTGGGCACCTCGGTCCGTATCCAGCAGTTGCGTGCCGCACTTGAGCGCCCAGAGCCGGTGCCCGATGCCCTCCGAGCCCGCGTGCTCGTCTGCCACGGGACACCTGGTGGTGTCGCTGCTCGGAATGCATAAGCAAGCTGAGATGAGATCTGCTGCTGGAACTCGCCAGCCGAGCCCTCGACGAGGAGCCCGCGCCTGGCGGACCCGCGGATCATTGCTGAGGCGCTTACCCTCCGGTATGCCGTTGCCGGGTTTCTAGGCGAACGAGAAGCGGCAGAACTGGCCAGCAAGCGCTCGAGGCCGCCCGTGGCACCGGTGACCCTCAACTGGTCGGAATCGCACTGTTCCTGCGCGGCGACCCGATGCCCGCCGACCCGCCGGGGAGATCTTGCTCGAGGCGCTCAGCAACCACCGGCAAGCGGGCGATCTTTTCTTCGTCTGCAGCGAACTCGCCGAACTCGCGTTCAGTGCGCCTCAGAGGGCCAGCTCACAGCCGCACGCGCGTATTGCGAAGAGGCAATCGCTGCCGCCGAAGAGACCGAATCCACCTGGCTTTTGCCCCAGTACTGGCGGCTCCTCGGCGATGTTGTGTTCTTCGAGGGGGACCCGACGACGTGGCGGAAACTGTACCGCAAGGCGCTGGCTGCCTGCCGCCACCACGACCGACGGCTGGTCGCGCCCGTGACCCTCCATCTCGGGACTCTGTGCTACCAGCACCGGAGACTACTGGCGGGCGGCTCGAGCCAACACGGGAGCACACGATGTCATCGATGCCTCCCTCGTGGCTGCGGCCCCGGCGAAGGCTTACACGCTGGACCCATCCGAACGAACGCGAAGACAACCGGGGGCGGCTCCAGCAGGCTCTCGGCGAGGAAGAATACGAGCGATAGCTACGCGATCGGCAAGATGCTCAGCCTCGAACAATCGTGTGACTTGGCGCTTGGCAAGACGAACCCAAGCAGCGGGCGCCCCGCAGACATCCCAGGATGGGCACATGGATATCTGGCCAGTGATCTGGGCCGAGCGCAAGGCCCACGACCGATCTCAAGGCGCTTGACGTGGGCCAGTGGTCCATGCCCTCCCTGTGCAGCCAGTGACTGTCCGCGACGTCGTCGCCCACATGACCGCGACAGCCAAGATCGCCCCGAACAGCGTTCTTCCCCGAAGTTGCTTGCGTCCGGATTCAGCCTGTCCAGGCTTCAGGCGAAGGACATCACGGTGGAACGGGGCGACTCACCTGCGGAGCACCCTGGCCCGTTTCGAGGCGGTGACGGGGTCTCGTCAGGCTTGCCCGCCGACCGGCGGACACCATGCTCGGAGAGACGATCGTCCACGCCGAAGACATCCGCTACCCTCTCGGGATCCAGCACAACTACCCAGCAGAGGCGGTAGTTCAGGCTGCGAAATTCTTCAAAGGCTCAAACCTCATCATCGGTGCCAAGCGGCGAATCGCTGGCCGAGGCTCCGCGCAACCGACACCGACTGGTCTCATGGCAGTGGGCCCGAGGTGTCGGGACCGCTCCTACTACTCGTCATGGCCATGACCGGGCGCCAGGCAGTGACCGCCGAACTGACCGGGGAAGGCGTCGCGACATTGCAGGCGCGCCCGTAACGCAAGATTCCGGGTTTCCGCAGACGGCAGGGCCGAGTCTCTGCGGTAGCCGACGTCACCTGCCTGCTGCCTGCTGCTCGCCGCACGCCCGCGGCCGGGCGACGTATGGCGAGGTGAGTGTCGCCTAGCGACAGCTCGCCTGTCAGGCAGGCGACTGACAGGCGCTTCCCGGCCAGGCACTCTGCATTCAGAGCCTCGAAGTAGCCCAGCGTAAGGGGGGGATGGCTGTGATCGCACTGACAGCGCGGGACATCCGCAAGTCGTTCGGTCGGAGGCAGGTGCTCGCCGGCGTGACCTGGAGGTCGCGGCCGGGGAGATGGTCGCGGTAGTGGGCGAGAACGGCACCGGCAAGACGACCTTGCCGCCCATCCTCGCCGGTGACCTGCGCCCGGATGCGGGCAGCATCGCCATCACGGGGAGGGCGGGCGACTGTCCGCAGACCGCTGTGGTCGATGAGGCGCTCACCGTGGACGAGAACGTGCGCTATTTCCAAGCCGCGTACGGAATCGGCGACAGCGGCCGGGCCGAGGACCTTATCGAGCGCCTGGGTTACGCCGCCTGCCGGAACCAGCGGGCCGGCACCTGTCCGGCGGCACCTAGCAGAAACTCAGCCTCACCCTGGCCCTCATGCACGATCCGCCGGTGCTGTTGCTGGATGAGCCCTACCAGGGTTTCGACTGGCAGACCTACCTCGCGTTCTGGGACTCACCGGCGAACTGCGCGAGCGGGGGACCGCGACCGTGGTCATCAGCCATCTGGTCTTCGACAAGGAGCGGTTCGACAGCGGATCTGCCACCTGCGCGGTGGCCGGATCGACGAGGAGGCGATCAGACATGCGCCAGCAGCTTGAGCACAGCGATCCGGCTCAGCCTGGTGGGTCAGATCCGCAAACAGGTTCGCCTGGATCCTGCTCGCAGCCTTCGTCCCAGTCTGGTACCTGCTGATCGGTTCGATGATCGCGCATCACCAGATAGGGTTCCGGCTGCGGGCCACCGGCGTCACCGTGGCCGTGGACGGCCACAATCTCACGCTGATCACCGCCGGGCTCAGCTCGATCACCCTCATCACCGGATTCGTGGTGTTCGCCGCGGTCCGCCGCTCCCGCGCCTTCGACCGGCGCCTCGTGCTGTCCGGGTACCGGCCCGCCGCCCTGATCGCCGCCAAGACCGGCGGCGCCCTGGTCCAAGCCGTAGCTATCGGCGCCTACGCCGCGGTCGTCATGCTGTTCTTCTGGCGCCCCGCAGGAGTGTGGGCCGTGGCGGGCACGTTCATGCTGGCCGCCGCCACCTATGCCGCGCTCGGGCTGCTGATCGGCGTGCTGGTGCGCGGCGACCTGGAGGGTTTCTTCCTCATCATCATGATCTCCATGCTGGACACGTTCCTGGAAAACCCGGTCGACAACCCGCTGGCGAACAAGCCGCTCCTGGAGCTCTTCCCCTCCTACGGCCCCACCCAGTTCGCCGCCGCGGGCGCCTTCAACCACCAGGTACTTGGCAGCATGGCCGCCGCGTCACTGGCCTGGACCGCCGCCTTCGCCCTGCTCGGCCTGATCGTGCTGCGCCTGCGCATGCCTGGCCGCGCCGCAGCTGCACAGCCCATCCGGCCAGGGGCTGCCGGTAATCGCGGTTGGCGCCGTGTGCTAAGGATGCAAGATTCGAACTCATGAGGGTCGCCGCCAACACGCCTCGGCGGCGTGTGCTCCTGCGTTCAGGGCCGTCCGTGATGCCTCTGACCAGGGCCACCGCGGCGGCTGATAGCGGCGGCGGCAGGGTCCACGGCTGAGGAAATGAGCCCGTTAAATGAGCCCACTGGACATAATGAGCCCACATGGTAGTGGCCACTCACCGATGTTCTTGCAGGTCAGCATGGCGGAGGATAGGAGATTCGAACTCCTGAGGGGTTGCCCCCAACACGCTTTCCAAGCGTGCGCCCTAGGCCACTAGGCGAATCCTCCGCCGGACAGCTTACCGGTGCCGCGGACGCCGGCGAGCGGCCACAGCTCACGGCCCACCCGGCTAGACTGACCTGCAGACCCCTCGCACGGCGCTTATCTCGCCAAATCCCCCAGGGCCGGAAGGCAGCAAGGGTACGCGAGCTCTGGTGGGTGTGCGGGGGGTCCCTTCCCGTCCTGGCGAGGATCACATCATGGCAGGCGACGAGCCCGGTACCGCCCCCGAGAACCCGCCCGGCCGCGGCAGCCCGCCCGCCCCCGCTGCGCTGGCGCTTTACCGCCGGTACCGGCCGGCGACCTTCGCTGAGGTTCGCGGCCAGGAGCACGTCACAGAACCTTTGCGACAGGCGCTACGCAACGGCAGGGTTAACCACGCCTACCTGTTCAGCGGCCCCCGGGGCTGCGGAAAAACCTCCAGCGCGCGGATCCTGGCCCGCTCGCTGAACTGTGTCGAGGGACCCACCCCGGACCCATGTGGCGTGTGCGACTCCTGCGTCGCGCTGGCGCCGTCCGGGCCAGGCAGCATCGACGTGATCGAGATTGACGCGGCCTCGCACGGCGGCGTCGACGACGCCAGGGACCTGCGCGAGCGGGCCTTCTACGCGCCGGTGTCCGGGCGGTTCAAGATCTACATCATCGACGAAGCCCACATGGTGACAAGCGGTGGCTTCAACGCCCTGCTCAAGCTCGTCGAGGAGCCGCCGCCGCACCTGAAGTTCGTGTTCGCGACCACCGAGCCGGAGAAGGTCATTCCGACGATCAAGTCGCGCACGCACCACTACCCGTTCCGGCTGGTCCCGCCGTCGGTGCTGCGCGGCCTGCTCGAAGAGATCCTGGCCGCCGAGTCGGTCAGCTATGAGCCGACGGTGTTGCCGCTCGTGGTCCGCGCGGGCGCGGGCTCGGTCCGCGACTCGCTGTCGGTCCTTGACCAGTTGCTCGCGGGCGCTGGCGCCGAGGGGCTCACCTATGAGCGCACGGTGGCCCTGCTCGGCTACACCGATGACAGCCTCCTCGACGAGATGGTCGACGCGATGGCGGCCGGGGACGGGGCGGCCGTGTTCGGCACCGTGGACCGGGTGGTGCAGGGCGGCCATGACCCGCGCCGGTTCGCCGCCGACCTGCTGGACCGGCTGCGTGACCTGATCATCCTGGGCGCGGTGCCGGGTGCCGGGCAGACCGGGCTGCTCGACGCGCCAGCCGACCGGCTGGAGAAGATGTCCGACCAGGCCGGGCGTTTTGGCCAGGCCGAGCTTGCCCGGGCGGCCGAGATCCTCAGCGACGGGCTTATCCAGATGCGGGGCACCACCTCGCCGCGCCTGCTGCTGGAACTGATGTGCGCGCAGGTGCTGCTGCCCGGTGCCAGCACCGGTGAGAAGGCACTCGCCGCGCGGCTGGAGCGGATGGAACGGCGGCTCGACGGGCTTGGTTCCGGGGAGATATCGTCCGGGCCGGCCGCGGGGGCCTCCGGTCCGCCTCGGCGGCGCCCGTGGCAACGGCGCCTCCGGCGACGGCCCCGGCGGAGCGGCGTACCGCGGCGTCCGGCACCGCCACGGCCCGCGAGGCCGTTCCCGCTCACGAGGCGCCCGCTCCGGACGCTGCCGCCGACCCGGGAGGGCCCGCTCCGGAGGCAGCGCCCGCCCGGGAGGCGTCCCGGGGCGGGAGAGCCTCCGCAGCCCGGGAAGCTGCAGAAGCAGGGGAGGCCACCGCCGCCCCGAAGGCTCCGGATGCCACCGTCCGGGGGACCACCACGGCACGCGAGGCTCCCGAGACCGCCGTCCGGGGGACCGCCTCGGCGCGCGAAGCTCGGGCACCGGAGGCGTCAGGGCAGGAGACCACGGGCCGGGGTGCCGGGACACGGGAGACCGCTGAGCGAGAGGCCCCGGCGCGCGCCGCCGCACCGGCCCGGCCTGGGGTCGTCGACGCTGATACCTTGCGTCAGCGCTGGCCCGACGTACTCGATGCGGTGAAGAGCGAGCGCCGGGTCGCCTGGATGCTCCTCAACACCGCTTCGGTGGACTCGCTGGAGGGCGGCGTACTCACCGTGGCCTTCGCCAAGGAGGGCCAGGCGAAAGGCTTCGCCGCCAGCGGCCATGACCAGGTGCTGACGGGGGTGCTCGCCACCATGCTCGGGCTGAAAGTCCGGGTCCGGGCGGCCGTCGGCACCGTTTCCGGCTCGCACGGCGCGCGGCCCGCACCGGCCGACCCCGCGCCCCGCGCGGATTCCGGTGGCCGGGCCGCGGGGCCAGATGCCAGTCGGCAGGGCGCCACCGGATCGGGCGGTTCCGGTACGGGCGGCGCCAAGGGCCACCCGGGCACTGCCACGGGCCAGGCCGGTGCCAGCGCGGGCCTGCCGGACGGGCCCGGCACGGACGGTGGTGCGCCGGACGGCGGAGTGCGGGGCGGCGCGGGGACGTCGCCTGCCAGGCTCCAGGCCCGTCCGGGCCAGGGCGGCCGGTCCGGGGCGGGCGGTGGTGCCGCAGGCCGGGGGTCCTCCTTGCCGCGGCCACCCGGGCCCCGGTCCGGCGCTGGGACCTCCTCGCCGGCTCGGCCAGCCGCGGACCCGGAGGAGGAATGGCCGGATGACGCGGGGCCTGCCGACGGCGGTGGCGGCCCGACCGGCATGGCACTCATCGAGCGGCAACTCGGCGGCACGATCATCGAGGAGATCGACGAGTCGTAGCCGCCCGGGCGGCGTCCGTGACCACGGGCGACCCTTCCTGAGCCCCGCGCCAGCCTGAGTTCCGTGATCAGGGTCATTCTTGGGCGTTATAGCACCCCAAATCGACCGTGATCATGGTGCCGGGTGTACCGGCGTAGGGATGAACGGTGGACTGTGGCCCCTGTTCCACACTGCTCCCGCGTTCCCGCTCAGCCGTGCCGAGCGCCTGGCGCTACGTGCTCAGCTCCCGCACGGCTTCATCGGCCGGCTGTTCGGCGTCGGTGCGGGCCAGTGGGGCGACTGGCTGCTGTACCAGGGCACGCTGGTGGCCATCATCGCGGTGGCGCTGATATTCATGCTGGCCAGCTCACCGGTCAGCCGCCGGGCGCTGTTCCTGCTCGCGGTCCCGTTCGCCCTGGGGGCCGTCATCTACCTGTGCAGCCTGATCAGCCCACCACTGCCGGCATCGGCTGGCAACGCGCTCGCCGTGAGCCCGTTGTTGCTGTTCCTGCTGGCCGCGATGGTGTTCTGGCTGGGGCACGGGTCCCCTGCCGGACAGGATTCCCCAGGCAACCCGGCGGCACCCGGGGACGCCTGACCGCCCCCAACGCCCATTACGCCCCGGCCTGGAGCTAAGGCCAGGATGCGCGCGAGGCGGTGTGCCTAGCGTGGGCTGGAAGCCGTAGGCTCGAAACAGCGGGGCGAACGCGCCGCGCGCGGCCGGCGTCGGCCACGCTGACACGGCGTGGCATCGGCGCACCGCCGCGGATTCGATCAAGTGAGGGCACAGTGGACCCAGAGGGCGGGATGGACCTGCAGCAGCTGCTCGCAGCCGCGCAGCAGATGCAGGACCATCTCATGAGCGCACAGCAGGAACTGGCCGATGCCGAGGTCGAAGGCACCTCGGGTGGCGGGCTGGTCAAGGCCCGCGTCAACGGCCAGGGCGAGCTGGTGGACCTCACCATCAGCCCGGCGGCCATCGACCCTGCCGACCCGGCGGACACCGCACAGACCGTCGCCGACCTTGTGCTCGCGGCGGTCAACAACGCTTACCGCGCGGTCGGCGAACTGCAGCAGGAGAAGATGGGCCCGCTGGCGGGCGGCCTCGGCCAGCCCGGTATGCCCGGTATGCCCGAGATTCCCGGACTGTCCGATTTCTTCGGCGGTGCGTCGGCCGAGCCCGGTGAGCCTGGCGAGGAGCCGGGTCCGCCCGCACCATGAAGACATGAGGGACTGACGTGTACGAGGGAGTGGTCCAGAACCTCATCGACGAGCTTGGACGGCTGCCGGGGGTGGGGCCGAAGGGCGCGCAGCGGATCGCGTTCTACCTGCTCGGCACGGACCCGGCGGATGTCAGGCGGCTCGCCGCGGTGCTTGTGGAGGTGACCGACCGGGTCAGGTTCTGCCGGATCTGCGGGAACGTGGCCGAGGAAGAAGAATGCCGCATCTGCCGGGACCCGCGCCGCGATCCCTCGATCATCTGCGTGGTGGAAGAGCCCAAGGACGTGGCAGCCATTGAGAAGATCCGCGAGTTCCGTGGTCGTTACCATGTCCTCGGCGGCGCGATCAGCCCTATCGATGGAGTCGGCCCGGAGGACCTGAGGACCAGAGAACTTATGGCCCGGCTCGCGGACGGCGGTGTGACCGAGGTGATTCTGGCCACCGACCCGAACCTCGAGGGCGAGGCGACCGCCACGTATCTGGCCCGTTTGCTGAAGCCGCTGGGGCTGCGAGTGACAAGGCCGGCCAGCGGGCTCCCGGTCGGGGGGGACCTGGAGTACGCGGATGAGGTGACCCTCGGCCGCGCGTTCGAAGGACGGAGGCTACTTGATGTCTAGCGCACCGGCCCGGAGGCTGCGCGGGGACGGTTCCGGGGATGGCTGGCACCCACTTGCCGAGCGGGTCGCCGCCCAGGCGCGGGATTTTCTTGACGGGGTGGGGGCACTCGCCAACGGGCAGGGCGGCGATGAGATCGTGCCG
This sequence comes from uncultured Actinomycetes bacterium, assembly GCA_963706115.1. Classification (GTDB taxonomy): domain Bacteria; phylum Actinomycetota; class Actinomycetes; order Streptosporangiales; family Streptosporangiaceae; genus DASXKD01. Next base: position 218,653 of record CAVPMG010000007.1, on the reverse strand, counting down.
CTGCTGCTGCTCGAGGTGTCGCAGATCCTGCTCGCCGGGGCCCAGCTTGGCGCCAGCCAGGACGTGATTCCGCCGGGTAACTGGGAGCCCGACGTCGGTGCCGATCCCGATCTTGACCAGCTCCGGGTCGGCCTCGCCGAGCGGCTGAGCGACTGCGACGAGTACGGCGAGCTTTTCGACCCATACGCGGACACCAGGCCGACCGCGTTCCGGCTTTCTGACGATCTGGCCGCCGTGGCCGCCGACCTGATCCACGGGCTGCAGCACTATGAGGCGGGCAGGTCGCTCGAGGCCCTCTGGTGGTGGCAGTACTCCTATGTCAACCACTGGGGCACCCACGGGGGCGCCGCGCTGCGCGCGCTGCACGCGATCGTCGCGCACGCCCTGCTCGACGTCGCCGAAGAGGCCACCCCCGGCTGAGTAGGTACACTCAAGCCCGCCAGGACCCGCAACGGGAGGAGCGGCGCGCAGGTGGCGCTCGTCGTGCAGAAGTACGGTGGGTCGTCGGTCGCCGACGCCGACGGCATCAAGCGGGTGGCCCAGCGCATCGTGGTCACCCATAAGGCAGGCCACTCGGTCGTCGTGGTCGTTTCCGCGATGGGTGACAGCACCGACGAACTGCATGACCTTGCCCACCAGGTCAGCCCGCTGCCGCCGGCGCGGGAACTCGACATGCTGCTGACCTCCGGCGAGCGCATCTCGATGGCGCTGCTGGCGATGGCCATCGCCAACCTCGGGCTCAAGGCCCGCTCGTTCACCGGTTCCCAGGCCGGCGTGATCACCGACGACGTCCACGGCAAGGCCAGGATCATCGACGTCACCCCCGGCCGCATCAGCGGTGCCCTTGCCGACGGGGCGATCCCGATCGTGGCCGGGTTCCAGGGCGTATCCGCCAACGGCAAGGACATCACCACGCTCGGCCGGGGCGGCTCGGACACCACGGCGGTGGCGCTCGCCGCCGCGCTCAAGGCCGACGTCTGTGAGATTTACACCGATGTGGATGGCGTCTTCACCGCCGACCCCAGGATCGTGCCGACCGCCCGGCGGATCCCGGCGATCAGGTACGAGGAAATGCTGGAGATGGCGGCGTCGGGCGCGAAGGTGCTGCAATTGCGCTGTGTGGAGTACGCCCGCCGGTACGACGTGCCCATCCATGTCCGGTCCTCGTTCAGCAACCGGGCCGGGACCTGGGTGAGCGACGAGCCCCGCGAAGCAGAAGGGCCAGGAATGGAGCAGGCGATCATCTCCGGCGTCGCGCACGACCGGAGCGAGGCCAAGGTCACCGTCGCGGGCGTGCCCGACGTCGTCGGGCAGGCCGCGAAGATCTTCCAGGCGATCGCCACGGCCGGCATCAACATCGACATGATCGTGCAGAACATCTCCGCCGCGGCCACCGGGCTCACGGACATCTCGTTCACCCTCCCGCGCGCCGACGGCGAGGCGGCGCTGGCGGCACTGCGTGCGGTACAGCAGGAGATCGGGTTCGAGAACCTGCTCTACGACGACCGGATCGGCAAGGTGTCACTGGTGGGCGCGGGAATGCGATCGCATCCCGGGGTCACCGCCACGTTCTTCGGTGCACTCGCAGAGGCAGGGGTGAACATCGAGATGATCTCCACCTCGGAAATCCGGATCTCGGTCGTGGTGGACGAGAACGAGGTGGACGCGGCCGTGACCGCCACGCACCGGGCCTTCGACCTGGATACCAGCGAGGTCGAGGCTGTGATCTACGGAGGGACGGGCCGGTGACCGGCCGCCCGACGCTGGCCGTGGTCGGCGCCACCGGGGCCGTCGGCACCGTGATGCTCGATCTGCTCTCCACCAGGGACGACGTGTGGGGAGAAATCCGGCTGGTGGCCTCACCCCGCTCGGCCGGGCGCCGGCTCAAAGTGCGCGGCACCCAGACCGAGGTCCAGGCCCTGTCCGCCGAGGTCTTCGATGGCGTGGACGTGGCCATGTTCGACGTGCCGGACGAGGTATCCGCGCACTGGGGCCCGGTCGCGGCGGCGCGGGGCGCCGTGGTCGTGGACAACTCCGGCGCGTTCCGCATGGACCCCGCGGTGCCACTCGTGGTCCCCGAGGTCAACCCGGAGCAGGTGGCCAAGCGGCCGAAGGGCATCATCGCCAACCCGAACTGCACCACGCTGTCGCTGATCGTGGCGATGGCGGCGCTGCACCGGGCCTACGGCCTCCGCCAGATGGTGGTGGCCTCCTACCAGGCCGCTTCCGGCGCCGGGCAGGCGGGAATCGACACGCTCTACGCCCAGACCGACAAGGTCGGCGGCTCGCGCACGCTCGGCCAGCGCGCCGGTGACCTGCGGGCCGCGGTCGGTGATCTCGGCCCGTTCCCCGCCCCGCTCGCACTCAACGTGGTGCCCTGGGCCGGCTCGGTCAAGCCGGACGGCTGGTCCTCGGAGGAGCTGAAGGTCCGCAACGAGTCGCGGAAGATCCTCGGGCTGCCGCACCTCAAGGTGCACGCGACCTGCGTCAGGGTTCCCGTGGTGACCACGCACGCGGTGGCGGTGCACGCCGAGTTCGAGCGTGAGGTGACCCGGCAGGGCGCGCAGCGGGTGCTGGCCGCCGCGCCGGGTGTGGTGCTCACCGACGACCCGGAACGGGCCGAGTTCCCCACCCCGGCCGATGTCGTGGGCACGGACCCGACCTGGGTCGGCCGGGTACGCGCGTCGCTCGACGATCCGCACGCGATCGAGCTGTTCGTCTGCGGCGACAACCTGCGCAAGGGCGCCGCGCTGAACACGGCCCAGATCGCCGAGCTGGTCGCCGCCGAGTTCGGCTCCCGCTGACGCCCTCGTCCCATTTCGCCGCCTTGGTGACGGCGTGATGACGCATGCTCTGACGTCGGATGATGCCGTCTGTGACGTCATATGACAGCAACTTGACGTCGTACATCGCTTGACTGACGTCAGAAGTGATGTCATGATGACGTCATGGACCTCACCGAATACACCGAAATGTTGCGGCGGGAACTGGACTCGGTCACCCGGTTCGGCGGCGAGGAGTTCACCCGGACGGCCGAGATGCTGGCCGACGCGCTGGACTCATCCGTGCGGCTGACCTTGCTCGAGGTCCTGTCCGCCGCCGCGGCCGAGATCACCACGCGCCTCGACGACACGGTCATCGATGTCCGGCTGTCGGGCAGCGAGCCAGAGTTCGTGGTCAGCACGACGCCCGGCGAGCCAGCGGACGAGCCGGCCGGGGCCGACCCCGGCGAGGCCTCGGACGACATGACCAGGATCACCCTCCGCCTGTCCGGCCCGCTCAAGGCCAGGGTCGACGCCGAAGCCGCCGCGGCGGGGGTTTCGGTGAACGCCTGGCTGGTCCGCGCCATCACCCGCGCGCTGGACCAGGGCCCGGGCAAGCCGCCGCGCGTCCAGCGTGGGCCCGGTACCCGATTCACCGGTTATGCGCGCGGCTGAACACCGTCATATCCATCTGCACGACCAACACGAAACGGACTAGAACCATGCCTCACTGGGACTTTCCCGGCTCCGATCCGATAGACGCCTCCGTCGACCTGGCCTCCGGCCGGGTGACCCTGAACGCTGGCCCGGTATCCACCACCACCGTGGAGGTGGCGCCCTCCCGGTTCAGCCGGAACGCGGAAAAGCTGATCGACGAGGTCCGGGTCGCCTTCGACAACGGCCGGCTCGAGGTCGCCGGGCCCAGGCGAACCGGCCTGTTCCGCGGCCACGCCGCCTTCGACGTGACGATCACGCTGCCCGAGGGCTCGCGCTGCACGGCGCGCACCGCCTCCGCCGACCTCACCTGCAACGGCGCGCTGGACGCGCTGGACGCGCATACGGCCAGCGGCGACATCACCGCGGCCAGGGTCACCGGCCACCTCCAGGCGGAGACGTCCTCGGGTGACATCCGGCTGGACGAGACCGGTACCGCGGAAATCCGCACCGCGTCCGGGGACGTGCGCCTGACCTGGGCTCGCGATGACGTCAGCGTGCGCACCGCAAGCGGCGACGTGACCATCGCCGCCGCCGACCGCGACGTCACCGGCACCACCGCCAGCGGCGACTTCCGGGTCTCCAGTGTGGCCCGGGGCAGCACCGAGGTGAGCACGGCGTCCGGTGACGTGGTCGTCGGCGTGCGCCCGGGTGTCGGCGTGTACCTGGACCTGGCCAGCGCCGTCGGCTCTGCCACCAGCAAGCTCGAGGAGACCGGCCCGAGCGACGACATCGCGCTCGGGGTGCGGTGCCGCACCGCCAGCGGCGACATCCGCATCGTCCGGGCGGCGGCCGAGCCTGCCAGGGCCAGGGATGCCGCCATCGAGCCCACGCCGGCCGAGTAACCAGCCAGCGCCGCCCTCGGGCGGCTGCCCGTTCACCCCGGCACCAGGGAAGGGAGCCACGAAGATGAACCCCTACGCCGCGCAGCGGCTGACCGAAGAGCGCACCACACAGTTCCAGGCCGAGGCGGCCCAGCGCAGGCCAGCGGCCCGCGCCGGCCACACGATCAGGCATCTGACCGGCTGGGCCCTGATCCAGATCGGGCTCGCCCTGGTCACCTCGTCGGCGCGGCGCCAGCACCGGACCATGAGCCCAGAACTGCCGTGAGCCACGCTGCCCCGCACGACCACGACGGCACCCACGCAGAGATGCGGGTGTCGTCGTGGCGCTGTCTGCTCGCGGCCCGCGCAACCGGGTGGACGCGCCGCGGAGTCTTCGGCAGGCTGTCTGCCGTGGACCAGATTTTCACGCTGGAACAGGCCCGCCTGCTGATGCCGGATCTCCTGGCCAGGGCCGATGAGGTGGTGACGGTGCGGGCCGACCTGGTCGAGCTGCAGTCCGCGCTGAACCAGGGCACTAACTCCCCGCTCGGCGGCCTGCCGGAGGCCAAGGCGCTCGAAGCGCAGCTGAGCGAGATCCTCGGCTGGTTCTCTGCCGAAGGGCTTGACCTCAAGGGCATCGCGCCCTTGCTGCTCGACTTCCCCGCCGAACTGGACGGGGACACCGTGCTGCTCTGCTGGCTGGAGGGCGAGCGCGAGCTGCGCTGGTACCACAAGCCCGAGCACGGTTTCGCTGGCCGGCGGCCCCTTCCCGGCACGGCCGGCTGACCAGTCCGCCGCCGGGCTGGCCGCGCGCAGCGTGGTCCGCGTGGCACACCAGGCAACCGCGGGCACGTCTTGGATCGTTCCGCTCTCAAGGATGAATCCCGCGCGATACGATCGTTATAAGACAAAGAGGAATAGCGGGACCTCTTAATTAATGGCTGACACAGCATTTTGAATTGTTAAATGCCGGGTCATGGCTGGGTCATTGACAGGAGGGATCTTGCCGGTACGGCGTAGTCGCCCGGCCGGGCTGACTCGCGGTAGGCGGTCGGTTGCCCGCCAGGTTTCCCAGCTAGGACGTGGCCACCGGGCCGGTGACTGGGCTTACATCGCCATCGGCGCGGCCGCCCTTGCCGTCGCCTTGGCCGCTGGTGCCACGACAAAGACCGGTCACGAGATCGCCCTTGCCGTCCAGCACTTTCTGCTGTTCTACGCGGGAGTCTTCGCGCTCGTCACGCTGACCGCCTCGGTTGGCGCCGGGCTCGCCGCCGCCGACCGGGTGGTCATGTCTCCCGGCGGCCGGATCGCCGCCCAGGCCGCCCACCGCGCCATGTCCTTCGCCGCCGTGGCGTTCCTGGCGATCCACATCACCGTGGAGGTGCTGGCAGGCCGGTCCCGCGCGTCCGACGCGGTCGTCCCGTTCCTCCACCCCGGCCGGACCTTCTACCTCGGCCTCGGCACGGTCGCTTCGGATCTGCTCGTCATAGTCGTGGTGACCGGGGTGCTGCGCGGGCGGTTCGCCAGGGTGCGGCCTGCCTGGCTGTGGCGGGCCCTGCACGGCGTGGCGTACCTGTGCTGGCCTCTCGCGATCATGCACGGCCTGCTGGCGGGGCGCACCGCCAAGCCCTATGTGGACTGGAGTTACGGCGCCTGTGTCGCCGCGGTGGCCCTGGCCCTGGTGTTCCGGATCGCGGCCGGGCCGCGCCTCGGCGAGACCGCCGCCAGCCACGCCGAACAAGCACCGACGGCGATCCCCTCCCCGGCGGTCCCACTGGCCGGCCCAGGTCTTACCGGGGCGGGGCTCGCCGGGCCGGCCAGCCCCGGCCTGCCCGGTCCAGGATCGCCGTTCGCGCCTGGTACGCCACCCTTCACACCAGGTACAGAGCCCCTCTTCGTGCCCGGAGGGACGTGGGGGCGGCGCGCGCTGCCCGCGCCCAGCGAAGCGGCCGGGCTCACCCGGGGCCACCCCAGCTTCCCGGGAACAGGCAGCGCAGACCCTGGCTACCCGGGCGCCGGTTACCCCGGCCAGGGCTATCCCGGCCCCGGCTACCCCGCCCCTGCTGGCCCGGACGGTGGCTGGGCCGGACACGACGAGCCTGCGCAGGCTCCCTGCCCCGGGGACGGCGGCCGGTGAGCATCCCCGCGCCCGAGGTGATGCGGATCGGCCAGGCGCGGCTGACCGCCGGGCTGGACCGGTTCGCCAGCATCGGCCTGCGCGAGCACGAAGAGATCTTCGGCTCGCTGCGGCGCGTGGCGGCATCTCAGCTCATCGACCTCGCGGAAAGCGTTGATCTGCGCGGCCGCGGCGGCGCGGCATTCCCCTTCGGGCACAAGCTCAGGGCGGTCGCCGCGTCGGCAGCGGCACGCAGCGGCAAACCGGTCGTCCTGGTGAACGGCAGCGAGGGCGAGCCGGGCAGCGCCAAGGACGCGATGCTGCTGTCCCGGTCGCCGTACCTGGTCATGGCCGGTGCCCTGCTCGCCTGTCAGGCACTGGGCGCCCGGGAGATCGTGGTCGGGGTGGCCGGAAGCGCGCTGGCCGGCCTCGTCGCCACGGCGCTGCGGGCGGAGCCGAACCTGCGGCGGCTGACCAGGGTCGTCCAGGTGCCTGACAGGTTCGTGTCCGGGGAAGGCGGTGCACTCGTCAACGCGGTCAACGGCCACGCGGCACTGCCCCCCGGGCGCAAGCGCAGGGCCAGTGACAGCGGGGTGGGCGGCCGCCCCACACTGCTGTCCAACGCGGAGACGTTCGCGCAGCTTGCCGTACTCGGCCTGCTCGGCCCGGAGGGGTACGCCTCGGCCGGGACACCGGCCGAGCCCGGCACGCTGCTGCTGACCGTCGGCGGTTCCGCCGCCCGCCCGGCGGTGGTGGAGGTTCCGGCGGGCACCGCCCTCGGGACCGTGCTGGACATCTGCGAGGCCAGGGTGGCCGAGGGGGTGCTCGTCGGCGGCTACCACGGCGCCTGGCTGCCCGCCGAGATCGCCTATGACGTGCCGGTGTCCCGCGCCGGGATGGAAGCGGCAGGCGGGACCCTCGGAGCGGGCGTGGTCCTGCCGCTGGATGGCGCCACCTGCCCGCTCGGCGAGGTGGCCCGAATCGCGCGCTACCTGGCGGCCGAGTCGTCGGGCCAGTGCGGCCCCTGCAAGCTGGGCCTTCCCGGGGTCGCCCGGGCCCTGACCGCGGTCGCCGACGGTTCCGGGGGCGTCGGCGCGCTGGAAGCCGCCCGCCGCTCCGCCGGGGCGGTCCGTGGCCGGGGCGCCTGCCACCACCCGGACGGGACGGCCAGGTTCGTGCTCAGCGCGCTCGACGCGTTCCCCGCCGATCTCGCCGCGCACGTGTTCCGCGGCGGCTGTGGCCGCCCGGTCCGCGGTGTGCTGCCGCTGCCCGCCGCCGAGGTGCAGGCCAGGCTGGTGGTGGACTGGACCAGGTGCACGGGGCATGGGCTGTGCGGCCGGCTCGTGCCGGAACTCGTCCAGCTCGACCGGCACGGCTACCCGGCCTTCCTGGACATGCCGGTCCCGTTCTGGCTGGAACGGGACGCACAGCAGGCGGTCGCGACGTGCCCGGCGCTCGCGCTGCGGGTGGAGCGCGGCGCCGCGGCGCTGCCGCCCGGTGGGGGCGCCCGCGGGCTGCCCGGGCCGGTCACCGGCCCGATCCGGCGGATCACCGGCTGAGCGTGTTCGGGTCACTACGCTGGTCGGGTCCGGCGGGATCCGTACGAAACCGGGGAAAGGGGCGAGCAATGGACGCTGCGAGCGGGCAGAACGGCCTGCGGATGCTGCCGCCGCTGGCGGGCATCGCCGCCCGCGCCGCGCTGGCCGCCGGGGTCAGCGCGGGGATCCGCGGCCAGGTGGCCATGCCGGTGCGGGCATGAGGGCGGCCCGCCTGTACGGCGCCGGTGACCTGCGGGTGGCCGACGAGCCGGAACCGGCAGCCCAACCCGGCCAGGAACTCGTGCGGGTGACCGCGGTCGGGATCTGCGGCTCCGACCTGCACTGGTGGGACGAGGCGGGGATCGGGGACGCCGTCATCACCCGCCCGCTGGTGCTCGGCCACGAGGCGGCCGGGGTGATCGAGTCCGGCCCGCGGCGCGGCACCCGGGTGGCGATCGACCCGGCGATCACCTGCGGCAGGTGCCGGCCGTGCCTGGATGGCTACCGCAACCTGTGCCTCAACATCCGCTTCGCCGGGCACGGTGACCAGGACGGGGCCATGCGCGAGCTGCTGGCCTGGCCAGCGGACCTGCTGCATCCGCTGCCGGACAGCGTCACCGACACCGACGGTGCGCTGCTCGAACCGCTCGGCGTTGCCATCCACGCCCTGGACCTCGGGCACGTCCGGCTCGGCGCCCGCGTCGCCGTGGTCGGGTGCGGCCCGATCGGGCTGCTGCTCATTGCGGTGCTGCGCGCCGCCGGGGCCCGGCATATCGCCGCCTTCGAGCCGCTGCCGCACCGGCGCGAGGCCGCCCTGCGCTACGGCGCCGATGTGTGCCTGAGGCCCGACATACTCCCCGGGGACCTGCGCGAACTCGTCGGCGAGGGGGCCAGCGCAGTGTTCGAGATGGCCGGCACCGCGGACGCCGTGACCCTGTCGATGGCGGCGGCCCGCCCCGGCGGCCGGGTGGTGCTCGGCGGTATCCCTGCCGACGACCGGATCACCTTCGAGGCCGCCACGGCGCGGCGCAAGGGGCTCACCATCGCGATGGTGCGGCGGATGAACAACGTCTACGGCCGGGCGATCGCCCTGGCCGCATCGGGCAGTTTTAGCCTGGCCCCGCTCGTCACCGACCGGTTCGGGCTGGCCAGCAGTGGTCCGGCGTTTGGTATTGCCGCGAAGCGAAAGGGCCTCAAGGTCGTCATCGAGCCAGCGGCCTGACCACGGGAGCGGCGCGGGGGGCCGCAGATCCCGGCCGGCCCGAAGGAGGGTACCTACCGGTAACATCCTGCGCGTGGCCGACAGCTTCTTCGAACCGCTGGGCGAGGGCCGGTGGCTCGCCACCGTGCACACCACCGGGCCATGGGACGAGCGCGCCCAGCACGGCGGGCCGCCGTCCGCGCTGCTCGGGCGCGCCATGCAGCGCTGCGAGCCGCGGGATGACATGGTCGTGGCCCGGTTCACCACCGAGATCCTCGCGTCCATTCCGGTCGGTGAGGTCGAGGTGCAGGCCCGCCTGGCCCGGCCGGGCCGTAGCGTGCAACTGCTCGAGGCGGTGCTGACCGCGGCCGGCCGGGAGGTTGCCTGGGCCAGGGCGTGGCGGGTGCTGCGGACGGATTGCCCCGACACCGGGCCGGGGCTGGCCAAGCCGCCGCCGCTGCCCGGGGCCAGCACGCCGCTCACGCCCGGCGGCTGGGTCGACGGGTACCTGTCGGCGATCGAGTGGCGCTCAGTGCACGGGATCTTCGGCGAGCCCGGCCCGGCCACCGTGTGGGCGAGGATGCGCTATCCACTGGTGCCCGGGGAGGAGCCGGCCCCGCTGGAGCGGGTTCTGGCGGTGGCCGACAGCGGCAACGGCGTGTCCGGGGAACTCGACCTGCGCCGGTGGCTGTTCATCAACCCCGAACTCACCGTCCACCTGTTCCGGGAGGCGGCCGGGGAGTGGATCTGCCTGGATGCGCAGAGCAACGTCGCGGCCGGCGGGACCGGGCTGGCGACGTCCGTCCTGTCCGATCTGGACGGCCCGGTGGGTGTGGGTGCGCAGGCCCTTCTGGTCGCGTCGCGAGGCGACCGCCCCGGCTGAGCCCGCTGCACGGAGGGGGCCATGAATGTGACGACGAGGCCCTTCTTGGGGCGCCAGATTCACATTCACGGGCCCTGATGGGTGACCCCGGCCACGATCAGGTTCACGACCCGGCGGGCGAACTGATCGCTCAGCGGCCGGTGGCCCTGCAGCAGCCGGTGGTACGCCGAGCCGAACAGCAGGTCGAGCACGACGTCGGCGTCGGTGCCCGCGGGGATCTCGCCCCGGTCGATGGCCCGCCGGACCAGGACCGTGTTGCTGGCACGGAGCGGCTCGAACACCCGCTCGCGCCACGCGGCCGCGAGCGCGGGGTCCCGCTGCGCCTCGGCGACCAGCCCGGCCAGCATCCGGCCCGCCGGGGTCTTGGTCACCGACCGGATCCACCCGCGCAGCGCGGCGAGCAGGTCGCCGTGGAAGGTCCCGGTGTCCGGCAGCGGCTGCTGCCGGGAGAACTCGGCCAGGAAGGCGTCGAGCGCGAGCGCGCCGCGCGATCCCCAGCGGCGGTAGACGGTGGCCTTGCCCACCCCGGCCCGGGCGGCCACCTCCTCCATCGACATCCCGCCGAGCCCGTGTTCGGCGAGCAGTTCCGTGGCCGCGGCCAGGATCGCCCGGTCCGCCTCCTCGCTGCGCGGCCGGCCGCGCTTGGCGGGCACGTCAGGGCCGCCGGCGGAGTGTCCTACCTCACTTCGCTCCGGTGGAATACGTGCGCCGTCCATTGAGTTGCAGCGTACAGCAAAGAAAACGAGACGTAGCGTATCGAAAAAGGTGTTACCCGCGCGATGATCCTGATCAAGGAGCGCACCCGTCCTGCCCGCCCGGCCACCCGACCCGTCCAGCCGTCCGCCCGGCCGCCCGCCCGGCTGCACGGAGCGGCGCTGGCCCTCATACTGACCGCGGCGTTCATGGTGGTACTCGATTTCAGCATCGTGAACGTGGCGCTGCCGTCCATCGAGGCCGAGCTCGGCTTCCCCGGCGACGCGGTGCAGTGGATCATCACCGCGTACGCGATCGCGTTCGGCGGCCTGCTGATACTCGGCGGGCGAGCCGCGGACCTGTTCGGCCGCAGGCGCATGTTCATCGCCGGGCTGCTGGTCTTCTCCGCCGCCTCGCTGGCCGGTGGCCTGGCCCACGACCCGGTCCTGCTGGTCGCCTCCCGCCTGGTGCAGGGCGCGGGGGCCGCGCTCGTCGCGCCCGCGGCGTTGTCGCTGATCACCACCGGGTTCGCCGAAGGGCCGCAGCGCAACAGGGCGCTGGGCATGTACGGCGCGACGGCCTCGGTCGGTTTCGTCGCGGGGCAGGTGCTCGGCGGCGTGCTCGTGGAGTTCACCAGCTGGCGCGCGGTGTTCCTGGTGAACGTGCCGGTCGGCCTGCTCGCCGTGGCCCTGGCGCCGTGGCTGCTCGGTGAGTCGCGCCAGCACAGGCCGGGGGCCAGGCTGGACGGCGCCGGGGCGCTGCTGATCACCGTGACGGTGGCCGCGGCCGTGTTCGCCGTGTCCCAGCTCGACGTGCTCGGCTGGGCCTCGCCGGTCCTGCTCGGCGCGACGGCCCTGGCGCTGGTGGCCGCCGCGGGGTTCGCCGTCGTCGAGCGGCACCATCCCGACCCGCTCGTCCGCGCCGAGCTGCTCCGGATGCCCGGGCTGCGCAAAGCCAGCACGATGAACCTGCTGCTCGGCCTGTGGAACGCCGGAGAACTGATCGTCTTGTCGCTGTACTTCCAGCAGGTCCTGCACGACTCGCCGCTGGCGACCGGGCTGGCCATCGCGCCGCAGGGGATCATCGGGTTCACCGCGGGGCTCTTCGGCGCCCGGCTGGCCAGCCGGGTGGGCGTCCGCCGGGTGCTCGTGCTGACCAGCGCCGTGGCTACCCTTGGCTTCCTCGTGCTGACCAGGCTGCCGGCCAGCGGCGGTTACAGCCCGCTGCTCGCGGCGGTGATGCTGGTCGGCTTCGGTACCGCGGGAACCGCGTTCGGGACGATGGTGACCGCCAGCCATGGGGTGGCGGACGACGACCAGGGCCTGGTCGGCGGGGTGATCAACACCAGCCGCCAGATCGGCGCGGCCATCGGGGCGGCGCTGCTGCCCGCGATCGCCGGCGCGGTGGACCGGGGCGGGCACACGCTGGCCTCCGGGGACCGGGCCGCCATGCTCACCGGGGCGGTCGCCGCCGCGCTCGCCTGCGCCGTGGCGCTGCGCGGCATGGCACGCAGTTCACCGCGGGCCCGGCACGGCTGACCGGCTTGGATCCGGGATGGCCGAGGCCGCGGTCCGGGCCGGGACCGCGGCCTCAGCGGGCCTATCCCGTACTCACTGGCCACCGTCGTCCGGGTCGCCCAGCCGGGCGGCCGAGTCCCTGACCGTCGGGGTGTCCGCCTGCGCCGCCAGCGAGCGCCGCTGAAACGGCCACGGCACCGGCCGCCGGCGAGTCAGCGCGGCGCGGAGACCGTGTGCGGGACCGGCGCGGACGACTCGGCCGAGGCTGGCCCCGAGGCGGGCAGGGTGAGGGTGATGCGCAGCCCGTGCGGGTCGTTCAGGCTGGCCTGGGCCGTGCCGTTGTGGGTCACGGCGACCGCGTTGACGATGGCGAGCCCGAGGCCGGACCCGGGCGGGCAGCCCTGGCCCGGCCCGCTCCGGTAGAACCGGTCGAAGATGCGGGCAAGCTGGTCGGGGGACACGCCGGGGCCGTCGTCGCTGACCTCGATGGTGATGCTGCCGTTGCACTGGGCGGCGGTGAGGGTGGCCGTCGTGTCGCGCGGGGTGTGCGCCCTGACATTGGCCAGCAGGTTGTCGACGGCCCGGCGGAGCAGTTCCTCGTCCCCCGTGCTGGACAGGCCGGGAGCGATGTCGGTGCGCCAGGCCCGCTCCGGGTCGGTGATCTCGGCGCGCTCGGCGCACTCGGTGACCAGGGCGGTGACGTCCACGGGCTCGACGTGCTGCCCGGGTTGCTGGTCCAGGCGGGCCAGCCGGAGCATGTCGTCGACCAGGAAGCTCATCCGCTGCGCCTCGTGCGCGATGCGGCGCATCGCCTCGTCGACCTGGTGCGGCTCCCGCAGCACACCCTGCTGGTAGAGCTCGGCGTTGGCACGCAGCGAGGCCAGCGGGTTGCGCAGTTCGTGGCTGGCGTCGGCGAAGAAGCGCCGGGTCAGTTCCTGGCTGGCCTCGCGCTCGCTGACCGACACCTCGATCCTGGTGAGCATGCCGTTCAGCGCGGCGCCGAGGCGGCCCACCTCGGTCCCCGGATCCTGCGGGCGGACCCGCTCGGTGAGATCGCCGGCGGTGATCTTGTCCGCCTGGCTGGCCATCCGCTCGATCGGGCGCAGGCCGCGGCGCAGCACCAGGCCGATGCCCCCGGCCACCAGCAGGCCGACGGCGACCGAGGCGATGGCCAGGATCAGTTCCAGGTGGTCGACGGTGCTGTTCACGTCGCTGAGGCTGGTGGTGGCGTAGAGGAAGCCACCCGGCTTCCCTGATGGCGCCGAGCCGGAGTGTGCCGTTGCGGTCCGTGCTGATCACGTTCCTGGGGCTGTGGTTAGCGGCGAGCATGCGCAGCAGTTGGCCAGGCGGGTAGGCGCGGGACCAGGCCGGGGTTCCCGCCGATGAACGCCCGCGGGCCCTGCCACGCTGACGAACCCGACCCCGAACGTTCGCCAGGATCGGTGCCGGGACCTTGAACCGCGGCCCGTCGATCACCTGCTGGACGCGCGGGCCCCCGGGTGACGGCCGCGCCACCGCGGGCCGCTGCCGCACATTCGGCGGCACCTCGCGGCCGGAGTCCGTGCTCGCCTGCTCGTCTGGCGTACCAGTTGATGCTGTCACCAGGGCCGAGCGTGATCGTCATCGGCCGGTAGAGGCCGAGCACGGTCGCGAGCTGTGCGTCGGTGTGGCCGAGCAGGTACCGGCGCAGCGCGCCGACCGCGGCGAAGTCGAAGGCGACCAGGGCGATCACGGTGACGGCCAGCACGCCGGCCAGCACCCGGGTGCGGAGCTGGGCCCGGCGGGGCCGCTGCAGCGTGAGAATGGCGTGCCAGTCCGGCCGCTGCGGCTTCCAGCGGAGCCGCCGGGGCGGCCTAGGCGCCCGCACCGTTGGCCCCTTCGCCGGGGCGGGGCAGGCGCAGGCTGTAGCCGATGCCCCGCTGGGTGTGGATCACGTCCGGGCCGTACTGGGCCAGTTTGCGCCGCACGTAGGCGACGTAGGTGGAGACCACCGTGCTGGACCCGCCGAAGTCGTAGTCCCACACGTGGGCGAGCAACTGCGACCGGGTCAGCACCCGGCCGGGGTTGAGCATCAGGTAGCGCAGCAGCCGGAACTCGGTCGGGGACAGCTCGACCACGTGGCCGGCCCGGCGCACCTCGTAGCTGTCCTGGTCCAGTTCGATGTCGGCGAAGAGGAGCACCGGGCCAGAGGCCGTGGCGGGCCGGGTGCGGCGCAGCACGGTGCGGATCCTGGCCGCCAGTTCCTCCAGCCCGAACGGCTTGGTCAGGTAGTCGTCACCACCGATGGTCAGCCCGTTCACCTTGTCGGCCTGGGTATCCCGGGCGGTCAGGAAGATCACCGGCACCCGCAGGCCGTCCCGGCGCAGCCGGGCCACGATCTCGAACCCGTCGGTGTCGGGCAGCATCACGTCCAGCACGACCAGGTCGAACGGGCGGTCCCTGGCCAGCCGTAGCGCGTTGGCGCCGTTCTCCGCCGTGGTGACTTCGAAACCCAGGAACCGCAGCGAGGCGGCCACCGCCTCGCGCAGGAACGGCTCGTCATCGACTACCAGTAGCTCCCCCTGGCCGGGGGGCAGGCTTGCCGCCGTCTCAGTCATCGCCGTGCTCCTTGCCCTCACGGTCATCTGACCACGTTAACCCCAGGTTCTGGTGTGAGGAGCATGCGAGTTTGGTGTGAGCGGCGGAGAATCCGCAGGTCCGGCGGGTGCCCCGGCACTCACACCGAACTCACACGCAATACGCGCAGCGCACTGAGATGGGCCGTCCATGATGGTTCCCGGCACAGCGCCATCACCCATTGCAAAGGGGACCCCGACATGACCCACGGCACCATTCCCGACGTCCGGGGTGCTGCCATGAGCCACTTGAGAGGAACTGTCATGAGCCCTGATTCCCCGCAGTTCCGGTCCGCACAGCGGGCCCGCAGGAAATGCCGACCGGGCGGTGGATCATGAGCGGCACCATTTCCTCGGGCCGCAAGGCGGGCCCCGAGGTGACCCGGCGTCGCGGTGGCCGGGGCTGGCTGATCACCGGAGTCGTGGTCGTGGTTGTGGTGGTCGCCGTCATCGTGGCCGCGGCAGCGGGGGTGTTCAAGGGTTCCGGGTCGCCGGGCCCCGGCGCGGCGGGGGGCGCGTACCGCACCTCGATCGCGACGGTGCAGCGGGAGACGCTGACGTCACAGAGTTCGCTGTCGGGGACGCTGGCCGACTCCGGTACCTACACGATCGTGAACCAGGCGACCGGCACGGTCACCACGCTGCCTGAGGTGGGCAAGACGGTCCGCCAGGGCGGGGTGCTCTACCAGGTATCCGGGAGCCCCGTGGTGCTGCTTTATGGGAACGTCCCCGATTACCGGGACATGTCCGCGGGCCTGACCGGCGCCGATGTGCGGGAGTTCAACAAGGCCCTGATCGCCCTGGGGTACACCACCCGGGCCGATGTGCTGGCCGCGGGCCTGGGCATGGGGTACTTCAGTGCCGCGACCACCACGGCGTGGGAGGACTACCAGACCGCTCTGGGGGTCGCCGTGCCGTCCGCGACCGTAACCATGGGGCAGGTGGTGTTCCTGCCGACCGCCGCGAAGATCAGCGCCTGGGAGACCGGGATCACCCCGGGGACCGCCGCGGCGCCGGGGACGGCGCTGATGACGGCGACGTCGCCGGTACCGCAGGTGACGATCAACCTTGACCCCAGCCTGGAGACCGAGATCAAGGCGGGGGACAAGGTGGAGATCGACCTGCCCGCGGGCGGGGTCACTACAGGGGTGGTGACGCAGGTCAGCAAGGTCGCGTCGACCAACGCCTCGGGGGTGACCAGCGTGCCGGTGTACGTGTCACTGGATCACCCGAAAGCGGCCAGGAACCTGAGTTCGGCGCCGGTGACGGTGAAGGTCACCACCGGGAGCGTGGCCAACGCCCTGGTGGTGCCGGTGGCGGCGCTGATGGCCCGGCCGGGCGGGTATGCGGTGGAGGTCACCGGCTCCGGCGGGCACCACCTGGTCAAGGTGCAGGTCGGGTTGTTCGACGATGCCGACGGCATGGTCCAGGTCACCGGAAACCTGACCCCGGGCCAGCATGTCGTGGTCCCCGCCCTGTGAGCGGCGTGACGGTGGTCCCCCGGGCTTGGGAGGCGCGGCGATGAGTACGGCGACGGCGGATCCGGTGGCCGGGTACCGGCCCGGGCAGGCGGGCGGGCCGGGCCTGGTGCTGGAACTGGACGACGTGGTGAAGGTGTATCCGAGTGCGCCGCCGGTGACCGCGGTGGCCGGGGTCAGCCTGGCCGTGGGCGCGGGGGAACTGATCGCGATCCGCGGCCCGTCGGGGTCGGGGAAGACCACCCTGCTGCACCTGATGGGCACCCTGGACCGCCCCTCCAGCGGCTCGGTACGGGTCACCGGGCTGGAGGTCGCCAAGCTGAGCGACCGGGGGCTGGCCGGGCTGCGCGCGGCCAGCATCGGTTTTGTGTTCCAGCAGTTCTTCCTGGCCGAGCACGCGAATGCGCTGAACAATGTCGCCGACGGGCTGCTGTACGCCGGGGTGGCCGCCACGGAGCGGCGCGAGCGGGCGGCCTGGGCGCTGCAGCGGGTCGGGCTGGGCCACAAGCTGGCCGCCCGGCCGACCCAGCTGTCGGGCGGGGAACGCCAGCGGGTCGCGATCGCCCGGGCGCTGGCCGGGGAGCCGGCCATCGTGCTGGCCGACGAGCCCACCGGCAACCTCGACTCGGCCACCGGCGCCGCCTTGCTGGACCTTTTGGAGGAGCTGAACGCGGCCGGCACCACCATCGTGGTGGTCACCCACGACGGCGCCGTCGCCGCCCGGATGCGCCGCCGCATCGAAATGCTCGACGGCCGCATCATCACCGACACCGCCACTCCGGCTCGCACGGCCCCCGGACGCGCGGCGCCGGGGAGCTGCCCGCGGACCAGCCCGGCGGGGCGCTGCCGGCAGCGGGCGGGGCAGAGGAGGAGGGCCGATGACCACCGTCACGCCGACCGCGGCCCGGCTGCACCCGGCGGACCTGGCCCGCCTGGCCGCAGTTGGCCTGCGCACCCGCAAACTGCGCGCCTCATTGTCCGCGCTCGGAATAGCGATCGGGGTCGCCGCCATCGTCGCGGTGCTGGGCTTGTCGTCGTCCTCGCAGGCCGGACTGCTGGCGGAGATCTCCGCGCTGGGCACCAACCTGCTCACGGTGCAGAACGGGCAGTCGCTGACCGGCGGCACCGCCCAGCTGCCCAAGTCCTCCCCCGGCATGATCAGCCTGATGCACGGCGTGACGAACGTGCAGGACATCGGCACGGTCGGCAACAAGAACGCCTTCCGGTCCCCCTACATCCCCTCCGTCGATACCAACGCCCTCACCGTCGATGCCACCAGCCTGGGCCTGCCGGCGGCGGTCGGCACCACCCTGGCCCATGGGGTGTTCCTCAACGCCGCCACCGAAAAAGAACCCGTCGCCGTGCTCGGCGCCGCCGCCGCGCAGCGGATGGGCATCGACCGGATCTGGCCCGGGGAGCGGATCTGGCTCGGCTCCCAGTGGTTCTACGTCGTCGGGATACTCAAGCCCGCGGTGCTCGCTCCCGAGATCGACTCTGCGGTGCTGGTCGGTTACCCGGCCGCGCACACCTTCCTGCAGTACGGCGGCCGGCCGACCACGATCTACGTGCGCACCGTCACCAGCCAGACCACCAAGGTGGACAACCTGCTCGCCGCCCAGGCCAACCCGCAGCAGCCCGAGGAGGTCAACGTCTCCCAGCCCTCGGCCGCGCTCACCGCCCAGGCCGACGCCCAGGGCGCCTTCGACGTGCTGTTCCTGGGCCTGGGCGCGGTGGCGCTGCTGGTCGGCGCCGTCGGGGTGGCCAACATCATGGTCATCTCGGTGCTGGAACGCCGCTCGGAGATCGGCCTGCGCCGGGCGCTGGGCGCCACCAAGGGCCACATCCGCACCCAGTTCCTCGCCGAAGCCATCCTTCTCGCGCTGGCCGGCGGCGCCGCCGGGGTGATCTTCGGCGTCGTCGCCACCATCATCTACGCGAACACCAAGGGCTGGGCGGTGGTCATCCCGCCGCTGGCCTGGGCGGGCGGGCTCGGCGCGACGATCGTCATCGGCGCCGCCGCCGGGCTGCTGCCCGCGCTGCGCGCCGCCCGCATGTCCCCCACCGAGGCCCTCTGGACCCTGTGACCCCCGGAGTCCAGGGTTCCACTGCCGCTCTGGAACCCCGCAGGCGGCGGGCCGTCGGCACGGGCCCGCGGTCCTGCCGGGCGCACCCTGGTATCCCGCCTTGGCCTATGGTCCGGATTCTGCGACGGCGGCGGCGAAGTCCGCCATGGACGGAAACTCCCAGTCCGGCGTCACCGGCGCCGGGGGCTGCGGGGTGGCGCCCCAGCCACCCCGGTCGTGGCGCCGGTGGATCCAGACCGTGGGCAGGCCGGCCCGCTGGGCGGGCACGTGGTCGTGGAACAGGCTCTGTGCCACGTGCAGCAGCCCGCCCGGCTGGATGCCCAGCCGGGCGGCCTCGCTGGCCAGGGCCTCGAAGTTCCGCGGCGATGGCTTGTACGAGCCGACGTCCTGCGCGGTGATGATGCTGGTGAACTCGACACCGAGCCTGGCGTTCGATCCGGCGAACGAGGCACGGTCCACGTTGGACAGGATGATCAGCTTGAACCGCCTGCCCAGTGCGGCCAGCGCGTCATGAGAATCGGGGAACGCCGGCCAGCCGGGCACCGAGTGCGCCAGCCGGGCCGCGTCCTCCTCGGTGACCTCGGCGCCCAGGTTCTCGCCGAGCCGCCGCATCCCGCGGGCCAGCACCTCCGGGTACGCCTCGGCGGGGTGCTCCGCCTCGACCGCGGCCTCGACCTGCGCGTACGCGGTCAGCAGTTCCTCGCCGGTCAGCGTGAGCCCGCGCGCCCGCGCCCACGGGGCGAGCACGGCCAGCAGGCCGGTCTCCCAGTCGATCAGGGTGCCGTAGCAGTCGAAACTCAGGGCTTCGAAGTCGGTGAGCTCCATCGCTCCTGAGTATCAGGGCGGCAGGCCGGGCGCTAGACAGGCGCCTTGCTGGCCTCGGCCTCCTTCTCGAAGATCTGGACGACCTCCTCGACGGAGTGGCCCTTCGTCTCGGGCACGAACTTGAACACGAATCCGATCGCCACCAGCGAGAGGACCGCGAAGGACATCATGACCCAGGCCAGCCCCCAGGCATTCTGCCAAGCCGGGAACGCCTCGATCAGCGCGAAGTTGGCGACCCAGTCCACGGCGGCGGCGATCGCAGCCGCCCGGCCGCGCACGGATGTCGGGAAGACCTCGCCCTGGAGCAGCCAGCCCGTCCCGCCGACACCGATCGCGAACGAGGTGATGAAGAACGAGAAGCCGACCATGACCACCACGGTCTTCGGTATGTCGGTGAGGAACGCGACCGCGGCCGCCGCGACCAGCATGAACACCGCCATGCCCAGGTAACCCCCCATGGCCAGCGGCCGCCGGCCGAACTTGTCGATCCAGCGGAAGGCGAAATAGGTCGCGATCACGTTGACCGCGCCCAGGATGGCGGTGACCTCGACCCCGGCCACCGCGGCGGCGACGGCATTGTGCCCGCTCTGGAAGAAGGTCGCCAGGATCTTCGGGCCGTAGTAGAACGGGATGTTGATCCCGGTGATCTGCTGGAAGATGAAGAACACGCAGACCACGATCAGCGCCCGGATCACGCCCCTCGTCCACTGCGTCTTCCGCTGCTGCTGCTCTCTGCCTGTCCCTGAGCTGCTCTGCGGCCGCGCGGATCTCCTCTTCGGTGGTCTCCATCCCGAGCTGGCCGAACGCCTTCTGCGTATCGGCGTAGCGCTCGTGCAGCATGAGCCACCGGGGCGACTCGGGCATCTTGGACCGCAGCGCCACGGCCAGTATCGCCGGGAGCGCGCCGATGCCGAGAATGAGCCTCCAGTCGAGGTTGCCAGCGTTATTGGGCAACGCCAGCAGGACGACCACGGCCACGAGATAGGACACCAGGATTCCCACGGTGATCATCCACTGCTGGATGATGCTCAGCTGGCCGCGCCGATCGCGGGGCGCGAACTCCGCGATGTAGGCGGTGGCGATCGCGGAGTCGGCCCCGATCGCGAGCCCGATGAGCGTGCGGGACGACAGCAGCATGAAGGCGTTCACGGTGAACGCCGACAGGAGCGCCCCGATGGCGTAGATGGCGGCGTCGGTGATGAGCAGGGTCTTGCGCCCGAAGTGGTCGGTCAGCGGCCCGGCGATGAGCGCTCCCGCGCCGGCGCCCAGGGATGCGCCGGCCACCAGATAGCCCGTCCAGAAGCTCGACAGGTGGTACAGGGATGAAGTCCAGCGCCGAGCCGATGTTGGAGGTGTCGTATCCGAAGAGGAACCCACCGACGCAGGCCAGCACGGCCAGGTACCAGTAGAAGTTCGTCGGGATACGCGAATCCAGATCCTCGAGCACGTTGCGCCGTGACGGCTGCGTGGCTCTAGTTTCAGATACCATCAGCGGGCCTTCCTTGCCTGTCGGCCCCGGCCGTCTCACCCAAGGGCAATCGATGCACCAAGGCCGGGCTAATGCCGCGCCTCGCTACCCGGCTGGCCGTCCGGTAAACGTCAGGCGACAGTGGGTGACATGCTCAAAACCGGCCCACCGGGACGGCCGCAGCAGGCACCGGAAGGCGGGAGCCGGCTTCACGCATTTCGTGCGCCGCCGGGCTTGACGTGCGACACTGCCACGGGGTGGTTGTTCGGCCGATCGCGGGCCCTGGTCGGCTGGAAGCCCGTTACCCGGTCCTTACGGGGCGGCGAACCGCCCTGGAGGGGAGCAGATAAATGCCCGATCAAGAGCGTCTGTCCTACGCCCCGGCCGGGCCGGGTGCCGTCCAGCCCTGCTGGTTGTGCGGGATCCGCTTGCCCGCCGACCACATGATGGCCGACGGTGGTAGTGCCTGCGCCGACGTTCGGTGGTACTGCCTGGACAAGCGGGGATGCACCGAGCGGTGGACCGCTCGCGCGGCCAGGCCGGCCGACCTTCGCATGAGCAACGCCGGGGTGCCGGATTCCTGGGGCTCGATCAGCTTAGAGCCGGGCGTCGCCGGTCGGTAAACCGGTCGGCGACGGCGGGCCTACCGTGGGACCGGGGCCTGCCGCAGGCCGGTGAACATACCGTGCAGGGCGGCGACGCCGTCACCGGTAGCACGCACATCCAGCGCGAGTTGCGTCGCGCTTGCATGCACCGTCCAGGTTGCCCAGGGGCAGCACTGCGTCTCCACGGCGGCCAGGGCGCGCAGTTCCTCTTCGATGCCCGGTTCCGGGCGGAAGCCAAGGCGAAGCCCATCGGTGGTCAACACGTGCCCGGTCAGCGCGCGTGCCGCGAGCCGCGCCCAGCGGTCGGCCTGGTCCGCCAGGCCTTCGGTGGTGAGCGAGCAGGCCACCGGCGCGCCGGAGGCGGCCTCACCGGAAGGTTTCTGTGCTGCGGTCATGACTTGCCTCCTGGGTGCGGGGCCTTCGGCATCGTCCGTCCGCCATCGTCATTGTTAAAGTCGGCTTGATGTCAAATCCTGGTGCCGGTCCGGACGGTGTCCCGTCGCTCACCATCGGCGCGGTCGCCAAGCTGGCTGGCAAGAGCGCGTCCGCGATCCGCTACTACGAGCAGATCGGGCTGCTGCCCGAGCCCGCGCGGGCTGCCGGGCGGCGCAGATATGGCCAGGCCACGGTGCGCACGCTGGCCGTGATCGAGACCGCGCAGCGGGCCGGTCTGGCGCTCGACGAGATCAAGGTGCTGCTCTCCGCTTCGCCCGGGGATCCGGCGGCGGCCGAGCGGCTCCGCGAAGTGGCCAGCAGGAAGCTTCCGGAGATCGTCGCCCTGATCGAGCGCACCGAGGTGGTGCGTGGCTGGCTCGAATGTGCGGCGCGCTGTGAATGCCCGGATCTCGACCAGTGCCCGCTGTTCGACGAGCCGGCCCTGCCCCCTCGCTGAGACCGGCGGCTGGGAATATGGCTACCCAGAGGGGTAATGAGGAGTGGCATGCCAGCCAAGGTTGAGCTGATCGCGTACGCGGACCGTTTCGGCGGCGACCTGAACGGGCTGCACGGACTGCTCAACGGCCCGCTGCACGGGCTGTTCGGCGGCGTGCACGTGCTGCCGTTCTACCGCCCCTATGACGGGGCGGACGCGGGATTCGACCCGCAGGACCACGCCGAGACCGACCCGCGCCTGGGCTCGTGGGACGACATTGCCGCGCTGAGCGACGAGTACCGGGTCATGGCCGACATGATCGTCAACCACGTGTCCTCTGGCTCACCGCAGTTCCAGGACTGGCTGGCCAAGGGCGATGCGTCCCAGTTCGCCGGGATGTTCCTCACCTACGGCACCGTGTTTCCCGGCGGCGCGACCGAGGAGACGCTGCTGCGGCTCTACCGGCCGCGGCCTGGTCTCCCGTTCACGCCGTACCGGCTCGGCAACGGCACGAAGGCGCTGGCGTGGACGACGTTCACGCCGCAGCAGATCGATGTCGACGTCAGCCATCCGGCGACCCGCGCCTACCTGCGGCGGATCCTCGACCGGATGGCCGGGGCGCGGGTCTCCCAGGTCCGGCTGGACGCCGTGGGTTACGCGGTGAAGACACCCGGTCTGACGTCGTTCATGACCCCGGACACCTTCAAGTTCATCGGCGAGGTCGCAGGCTGGTGCCACGACCGCGATCTGGTGGTCCTGGTCGAGGTGCATTCCCACTATCTGCACCAGGTGGAGATCGCCCGGCAGGTGGACTACGTGTACGACTTCGCCCTGCCGCCGCTGATCCTGCATGCGCTGACCGCCGCGGACTCCGGACCTTTGCTTACGTGGCAGGGGCTGCGCCCGCCCAACGCGGTCACGGTGCTCGACACCCACGACGGCATCGGTGTCATCGACGTCGGCCCGGACGCCACCAACGGGGCCAGGCCGGGCCTGCTCAGCCCGGACCAGCTTGCCCGGCTGGTCGAGGCCATCCACGGCAACAGCGGCGGCACCTCGCGGCAGGCCACCGGCGCCGCGGCCTCGAACGTGGACCTCTACCAGGTGAACTGCACGTTCTACGACGCGCTCGGCCGCGACGACGACCGATACCTGCTCGCCCGTGCGCTGCAGTTCTGGACGCCAGGGATTCCGCAGGTCTACTACGTCGGGCTGCTGGCCGGCGGCAACGACATGGACCTGCTGGCCCGCACGCACGTCGGCAGGGACGTCAACCGGCATCACTACGCGCCGGCCGAGATCGAGGATGCCCTGGCCCGGCCGGTCGTGCAGGCGCTGTGCCGGCTGATCAGGTTCCGCAACACCCACCCGGCGTTCGAGGGCAGCCTCACCTGTTCGGGCAACGCCGCAAACATCGAGATGAGCTGGGCCAGCGATGGCGATGAGGCGGTTCTGCGCGCCAACCTGGCGGACGGCTCCGCGGAGGTGACATGGACCGGGAACGGTACCCGCCGCAGCGCTCCGCTGGCGGAATTGCCATGACGGGGGTGACGGCATGACCAGCGCGCGGGCGGGCCAGCCCGCCGCCCCCGGCGACCTCGTCGACGTAGCGAAACTGGTCACCGCCTACTTCGCGGTGCACCCCGACCCGGGTGAGCCGGCGCAGCGGGTGTCGTTCGGCACCTCCGGCCACCGCGGGTCCGCGTTCACCGCGACGTTCAACGAGGACCACATCGCCGCCACGACCCAGGCGATCTGCGAGTACCGGGACGCCCAGGGCATCCGCGGGCCGCTGTACCTGGGCGCCGACACCCACGCCTTGTCCGAGCCCGCGCAGGTCACCGCGCTGGAGGTGCTCGCCGCCAACGGCGTGCACGTGCTGTGCGACGCGCGCGGCGGGTACACGCCGACCCCGGCGGTGTCCCGGGCGATCCTGGCGCACAACGCGCCCGGCTCGGCCCGCCAGGCCGACGGGATCGTGGTTACCCCGTCGCACAATCCGCCCTCGGACGGCGGGTTCAAGTACAACCCGCCGGACGGCGGCCCGGCGGGCACCGAGATCACCCGGTGGATCCAGGACCGGGCCAACGAACTGCTCGCCAGCGGCCTGGCCGGGGTGCGGCGGATCCCGTACCAGCGGGCGGTCAAAGCCGGCACCACCGGGCGGTTCGACTTCCTCGACGGCTACGTCTCCGCCCTCGAGCGCGCCGTCGACCTGGCCGCGGTCAAGGCGGCCGGGATCCGGATCGGCGCGGATCCGCTCGGCGGGGCCAGCGTCGCCTACTGGGGCGCGATCGGTGAGCGGTACGGCCTGGACCTGACGGTCGTCAACCCGAACGTGGACGCCACGTTCCGGTTCATGACCCTGGACTGGGACGGCAAGATCCGGATGGACTGCTCGTCGCCGTCGGCGATGGCCGCGCTGATCGCCCGCCAGCACGACTTCACGATCGCGACCGGCAACGACACCGACGCGGACCGGCACGGCATCGTCACCCCGGACGGCGGGCTGCTGAACCCCAACCACTACCTCGCCGTCGCCATCGACTACCTGTACCGGCACCGGGACGGCTGGCCGGCCGCGGCGGCGGTCGGCAAGACGCTGGTCAGCTCGTCGATGATCGACCGGGTCGCCGATGGCCTGGGCCGGCGGCTGCTCGAGGTGCCGGTCGGGTTCAAGTGGTTCGTGCCCGGCCTGCTCGACGGGTCCGTCGCGTTCGGCGGCGAGGAGAGCGCCGGCGCCTCGTTCCTGCAGCGCAACGGTTCGGTGTGGACGACCGACAAGGACGGGATCCTGCTCGCCCTGCTGGCCTCGGAGATCACCGCCGTGACCGGTAAGACGCCGTCCGAGCTTTACCGCGGCCTGACCGCCCGCTACGGCGAACCCGCCTACGCACGCATCGACAGCCCGGCCACCAGGGAGCAGAAGGCGGCACTGGCCAAGCTGTCCCCGGACCAGATCACCGCCGACCGGCTCGCGGGCGAGAAGATCACCGCGGTGCTGACCGAGGCGCCGGGCAACGGCGAGCCGATCGGCGGGCTCAAGGTCGTCACCGAGACCGGCTGGTTCGCGGCCAGGCCCTCCGGTACCGAAGACGTCTACAAGCTCTACGCCGAGTCGTTCCGCGGGCCCGGGCAGTTGGCCGAGATCCAGGAGGAGGCCAGGGCCGTGGTGGCGGCGGCCCTTGGCTGATGCTCACCGAGCGCCTGGCGCTGCGCAGGTTCGCCGCCGCCGACGCGGCGAACCTGGTCAGCCTGGACGGCGATCCGCAGGTCATGCGCTTCCTGACCGGCGCCACCAGGTCGCTGGCGCAGATCCGCGACGAGGTGCTGCCCAACCTCGCGGGCTGCCACCTGCGTTACCCCGGCTTCGGATACTGGGCCGCGGAGACCCGGGCCGGCGGTGAGTTCATCGGCTGGTTCGGGCTGCGGCCGGTCACGCCGACCGACGGCGCCATGGAGCACTGGCCCGACGCCTGCGGCCCTACCGGCGTCGTCAGCCTCGGCTACCGGCTGCGCCGCAGTGCCTGGGGACAGGGGTATGCCACCGAGGGCGCGCGGGCCCTGGTGCGCCTGGCATTCACCGGCCTCGGGGTGCGGGAGGTGGTGGCCACCACCATGGCGGTGAATACCGGCTCCCGGCGGGTCATGGAAAAGCCGGCCTGCGGTACGCCCGTACCGTGCACCTGGACTGGCCGGACCCACTGGACGGCAACGAGCACGGCGACGTCGAGTACCGCCTGCTGCGCGAGGAGTGGCTGCCCACTCCTGGCGTTCATTTATGCGCTACGGCTGCCCATCCGGCCGTCCGCCCGGATCACGAACTGAGCGGGGAGCTGGCCTCATATTCCTCGGCGGGCCCCTCTTCGCCGACGCCGAACCTGGACAGGCCGTAGAGGTAGGCGAAGCCGGTGACAGCGAAGATGACCGCGCACGGCCACCACCAGGTGCCGTTCACGGCGACCGCGACCGTCAGGCCGACGAACGAGGCGACCATCGCGACGTTCCCGGCCAGCGCCCGGGACCGCTGGTTGACCAACTGCTGGCGCTCGTCGCGCTGTGAGGCGGCCAGCGCGCCCTCCTCGGTGTTCTGCCCGCCCCGGATGTACATCGCGGCCGCCGAGATGAGGATCGTCACCTCGATGACGATCGCGAGGTACCAGCTCTGGCCGCCGCGGATCAGCCAGGCAGCGGCGAGCGCGGTACCGCCCACGAAGACCATCCCGGGCTTCCACAGCCGCCGGCTTATGAACGTGCTCATCCGCCTGCCTCCTCGCCGGCGCGGTGCCACATGATGTCAAGGTAACTTTACCTCGATCGTATGTCAAGTGACCTTTACAACATGTGGTGACGCGGTGGGGCGGGTCAGGCTGGCGCGGGCACCCGTTCGGCCAGGAACTCCTCCCAGGTCCGGTGGCCCACCGCCCGGCCGGGTGCCAGGTTGGCGCCGGCCCGCACCGCCCGGGCGGCCTGTCCCGGCAGCCGGACCGGTACCAGGAGCCGGTGCTTGCCGCGGGCCCGCAGGTACCCGCGCAGCAGGCCCGCCATGCTGGACACCCGGGGGCCTGCCATGTCAGGCACCAGCCCGGCCGGAGCGCCGAGCGCCAGTTCCACGAGCCGGGCGGCGACCTCGTCGGTGTCGACCGGCTGGAACCGGACGCCTGACGGGACCGGGATCACCGGCAGCTTCGCCATCTGCACCGCCACCGTCAGGGAAAGGTCATGGAACTGGGTGGCACGCAGGATCGTCCAGGGCAGGCCGGACTCCGCCACGACCCGCTCCGCGGCCAGCTTGAACCCGAAGTAGCCGAACATCGCCCGGTCCGCGGCGCCGACCACGGGGATCCGGTCGGCCCCGACCACCGAGATGAACACCAGGTGCGGATGCCCGGCCCGGGACGCCGCCGCGACCAGGTTCCTCGTCGCCACGTCGTCGTCCTTACGGCCCCCGGCGCAGTGCACGATCGTCTCGGCGCCCGCCACCGCGGCTGGGATTCCCTCGTTCTTGAGCAGGTCGCCGGTCACGTACTCGACGCCGTCCGCCGCCTCGTGAGCGTGCCGGGACAGCACCCGTACCCGGCAGCCCGCCGCCAGCAGGCGCGGCACGACGCAGCGGCCGAGCGTGCCCGTGCCACCGGTGACCAGGATGAGTGACGCCATCGTTCCTCCCTTGTGGGATGCGGTCCTTCCAGTGAAGGCCCGCGGGCACCTGCCCCGCATGTCACATCGGCGGTCTGGCAGGTGTCAGTGTGGTGACACCAGGCAACGAGGGAATGTGACACATGCTTGTTCCGGCCCCACCACCGCACCACCCCGCGCTCTGCCAGCCGCGACCCCACCACCCCGCGCTCTGCCAGCCGCGGCCCCACCACCCCGCCCTATGACCGACAGCGACTGGCTGGCCGGTGTCTTCGAGGAGCACCGCGAGCACCTGCGCGCGGTGGCCTACCGGCTGCTCGGCTCGATGAGCGACGCCGACGATGCGGTACAGGACACCTGGCTGCGGCTGACCAGCGCGGATGCCAGTGAGGTAGAGAACCTGGGCGGCTGGCTGACGACGGTCGTGGCCCGGGTGTCGCTCAACATGCTCCGGTCGCGCCAGCGCCGGCCCGAGCAGCCCGTGGGCGACTCCTGGCCCGCCCCGGTGGAGGCGGCCGCCGGGGACGGTGTGGGGGCAGGATCGGGCGCGGCCGCGCCGCTGGGCGATCCGGAAAACGAGGCCGTGCTCGCGGACTCGGTCGGCCTCGCCCTGCTGGTCGTGCTGGACACGCTCACCCCCGCCGAACGGCTCGCGTTCGTGCTGCACGACATGTTCGCCATGCCGTTCACCGAGG
Organism: uncultured Actinomycetes bacterium; assembly: GCA_963706115.1. GTDB lineage: Bacteria > Actinomycetota > Actinomycetes > Streptosporangiales > Streptosporangiaceae > DASXKD01. The sequence continues at coordinate 190,625 of CAVPMG010000007.1, read as the reverse complement.
TGGCGGACGTGCTCGGCCGCACTCCCGACGCCGCGCGGCAACTCGCGAGCCGGGCCCGCCGCCGGGTCAGCGGCGCGCCCAGCCCGGACCATGCGGCCGACATCGCCCGCCAGCGGGAAGTCGCCGCCGCGTTCCTTGCCGCCTCCCGCGGCGGCGACATGTCGGCCCTGGTCGCGCTGCTTGATTCTGACGTTACGCTGACCGCCGATGCCGCCGCCGTACCGGCCGGGCGGCCGGCCGTGCTGCACGGTGCAATGACGGTCGCCAACGGGGCGATCGCGGCCGGCGCCATAGCCAGGGAGTCGCAGCTGGCCCTGGTGGACGGGGCCGTCGGCATCGTCTTCGCGCCCGCCGGTCACCTGCGGATCGCGCTGGCCCTGACGGTCAGCGGGGCGGGGCGGATCACCGCGATCGACGTGATCGCGGACCCGGCCCGGCTGCGCGGCCTGCGCGTGGGAGTGCTGCCGGACTAGGCCGTCGTCCCAGCCCAGGGCCCGGCCCGGCCGTTTTCCCAGATGTCTGGGAAGTCCGGGCGGATCGTTGACCCCGCGGCGCGGCGCCGCCCATGCTGAGCAGCGGATCAAGGGATGCAACCCCAGGCACGCCGGCCGGGCAGCGCCGATGTGAAGGAGAGTCGATGGCCAACCGCGGTTCCACGGCACGCGTCCGGACTCCATGGCAGGCGCGGAGCCGGAGGCGATGGCTGATCGTGGCCGGGATCGCCGGGCTCTGGCTGATCCTCCTGATGGGGTCCGGATCCCTGGTGGCAAGTACCGTCCTGTTGTTCCTGTTCGGCGCGGTGGCCGGCGGTGTGGTGGTGGTAATGCGCCTGTTCGGGTTCGGCAGGGACCACCCGTTGGTTCACCAGGCCGCGAGCCGGCCGTGGCGCGACGGGCGGGACGTGTTGCGGGTCGCCTTGCGCCACCTGCCCGAGGTGTTCATCGTGACCCCGCAGGGCTCCCTGCTGGCGCCGAACGCCGTGGAACTCCGGATGAACCCGGCCGACATCGAGTCACTGGCCGACCTGATCGACCTCAACCTGGTGAACGCCAGCGCGGCCGAGGCCTACGCGGCGGAGGTTGCCGCGCACTCCGCGCGGGTCGTCAGCAACGTCCCGCTCGAGGTCGGCGTCGTCGCGGATGTGGCGGTTCCGCCGGGCCGCTACCGGCTCCGTCAGCGGTCGTCGCTGGCCGCCATGGCCCTGGCCGCGGACCCGGTCACCAGCGTGGCCCCGGTCACCGGTGTGGCGCCGGTCGCCAGCGCGGACCCGGCGTGCGGGGCCTACCCGGTCAGCATGCCGGGCTCGGCCTGCCCGCTGGCCCCGCCCGTCCCGGTAGGTGCGCCAGGCCCGGCCGGAGGGGCTTATCCGGTTGGTGCGGGCATCGGGCCCTTCCGCGACGGCCAGACCAGGTCAGAACTGGCGGTGGCCCCCGCGTTCATGACCGGTACTGCCACGGTCGCGACCGGCGCCGCCACGGTCGCCGAACGCGCCCTGCCGCCCATGCTGCGGCTGATCACCAACGGCGCCGTCGCGGAAACCCATGTTTCCGGCGCGCGCGCCGGACGCGGTAAGGCGGTGGAACTCCCGTTGCCCGAGGAACCCACGGTCTCCCGCGTGCATGCCACGTTCACCTGCACGGGCGGCGAGTGGCGGATCACCGCCCTGGGCCGCAACGGAGTGCTGCTGAACGGCACCCCCCTGACGAGCGAGCACGTCGTCAGGGACGGGGACTCCATCCGGTGGGGCCAGCAGTCCAGCGCACCAGTGTCCGCGGTGGTCATCAGGTAATCGCCGCACCCGGTACGGGCTCCGCCACGGCGGAAGGGGAAATCCATGCCTGGGCTCGCCCTGGCGGTGATATGCGCCGCGATCGTGCTGGTCCCGCTGGCGGTGTGGTGGCTGATCCGGACCAGCGCGCTGCTGCGCGTGGCGGGCGTGGACCCGCAGTACGTGCGGACCGTGCCGGACCGGGTCCGCTACACCTCGATGGGCGCCATCGTCCTGCTCACCGCGACCGCGGCGACAGCCTCGCTCACCGTGGCGCTGTCGCTGGTCTTCACGGCCAGGGACTGGCCGTTCTACCTGCCGGTGGGCCTGCTGTGGGGCGCGATCGTGCTCAACTTCGACCGCTGGATCGTGAGCAGCCTGGACTACGGCCCACTGGCCGCCGATGACCCGGTGCCGAGCCAGCGGCAGCAGGCACGGTCCAAGGCGGTGCACTTCGCGGTCCGCTTCACCATGGCCGCCCTCGTCGGCCTGGTCATCAGCGAGCCGATCGTGCTGGCGATCTTCGGCCCGGAGATCAGCCAGCAACTCGCCGCCCAGCACGTCGCCGACATAAGCCAGCAGACCGCGCAGCTCAACGCCGCCGCCGCCAAGCAGCTCGCCATCATCAACCAGCCGGTAGCAGCCGACCAGAAGGCGCTGCAGGCCGCCGCCCGCAAGGCCGACCGGGCGCACCGGATCTACCTTTGCGAGCTGACCGCGCAATGCCGCAACCTGCCGCCCGGCCTGGTCACCCAGGTGCCCGGCCCGGGACCGCAGACGACGCAGGACTACCAGACCTGGCGGGCCGACGTCCGGCTGCAGAACAAGGCACAGGACACGGCCGCCACCGCGGCCGCGCAGGCGCGCACCCAGGCGGCGGCGCTCAGCAAGCAGACGGCCGCCAAGATCGCGGCGGCGACCAGGAAGATCAACGCCGACAACGGCCTGCTGGCCCGCGAGCGGGCGCTGGACACGCTGAGCCGGCAGAACTCGGGGTTCCTGCTGCGGCGCCTGCTGCTGTGGTCGGCGCTGATGTTCATCGACCTTGCCCCGGTCCTGCTCAAGACGTTCTCACCGGGAACCGTGTACGACGTCCTGCAGCGCAACGCGGCGGTCCGCCTGGTCCGCAACTCGCGCGCCGACGCGGCGGCCGACAGTGATCATGAGAGCCGCAAGCAGGCCATCACCCGTGACTTTGACCTGAAGTCGCACCAGGCCGTGACCGAGGCCGGGTACCACCAGCGCATCCTGGCGCTGTACCCCGGCCTGGGGACGGATGCCGCGGCAGCCTTCGCCGGTGGCGCCGCGGGCATGGCCGCCTCGCCGACCGCGAACGGCGCGACCGGGAACGGCGTGGCCGGGAACGGGGTCGCCGGGAACGGGGTCGCCGGGAACGGGGTCGCCGGGCAGGTGGCCCGCACCGGGGAACCGGGCGCCACGGCCGGCCGGGGCTTTGTGATCGGGAACCGGTGGCATGTCCAGCGGCCGCTAGCCGATGCGCCGCACTCGGGCCGGGTCCCGTTCGTGGCCGTGGACCTGAAGCAGGAGTTCCCGGGCGAGGCCGTGGTCAAGATCGTCGCGCCGCCGCCGGGCGCCGTGGGCGGCAAGGCGCTGCGGGAACAGCGCCATGCCCAGATGGAGATGTCACTGCCGCTGGGGCCGGTCCACGCCAACATCGCCGAGGTGCTGGACTGCGATCTCGATTCCGAACACGGCTTCTACATCGTCACCCGGCTGTACCCGACCACGCTCGAACGGCACCTGCGCACGGCCGCCGAGCAGGACGCCCTGACCATCGGCCAGGTACTGGACTTCACCGTGCAGATACTCGCGGGCCTGCGCGCCGCCTGGGACCTGGGCCTGGTCCACCTCGACCTCAAACCGGCCAACGTCGCCCTGACCGAGGACGGGCAGGTCAAGCTCATCGACTTCGGCCTGGCACAGCAGTACCAGCGCGCGAACGGCGGCAACGACACCACCGCGATAGCGCGCTTCACCCCGTTCTACGCCCCGCCCGAGCAGATGGCCCGCCGGCCCAACTGGATCAGCAGGAACGCGGACGTCCGCGCCCTCGGCGCGGTGATGTACCGGATGCTGACCGGCTACCCGCCGCTCTACCGTGAGGCCCGCGCGCTGGGCCTGGTGGACAACGCTGGGCAGTACGAGTCCTCGCCCGACATCACGAACCTGATCAGCACGGTGGACCCGGTGCCGGTCCGTGACCTCATCGGCTACGTTCCCGAGGATCTGGACATGCTGGTGCGCCAGTGGCTGCGCACCGACCCGCAATTGCGCTGCCCAGGCTCACCGCACACCATGGCCGAACGGATCTGGGCGCAGTTGGTCGCCGTGCGCAAGCGGGTCGACGGCCAGCCCGAGGCCGGCTTCCTGGTGGGCCCGCGGGTGACCCACGAGCCGAAGAACGCGCGGCTGCGCGTGCCGTGGCAGCCGGGCCCGCCGGCCAGGCGGGCGAGGCCGTGTCCTGGCAGGTTCCGCCGAGCCCGGCGACCACGTTCGACGGCGTGCCCGCGGACCTGCCCGGCCACGGCACCCTTGACCTGGAGACGGTCTCGGAGGCCACCGGGGCGCAACCGGAGTCCGGGGGCTACCGCGGCACCGGGGAGGAACACCGGTGACCGGCGCGACACCCCAGGGGCGGGGCGAGCAGACCCAGCCGATGGCAACCCCGCCATGGGCGAGGCTGGCCGGAACCTGGCCGAGCGGGCAGGCCGGGCGCGGCCCGTATGACGACGCGGACACCGTCGAGGTCGGCGCGGACTGGCCGGACGCGGCCCCGCTGCCAGCTTCCGGCGGGCCGTTGCTCGCCTGGCTGTGGGGTGAGCAGGGCCAGGTTGGCGAGTACCTGCTTGCCAGCCACTCGGTGACGATCGGCCGCGATCCCGGCAGCGACGTGGTGCTCACCGACTCGACCGTGAGCAGCGAGCACGCCACGGTCGAGTACTGCGAGGGGCAATGGTGGCTGCAACCAGCGGATGCCGCGGGCCCGACGTGGGTCAACGGCCAGCCCGTCGAGCCGGGCCAGCGGGTCCCGGTCACCGACGGCGATCGGCTGCGGTTCGGTTTCCATACGCAGTTCCGGCTGCTGGTGCCCAGTGCCCGATGAGTGCCGGGCGCTGCCCGGGAACGTCCTGATTATCATCGCTTGCATGGCATCGGCTGACGGATGCGCATGCCCGGTCATCCACGGGGGCGGGTAGGTCCGATGTCCGAGCTTGTTATCTGGCCCGCGGGGCACAGCGACGGGTTCAGTTGCTCGCCAGACCAGATCACCTGGCTGGACCGGACCACGCTCAGCGCTGGCCGGGACCCGACGCTGCACCGGTCGCCCCGCTGCCCGGGATTGCGGCACGTGCAGTACCGGTGGGAACTGTTCAGCCGTGACACCACGCACGCGGTGTACCTGGCGCCGTACGAAGACGGGTCGCCCGGGCACTTCAAGGAGGTGCAGGACCAGGCGGTGAGCACGCTCCCGCCTGCCCTGCCGCGCTTTGAGACGCACCCGGTGGAACTGGCCGAGGGCGCGTGGGTGGTCAGCGTCGGGAAGTGGATTCTGCCGCTTCGCGTCAGCACCTCGGAGGATGACCCGCCGCGGCCCGAGGAACTGGCCGGCACGGTGCTCGGCCCGACCAAGGAGAACACGGTCGGGGCCGCCGCCCAGCGGCCAGGATCGGCCAGCCCGGCGCTTCCGGACGCGGTATCCAAGGTGGACGCCTATTTCAAGCGAAACGGCCTGGCCCGGATGGCGCTGGCCTACTACTACCGGGACTACATCCTGGGCACGGTCGCGCCGCGCACCACGGCGATGATCGACGTTGCCATCGCCCTGGACCTCAGCGCCGAGGGAACGGTGGGGGAGTTCAAGAAGGAACTGCAGCGGCGCATCTGGAACGAGCAGCACCACCAGCGTGAGCTTGCGCAGTTCCTGCTGGCTAACGGCTTGATCGGCCGGCCTGACCTGGATAGGGCACTACGAGTGGCCGCCGCTAACGAAGCCTCGGGCAGAACCAAGTTGGCGCGGGAACGTCTCAGCTATCGCCCTAAGAGGTGACCTGGCGCCGGTTTGCCGCACCTTTCCGTGGCCCGCCTTGCCGGCCGGGACACCCGATGTCACAGTACGTGTAAGTACTAGGCCGGAGGCTTCGGGGGTAATGATCATGGGCTACCAGCTCCGGTTGCACAACCAGGTTCGCGCATGGCTCACCGATCTCCGGGACACCGAGCCCGGGCAGGGCCGCCTCGTGGGCGAGGCGATGCTGGCGCTGATCGACGCGGGCGAGGCACTCGGGCCGCCCCTGGTCGTGTCGCTGGAATCCGTGCTCGGGCAGCCGGAGGACCCCAGGGAAACCCTGGACCGTTCGTATCAGCGTCAGCTCGAAACACTGACGCAGGTCCGTCGCGGTATCGCCGACGTGGCGACCTCACGCAAGCGCCTTGAGCTGCAGATGAACTCGCTGGAGCAGCATGCCGGCCGTTTCGCTCAGCAGCGCGACGAAGCGGAGCGGGCGGGCCGGGAGGACCTGGCCAGCCTTGCCAGCAGCGATGCGGCGGCCGTCGCGCAACAGCTCTCCGACCTGCGCCGGCAGTACGGCGTCCTGCACCGGGAGGAGGAGAAGCTGACCGCTGCCAGCCAGCGCCTGCAGCGGAAGGTCGAGGCGTTCCGCACCCGGAAGGAGACGCTCAAGGCCACGTACACGGCCGCCGAGGCATCCCAGTCCGTCCGCGAGGCCATGGCCGACCTCGGCGAGGAGGCAGTGGATCCGGAACTGTCCGCGGTGGAACGCTTGTCACCCCAGGGGGATGAGCTACTGCGGGAGATCCGGGATCAGGAGCTGGATCCCCAGGACGGCGCCGGGCCCGAGGATCACGAAGACGCCGCCCCGCCGCCCGGGATGATGGAGTTGCGGCCGGGCGCTCCAGGCGAACTCGGGGCCGGATTGCTGTTCGTGGTGGAGCCCGCCGGCACGGCGGTCGTGCTGGCCTGCGTCGAGGATCCGGGTGGCTCGGCGCGCCGCTACCGGGCCACGATCCGGCTGGCGGCCGATCGCCGGCCGGTGGCCAGCGACGATACGGCCGAAGAGGCCTTCATCTCGTACGACGCGGAGTCGTTCCTCGACGAGTTCTTCCCCGGCGCGGAAACGGAAGTGGAGATCGCTGCGGGCGCACTCGCCGCCCGCAGCCGCGCGCACACCCTCGCCGAGGCCAGGCAGCGGATGAGGCTGACCCAGGCGCAGGTGGCGCGGCGCATGAACGTGCGCCAGGAACGGGTCTCCGCGATCGAGCGCGCCGAGCCGGGCGCGACCGAGGTGCGCACGCTCGCCGCCTACGTCGCGGCACTAGGCGGCCGCCTGGAAATCGTCGCCCATATCGCAGGCGAGCGCATCCCCCTCAGATAGCCCCCGCACCCGGCCCCGGGTCCCGCCGGCTCCCACGTCGGCCTCCCACCTGGCCCGTCCGGGAAAGTGATGAACGTAGCATTCATCGCCTTCTTTGCTGATGAACGTCACAGTCATCACTAACGGCTGGACGGCCGCCCGTCCGTCGCGCGCGTCGTGTCGCGCTGCTCCGGGGCCGCGATGATCGTCCTCGGCGTGCTCCTGCTGGCCGAGCACCTGTTCACCTGACTGCGCAGCCTCGTGGTAAAGGTCGCTTGACATCGGCGCAGAAGTAAAGCTACCTTGACAGGTGTCAGGTAAAGCAACCTTGACACCGCGGGCACCGGGAGATGCCGCGGGCGCTATTCCGGTCAGGCGCTGGAGGTGTGAGTGATGAGGACGCAGCCGTTGACCATGATTGCCGTGGCCGGTCTCGTCGCGTGCTGGGCTGCCGTTGCGCTGGCCTGGCTGGCCGGTGCGATCTACTACGAGTCCAGGGCTCCGGCGGAGCAGAGTCGCACGCGCTTCGTATCGCCCATGGTGTTCAGCACGGTCATCGTGGTGGGCTTGTACGCCGCCGTGCCAAGGGCAGATTGGCTCCCCCTCGAGATACATGTCCCCTGGCTCCGCGTGCTCGGGCTGGCGATCCTGCTGGCCGCCACGGCGCTGACGGTCTGGGCGAGGCTCGCGCTCGGCGCCATGTGGAGCGCCGCGCCCACGGTCAAGCAGGACCACAAGCTCCACACCAGTGGGCCGTACGCCATCACCAGGCACCCCATCTACACCGGGCTGCTGGGCATGATGCTCGGCTCCCTGCTGCTGGCCGGTGGCGGCCGGTGGATCGTGCCCTTCGGGGTTTACCTGGTGGTCCTCGAGTTCAAGATCCGCATCGAAGAGCGGCTCATGCTGGCCGAGTTCCCCGACGACTACCCGCGCTACCGGCGGCACGTGCCGCAACTGGTCCCTGGCCTGCGCCTCATCCCAGGGCGCGCGTCTCCCGAGGTCAGGTAGATGTTCCAGCCCGAGTTCTCATCAGGCAGCGAGTTGGTGAGGACGAACCGGTTGATCTCGGCAAGCGGTACCCCGCCCCTTGGCCACGATCAGCCTGGTGAGGTGCTGGATCACCCCGGGGACAAGCTGCGCGAAGTCGATTCCGCTGCGCGAGCCGTTGAAGGACACCGGTGGCCCCACCTGCACCGCGCCGGCGCCGGTGGCGCTCACCGTCCGCGCCTGGCCGCATCAGCTGGGCGCGCGGGGCTGGCGGCATGACCCGGCCCGGGCAGGCTCGCTGTCTGATGGCGCCGGGTTCGCGCATGCCCGCCCCGCCCCCCTACTCGCAGGGGACATGCCCCCTCCACTCGCAGGGGAACAGTGTAGGGCCGGCGGCCCTTAGAACGGCGTCGGGATGTGCCGTATTGGCAGGTCCGGCTCGGTGTAGCCGCCGGGCCGCCGTTGCCGCCTGGGCAGGACGATGTCGCGGTGGGCGAGCGGCTTGTAGGGGACCTGGCTGAGCAGGTGGCTGATGATGTTGAGCCGGCCACGCTTCTTGTCGTCGGTGTTCGCGACGTACCACGGCGCCCAGGCGGTGTCGGTCGCGGCGAACATCGCGTCCCTGGCCCGGGAGTAGTCATACCAGCGGCTGTAGGACTTCAAGTCCATGTCGGACAGCTTCCAGATCTTCCGCGGGTCATGGATCCGGGACTCCAGCCGCCGGGTCTGCTCCTGCGGGCTGACCTCCAGCCAGTACTTCAGCAGCAGGATCCCCGAGTCGATCATGGCCTTCTCCCAGGCCGGCGCCAGTTCCAGGAACCGCTCGGTCTCCGCGGGCTTGCAGAACCCCATCACCCGCTCCACGCCGGCCCGGTTGTACCAGGACCGGTCGAAGATCACGACCTCGCCGCCGGCGGGGAGGCGCGGGATGTAGCGCTGGATGTACATCTGCGACTTCTCCCGCTCGGTGGGGGCGGGCAGTGCCACCACCCGGAACACCCGCGGGCTGACCCGCTCGGTGATCCGCTTGATCGTGCCCCCCTTGCCGGCGGTGTCGCGGCCTTCGAACACGATGCAGATCTTGGCCCCAGTCGACTTCACCCACTCCTGCATCGCGACCAGTTCGCCATGCAGCACCCGCATCTCCCGCTCGTACTCCTTGCGCTTCATCTTCGCGGGCGGGCCGTCGGCGGCACCCTTCCCCTCCGCGGTTGGCGGCGCCTGGCCTGCAGCCTCGTCCTGCTTGTGCTTGCCCTTCTTCTTGGCCATGCGCTCACCTCTGGTGAAACGGTCACGTTCCACAGCCGGGCCGGGAACGCGAGGTGTCCCAGCGCTGAATGCTTCCTCAATGATTCGCGACCACGGGTCTGACGGGCCTCACCCACTAGGGATGGTGTTTGGCACCACAGCCACAGAGCCGGGCAAGGCCGAAGGGTCCCGCCCGGGCCTACCGGCTTCGTGGCTCCGTGTCCTATCAGAGTTCGATTCGCGAGCCCATGATCACCGTGCGCTCGCGGGGGAGCCGGAAGTACTCGGCCGCGTCCGCCGTGATCTGTGCGGTGGCGAAGAACAGGCGTTTGCGCCAGCGGCTCATCCCGGGCGTGTTGCCGGGCCGCAGCGCAATCGTGGACAAGAAGTAGGACACGTCGCCCTCGTGCACCGGGCTTTCCGGGTCGGCTTCGAGGACCAGCGGCAGCAGGGCCGGGATGTTCGCCTGATCCATGTAGCCGAACCGGGCCGTGACATGGGTGATCCGGTCATCTCTGTGGCCAAGCGGGTCGATGATCAGCCGCTGCCCGGCGGCGACATGGGGCACCGGCAGGGTTTCGATCGACAGGATGATGACGTACCGGTGCAGGACGTGGTTGTGTTCCACGTTTGCCCGCAGCGCCAGCGGCGCGGTGTCCTTGCCGCGGTTGAGGAAGACGGCGGTGCCCGGCACGCGGTGCAGCCTGGGTTTCATCGAGTGGAGCTGGTCGATGAACGCCTGCAGCGGTCCCTCGTCCTGCTGGCGCAGCCGGGTGACCAGTTCCCGGCCGCGCTGCCAGGTGGTCATGATCGTGAACACCGCGATGGCGATGAGCAGCGGCAGCCAGGCTCCGTGCACCAGCTTGGTCAGGTTGGCGGCGAAGAACAGCAGGTCGGTGGCGAGCAGGAAGCCGGCGCCCGGGACGACGGCCCATAGCGGCCAGTGCCAGTGTTCTCGGGCGATGTAGAAGAACAGCAGCGTCGTGATGGTGATCGTGCCGGTCACCGCCATGCCGAACGCATACGCTAGCGCGGCCGAACTCCTGAAGGTGAGGACCAGCGTGAGGACCCCGGCCATCAGCGCCCAGTTGATCCACGGCACGTAGATCTGGCCTCGTTGTTCCTCGGAGGTGTGCGCGATACGCAGCCGTGGCAGGTAACCGATCTGAGCGGCCTGCTGGGTGACCGAGAACGCGCCGGTGATCACCGCTTGGGAGGCGATGACTGTCGCCGCGGTGGCCAGGAAGACCATCGGCAGCCGCGCCCATCCGGGGACCAGCAGGAAAAAGGGGCTGCTGACGCTGCCCGGGCTGGCGAGTACCAGGGCGCCCTGCCCCATGTAACTGAGGACGCAGGCGGGAAAGACCAGGATCAGCCAGACGCGGGTGATCGGGCCGCGGCCGAAATGCCCCATGTCCGCGTAGAGCGCCTCGGCCCCGGTGACGGCGAGAACGACCGCAGCCAGTGAGAAGAACGCGACCGGGAAATGACCGAACAGGAAGCCGATGGCGTACGTCGGGGAGAGCGCTTTGAGTATCTGCGGATGGGCGGCGACACCGGCCGCCCCGATCACCCCGATCGCGGTGAACCACACGGCCATGACCGGCCCGAACATCCGTCCCACCGCACCGGTGCCGAGCCGTTGCACAAGGAACAGGCCAACGATGATCGCTGCGGTGATCGGCACGACCAGGCTCGCCACCGATGGCGCGGCGACCTTGACGCCCTCCACCGCCGACAGCACCGAGATGGCCGGTGTGATCAGGCTGTCGCCGAAGAACAGCGAAGCGCCGAAGACCCCGAGCATCGCGAGCACGACCTTGGTGCGGCGCCCGCCCGGGACCCCCCGCCTGCGGATCAAGGTGATGAGCGCCATGATCCCGCCCTCGCCGTCGTTGTCGGCGCGCATCACCAGCAGGACGTAGGTGACCGTGACGATGATCACCACCGACCAGAAGATCAGCGAGACAATCCCGAAGATGTTTTGCGCAGACACCCGGATCGGGTGCGGGTCGCCCGGGTTGAAGACCGTCTGGATCGTGTAGAGCGGGCTCGTGCCGATGTCTCCGAAGACAACCCCCAGAGCACCGACCGCGAGAGCCCCCTGCGCCGTGGCGTGCCGGTTCACGGTCTCAGTATTCGCCTTCCGGCCCGCCAAGCCCCGGCACACCACGCGGGCGGGCCCCGCGCTGTGGAGACTGCCCTGACCGGGATTACTGGTCGGGGCGCCCGGAATTGAATCGGGCTGACGGTCGCGGGGCGTGCCGTCATAGAATGGTGCCCTCCCAGGGGGGTGGAGGGTGTGCCGGTTCTTTCATCGCAGCGGTTCTTTGAAGGAGATCGTCCTCTCGGCCATGATGCGCTGCTGCGCCGGAACCTCGTACTCGAGGTCGAGAACGTAGTAAACGGCGAGGAGCCATTTCGCTCGCGACGATGGGAGGGCAAATGAGCGCTGACAGCGCGGATGCGCCGCCGCCTCCACCGCCGCCTCCGCCGCCCCCCGACTACTCGGTGGCTGACCAGCCTGTGGTTGACGAGGGGCACGCCGCCCCCGACAATGAATCCTCCCTGAGCGCTGACGCCACTGGCTTAGGCGCGGACATTGCAGACGCCACTGGAGGCGGAACTCCTGACCGCCCGGATGGTCTGGCTCCGGCGGACGTGCCGATGGTGGACGAAGGCCAGACGCCCCCAGATCTCATCAGCAATACCGCCGCCGAGTCGCCGCCGGATGCCGCAAGCCAGACGGATACCACCTATGGGGCCGAAACGCGCCGGGACATAGCGGCGGAACATCCTGATCTATATAGCAAAGTGGATTCACCGCCTCCGCGCGTGGATGGTCCACACGAGTCACCAGAGGGCTGGGCAGCTGATATCAATCCCGGAAACGGGAAAGACAACTGCGGGGACTGTGCCAGGGCAGTACAAGACACGTGGGAAGGTGACCCAAGGACTGCAGCAGTTGGCGGACCGGAAGATGGCCGGCTCATGACCGACTGGGCGGGCGCCGATCCAGAACCCGTTTCGACGGACGGCATCAACGATAAACTGACAGAACTTGGTTCAGGCAGTTCAGCTGTTGTGCGCTGCGAGTGGGACGGTGGCGGCGGTCATTACATCAACGCAGTTAATGATGGCGGATCCATCAAAGCGGTCGATGGTCAGTCGGGAGACACTGAAGGCTGGCCGCCCACGGAATCCGGCCTAGGATTCAGTCCGGCTGACATGCAGAATGTTCATGCGGTCTTCTTTGACGCCAGCGGAAAGGTTGTCCGATGATGGACGAAATGGAAGCAAGGAAGCGTATCGAAGCGTTTCTTAAATGTCCAAGCGATGATGCAAATCGCCCTTGGACCATGGAGGCCTTTGCGGAGGGCTGGCTGGTCAGGCAGGGACCGTTTGAAGGATTTTACGGACAGTCTTCCTATGTAGTAGAACGAGCGACAGGACGTATCATCAGCTTCCCCTCGGGGGTCCCTCCCCGGCGAATACGAGAGGAATACCAGAAGGTCCTATCGCGTGGTACCGAGGAAAAAGCTGGCGAATAAGCTGCAATGCATCCTGGAATCGGGTGACCCCCCTTCCTACCGAACGCCGTCCGTGACGAAGCCATGTCGATTGCCCACGCAAGTATCAGATGACCTCTAGGCGATCACCTGGTCAGCGGGCGGGCTGGAGGATGGTCGCGGCCTGGCGCAGCGTGAGGCGGCCGGAGGTGACCGGGACGAGGCTGTCGCGCAGAAGGGCGGTGACCGGGTTGGCGGCTTGGGCGATCCGGCCGGTCAGCCGCGAGCGCGCGACGACCATCTCGGCGCGCTGTTTCCGCCTGGCCTGGTAGGCCGCGAGCGCCTCGGGCACCGAGCGGGCCGCCAGCTCGGTGAGCAGCACCGCGACGTCTTCCAGCGCCTGGGCCGCGCCTTGGCCGAGGTTTGGGGTCATAGCGTGGGCGGCGTCCCCGATCAGCACCGTCGAGTGGCCATCGTGCCAGCGGCGCAGGGGCGGCAGGTCCGCCAGGGGCAAGACCGGCGTGCTGCCCACCTGCGGAGCGGCAAGCACGCTGGGGATCGGCGGATGCCAGTCGGAGAAGGCGCGCTGCGGATGGTCGGCAGCCGCGCGGGCCGAGGTGGCGGCAAACCAGTAGGTGAGTCCGTCGCGCAGCGGCACGAGCCCGAAACGCAGCCCACGCCCCCACGACTCGCTCGTCACTGCCACTGTCGTGTCGCCCGTGCGGGCCACGCCGCGGGCCGCGAACTGCCCCGCTGGCCGTGGCCGGACCTGCCCCGTGACGGCGGTGCGGACGGCGGAGTCTATCCCGTCGGCGCCGATCACCAGTGTGGTCGCTGGTGGCTCGCCGCCGACCAGCACATGCCCATCGACGGTGGTGGCGGTCGCGCCGTAGCGCAGGTCACCGGAGAACCCGTCGGCGAGTACCCGGTGCAGCTCACTCCGGTGCACTGCGATCAGCGGGCCGTACCGGCCGGTGAGGGCCGCGATCGGCAGCTCCGCGAGCTTCTTCCCGTCGGCCCGGCCGATGACCGCCCTGCGCACCGGTGCGCCGATGTCACGGACGGCGTCGCCGACCCCGATAGCGTCAAGGGCGGCCATCGCGTTGGGCCACAGCGTCAGGCCGGCGCCATCCGCACGCGTGGCTGGCGCGCGCTCGGCCACGGTCACGTCCCAGCCCCGCCGGGCCAGGCCGGCCGCGGCGGCGAGCCCGGCGATACCCGCCCCGACGACGGTCGCGCTCAAAGCCATGGCCCGACCCTACGTGCCAGCCACCCGGGGCGCCCGGAGGGATGTGGCTCCAGGGAGTCACCAGGCTCCTCCAGACCCCGGATCGCGGCATCGGGAGGTCCCATGATCAGACCGGCTACCGGCACCCGGCAGTACCGGATCTGCCTCCGCAGCGACTGCGGGCGCCTGCTGGCCGGTCTCATCGATAATCTCCAGGTCGAGTCGTCTCGCGATGGCCACACGTGTGTTGTTGCGTCGGTGCGAGACGATCCAGAATTCTGGGGACTGATGGAACAGTTCCAGGACCTGGCTCTGCACGTCGTGAGCGTCCAAGATCTCGACCATGCGAACGGCCGCGCCGCCGCCTCATAGGCACGGCACAATCAGCGCAGAACAGACTGCGGCCGACCGGACGCTGGCCGAGGCCGGAGACGATCTTGTCCGGCTCTCCGGTGCGGTGGCGCGCTGGTTCGACGGTGACCCGTCCGACCTGAACCGGCTGCGGCGCCAGGGACTCGGAGCAGTCGTAGCCCGCGCTCTGGCGGGCTCTGGGACCGGTCCGCAGGCCCGGGCCCGGCCGCCAGCCGTGGTCACGAACGTGACGACCGCGCGAGAGCGGTTCGTGTCGACGGCGCTGGCGGCGGTGATTGCGGCCTCATGCGGAGAAGAAGCCCGGTTTCCGTCGCTTCCCTGCGGAGACCCCGCTGACTGCGACAACCCCCGCGACGCCGTCCTGGCCTGCGCCGCCCAGGCGGCGGTTGCGGTAGCGCGCGGCGCGGAGCCGACGGCGCGGCAGGCCTACGCTCACCATGTGGCCAGGTGGCCCGTCGAGGACCGGTTTGCCGAACGGCACCTGCGCCGGTTCCTGGCCCTTGGTTACGTCTTGAGCGATCGGCTGCGCGCGCACTGGGACAGCGTCGCCCTTGGCCCCTCGCACCTCGCGGCGCGGGCGACCGCCCGTGCCCTGGTTCAGGCGCGAGCGGGCGACCTGACCGCTGCCGGGGAGCTGACCCCGGCATACGCCCTGTGCTTCCTGCCGCTGCCGTGGTCGGTCGAACTGGCCGCTCGTCTTGCGGCCACGGGTCACCCCCACGGGCCCGAGCTCGCCCGCTGGCTGGCCGACACGCTCGGGCCGATGGTCCACCGGCAGCTCCGCGAGACGGCACGCTCGGCCCTGAGCCTCCTTGCAGAGGGAGCCGCGCAGCTCCTCGCGGCCCTGCCCGCGCCCCCCGCGCATCGGACCCAGATCGCCGTCATCGGGCCGATGCGGCTGACGCGCGACGGTGTGCCGATCGACGCGCCGGAGCTACGGCGGGCACGCGTACGCCAACTGCTCAGCGCACTGGTGGTACGCCCCGTCCTGACCCGCGATCAGGCGATCGAGCAGCTCTGGCCGGGACTGGACCCGGCGAAGGCGGCCAGGAACATGCGGGTGACGCTGACCCATCTTCGCCGGCTCCTGGAACCCGATCGATCCGGCGGTGATGCGAGCTACCACCTGCGCACCAACGGTGACACGATCCGGCTCCTCCCGTCCGAGTTTCTCTCCGTGGACCTGTGGACCCTGGACATCCTGGACAAGCGGGCCGCCCAGGCACGGGCCGACGGCGACATCGACCGTGCGGCCGCCCTGCTGACCGACGCGGTCGCGCTGTGGCGCGGCGATCCGCTGCCGGACCTGCACCACGTGCGTAGCCTGGACGTTGCGGTTGAGGTCGACCAGGTCCGCAACCGCCACGTCGGGCATCTGCTGGCGCTCGGCGAACTGCGCCTGGTGGCCGACGACGCGGCGGCGTCCTTCGGGCTGGCCGAGCGCGCACTGTCGCTGGAGCCGTTCGACGCCCGCGGTCATCGCGTCGCCCTCGCCGCTGCCCTCAGGGGGCGCCGTCCCGCCCAGATCGCGGCGGCGTACCGGCGGGTTTGCTCGGCACTGAGGCAGCTTGGCGTCCCACCGGACCCGCCGACGGCGATCCTCCTGCTGCAGGCGGCACGCTGGGCCAGTGCCGGGGCAACCCGAGCCCGGTAAGCGTGGTGCCTATCACGGCGGTCGCCGTGGTGCTGACGGCACGTCTCGCCCAGGTCGGCACCGAATCCCGGGACCGTGCCGCCGGCCTCGACGCTGCAGTCGAGCTCATCGGAAGGCTGTGCCTGTGCTGGGGTGCGGTCTCTGACTTGCTGGTACCTGCTGCTCCCTCGCGCCCAGTAACTGTCTGATTTTCGGATCAGTCACTCGCCAACTATCTAGTCACCGCATGAGCATTCGAAATAAGTCTACTACCTGGTCGGGGTGGCCGGATTTGAACCGGCAGCCTCTTCGTCCTGAAGCCAAGTACTGGTGGGCACTACCAGCGGTGGAGCGAGTGTGGGCTGCGGCAAAGCGTCCACGGGTGTCCGCTGACGTCCACCATTGTCGGTGGTGATTGTTACTCGCTTGGTTACTCAGCCGCTTCTGTGGTGCCGGTCTTCGACTGCCCGCTCGGGTCATTCCGTGTGGGCCGCTGGCCCCATACGCCGATGTGGACAAATCCGCACGCCAGGAAGTCGTCGTCGCCTGGCCGGTCGATGAGTGCGGTCGCCTCTGCGCGGCTGAGGGCGCCTGCTTGCACCTTCGGAAGGGCGAGAGCGGCCTGGCTGAGCTGGTAGAACTCGGCAAGATCGGTGCCGGCTTGGATGATGTCGATCTCGGCGTCTGCACCGACGCCTGCGAGGCCGAGCCGGTGAACCTGGCGGAGCAGAGACCGGCCCTGGGACAGGGCCAAGCTCGGGAAGGCGACTTGGGCTGTCTGGGGGGCAGTGGCCCATACCGGGTCGGCGTCGCCGATCCACATGCCGAAGTCTGGCTCCTCAAGCACCAGCCACCCGCCGGGAGCCAGCCAGGTGACTATCCGTCGCAGCAGGTCCACGCTGGGGGAGATGTGCATGAGCACTGCTCGCGTGTGGATGAGATCGAAAGAGCCAGCCGGGAACGTGTCGGTGCGGATGTCGTGCCGAAGGACCTCGACATTCGAGGCGTGTATCTCGGTCAGAAGCCCCAACTGCAGGTCGGTGGCGATCACCCGCCCGGCCGGGCCGACGACTTCAGACAGCCACCGGGTGATCGACCCTCGCCCCCCACCGATTTCCAGACACCGAGCGCCCTCGCCGACCCCAAGACGCTGAATGCGCCGTTTGGTAAGGGGGTCGAGACGTTGCTCCAACAGCTGAAGACGGCGCGATTCGTCCTCGGCGGAATGGGGGAACGCGTAGTCCGGGGCCTCACTCACAGTCAGAATCGTAAGCTGCGATACTCTTCGCCGTCGGGCCGCGCCCGTTGGATGCCCCGGCGTCGGCGGCCGGTGCTGGCAAATGGCACTGGGCTGACTCTGGGCTGACTCAGATGCCTGGTTACTCAGTACCGGCTGTGCGCCGGCCCGCTGTGGGCTGCATCCCTTGTGACCTGGTCGGGGTGGCCGGATTTGAACCGGCGGCCTCTTCGTCCCGAACGAAGGCAGCGGCGCAGGCCAGTGGCACCGCCTCGCGCTTGACCTGGGAAGTTATCCCCCAGCATCCCCCAGGACACCCCACCGCGAGACCTGCTCTTGGCGCACGAGTGGCGCACGGGTACTCAGCCGCGCTCGGCGACGAACGTCCCCATGGGCGAGGTGACGACCAGGCCGTCAGCCTTGAGAACGTCCAGGGCCTTGCGGACAGTGGTCAGCGCGACCCCGTAGTCCTGGGCCAGGGTCACGATCGAGGGCACCCGGTCACCCGGCGGCAGTTCGCCGCTCTCAATCTTCCGCACCAGGTCAGCGTGTATCTGCCGCCACGGTGCGACCGGCCCCGGCGTGATCATGCGCACAGGCTACGTTGCGGTCACCTGCGGACATCCATGGCCGCATGGGGTAGCGTGCGGCCCCACGCGGTGACAGCATAGGGACTCCAACACAGCGGCCCCGCCGCGAGACGGCATCTCAGCGACGGGGCCTGACCAGGACGGAGCCCTGGCTATGGGGAACCCTAACGATCAGGCGATAGCGCGGCTAGAACACGACTGGCCGAACTGGCAGATTTGGACCGTCCCCACCTTCGACGGGAACAAGCGCGGAACCATCTGGTGCGCCCGCCGCTGGGACGATGAGCACCGGGTGCTGAACGCGCACAGCCCGGAAGAACTGGTGGAGTGCCTCGAAGCGCAGGCGTCCGAGTGACGTCGCATAATCCCGGCGCACCCGGGTAGCCGCGGATTCCCTCCTAAGGGGCCTGGGGCGGGACGTTACGGGGCACGCCCCGCCCCGGGCCATTACATGCCCGGCAGGCAGCCCCGCGACTGACAACTGCCTAGCTCCCGGGGCGCGCGTCCGCCGCTGCCCGTGCGCCCCGGGCCCCGCCGCACCGGCTCCCCCGCCGGGCTCATGCCGCGGCGAGTTACCAAACACCGACCGGCACCCCGGCCGTACCGCCGCCCCGGGCCGACGCCGTACAGGCCGCGCGTCCTGATGAAACTCCGCTTAATCCCGGGCGTATCGGGTAGCGCGCGATGGCCTGGCCCGGGGTGGGCATCGACGCGGCCCCGGGCCGGGCCATGGTCGTGATGTAACGCGGCAGCGGCTTCCATCGCTTCAACCTTCGGGGGGGGCGCCCGCCTGACGGTTCCCCCTCAGACGGCGGGTCTAGGCCCGGGACCGCAGCCGACCTAGCCGCGGTCCCGGGCCGTTTCACTACTGCCTGCCCGGCTCATGCCGCGGCCGGTACCACACCGGCCGACTGTCCCTTGCGGTAGCCTGCGGGCGGCGTTAAGGCAGCGCTGCCCGCAACGAAAGGGCCACCTGAGCGCGGGGCTGTCGGCAGGGTCCCGTCTAGGTGAAGGATGTCCAGGAGCCGCCGCACCGGCCAGGACGGCGCCAGCAGCGACAGGCCACCGCCCGCCTTCCGCGCCCGGTTGGCCGCATCCACGAGGACGCCAAGCCCCGCGGCGTCGATGAAGGCGACGCCGGACATGTTGACGGCCAGATGGACGTTGCCGCCGCGGATCGCCGCCATGAGGGAGCGCCCGGTATGCAAGGGGTTCTGCAGTCCCTGCTTCAGGTGCCGATCTCGTGCCTCGGCTGGTACCACACCGACTCGCAGCCGGGCGCCTGGCACGCGACCGTCAGGTGACCCCACGCGGCCCGCTCCGGGTACGCCGCCCGCGCCCCGGCACAGTGGCACCGCTCCCACGACACGAGCACCCGGCCGGGTCCCACTCATGCCCGTGCTCGCAGTGTTCCGGGTAGCACCATCAGGCAGGCCGCCGCACTCCCACCTACACGATTGGAATACTTGTCCAGTCACGACAGGGACGAGACCGGGGCCCGTGATGAGAGTTCCCTCCTGGCGCGAATATGGCGCCTGGCGTGGGGAAGCTAGCAGCCACGCCCCGCCGGGACGCCATCCGCCTCCCGGCGGGGCACTGTGATCGTTAACTCGGCCAATCGGTCCAGCCGGTCGGACAGTTCGGCCACGCGCCGCTGGAGCCGGTCGGCGGCGACCGCGGCCCGCTCATACGCCTGCCGGGCCGCATAGCGCTCCCGCCGCGCCTGGGCACGGTCCTCGCGGGCGGCGTCGAGGACACGCTCGGCGGCGTCGAAGCGGTCGCTGGCGGCGTCGAAGGCTCCCTCGGCGTGTTTGCTCGCGGCCTGAGCTTCGGTTAGAGCGTCCTCGGCCGCGGCCAGCCTGCGCCGCAGCTCGGCCAGCTGCCGGATCGCCTCGCGGCGTCCCCGTGCCCCGTCTGCCACCCAACGATCATCGCAGCGGCCGGGGCGGCAGCGACGCCGAGGACCTGGCCGCGATCCTCGGCGATGTAAACCGGCCGGACCGCTAGCGCGTCAACTAACCATCTGGGCCCGGGACGCGCAGGGGAGACTGCGTCCCGGGCCTTTCGCGTGGGGCACGGGCGAAGCGACGGGAACCGCTCGCCCGGTCCCTGCGTCTGATAGCTGCCACCTGGCCCGGGCGCCGGTCTCCCCACCTCCGGCCCCGGGCCGTCCTCACACTCATGGGCGCCACCGGATGGTCAGGTCCAAGCCCCGCTGGCCACACCCGTGCAGCTGCCTCCTGAGGCCGGAACAGATCCCGAATAGGTGATCACCTGACCCCGCGGCCCCGTGTAGAACCACAGGATGAAGCCATTCTGCGTGCCGGAAGAGTCAAAGGTGGGTGCCTCTAGGGAATCGCCCAGGGCACAGATATTGCTGAAGTGTGCACCCACGGCCCCTGGCGGGAGGGTAGCCAGATATGCAAGAGCGGCGTCCTGGGCGTCGGTCTCGCTGTCAAACCCCAGCGCGTCGTTGCAGTTTGTGTAGGTCTGGCCCAGGCCGTTGGAGTGCGTGCAGTTCGCGTCCGTCGACGGAGCCACACATGTCAGAGAGACCGAGTTGTTATTCGCGACGCTGACCGTCACCTGGCCAGGGGCGCCGCCGTCGGTCGTGCACGCCATGCTCCCCCCGGTTCCGGGCGGCCCTTGCGGGCCGGGAGCTCCGTTGCACGCGTAGGCGGTGTTGCCGTTCCCGTCGGTGACCGATGCCCCGCCGTTGCCGCAGTTGGCGCCAGGTGGCTCTGTCGCCACCGTCGCGCCTGTTCCCGGGGCTCCCGGCGGCCCGGTGTCGCCCGTCGGCCCAGCCGGGCCCGCCGGTCCGACGGCGCCGGCCGCTCCCGCCGGCCCGGGCGGTCCTTGCGGCCCGGCCGCGCCCGCTGGGCCGGTCGGCCCCTGTGGTCCCGCAGCGCCAGCCGGTCCTGCCGGGCCTTGCTGGTTCCAGGAGATGGCCGTGGTCCCGGTCGGGCAGGTGGTGCTGGAGTCTTGGAGCACGAGCACGTGCGAGCCGTTGATTGCCTTGTTGGTGTAACAGCCGTGGATGACACTCGACCCGTCCACCGGGCCGCCGGCTATCGCCGCCGCAGCCGTCGTCCCCCCGGCGAGCAGGACGAGCCCGGCCCCGGCGCTGATCAGGATGGTTGCAGATCTGTTCACCTCATAACCTCCGCTCCCTGGCATGCGGAAGACCGGTGATCAGCAACCAGGCCTCATGCTCCTCCATTCGCTCATTACCAAGATTTATGCTCACCGGCCCCCGCTGTTTGACCTGGACATTACGCCTCAGCGGGACCCGCGGAAATACGCAAAATCCACTTTGCAGCCTCGTGACGGGACATTGGCGCAACTGCCGAACACTTTGACCCTTTGCCGGCGGGCATCCTATTCGTGCCGCGGATCTTCCCGCCGCTGGCCGGCCAGCCCGGTCCCGGGCCGTTTCACCGCTGTTTGCCCGGCTCGTGCCGCGGCGAGTACCACACCGACCGGCAGCCCGGCGCCCGGCACGCCACCGTCAGGTGACCGAGGCCTCCGGTCTCGCCATAAGCGGCCCGGATGGCCGGGCAGTCGCAGCGAGTGAAGGGCACCAGCACCCGGCCAGGCCCCCACTCGTGCCCGTTCGCGCACCGTTCCGGGTAACACCACCAGGCAGGCCGCCGCACTCCCACCAGGTCGATTAGAACACGTGAGCGATACCCACTCAGCGGCCGGGCGCTTCGCTACTTGCCGCCCGCCGCCGGGGCCGGCGGCAGGGTCACCGGTATCTGGCCGCGCAGGTCCGGGTAACCGGTGCCCATCTCGTGATCGTGGTCCGGGACGGATGGCACCACGTCCCCCATGGCGGCCAGGTGCTGGTTCACCAGCTCCGCGCTTGGCATGCTCACGGCTGCCTCCCCGCCAGGACCCGCACGGCGCCCTCAACCCGCCCGGCACCGTCGCCGAACGCTTGATAACTGAGTTTCTGCCCGGTCGCCACGGCGGCCCGCTCAGCCGCCCGTGCGGCGAGCGCGTGCGCGAGCTGCGGCTCACTGAAGGTCTTGCACGCCGCCTCGCACCGCAGCCCATAGTCCCACAGGCCGTCGTGGAACCGCCCGGTCACCGTGCGGCAGTGGCCGAAGTCCAAGCGGTCGCACCGGGTCGTGCCCGCGTCCGCCGCACGTGCTGGAGAGCATGTCAGTGTTGATGGCCGGGCGCCCGAGGGATGCCCTTGTGTTCACCGCCCCCCACGACGGCCCAGTCACCGATGAGCACTTCCGCAACCGGGTGTGGTACCCGGCGGTCGCCGCGGCTGGGGTGCGCCGGTTCGCGCCCCGGGTGATGCGCCACACGGCAGCCTCGTGGCTGGTGCAGGACGGGGTTCCGCTGTACGACGTTCAGGCCCTCCTCGGGCACGAGGACTACGCCACGACCCAGCGGTACGCCCATCTTGCCCCGGACGCTCACAGCAAAGTCATCGAGTCGTGGGCACGGCGTCTTGGCGCACCAGTGGCGCACGGGCGCAAGGAAGGCCGTCTCCCGTGATGCGGAAACGGCCTGTGACCTGGGTCGGGGTGGCCGGATTTGAACCGGCGGCCTCTTCGTCCCGAACGAAGCGCGCTGCCAAGCTGCGCCACACCCCGCCGCCTGAAACGGCACAGACTCCCGGGCGTCTTTGCCCGGGAACCCCCGGAAGTCTAGCCGATGCGGGGAACCAGCGTGAGCAGGGTTGCCTCCGGCCGGCAGGCGAACCGGAACGGTGCCCAGGGTGAGGTCCCGAGTCCGGCGGACACGTGCAGCCATGGCCCGCCCGGGCCGCCCGCGCCGGGGTGGCGGTGCAGCCCGCTGGCCCGTTCGGGCTCGATGCCACAGTTGGTGACCAGGGTGCCGTAGCCGGGCAGACAGACCTGGCCGCCGTGGGTGTGCCCGGCCAGCAGCAGGTCGTAGCCGTCGGCCGCGAACTGGTCCATGATCTCGGGCTCCGGCGAGTGCATGACGCCCAGCCGCAGGTCAGCCGTGGGATCGGTGGGCCCGGCGATGTCCTCGTAGTGGTCCTTGTTGATGTGCGAGTCGTGCACCCCGCCGACCTCGATGTCGAGGCCGCCGGCCTTGACCCGGCCGCGGGCGTTGTTCGCGTCCATCCAGCCGGCCGCGGCCATGCCCGCGCCAAGCTCGGCCCAGGGCAGGTCGGGAACGTGCCGGCTGTGCTTCTCCGCCGAGGTGTCCCACAGGTAGCGGAGCGGGTTCGCGGGAATGGGCGAGTACAGGTCGTTCGAGCCGTACACGAACACGCCGGGCCGGTCGAGCAACGGCCCGAGCGCCTCAAGCAGCGGCTGAACGGCTTGCTCGTGCGCGATCGAGTCCCCGGTGTTCACGACGAGATCCGGGGCCAGAGCATCCAGGGACCTGAGCCACGACAGCAGCCGGTGCCGCCCGGGGGTCAGGTGCATGTCGGAGATGTGGAGCACCCGGACCGGTACCGCGCCCGCGGGCAGGACCGGTACCTCGAACCGGCGCAGGGCGAACCAGTTCCTTTCCACGACGCTGCTGTAGCCGAGCGCCGCACCGCCAGCCACGGCGGCGAAGGTGAGGGCGCGCAAGGGTGCTCGCATCCACCTATGGTGCCATGTGCTCGGACATGCTGAGGCCAGAGTGCGCAGGCCAGGGGGCATAAAGGCAGGCTAGGCGACCCATCCGGGCCAGGCTGGCAGTTCGCCCGGACGCTCGGGCGGGCGGCCGCCGTCGGGCAAGATGTGGGCCATGGCTGCAATGAAGGACCGGCTCCGCAGTGACCTGACGACTGCGATGAAGGCACGGGACGAGGTCACCGTGCGCACCCTGCGGATGGCGCTCACCTCGGTGACGAAGGAAGAGGTCGCGGGAAGCTCCGCGCGGGAGCTCAGCGACGACGAGGTCCTCGCCGTGCTCACCAGGGAAGCGAAACGGCGCCGGGAGGCGGCCGAGGCGTTCGCCGCCGCCGGGCGCGAGGAGCAGGCCGCAGCCGAACGCGCGGAGGGGGCCGTGCTGGACGCGTACCTGCCCGCCCAGCTCAGTGACGCCGAACTCGGCGAACTGGTGGCGGCCGCGATCGAGGAGACCGGAGCGAGCGGCCCGCGGGCCATGGGCCAGGTCATGAAGGCCGTCACGCCGCGGGTGGCCGGCCGGGCGGAAGGCGCCCGGGTCGCCGCCGAGGTCCGCCGCAGGCTCGGCGGCTAGCCATGGGCCAAGCAGCTAACCACATGCTGGGCGGCAGGCCACACGCTGCCGCGGATGGCCGTTGCGGGCGGGGCGCAGTCTCGTTCTAGTTGCCGTTGTGGCCGCCGCCGCCACCACCGTGGTGGCCGCCACCGCCGCCACCGCCACCGCCACCGCCACCGCCACCGCCACCGCCGGTGTGGTGCTTCTTCGGGGGCGACGCCGACACCTGGCCGTTGCCCATGGAGAAGAACTCGCTGCCCGGTGAGACGGAGACGAAGTTCCGCATAGGCAACCCCTGCAGTGCCTTGATGAACGTCATCTGCCAGGTGTGGCCGGGCGCCATGGAGCCGTACATGGCACCACAGTCGATCGATCCGGCGTACCGCCAGCAGCCCGAGGGATACCCGGCCATGGGGATCAGGCCCTTGGGGTTCCCGACCCAGGCCGTCCCCAGCAACTGCGGCGTGTAGCCCACGAAGAACGCGGACACGTACTGGTCCGCGGTCCCGGTCTTGGACGCCGCCGGGCGGCCGATGGTGTCCGAGATTGCGGTGCCGCTGGTCAGGTCACCCTGCAGGATGTAGTTGGCCGCGTCGGCGACCGCCTGGGACATCACGCGCTTGCAGCCGGCCGACTCCACCGGCAGCCGCTGGCCGTTGGACGTGACGATCTTGGTGATCGCAATGGGCTTGCAGAAGATGCCCCTGGCCGGCAGGGTCGCGTCCGCCGCGGCGACCCCCATCGGGGAGACGTTGTCCGCGCCGAGCGTGAACGATGGGTCATTGTCCGCGCTGTACTGGTGGTGCTCCCGCCTGTCGGGCTTCAGCAGCGATTTGCCGTCCGGCCACGTCAGGCCCATCTGTGAAGCGGTCTTCACCACATTGCACAGGCCGACGTGCTGCTCCAGGTAGGCGAAGAACACGTTGATCGACTCGGTCGTCCCCGTGTAGAGCGAGTAGTGGCCGCCCGGCTCACTCTCGTCATTGTGTACCTGCCAGCCGACCTGCCCGTTGGGCATTGGCTGGCCGACGGTCTGGCCCTTGCAGTTGGTGTAGCCGCTGATCTGGGCTTGGAACGGCACGGTCTTGGCCCACCCGAACGGGATGCCCTGCTCGAGCGCGGCGACCATCACATAGACCTTGCCCGCCGACCCGAGCTGCACCCCGTAACTTCCGTCGTACTGAGGACCGACCGCGTAGTCGATCGTGTTCTGGTGCTTGCCGGTGCCGTAGGGGCGGTCGATGGCGATGGCCCGCACTTCGCCGGTGCCCGGCTTGATAAGCACCTCCGTGTCGGCGTTCTTCCCCGTGTTGACCCCGGACGGCGGGTGCGGCAGCACGTAGTTGACCGCCTTGTTGGCCGCCTTCTGGTCCTTGGGGTCGAGCGTGGTGGTGATCGTCAGCCCGCCGATGCCGTTGAGCCGGTTCCAGACCTGCTTGTACTGCGTGTCGTGCTTGATGACCGCGACCACGTAGTCGCACATGTACGCCGCGTACTTCGCGGACTTGCTGGTGCAGCCGGACTGGGGCAGCGACGGGTTCAGGTTCAGCTTCGTCTTTTCGGCGGCCGCCGCGGTGCTCGCCGGGATCTGGTGCAGCTGGGCCATCCGGGCGAGCACGGTGTTCCGCCTGGTCCAGGTCTGCTGGACCTGCGACGCGGTGCCCAGCGGGTTGTACAGGTTGGGGTTCTCCACGATGCCCGCGAGCATGGCCGCCTGCGGCAGCGTGAGCTTCGCGGCCGGGATGCTGAAGTAGCGCTGTGCGGCGGTCTCGATGCCGTAGGACTGGTTGCCGAAGAACGCGGCGTTCAGGTACCCGGCGAGGATCTCGTCCTTCGACATCGTGTGCTCGACCTGCGCCGCCATCCGCAGCTCGCGGATCTTGCGGCCGAACGTGTCCGCGGTCGCGTTGGCGAACGCCTTCACCGGGTCTGGCGAGGAGAGGATCTCCACGTTCTTCACGTATTGCTGGGCCAGCGTGGACCCGCCCTGCACGGTCTTGTGCTGCAGGTTGTAGACCAGTGCGCGCATGGTGCCGCGGAAGTCGATCGCGCCGTGCTGGTAGAACCGGGAGTCCTCGATCGCCACGATGGCCTGCCGCATGGGCGGGGCGATCTGGGCGTAGGGCACCGGAACCCGGTCGATATTGCGCGGGTAGTAGTAGGCGAGCACCTTGCCATGCCGGTCGAGAATCGCGGAGCGGATCGGAAGCTGGTGCAGTTCCGGGGTGTCCAGGGTGTTGAATTTGGTCGCCCCGTTGCGGATGACCGTGCCGAGTGCGCCCACCGCGGGCAGGGAAAGGCCCGCCACCAAGGCGCCGCCAACGACGGCGGCCACGAGGAGCCGGACGACCACGCTGGCCTTGAAGAGCACCTTGTTTCTCGCGATGAAGCTTGGTGTTCGCACGGAAACAGGGTACGCCCGGCGGCCAAAACCGGTGGCTGCTGTCGCCGGCTGCCCTCTAGCGCGAGCCCTCCGCAGGCCGCTATCCTGCGGAAACTACTCGTCGTCCAGCGAAGGACTACTGACTGTGCGTGGCATGGCCCATGTGGGCTATCTGGGAAATGGACCGAACGGGGTCTAGCGCCCGACCCCGGAACTTGCGTAAGTTACGGTTTCGCAACGAGCAAACAGGAACCGGTGCACCCCGCAGCCGGCCTGGATCGCTAGTGAAACGCCACCCGGCGTGACGACCCCCCGAGGGCGTGACGATCAGGAGGAGTTGGACCACATGTGGATCGCAGACTGGACCGCGCGTGCCGCGTGCAAAGAAACAGATCCTGACGAGCTCTTCGTCCAGGGGGCGGCACAGAACCGGGCCAAGCTGGTCTGCCGTGGCTGTGTCGTCCGCACCGAATGCCTCGCGGACGCACTCGACAACCGCATCGAGTTCGGGGTGTGGGGCGGCATGACCGAGCGCGAGCGCCGCGCCCTGCTCCGCCGCCGCCCGGACGTCACCTCCTGGCGGGAGCTGCTTGAGCACGCCAGGAACGCCTACGAGCGCACCGCCGACGACACCCAGCTCGTCGCCTCTTGAAGGCCACCTAGCCCGCGCTAGTTGTCGCTGAGGCTTTCGCCTATCACTCTCAGGCCGTCCAGGTCGTGCACGTCCTCCGGCTGGGCGATCACCCTCGCCACCGGCACGGCCGGATGCGCGGCGGTGAACCGCTGCGACAGCCGCCGCTCCGCGGCGATGACCTGCATCCGCTCGGCGTGCAACCGGAGCGCGGCCACGGCCAGCGGGTACCGCGTCACGCCGGCCAGCGGTGCGCTGCCGCCGTTAGCGCTGGAATGCGCGTTGTCCGCCGGGCCGCCCACGGGCAGCAGGGCCTCCGCGGCAGCCGTGCTGCGCGCCGCCGACAACCGCGTGGCCGGGGAGCGGTGCACACGGTTGAGGATCAGCCCCGCCAGCGGCATCCGGTCCTCCGACAGCCGCTCCACGAAATATGACGCTTCCCTGAGCGCGTCCGGCTCGGGGGTAGCCACCACGAGGAACGCCGTACCTGGCGTCTGCAGCAGCCGGTAGGTGTCCTCGGCCCGTTCCCTGAACCCGCCGAACATCGTGTCGAAGGCGGCGACGAAGGTCTGCACATCGCGCAGCACCTGGGCGCCGATAATCTTCGTCACGATGCTGGTGAACATGCCGAAGCTGGCGTTGACCACCTTCATGTAGGCACGCCCCCCGGCCCTGGTGGGAGCCGTGAGCAGTTTGATCAGCCGGCCGTCGAGGAAGCGGGACAGGCGCTGCGGGGCGTCGAGGAAGTCCAGCGCCGACCGGCTGGGCGGGGTGTCCACCACGATCAGGTCCCACTGTTCGGTCCGCCGCAGCTGGCCAAGCTTCTCCATCGCCATGTACTCCTGCGTGCCGGCGAAGCTCGAGGACAGCGACTGGTAGAAGGGGTTGGCCAGGATCTGCTCGGCCCGGTCGGGGTCGGCGTGCCCCTCGACGATCTCGTCGAACGTGCGCTTCATGTCCAGCATCATGGCGTCCAGGGTCCCGCCCGGCGTGGCGTCCGGCAGCGGGACCGGCCGCGGCGTGTTGTCCAGGCTGGACAGGCCCATGGACTGGGCGAGCCGGCGCGCCGGGTCGACCGTGAGCACCACCACGTGCCGTCCCCGTTCGGCCGCCCGCAGGCCGAGCGCGGCCGCGGTCGTGGTCTTGCCCACGCCGCCCGAGCCGCAGCACACGATGATCCGGGTGCGCGGGTCGTCAAGCAGGCGGTCTGTGTCCAGCCGCGGCGCCGCCTTGGTCCCCTCGCTCATGCCGCCCCCTGCTCCTGCAGGGCGGCCGCGAGCCGGTACAGCCCGGCCAGGTCCATGCCGTCGGTAATCAGCGGAAGGTCGTAGCAGGGCTGGCCGACGCCGGCCAGCACGCGCCGGTGCTCGCGCTGGCTGAGTACCTGGGTGGCGTGCTCGCCAAGCTCGGCCGCGAGCGCGTCGGCCACAGCGGTGCTGCCGTCGGGTCCCAGGCTGCCCTCGATGCCAGCGGTTTTCAGCCCCAGGACCAGCTCATGCCGGTCCAGGTTGCCCCCGGCCGCCGCCGTGAGCTGGTCGTCGGTGAGCCCGGTGGGCCGCACCATGTTGATCATGACCGCGCCGAGCTGGAGCCCGCCCTTGGACAGGCCGCGCAGTTCCGCGATCCCGTCCAGCGTCTCCTGCACCGGCATCTCCTCAAGCACCGTGACGAAGTGGACCGCGGTCTCCGGCGAGCGGATCACCCGCTGCACGGTGTCGGCATGGGCCCGGATCGGCCCCACCTTGGCCAGCCCGGACACCTCGGTCGCGATGTTCAGGAACCGGCTGATCCGCCCGGTCGGCGGGGCGTCCATCACCACCGCGTCGTAGAGGTAGGCCCCGCGTTTCCGCCGCCGGGTGGCCTCCGCGGCCTTGCCGGTCAGCAGCACGTCCCGCAGCCCCGGCGCGATCGTGGTCGCGAAGTCGACGAGGCCGAGCCTGGTCAGCGTCCGGCCCGCGTGGCGGAGGTTGTAGAACATCTCCAGGTATTCGATGAGCGCCGATTCGGCGTCGGCGGCGAGTGCGTAGACGTCACCGCCGGGCACCGTCGCGGTCCCCGGCGCCACCGCCACCTTGCGCTCTCCGTAGGGCAGCGGCGGGCAGTCGAACAGCTGGGCGATGCCCTGCCGGCCCTCCATCTCCATGAGCAGGACCCGGCCGCCAGCCGACGCGAGCGCAAGGGCCAGCGCCCCGGCCACCGTCGTCTTGCCGGTGCCGCCTTTGCCGGTGACGACGTGCAGCCGCACGCCTTCCCAGTCGGTATCGCGAGCCCTCACCGGCATCAGGCTATCCTCGCTCAGCCCAAGCTCCGCACCGGCGGTGCAGCGTCAGCAGAGCCCCGGCCTGCGGCGGAACACAGAGTGACGGAATGTCATTAGGCTGGATCGCAAAGGCGGCCGCCTTGGCCGCGCGCAGCGGCAGAGAAGGGGTGTTCCCATGCTCGCAGCGCTCCTTGTGGTTCTTATCATCATCGTGGTCGGCGGCTTGACCGTCGTCGGCCGTTCCCTGCGGGTCGTTCAGCAGTACGAGCGCGGGCTGATCTTCCGGTTCGGGAAGGTCCTGCCGGAGACCAAAGGACCAGGGTTGACCATCATCCGGCCCATCGGCGACAAGCTGCAGAAGGTCAACATGCAGATCATCGCCATGGCGGTTCCCGCCCAGGAGGGCATCACCAGGGACAACGTCAGCGTCCGGGTGGACGCCGTGGTGTACTTCCGCGTGGTGGACCCGATCAAGGCCGTCATCAACGTGCAGAACTACATGTTCGCCGTGTCCCAGCAGGCACAGACCTCGCTGCGGTCGATCATCGGCCAGTCCGAGATGGACCAGTTGCTGGCCGAACGCGAGACCGTCAACCGCGAGTTGCGCCGCATCATCGACGAGCCGACCGAGGGGCCGTGGGGCATCCGCGTCGAGCGGGTGGAGATCAAGGACGTGAACCTGCCCGAGGGCATGAAGCGCTCCATGTCCCGGCAGGCCGAGGCGGAGCGCGAGCGGCGGGCCAGGATCATCACCGCCGACGGTGAGTACCAGGCGTCCAAGCGGCTGGCCGCCGCCGCCAACGTCATGGCCAGGGACCCGGCCGCGCTCCAGCTCAGGCTGCTGCAGACGGTGGTCGAGGTCGCCTCGGAACGCAACAGCACGCTGGTCATGCCCGTCCCGGTCGAGCTGCTGCGGTTCTTCGAGAAGATGACGCCCGCGGAGCGGGTGGAGGTCGGGCCCTCGCTCGCCGACACCGGCGACGCCGAGGTTGCCGAGGCGGAGGCGGAGATCAGCGGCGCGGAGCCGCCGGCCGAGATCGCGGCGCCGCCCGCCCCCGAGATCCCGCCGCCGCCCGTGGAGGAGCTTGTCGACCCGGAGATCCCGCCGCTGCCGGAGGGAGACCGCCCCGGCGAGCATCCGTCCAGCAGTCCGCCCTCCGGCACCAACGAAGCGGCGTTGCAGTAACAGCATGCGGCCCGGCCCGCGCGGAGCCTCCCGCGGGCCGGGTGGCCGCTGCCCCGCCGGGCGGCCGTCTCCAGATGCTTGCTCTTTCCCAGGCCGCTACGACGGCCGGGGCTCACCGGCTCCCAGGCGCTGAAGACGTCGCGCGACATGGGTGACGGCCAGAGATCCCGTCGCCGTAGGCTGTCGGCTAGCCAGCTCACCTATGAACCGAGAGGGGGTTGGGGAACCGGCCTGCGGGCTGCTGCGCCCCTGACTGCCAATGACCAAGTGGGAGTACGTGACCGTGCCCCTGCTGGTGCACGCCACCAAGCAGATCCTGGACAACTGGGGAGACGACGGCTGGGAACTGGTAGCCGTCATCCCCGGGCCCAACCCCGAACAACTCGTCGCCTATCTGAAACGGCCCAAAGGATGAGCGGCACATTCGCGCCGGGGCGTTCTATCGGGCCGCAGCCGCCGGGCCGAACGCCGCATCGCTCCGCGCTGCGGCTTCCCGGCGGTGAGGCTCTGCTGGTCGCGCCTCCCGAAGCCAGCGCCCTGCTGGCCTGCGCACCTCCGGCACGACGTCCCGCAAGGGAGGCCATGAGTTGAGCATGGCGGACTCTCCCGAGGCCAGGCTGGCGGCGCTGGGGCTGGAACTGCCCGCGGTGCCCGCCCCGCTGGCGGCCTACGTGCCCGCCGTGCGGACCGGACGGTATGTGTACACGGCCGGCCAGTTGCCCATGGTGGACGGCAAGCTGCTCCTGACCGGGAAGGTGGGCGCGCGGGTGAGCCCCGCCGAGGCGACCGCGCTGGCCCGGACCGCCGCGCTGAATGCCCTGGCCGCGGTCGCGTCGGTCGCCGGTGGGCTTTCCGCGGTGACCCAGGTCGTCAAGATGACCGGTTTCGTGGCCAGCACTCCCGACTTCACCGGCCAGCCTCAGGTCGTGAACGGTGCCAGTGAGCTGCTGCTCGAGGTGTTCGGCGAGGCGGGCAGGCACGCCCGCAGCGCGGTCGCCGCGCCGGTGCTGCCCTTCGACGCGCCGGTCGAGATCGAGCTGATCGTAGAGGTCTCCGCTAGCCTCGACCCCGCCGCTAGCCTCGACCCCGCCGCCCCGCGCTCTGCTAGCCTCGACCCCGCCGCCCCGCGCTCTGCTAGCCTCGACCCCGCCGCCCCGCCCAATGACTGAGCCGCCGTCCCGGCGCCAGGGCATCCGGCTGCCGCCGCAGTTCGCGGAACGGGCCCGCGACGTGCTTGATGGCACCGTCCCTCCGGTGACGCCGCGGGACGCGGCCACGGTCATGCTGCTACGGTCGGCCGCGGGCGGCGGCGAGCCCCGCATGCAGGTCTACATGCTCCGGCGACGGTCCTCGATGGCGTTCGCGGCCGGCGCCTACGTGTTCCCCGGCGGCTCGGTGGACCCCGCCGACGCCGACGAGAGCATCCCGTGGGCGGGCCCGGACACCGCGGAGTGGGGCAGGCGGCTGGACGCGCCCGCCGAACTGGCCCGGGTCCTCGTCTGCGCGGCCGTGCGGGAGACGTTCGAGGAGTCCGGCGTGCTGCTGGCCGGCCCGGACGCGGAGACCGTGCTGGCCACGACCGGGGATGCGCAATGGGAGGCCGACCGCAGGGACCTGCTGGCCGGCACGCTGTCCCTGGCCGGGTTGCTGCGGAGCCGGGGCCTGGTGCTGCGCAGCGACCTGCTCCGGCCCTGGGCGCGGTGGATCACCCCGGTGACCGAGGCACGGCGCTATGACACGAGGTTCTTTGCCGCCGCGCTGCCCGGCGGCCAGCGCGCCAGGGACGTCAGCGGGGAGGCGGACGAGACCGCGTGGGTGGAGCCGGGCGCGGCGCTGGAAGCGGCGTCCCGCCGGGAGATCTCGCTGTTCCCCCCCACCGCGGTCACGCTCGGCGAGTTGCGTGCGTGCGGCACGGTCCCCGCGGCGCTGGCCGCGCGGCGGCGGATGACCGCGCTGATTCCCCAGGTGATGGTGGCCGAGGGTGCCGCGTGGCTGACCGTCCCGGAGGGCGTGGAGTACCCGCTGTGATCGACGGCGCCGGGACCGTGCGGGCGCGCTGCGTGCTGGCCCCGAACCCCTCGCCGATGACCCTGGACGGGACCAACACCTGGATCCTCGCCGAGCCCGGTTCACCCCGGGCGGTGGTGGTCGATCCGGGCCCGGCCCACGCGGGCCACCTGCACCGCGTCCGTGACCAGGTCGCCGCCGCTGGCCAGCGGGTTGCCCAGATCCTGCTCACCCACTCCCACCCGGACCACTCCGAGGGCGCCGCGGCGTTCGCCGCCATGACCGGTGCCCCGGTCCGGGCCGCCGACCCGGCCTTCCGCCTCGGCGACGAGGGCCTGCCCCCCGGAGCCACGATCACCGTCTCCGGCTGCGAGATCCACGTCGTCGCCACCCCCGGCCACTCCGCGGACTCGGTCTGCCTGCATCTCCCCGCCGACCACGCCTTGCTCACCGGCGACACCGTGCTTGGCCGGGGCACCACGGTCATCGCCGACGACGGCAGCCTCACCGCCTACCTGGAATCCCTGGACCGGCTTAGGCAGCTCACCGACCAAGCTGGCCTGACAGCTTTGCTCCCCGGCCACGGCCCGATGCTCACCGATCCGGGCGGCACGCTCGACTACTACATCTCCCATCGCCACGAGCGGCTGGCCGAGGTAACGGCGGCGCTTGAGGCCGGCGACCGCACCACGGACCAGATCGTCGCCCGCATCTATCACGACGTGGACCAGGCCCTCTGGCCGTACGCCGCTTTTTCCGTCCGTGCCGCACTCCAGTACCTCGCGGACCAAGGTGCGCTCCCGCCCGGCGTAATGCAATGAAAAACAGCGACCGCAACGAGGGTTAGCGGGCGCGCCGAGCGAGACGGTCCCGGTCCAGAATCAGCACCGACTTGGCGTGAAGCTGCAGCCAGCCGCGGGCGGAGAAGTCCGCGAGCGCCTTGTTGACGGTCTCCCGGGAGGCGCCGACGAGCTGGGCCAGTTCCTCCTGGGTGAGGTCGTGGTGCACCTCGAGCCCGCCGTCCTGCTCCTCCCCGAACCGGTCCGCCAGGTCAAGCAGGGCCTTGGCCACGCGCCCCGGAACATCGGTGAACACCAGGTCGGCCATGACGTCGTTGGTGCGGCGCAGTCGCTGGGCCAGCGCGCGGAGCAGGTGCATCGCCACGTCCGGCCGCCCGGTGAGCCAGTGGCGCAGGTAATCGTGGCCGAGCCCGGCCAGGTGTGCGTCGGTGACCGCAACGGCGCTGGCGGTCCGCGGCCGCGGGTCGAACAGCGACAGTTCACCGAACATCTCGCCCGGGCCCAGCACCGACAGCAGATTCTCCCGGCCGTCCGGTGCGGTCCTCGTCAGCTTGATCTTGCCGTCGAGGATCACATAGAGCGCGTCGCCCGCGTCGCCCTCGTCGAACAGCCGGTCGCCCCGGGCCAGTTTGACGTCATGAATCCCAGCCCGCAGCGCCTGCGTGCCGTCCTCATCGAGCGCCTCGAACAGCGGCGCCCTGCCGAGCACATCGTCCGTATCAGCCACGGGACCCTCCTTGGCACGTCCCTAAGTTCAGTGTTGCGCACATCACATAGCGCGCGCGAGCACCGATCATGTTCCGTGCACCTCGCTGGCGCGGCGCCGGCAGGCCTCGATCTCCGCCTCGGCTGCCTCCCGCCCTACCCAGGAGAAGCCTTCTACGCTCTTGCCGGGCTCCAGTTCCTTGTACACCTCGAAGAAGTGCTGGATCTCCAGCCGGTCAAAGGCGGGGACGTCCTCGATATCCCGCAGGTAGTTGTTCCGCGGATCGGTGGCGGGGACGCAGAGCACCTTGTCGTCGGCGCCCTTCTCGTCTCGCATCCGGAACATGCCGATCGCCCGGCAGCGGATCGCGCAGCCGGGGAACGTGGGCTCTTCCAGGAGCACGAGGGCGTCCAGTGGGTCGCCGTCGTCGGCGAGCGTGTCCTCGACGAACCCGTAGTCTGAGGGGTACCGGGTGGCGGTGAAGAGCATCCGGTCGAGCCGGATCCGGCCGGTCACGTGGTCCATCTCGTACTTGTTGCGCTGGCCTTTGGGGATCTCGATGATTACCTCGAACTCCACTCCCGCCTCCCTCGGCGCGACAATGATGTGACTCCGTCGCCGGATGCCCGCCGCGCCATAGGCAACGGGCTCCGTGCCGCCAGCCTTGTGGCTCGACCCTGTAAGCCAAGCATCTTTTGAGAGGACAGGTGGTGACGAACCGCGCCGGTGTCACCGCGCTGGTCACGCTCGCGATGCTTAACGTCTTTACCCTGGGCGCGGGCGTGGCAGTCGCCGGCCTGCTGCCCGAGCGGCTGGCCCTGTGGCAGGTGCCCCGGGTGGCCAGGGCCGGGGTCGAAGCCCCGGGCCCGGTGCTGGCCCCGGCCAGCGCGCGGGGCCAGGTGCCGAGCAGGGGGAAGCTGACCGCGCAGCTCGCGCCGCTGCTCGCGACGCATGCGCTGGGGCCGCACGTAGGTGCGGTCGTCACCGACCTGGACACCGGCACGGTGCTGTTCTCGCAGAACGCCGGGTCACCGTTCGTCCCCGCCTCCAACGCCAAACTGCTCACCGCGGTGGCGGCGCTGAGCACGCTCGGCCCCGCGGCGCGGTTCACCACCCGGGTCGTCGCCGGCGCACGGCCGGGCCAGCTCACCCTGGTCGGCGGGGGCGACCCGACGCTCGCCGCGGGCCCGCCGCCGCACAGCGACTACCCGCAGCCCGCCACGCTCGTTTCGCTGGCCGCCGCGACCGCGCACTGGCTGGCCGCCCGCCATACCCGCGCGGTGCGGCTGACCTACGACACCTCGCTGTTCACCGGGCCAGATACCGCGCCGGGCTGGACGCCCAGCTACATCAGCACGGGCAACGTCACGCCGATCACCTCGCTCGAGGTGGACCAGGGGCGGCTGACACCCTCGGGTGCGCCGCAGGACGCCGACGACCCGGGCAACTTCCGGCCCCGCTCGGACACGCCAGCGGCGGAGGCGGCCGGTGCCTTCGCGCGACTGCTCCGCCGCGACGGCATCCACGTGGCTGGCCAGCCCGCTGCCGGGCGCCAGCCACGGCATGCGGCGCAGGTCGCGGCGGTACGCTCGCCCCCGCTGGCGTCGATCGTCGGCTGGATGCTGCGGGAGAGCAACAACGTGATCGCCGAGGATCTGGCCCGCCAGATCGCGTTGCATGCCCACAAGCCCGCCTCGTTCAGCGGCGGTGCCGCCGCCGTGACCGCGATCCTGGGCAGACTCGGCGTCCACCACGGCATCCACCTGGTGGACGGCAGCGGCCTGTCCCCGCTGGACCAGGTCACGCCGGGGGCGCTGGCCGCCGCGGTCCGGCTGGCGGCGGTCAGCGGGCCTGGCGCGCTGCGTGGCGCCATCACCGGCATGCCGGTGGCCGGGTTCTCCGGCACGCTGGCACCCGGGCAGAGCGTGTTCGGCAGCTTCGGGTCCCAGGCCCTGGGCATGGTCCGGGCGAAGACCGGCAACCTGTCCAAGGTGGCGAGCCTGGCGGGGATCGCCGCCGGCGCGAGCGGCCGGGTGCTCGCGTTCGCCTTCATGGCGGACCAGATCCCCAAGGGGAGCCAGTTGCCCGCCGCGGCAGCCGCGATCGACGCCATGGCGACGGCGCTGGCGGGCTGCGGCTGCCGTTGAGGCCAGGCATTACCGGGCCTTGGCACCCCTTGGTGTCCCCGGGACTCGGCCCATGGCCGTACCGTGGGGTACGTGAGCAGTGGACAGATGATCGACTGGGAACTGGCCATCTCTACTGGCGTGCGCTGGGTGCGGCCGGGACCTCAGGTCAGCCTGGCCGAGGCCAGGGACGTGGTCTCGGAGTTGCATGAGCTGGCCGCCACGGTCATCGAGCCGGTACACCGGGTCACCGGGATGTCCAGCACCGAAGAGGGCGGGCAGGTGGCCGTGGTGGACCGGCCCGGCTGGATCCGGGCCAACATCGACGGCTTCCGCGTGGTGCTCGACCCGCTGGTGGAGCACCTGCGTGAGCAGGGCCGTGTGCCCGGGCCCGGCTCGGTGGTGGGATCGCTGGGATCCCGGGTCACCGGACTGCAGGCAGGGCTCATCCTGGCCTACCTCGCGGGCCGGGTCCTCGGGCAGTACGAGCTGTTCCTGCCCCCGGATCCGACCGCGCCGGAGGACCGCGCACCGGCCGGGCGGCTGACCCTGGTCGCGCCGAACATCCTCATGGTCGAGCGTGAACTGGACGTGGACCCGCACGATTTCCGCCGCTGGGTGTGCCTGCACGAGGAGACCCACCGCACCCAGTTCACCTCGGTGAGCTGGCTGCGTCCCTATGTCCAGGAGCAGATGAGCGAGTTCCTGCTCGCCTCCGACCTCGATCCGGCCACGATCGTGGGGCGGCTGCGGTCCGCCGCGGACGCGGTCGCGGGCGCGGTGCGCGGCAACGGCCACGGCGACAGCCTCATCGAGGCGATCCAGACCCCGCGGCAGCGGGAGGTTCTGGAGCGGCTGACCAGCGTGATGACCCTGGTCGAAGGGCACGGCGACTACGTGATGGACGCCGTGGGCCCGCAGGTGGTGCCCTCGGTGGCCAAGATCAGGGAACGGTTCAACGCCCGCCGGTCCTCGGCCGGCCGGGTGGAGCAGGCGCTCCGCCGGATGCTGGGCATCGACCTGAAGATGAAGCAGTACGCCCAGGGGTCGCGGTTCGTCCAGACGGTGGTGCGCGAGGCCGGAATGCCCGTTTTCAACCGGGTGTGGACCTCGCCGGAAACACTCCCACTCCGCGCCGAACTGGACGACCCGCAGCTGTGGCTGGACCGGGTCGGGGGCGGGGACGGAGCCCTCGCCGCCGGCAGCGGCTGACAGGGGCATGCCCTCATGGGCCCTCCTCCGGAGGTAGCGGAGGTCCGCCGTGCGGTCCGCCGGTGCCTGGAGGAGTTCGCCGCGGGTGACCTGATACTGGCCGCATGCTCCGGCGGGGCCGACTCGCTGGCCCTGGCCGCCGCCCTGGCGCACGAGGGACCACGCTGCGGGCTGCGTGCGGGCGGCGTCACCGTCGATCACGGGCTGCAGCCCGGATCCGCGGCGGTGGCCAGCGAGGTGACCGGGGTTCTCACCGGGCTCGGCCTGGAGCCGGTGCTCTGCCTGCGGGTCGGCGTGTCCCGCGAGCCCGGCCACGGTGGGCCGGAAGCGGCGGCACGGACCGCGAGGTACGCGGCGCTCGCCGACGCCGCGCACCGGACCGGGGCGGTCGCGGTCCTGCTCGCGCACAGCCGCGACGACCAGGCGGAAAGCGTCCTGCTCGGGCTGGCACGCGGATCCGGGCCCAGGTCGCTGGCGGGAATGCCGGAGTGCCGCGGGGTCTACCACCGGCCGCTGCTCGGGGTGGCCCGTGCCACGTTGCGGGCCACCTGCACCGCACTGGGCCTGCAGCCCTGGGAGGACCCGCAGAACGCCGATCCCGCCTACGCCAGGGCACGGGTACGCCACCAGGCACTGCCCGCGCTTGAGGCCGCGCTCGGCCCTGGGGTGGCCGAGGCCCTGGCCCGCAGTGCCCGCCAGTTCCGTGCCGACGCCGAACTGCTCGAAGACCTCGCCGCCCTCCAGACCGAGCAGGTGCGCTGCGACGACGGTTCCTGGGAGGCCGACCGGCTGGCCGCCCTGCCGGACGCGCTCAGGAACCGGGTGCTCCGGCAGGCCGCCGTCGCGGCTGGATGCCCGCCCGGTGCGCTGACCGCCGGTCACGTCGAGGCCCTGGCGGCCCTGATCACCTCCTGGCGCGGCCAGCGCTGGACGGACCTGCCCGGAGGTGTTCGCGGCATGCGCCAGCATGGCAAACTGCTTTTCACCGCCGGTCACCCCAGCGAGCCGGCCGGACAAGGCATCCCGGAGGGCCCGGTTGGACGCGACTGACGTAGGGGCCGACCTCAAGGAGATCCTCATCCCGGCCGGCCGCCTGCAGGCCCGGGTCGCGGAACTCGCCGCCGAGATTGACGCGGATTACGCCGGCCACGACCTGCTGCTCGTCGGGGTGCTCAAGGGCGCGGTCATGATCATGGCCGACCTCGCCCGGGCCATGCGGCTGCCGGTGGAGATGGACTGGATGGCCGTCTCCTCCTATGGCACCGGCACCAGGTCGTCCGGGGTGGTCCGGATCCTCAAGGACCTCGATACCGACATTTCCGGCAGGCACGTCCTGATCGTGGAAGACATCGTCGACTCGGGCCTCACGCTCTCCTGGCTGGTGGGCAACCTGCGTTCGCGGCAGCCAGCCTCGCTGCGGCTGTGCGTCCTGCTCCGCAAGCCGGGGGCGGCGCGGATGGACGTCGACGTGGCCTATACCGGGTTCGACATCGCCAACGAGTTCGTGGTCGGATACGGGCTTGACTACGCCGAGCGGTACCGGAACCTGCCGTTCATCGGCACCCTGGCGCCGCATGTGTACGGCGGGGAGGAGCCCCCCGAACCGGCCCCGGAGCCGGTCGAGGAGGGCCGGGAACCGGGCCCGGATGCCTGAGCCGGGACACAGCGGGTAAGACCGGGGAACACGGTCAGCGATCGGGAGCGTTGATGCGAGGAGAGGACCGTCGGGGAACCGGGGGCGGCGTGGCCGCCCGAGGAGTCCCGGGCGCGGTGTAACGTCAACTAACCCGCACCTCCAACCGGGAATGACAAGGAAGCCGCCATGGTCACTGGGGCGCAGGACAGGCCCGCCGGAGGTCGGCGGGTAACAACGCAGGCTGGTCAGGAGGGACTCGCCCAGAGCAGGCGGGGTCGTTGATCAATGGATCTCAAGCGTTACTTCCGCGGGCCGTTCGTAGCGGTCCTCGTGATGCTGCTGCTTTTCTTCATCGTGTTCGCCTACGCGAACCGCGGTGTGTCGTACACCCCGGCCTCCACGTCTCGGGTTGTCTCTGACATCTACAACGGCCGCGTCAAGTCGGCCACCTCTGATCGACAAGAACCAGACGATCGAGATTGTCACGAACGGCAACCCCAGCCAGCGTCTCCAGGCGAGCTGGGTGGGCAACCAGGGGCAGCAGCTTGCCGCGGAACTGCAGAAGAAGCCGCCGTGCGGCGGCTACAACGTCCAGGTGCCCAGCGGCAACACCGTCATCGGCGTGATCTTCAGCTTCCTGCCGTACATCCTGATCATCCTGATCTTCTTCTTCCTGCTCAACCAGATGCAGGGCGGCGGCTCCCGGGTGATGAACTTCGGGAAGTCCAAGGCCAAGCTGATCACCAAGGACACCCCGAAGACGACCTTCGCGGACGTGGCCGGGGCCGACGAGGCCATCGAGGAACTGCAGGAGATCAAGGAGTTCCTGCAGACCCCGGGCAAGTTCCAGGCGATCGGCGCCAAGATCCCCAAGGGCGTGCTGCTCTACGGCCCGCCGGGCACCGGCAAGACCCTCCTCGCCCGCGCCGTGGCCGGGGAGGCCGGGGTCCCGTTCTACTCGATCTCCGGGTCCGACTTCGTGGAGATGTTCGTCGGTGTCGGTGCCTCCCGGGTACGTGACCTGTTCGAGCAGGCCAAGGCGAATGCGCCCGCGATCGTGTTCGTGGACGAGATCGACGCGGTCGGCCGGCACCGTGGCGCCGGTTTCGGCGGCGGCCACGACGAGCGCGAGCAGACCCTCAACCAGTTGCTCGTCGAACTGGACGGGTTCGACGTCAAGGGCGGCGTCATCGTCATCGCGGCCACCAACCGGCCGGACATCCTCGACCCCGCGCTGCTGCGCCCCGGCCGGTTCGACCGCCAGATCGTCGTCGCGCAGCCCGACCTCGACGGACGCAAGGGCATCCTGCGGGTGCACGCCCGCGGCAAGCCGTTCGCCGACGGCGTGGAACTGGACATGATCGCGCGCCGGACGGCCGGCTTCACCGGCGCGGACCTGGCCAACGTGATCAACGAGGCCGCCCTGCTGACCGCGCGCGCCAACGGCACGAAGATCACCATGGCCGCGCTGGAAGAGTCGATCGACCGGGTGATGGCAGGTCCCGAGCGCAAGAGCGTGCTGCTGTCGGAGAGGGAGCGCAAGCTCATCGCCTACCACGAGGGCGGGCACGCCCTGGTCGGCCACGCGCTGCCGAACGCCGACCCGGTGCACAAGATCACGATCATCCCGCGGGGTCGCGCCCTCGGCTACACCGCCTCGGCGCCCCAGGAGGACAAGTTCCTGATCACCCGGTCGGAGATGATGGACCAGCTTGCCATGCTGCTCGGTGGGCGCACCGCCGAGGAACTGGTCTTCCACGAGCCCACCACCGGTGCCGCCAACGACATCGAGAAGGCAAGCTCGATCGCCCGCGGCATGGTCACCGAGTACGGCATGAGCGAGCGGCTCGGCGCCCGCAAGTTCGGCACCGGGGACGGCGAGCCGTTCCTCGGCCGCGATATGTCGCACACCAGGGACTACTCCGAGGAGATCGCCTCCACCATCGACGAGGAGGTGCGCCGGCTCATCGAGTCCGCGCACGACGAGGCGTGGGAGATCCTGGTCGCCTACCGCGAGGTGCTCGACGACCTGGTCCTGCAGCTCATGGACAAGGAGACGCTGACCAGGGAAGAGGTCCTGCGGATCTTCGCGCCGATCAAGACGCGGCCCTCCCGCGGCTCCTACACCGGCTACGGCAAGCGGCTGCCCTCGGACCGCCCGCCAATCATGACGCCCAAGGAACTGGCCCTGACCACCGCCTCGGACGGCAAGGACCTGGCCCCGGGTACCGGCAACGGCCAGTCGAGCGGGGCGGCCTCGCTGGGCGGCGGTGCGCCTCCGCCCCTGCCGTTCGGCTCCGATGACGCCGTACCCGGCGAACCGCTTTGACCGAGCCGATAGACCTGCCGCGGATCGAGCGGGCGGTACGGGAAATCCTCATTGCCATCGGGGAGGACCCGGACCGGGACGGGCTGATCGATACTCCCGCGCGGGTGGCGCGCGCCTACGCGGAACAGTTCTCCGGGCTGTCCCAGCACCCGGAGGACGTGCTGGGCACCGTGTTCGACGCCGACCACGACGAGCTGATCCTGGTCCGTGACATCGAGGTCTACAGCACGTGTGAGCATCACCTGGTGCCGTTCTTCGGCACCGCGCACGTGGCCTACATACCGAACGAGAAGGGCCAGATCACCGGTTTGTCCAAACTGGCGAGGCTGGTCGATGTCTACGCCCGGCGGCCGCAGGTCCAGGAGCGGATGACCAGCCAGATCGCGGACGCGCTGATGCGAGTGCTCGAGCCGCGCGGTGCCCTGGTCGTGATCGAGGCGGAGCACCTGTGCATGTCCATGCGCGGGGTGCGCAAGCCGGGCGCGAAGACCGTCACCTCGGCGGTGCGCGGCATCATCAGGGACAGTGCCAGCACGCGGGCGGAGGCCATGAGCCTGCTGCTGCACCGGGGCTGAGCCATACCCGGGCGTTGGCTCGGTAAAGAGCCGTGCTCGTGAAGTGCCCGCGTGGGCGGCAAGCATAAAAATTGGACCGCGGGAAGCTAGCCTTGTAACAAAGGCCTAGGAGAGAACCTCCAGCCACGGATGGAAGTGGCACGCTCATGGGTACTTTGCAGATAACGGGAGATTACCCATGAAAAGCGTCCGCGGGACTACGCTGTTTCCCCGTGACGCAAGGCCTCATACACATGTCTGAAGCGAGCGACCCGAGCGCCCAGCCTGACGCGGCCGGCGCCGGTGGGTCCGGGGAACCTACCCAGCTTCCGCCAGGCAGGGGGCCCGACCGCAGGCAGCGGCACCGCTGGGTGCCCATCACCGCGGGCTGGCTCGCCCTCCTGATCGGGCTCGCCGACGTGGTGAGCGCGGTCATTCCCCGGCTCCAGTTGGTGCACCGGCTGCACCGGATCACGCCGTTCGTGCCTGGCGTACTGTCCAATGTCACATTTACCGCGGACGTGCTCATCGGGCTGCTGCTGTTGATGCTCTCTCATGGGCTGCGCCGCAGAAAGCGCCGCGCTTGGCAGGCAACTTGCCTGCTGCTTGCCTTCAGCGTACTCATTCATACCGTGCACGCGCCCTATCTGGCGCCCGGCGTGATCTCCGCGATCCTGCTCGGCGGCCTGCTGTTCTACCGGGACGAGTTCTACGCGGTGGGCGACGCGCGCACCCGCTGGCAGGCCGCGAGGGTCTTCGTCTGCCTGCTGATCGCGGACATCGCCATCGGCCTGACCTACATGCTGCTCGTGCACGGCCTGGCCCAGGACTACTCGGTATGGCAGCGGATCGTGCACACCGTCTACGGCCTGGTCGGCGTGACCGGCCCGGTCCGGTTCGTGCCCGAGAACAGGAGCGACTTCTTCAACATCCTGACCAGTTCGCTCGGCGTGTTCACGCTGCTGGTCACCGGGTATCTGTTCCTGCGCCCGGCCAGGCCGAAGGGCAGGCTCGGGCCGAAGGACGAGCGAGAGATCCGGGGGCTGCTCGGGCGGCACGGGGACCGGGACTCGCTCGGCTACTTCACCCTCCGCCACGACAAGAGCGTGATCTGGTCGCCCACCGGAAAGTCCTGCGTCGGGTACCGGGTGGTGTCCGGGGTCATGCTGGCCAGCGGCGACCCCATCGGGGACCCCGAGGCCTGGCCGGGCGCGATCCACGCGTTCCTCGACGAGGCGGCCAGGCACGCCTGGGCGCCCGCGGTGATGGGCTGCAGCGAGCTTGGTGCGGAGGTCTGGTGCCGTGAGGCCGGGCTGACCGCACTGGAACTCGGTGACGAGGCGGTGGTGGAGGTCGCCGACTTCAGCCTCCAGGGCAGGCAGATGCGCAACGTGCGGCAGATGACCGCCCGGGTGTGCCGCCAGGGATACGTGGCAGAGATCCGGCGGCTTTCCGAGGTGCCGGCCGACGAGGTGGAACGACTGGTGCGCCGGGCGGATTCCTGGCGTGGCAGCCCCACGGAGCGCGGGTTCTCGATGGCGCTCGGCCGGGTCGGCGGCCCGGGCGACGGGGACTGCGTCATCGCCACGGCCACAGAGAACGGGGTGCTGCGCGGCCTGCTGCACTTCGTGCCGTGGGGATCCGATGGACTCTCCCTCGACCTCATGCGCCGGGAGCGGACCGCGCAGCCGGGCGTCAACGACTTCCTCATCGTGGAAACGATCAAGGCGGCCCAGGAACTGGGCATCAAGCGGGTGTCGCTGAACTTCGCGGTGTTCCGTTCGACGCTGGCCCGCGGTGAGCGGATCGGTGCCGGGCCGGTGCTGCGCGCCTGGCGCGGCATCCTGCTGTTCGCCTCGCGGTGGTTCCAGATCGAGTCCCTGTACAAGTTCAACGCGAAGTTCTGCCCGCTGTGGGTGCCGCGTT
This sequence comes from uncultured Actinomycetes bacterium, assembly GCA_963706115.1. Lineage (GTDB taxonomy): Bacteria > Actinomycetota > Actinomycetes > Streptosporangiales > Streptosporangiaceae > DASXKD01. The sequence continues at coordinate 146,733 of CAVPMG010000007.1, read as the reverse complement.
TCTTCGTGTTCTCCGGGACCAGGGATGCGCCGCGGGTGGCTCTCGCCGCGCTGGAGGCCGAGGCGTTCCTGGTCTGGCCCACCGTGGAGCTGCGCCGGATCGCCCGCCGGATGGGCCTCGGCCGGCTGACGCGGCCGCTGCGCCGCCCCCGCTGAGCCGGCCGCTGGAATCGCTCCCGGCAGCGGCTGAGCGGGGCGGCGGAATCGGGCCGGCCGACTGCTGAGTCGGCCTGTGTCGATGTCGCTCTCCGCGCATAGGGTGACCAGTGTGACAAGCGGCACGCCCGCCGGGGGTCGGCCCGGGGCTGCCCGGCCGGCTGGCATGCGCCGCGCCCCGGGCCCGCCCGGGCTTCCCGATCCGGGCCGGTGCCTGGTCATGGGGGTAGTGAACGTCACGCCGGATTCGTTCTCCGATGGCGGTGAATGGTTCGGGGCTGAGGCTGCGATCGGCCGTGGCCGGCAACTCGCCGCAGCGGGCGCCGACATCGTGGATGTGGGCGGTGAATCCACCCGGCCTGGCGCGCAGCGAATAAGCGCCGACGAGGAGCTTCGCCGGGTCATTCCGGTGATCACGGGGCTGGCCAGCGCGAACGTGCCGGTCAGCGTGGACACCATGCGGGCCGAGGTGGCCGCCGCCGCGCTGGACGCCGGTGCCAGCCTGGTCAACGACGTGAGCGGCGGCCTGGCTGACCCCGACATGCCGCGGCTGGTGGCCCAGGCAGGGGTGCCGTACGTGGTCATGCACTGGCGCGGGCACAGCCACCAGATGCAGCAGCGGGCCGTCTACGCCGATGTCGTCGGGGAGGTATGCGAGGAACTGCGCCGCCGGGTCGACGAGGTGATCTCCCGCGGCGTGGATCCATCGATGATCGTGGTGGATCCGGGACTCGGCTTCGCCAAGCATCCCGAGCACAACTGGGCGCTCCTGGTGAACCTGGACCGCCTGTCTTGCCTGGACGGCACCGGGCAGGCCTTCCCCGTGCTCGTGGGGGCATCGCGTAAGCGCTTCCTCGGCCGGCTGCTGGCCGGGCCCGACGGGACTCCCCGGTCCTTCGCGGGTTCCGACGACGCCACGGTCGCGGTCACCGCCCTCGCGGCCGCCGCGGGCGCCTGGTGCGCGCGGGTGCACGAGGTGCCCGCCAACTCCGACGCGGTCCGCATCGCAGCGGCCTGGCGGGCGGCTGCATCCGCGAGGGAGGCGTAAATGGCGGAACTGGACCGGATCGAGCTGCGCGGGCTGCGGGTCTTCGCCCGGCACGGCGTGCTTGAGTCCGAGCGGCAGTCCGGCCAGGAGTTCGTGATCGATGCGGTGCTGTGGCTGGACACCAGGCCCGCCGCCGGGAGCGATGACCTGACCAAGACCGTTGATTATGGTGCCCTTGCCAACCGCCTGGTGCGCCTGGCCGAGGAACCGCCCGTCCGGCTGCTCGAGACGCTGGCCGAGCGGCTCGCGGCCGGCTGCCTGTCCGAACCCCTGGTCGCGGAGGTCGAGATCACAGTCCATAAGCCGCAAGCGCCCATCGCTCACCCGTTCAGCGACGTCATCGTCGCCATCCGCCGGGCGCAGCCGTCGTACGGGCCGCAGCAGCCCGCTCCCAGTCGGCGGCCCGCGTGAACCGGCGCACGGTCATCGCCATGGGCAGCAATATCGGCGACCGCCTGGACTACCTGCAAGGCGGGCTGGACGGGCTGTTCGACACCCCGCACCTCTCGTTCGTGGCCGTGTCGCCGGTCTACGAGACCACCCCGGTCGGCGGGCCCGAGCAACCCGACTACCTGAACGCCGTGGTGATCGCGGAGACGTCCATGCCCGCACGGGCCGTACTCGAACGGTGCCTCAGCCTTGAGGACGCCTTCGGCCGCGAACGCGGCGAGCGATGGGGTCCGCGAACGCTCGACCTGGATCTCATCATCTACGGTGACGAGGTGAGCAACAGCCCGGGACTGACACTGCCGCACCCCCGTGCGCACGAGCGTGCGTTCGTACTCGCCCCCTGGTATGACGCCGACCCACAGGCGCAACTGCCTGGCTACGGGCCGGTGAAGGACCTGCTGGCCGCCGTCGGCACCGCAGGGGTCGCCCAGCTGGAGGGCGCCGTGCTGCACCCGCCCGCATGACCGCCACCCGAGCCGGTGCGGCGGTGCGGGCGCGATGAGACCGACCAAGGCCCGCACCCTGGTGCTGACCGGCCTGATCTGCGCCGTGGGCATGTGGCTCCTGCTGCGGCAGGTGTACGCGTCGCTGCCCCCGCTGCCGTGGAGCGGCGTGCCCGCGCTGGGGCTGCTGGCCGGCGCCGAGGCCATCACCGGCTGGAACGTCCGGGCCAAGCTGGCCGGCCGCGGTACCCCGATCCCGCCGATCTCGGTGGCCAGAATGGCCGCGCTGGCGAAGGCCAGTTCACTGGCGGGCGCACTGATCGGCGGGCTGGCCGCCGGCTTCCTCATCTACGTCTCGACGTCGCTCGACAAGTCGGCGTACCGGTCCGACGCGGTGGTGTCCGCGGCGACGCTCGGCGCCTCGCTGCTGCTCATTGCCGCCGCGCTGTACCTGGAGTTCGGCTGCCGGGCACGGAACGGCGGCGACCGGGACGAGGACACCGAACCGGGCCAGCCGCCGCACTCCGGCGCCACGCACTGATCGCGGTACCCCCGGCCCCGGGCGCCCCTGGCGCCTACCTGTCCATGTCCCCCACGACGAAGAACAGTGACCCCAGGACGGGGGCAAGGTCGCTGACCCGGTGCCCGGGCAGCAGGTCAGGCAGCACCGCCATGTTGCTGAACGAGGCCGACCTCAGTTTGAGCCGCCACGGCGTCTTGCCGCCCCGGGAGACCAGGTAGTAGCCGCTCAGCCCGAGCGGGCCCTCGGTCCACGCGTAGGCGTGTCCCTCGGGCACCTTGAACACCTTCGGCAGCCTGGCGCTCAGCGGACCCGGGGGGAGGCTGGCGAGCCGTCCTGCGCACTCCTGCGCCAGGTCCAGGGAAACCGCCAGCTGATCGCGCAGGCACTCGAACCGGGCCAGGCAGTCCCCCTCGGTGCGGGCCGGGACCCTGAGCACCCCCGCGAGTTCGGCGTAGGCGAGATACGGCTCGTCGCGGCGCAGGTCGAAGTCCACCCCGCAGGCGCGCGCCGCGGGACCGCTGATCCCGTATTGGCGGACCTGCCCGGGTACCAGCACCCCGATGCCCCTGGTGCGGTCGCGGAAGCCGTCCTGGCCCAGCGTGGCCCCGATCGTGGGCAGCGCCGAGCGCACCTCGTCGATGACCCGGCAGGCCCGGGCCAGCCAGCCGGCCGGGATCTCTTCCCTGAGCCCGCCGACGCGGTTGAACATGTAGTGCATCCGGCCACCCGAGATCTCCTCCATGACCGCCTGGATGGCCTCGCGTGCCCCGAACGCGGCCCGTGCCGCCGCGGGCTCGCCCACATCCCCCGGTTCGCCTGCCGCGGCCGCGATCTCCGGCGGGTAGGAGCCGAGGAAGGCGAGGTGGCTCAGCGCCCGGTTCAGTTCGGCCAGCATGGTGCGGGCCCAGACCGCCCTGGGTGGCACCTCGATCCCGGCCAGCCGCTCCGCGGCGAGTACCACGCCCAGTTCGCTGGCGAACGCGCCCAGCCAGTCATGCCGGTTGGCGAGCACGATGATCTGGCGGTAATCCCGCGCCTCGAACAGCTTTTCCGCGCCCCGGTGCATGAAGCCGATCTCCGGTTCGGCCGCCGAGATCCGGTCGCCGTCCAGGGTGAGCCGTAGCCGCAGCATTCCGTGCGCCGACGGGTGCGACGTCCCCAGATTGATGAGGAGCTCCGGCCCGCCGCCCGCCCCGGCCGGGGCATCCCCGGCCGCGGCGGCTCCGGGCGAGGCATCCCCGGGCGTGGCGGCTCCGGTCGCGGTGGCCCCGGGCAGCCAGGCGCCGGTGACCGCCGTTATCCGGCGGCCCGGACGGGGCTCCCCGGGTGCCTGGCCCTCACGCATCCGCCCATGCTGCCACGCTCCCGCGGCCCGTCCGCCGGGCGCACTCCCACGGTGCGCTCAGACGGCCCGCCTGGCCGCCCGCGTTTGTGGGCGATGACGCCAACGACGACAAAAGAATGTGGGTGTTGGCGCCAACGACCACAAACGGATGCCCGTCCTGCCATGGCCCAAGCTCAGCCGGCCGCGGTGCGGGCCAGCTTCGCCAGCGGTTCGGGCAGGGCCATGCCGACCGCCTGGGCCAGCCAGCCGAACCCGCCAAGACCAGCGGCGTCCATCAGTTCGGCGTCCTGCGACGCAAGGCACAGGGCCAGGGCATAACCTTCCGGGTCGCTCGCCGCAAGCCCCAGCGGAGGACGCCGCGCATCCAGGCCCAGCGCCCGCAGCGCCGCCCGTTGCGTGGCGAGCACGGTCGCGCCCGCACCCGCTGCCCTGCCTGCCTGTGCGCAGGCGTCCAGCGCCACGTGCGCGGTGATGTCCCTGGATCCGTCGGGGACCGCGGGCACCGCCCGCCCGTCCAGGTAGCCGGTCAGCGTCCCGCATCCGGGCCGGGCCGCCTTGAGGTGCCCGTAGTCGGCGGCTACGGCGACACCGCGGTTCATCCCGCGAATCACCCCGGCCCACGCGGCGCACCGGGTCCTGCCCACCTCGGCGCGCTCCCCGGGCGCGCGCAGCGGCCACCAGTCGCGGATCCAGGCCAGGTCTGCGCGGTCCGGCGGGCAGTGGGGCCGTTCGGCGCCGGTGGCCGGGTCCACCTGGACCACGGCCGGGCCGGTGGCGGTCAGTTCCACCACGTCCAGCGGGACGTTGTCCAGCCATTCGCTGGCGATCACGAGCCCGGTGATGCTGGCCGGCGGCACCCGCTCCCACCGGATCCGCGGATCGAGCCCGGCGGGCCGTGGCGCCACCTCCACCGCGCAAGCGGCGATCCGCCCGGCCAGGCTCCGCCCGGGCTCGGACGGCCCAGGCGCTGCCGCTGCGTCCAGGACCTGCTCCAGCAGTTCGCCCCGGCCAGCGCCGACGTCCACCAGGTCGATCCGTTCCGGCCAGCCAAGTCTCGCGTCCACCTCGCGGAGCAGTTCCAGCATGGCCCCGGCGTAGCCTGGCGACACGTGGACCGAGGTGCGGAAGTGGCGGGCGGGGGCCTCACCCCTGGCGTAGAACCCGCCAGGGCCGTAGAGCGCGGCCTGCATGGCCTGACGCCAGGTCATCCACACACCGCCGACTCTAGGCGGATCGCAGGCCCGGCAGCGGATCTTGCGGATCACCGCCGGCGGCGCGCGCCGCGATGCGGGGCAGTGCGCCGCGGCTATGCTGATCGTTGCCATCCGGCGTCCACTGACCTGTCGCAGGGCCCGTTCACCGGCCACGCGTGAGGACTGGACCGAGAGGGATAAGAATCCATGGCGAGCCCGGTGGACCCGAGTCAGCCGCATCCTGCCCGGCTCCGGGTAGGCGTGATCGGAGCCGGAAAGGTCGGCGTCGTGCTGGGCGCCGCGCTGGCCAGGGCGGGGCACAAGGTCGTGGCGGTCTCCGCGGTGTCGGAAGCCTCGGTCCAGCGAGCGGCCGCGATGCTGCCGGGCGTGCCGATACGCCGCCCGCACGCCGTGCTCGGCGAGGCCGACCTGGTCCTGCTCACCGTGCCCGATGACTCCCTGCCGGGGCTGATCAACGGGCTGGCCGCCACCGAGGCCCCGGTGGAGGGCCGCCTGCTCGCACACGCCAGCGGCCGCTACGGCGTCGGTGTGCTGGACGCCACCACCCGGCGGGGCGGGCTGCCGCTGGCCCTGCACCCGGTGATGACGTTCGCGGGCCGCTCGGACGACCTGAACCGCCTGGCCGGGATCTGCTTCGGGGTCACCGCCCCGGCAGCGCTGCGCCCGGTCGCGGAGGGCCTGGTCATCGAGATGGGCGGCGAGCCGGTCTTCATCGACGAGGATCACCGCGGGCTCTATCACGCGGCCCTGGCCAGCGGGGCCAACCACCTGGTCACGCTCGTGGTCCAGGCAGCCGAACTGCTGGGCATGGCCGGCGTGCCGGATCCGGCGCGGATGCTGCGGCCGCTGCTGACCGCCGCACTGGACAACGCGCTCGTGCTGGGTGACGCGGGCCTGACCGGCCCGGTCGCCCGCGCCGACGCGGACACCGTGGCCAGCCACGTGGCGGCGCTGCAGCGGGCCTCACCCGAGGCGCTGCGTGCCTACGTCGCGCTGGCCCGGCTCACCGCCGACCGGGCGCTGGCCGCGGGGATGCTGGCCCCGCCGGACGCCCAGCGCCTGCTCGAAGTACTGGCGGGAGCGCCGCGGTGACCCCCGCCGCCGACCTGCCGCCCGAAACCAGAAGGCCCCCCGGGTGCCAAGGGCGGCAGGCGATGCGAGCGCCGCGGTGACGCCCCCGGTCCTTGCCCGCACCAGGCTCGGCATGACCGCCGGGCGCAAGCTGCTCGGCTCTCCCATCGTCCTTGTGCCGACGATGGGTGCGCTCCACGAAGGTCACATCGCATTGCTCCGCAGGGCCGCAGCGCTTTCGCGGCCATACGGAAGCGTCGTGGTCTCGGTATTCGTCAACCCGCTCCAGTTCGGGGCCGGTGAGGATCTCGACCGCTACCCACGCGATCTCGACGCGGACCTGGCGATCTGCGAGCGGGAGGGGGTGGCGCTGGTGTTCGCGCCCGGCGACGCCCAGATGTATCCCAGGGAACAGCTGATCACCGTGGACCCCGGCCCGATGGGGCAGGTACTGGAGGGGGCCTCACGGCCGGGCTTCTTCACCGGGGTACTCACCGTCGTGCTCAAGCTGTTCCAGCTCGTCGGGCCGCAGATCGCGGTGTTCGGAGAGAAGGACGCACAGCAGCTTGCCCTGATCAGGCGGATGTCTGAAGATCTGTGCCTCGGCGTGGACATCGCTGGCGTGCCCACCGTCCGTGATCCCGACGGCCTGGCGGTATCCAGCCGCAACGCCTACCTGACCGCGGCGCAGCGGGCTACCGCGCTGGCGCTGTCCAGGGCCCTGCGAGCCGGCCGGCACGCCGGTGAGTCCGGCCCGGACGCCGTGCTCGCGGCCGCACAGCAGGTCCTGGACGAGGCGGCCACGGCCGACCCGCCGCTGGCCACCGACTACCTGGCCCTGGTCGAACCGGACACGTTCACCCCCGTGAAGCCGGGTTTCGCCGGTGACGCCCTGCTGCTGGTGGCCGCCCGGGCCGGCGCCACCCGCCTGATCGACAACACCCCGCTGACCCTCGGCCGGGCCACCCCATGACCCCGCCCGCCGCGCGAACCCTGGAGTGCCATGCTGCTGACGATTGACGTGGGCAACACCAACATGGTGCTGGGTGTGTTCGAGGGCGAGGAGGTCGTCGAGCACTGGCGCATCGCCACCGACCCGGCCCGCACCGCCGACGAGATCGCGGTGGTGCTGCAGGGGCTGATCGCGCAGAGCACCGTCCTCAAGGACCCGGATATCAGCGGGATCGCGTTGTGCTCCACCGTGCCCTCGGTGCTGCACGAGATGCGCGAGATGTACCAGCGCTACTACGGCGACATCCCCGCGCTCATCGTGGAGCCGGGGGTGCGCACCGGCGTCTCGGTGCGGATGGACAACCCGAAGGAAGTGGGCAGCGACCGGATCATGAACACGGTCGCCGCGGTGCACCTCTACGGCGGCCCGGCTCTGGTCGTGGACTTCGGCACGTCCACCAACTTCGACGCCGTCAGCAGCCGCGGTGAGTTCGTCGGCGGTGCGCTGGCCCCCGGCATCGAGATCTCCGTGGATGCCCTCTCCCGGCGCGCCGCGCAGTTGCTGAAGGTGGAGCTTGCCCGGCCGCAGCACGTGATCGGCAAGAACACGGTCGAGGCGCTGCAATCCGGAATCATCTTCGGCTTCGCCGGCCAGGTCGAGGGGATAGCCCAGCGGATGGTCGCGGAACTGGCACCCGACGACCCGGACTCGGTGACCGTCATCGCAACGGGCGGCCTGGCCCCGCTGGTCCTCAGCGAGCTCAGCGTGATCGACGCGCACGAGCCCTGGCTTACCTTGATCGGGCTGCGCCTGGTGTTCGAGCGCAACATGGGCACCGGATGACAGTGCTAGTCCGGGGGAGCGACCCCCCGGGAACCCCCTGCTGGCCTACGGCCCGGTTCCTTCGTCACCGGGCCGGGGCCCTGTCGGCTAGTCCGGGGGAGCGACCCCCCGGAACCCCCGCTGGCCTACGGCCGGTCCTGCGTCCCGGCGGCCCGGGGGCCCGGGGACCCCGGATCCCCGGTGACCTCCAGCCCGGGCAGAAATCGGTACTGCCTGTGCCGCGGCGCCGGTAGCCTCGTCGGCGTGGAGGATGACCAGCACCCAGCCGAAACCCCCGAGCAGGTACGGGTCCGGCTGGGCAAGCGCGAGCGGTTGCTCGCCGAGGGCACCGACCCATACCCGGTGACCTTCCCCCGGACCGACACGATCGCTGCGGTCCGCGCCAGGCATCCGGATTTGCCGGCGGATACCACTACCGGCGATCACGTGGGTGTCACCGGCCGGGTGATGCTGTCCCGCATCGCCGGGAAGCTGTGCTTCGCGACCATCCGCGACGGCACCGGAGACATCCAGGTGATGCTGTCGGCCGACCGGCTCGGCGAGGACGCGCTTGCGGACTGGAAGCGGGACGTGGACCTCGGGGATCACATCGGCGTGGAAGGCGAGGTCATCTCGTCCCGCCGCGGTGAGCTGTCCGTCCTGGCCGACAGGTTTGCCATCACGGCCAAGGCCCTCCGGCCGCTTCCCGACAAACACCATGGACTTACCGATCCAGAGTCGCGGGTCCGGCAGCGTTATGTAGACCTGATCGTCAACCCGAAAGCCCGCCGGATGGCCGAGCTGCGGGCAGCGGTGACGCGGGCGGTGCGGGAAGAGCTCCACGACCGCGGGTTCATCGAGGCCGAGACGCCCATCCTGCAGCGGGTGCACGGCGGGGCGAACGCGCGGCCGTTCGCCACCCACATCAACGCCTACGACATGGACCTTTACCTGCGGATCGCGCTGGAGCTTTATCTCAAGCGGCTGGTGGTCGGCGGCATCGAGAAGGTCTACGAGATCGGGCGCAACTTCCGGAACGAGGGCGTGGACGCCACGCACAACCCGGAGTTCACCATGCTGGAGGCCTATGAGGCCTACGGCGACTACATGACCGTGGCCACGCTCACCCGGGAGCTGATCCAGCGGGCCGCCAAGGACGCACTCGGCGGCACCCAGCTGCACCGCGCGGACGGGACCGAGGCCGACATCGGCGGCGATTGGCCGGTCAAGAGCGTGCACGGCGCGGTATCCGAGGCGCTCGGCGAGGAGGTCACCCCGGACACCGGAGAGGAGCGGCTGCGGGCGCTGTGTGCGCGCGCTGGCGTGCCGGCCGAGCCGAAATGGAACCGGGGGCAGGTCCTGCTGGAGATGTACGAGCGGCTGGTCGAGCGGCACACCGTCATGCCGACCTTCTACCGGGACTTCCCGGTCGAGGTGTCCCCGCTCACCCGGGCCCACCGCGAGGATCCCAGGCTGGCGGAGCGCTGGGACCTGGTGGCGTTCGGCACCGAGCTGGGCACCGGCTACTCCGAGCTGGTCGACCCCGTGGAGGAACGCGCCCGGCTCACCGCGCAGTCCCTGCTCGCCGCCGGGGGTGACCCCGAGGCCATGGTGGTCGACGAGGAGTTCTTGCAGGCGCTGGAGTACGGCATGCCCCCGACCGGGGGAATGGGCATGGGCATCGACCGGGTGCTGATCATGTTCACCGGCGAGACCATCAGGGAGACGATCCTCTTCCCGATGGTCCGGCCCGAATAGAGGCGCTGCGTAGCGGGCCCGTTACGGCCAACGGGCCCGCTACGAGTCTCAGCCGACGATCCGGACGGCCCCCGCGTAGACGTCCCACATGACCGGCTGGACCTGCACGTCCTCGCCGAAGTCGGGCGCATCCACCATCAGGCCGTTGCCGATGTACATCCCCACGTGGCCCAGATCCGCGTAGAAGAACACCAGGTCCCCGGGCTGGAGCTGGCTCTTGGCCACGTGCACGCCCATGTTCCACTGGTCGCCGGTGAAGTGCGGGAGGCTGATGCCGACCTTAGCGTAGGACCACAGGACCAGGCCGGAGCAGTCGAAGGAGCTCGGTCCCGCCGCGCCCCAGACGTAGGGGTCACCGCGCCGGCTCAGCGCCCAGCGCAGCGCCTGCGCGCCGATCGTGTTGGCGGTCGGGATGTTGAAGCTCGGGTAGTTGCCGGTCTGGTTGAACACGGCCATGGCCTTCTTGAACACCGAGCTGTTCAGCAGGTTGATCTTGCCTTGCGCCTGCCGGCGCTTGCCGGCCATCTCCGCGGTGAGTTGCTTGGCCCGCCGGGTCTGCTGCTCGGCGCTCGCGCGAGCCCGCTCCGCGGCGGCGACACCCTCGGCGATCTGGCTCACCTGGTCGCCGTTTTCCTGCTGCAGCACCTGCACGAACGCCGCCCGGCCGATCAGGGTGGACGCGGTGCTCGTAGTCAGCAGCTCCAGCGGGGTGGTCAGCCCGCCGTTCATGTAGCTCTGGGCCGCAAGCTGGCCCACGGCGAGGTTCCCGGCCCTGAGCTCGGTGAGATCCCGCACGTAGGTGTCCTCGGCGATCTTCGCCTCGGTCTGTGCCTGGGTGAGCTGGATCCGCAGCCCGTTGTACTGCTCGTTCAGGCTGTTGATCTCGTTGGAGAGGGCCCTTGCCTGGGCCACCAGATCCTTCAGGGTGGGCATGGGCTGGCTGGGCGCGGCACCCCCGATGCCGAACGGCAGGACGAGGCTGAACAGCGCGGTCGCGCCGACCACCGTAGCCACCCGTCCCCAGGCCCGGCCGGACCTGCGGTAAGCATTTCGTGGACCACTTGGCATGTACTTGCGGGGACGCAAGTGCTCCACCCGGTCTCCTCTCATCGGCGAACCGCCGCTCACGCCGGGCTCGCCAGGCCGCACTGCTCTGGCCGGGCTGCCGGGGGCGCGATCAGCGTGGTTGCGGCACCGCAAGGTCATGGGCCTGCGGGGGGCCACCAACCGGAACGAGTGAATCTTTGCATAGCGCCAGGCTTGTGAGTGGCCAGCTCGCAATAAGCGGGCCCCCCCTTAGGGGGTCCCTGCAAGTCGGGGGCGAATTAAGGAATCTGTATTCCCGCAGTTCACAAGCTTGTGATGGGTTCGGGAGCGGGTGTGATCTGCCCGTGATATGCCGTATTGAGATGGGCGCGCCTGGGGGCTGCGCTCACGTGCCGGCAGAGGCCCGGCGTGGCCGCCTGACCTGCGCGGATGTCCTGCCCACTGCGGTGCCCCCCGGGTCCGGCTATGGTTTGCGCGCGATGGACTACATGATCAGACGGGCCCGGACCCCGGACGTACGGGCGATCGCCGGCCTGGTGAACATCAATGTCGAGTCCCGCCGCCTGCTCGGCAAGGCGACGGTGACCCTGTACGAGGACGTACAGGAGTTCTGGGTTGCCGAACGCGCCATCGACGGCGAGGTCGTGGGGTGTGGCGCCCTGCATGTGATGTGGGAAGATCTGGCCGAGATCCGGACGGTGGCGGTGCGCCCGGGCCTGCAGGGGCACGGGATCGGCCACCGGCTGGTGGGCGCCCTGCTCGGCAGCGCCAGGGAGGTGGGCGTGCGCCGGGTGTTCGTGCTGACCTTCGCGACCGGGTTCTTCGCACGGCACGGTTTCGTGGAGATCGACGGGACACCCGTCTCGCATGAGGTGTACGACGAGTTGCTGCGTTCCTATGACGAGGGCGTTGCCGAGTTCCTTGACCTTGACCGGGTCAAGCCGAACACCCTCGGTAACCACCGCATGCTGCTGCATCTATGACGTTGCCCGCCTCGCGGGCGACGCCCCGGTGTCCGTATCGCCCGGCCGCGGGCCTCCCTTCCGGCGGGAACGCCTCGATCAGACATAAGTGTCCGAGATCGGGGCATGGTCAGCTACCGTGCCGGACGGCAAGCCGAGGGGATAGGGCATGAACTCTCCGGACATGATCGTGGTCAGTGGGGCCGGTACCGGCATCGGCCGGGCGGTGGCCCGCCGGCTGGTCGCTGGCGGCTTTCAGGTGCTCGCGGTGGGGCGGCGCCCAGAGCCGCTCGAACGGCTCGCCAAAGAACTGGCCCCGCGCCTGGATACGGTAAGCGCCGACCTGGCGACCGTGGCGGGGGCTACGGCGGTCGCGGAACGTGTCCGTGCCGCGGAACGCGGCTGCGCAGGCGTCGTGGCCGCGGCGGGCGGACTGTCGCCCGGCGGGGACGGCGCGGCAGGGCTGAACGGTGTCCGCCAGGATTGGCTGGCTTCGTTCGAGTCCAATGTGCTCACGGCGGTCCTGCTGGTGGAGGCGCTGCGTGAGGCACTTGAGCGGGACGGCGGGCGGGTGGTGCTGCTTTCCTCGGTGGCGGCGCTGCGCGGCAGCGGCGGCGGTGCCTACGGGGCGGTCAAGGCCGCGCTGCACGCTTTCGTCTACGACCTCGCGCGGGAACTGGGCGAGCACCGCGGCACCGCCAACGTGGTCGCGCCCGGGTTCGTGCCCGACACCGAGTTCTGGGAGGGCAGGCTCACGGATACGTCCCGGCGTGAGCGCGCGGCGCAGACGCTGGTCGGCCGGGAGGGGACGCCGGAGGAAGTGGCATCGCTGATCTCCTGGCTCCTCGGCCCGGAGGGCGGCTGGGTCACCGGTCAGGTGCTTTCCCCGAACGGCGGCGTGGTTCTCGGCCGCTGAGCATGGCGCCTGGCTGGAGCATGGTGCCCGGCCGGCGGCAGGCGCCCGGCCGGGCTTACAGCAGGCGTGGCTGGCTCACCTCGGGCCTGCGCGGGCGCGGCACCGCGGGGCGGTCGAGCAGCCGGGAATCGATCGAGGCGAGGAACGGTGACGGGCCGGTCTCGATCACGGTCGAGTGCCTGCGCCGCCGCGCGGCACAGGTGAGGTACAGATGTGTCCGGGCGCGGGTCATCGCGACAAACAGCAGCCGCCGCTCCTCCGCGAGGTCGGTACCGTCTGCCATCGGGCCCGCGGCGCCCGCCCCCGGAGCTGAAGCCCCGGTCCCCGCGGCCCCAGCCCCGGCAACCGCAGTGGCCCTTGCCGCCGCAGCCCCTGGAGCGGTGCCGGCCGCTCCTGAAGCGTCGCTGGCCGCTTCTGGAGCCGTGTCCCCATCCCCGGAAGCCTCGCCCGCTGTGCCCGGCTGTTTTCCACGGGCAGGCCGCTTCCCAGGGAGCCAGAGCGGCAGCAGATCCCGCTCGCATCCCGCCACGAAGACCACGCCGAACTCCAGCCCCTTGGCGGCGTGGATAGTCAGCAGCGTGACCGCGTCCGCCCTGGGATCCAGCGCGTCGGCCTCGGCGCCCAGCGCGATTTCCGTCAGGAACCGATCGAGGTCGTCACCGCACCGGCGCGCGAGCGGGGCGAGCACCTCACCGGCGGCCAGAACGTCCACCGCCGGCATCCCGTCGCCGGACGTGCGCCGCCGGCCCGGGGCCCGCGCGTCCGCCGATCGCGATGCGAGCCCTTGCACCGCGGCACGCAACCGGTCCGCCACGCCAGTACCGCCCGCGCCGGGGCCAGCCTCGCCCGGATCGCCCAGGCCACCTGCACCAAGCCCGCCCGCGCCGGGCTCGGCCACGCCGCCCATCTCCCGCAAGATCTCCGGGACGGCCGCCCGGCGCCCCAGAAGGTCGTGTGAGCGCTTCTGGAACGGAAGCCCGGCCCGGGTCAGGGCCTGCCCGAGCGCCACGGCCTGAGCGTCGGTGCGGTACAGCACGGCCATATCGGCGAGGGCGAGCTTGCCGCCCGCATGCCCGTCCGCACGGCCGGTGTCCAGTGAATGGAACGAGGCACCGCCAAGCAGCTTGTCTATAGCCTGCGCGATCCACGCGCCCTCGGCCCGGTCGGAGGCCGCCTCGTGCACGGTGATCCGCTCGGCGGCGCCTGGGGCCGGCCCGGCCGCGGCGCTCATCCGCCTGCCCGGAACCAGCGTGGCGGGCGCCACGGCCTGCATCGCGCCCGCGACGATCACCGGTGTGGAACGGTAATTGCGGGTCAGCGTCACGGTCCTGGCCTCGGGGAAGTCGTGCCCGAACCTGAGGAAGAAGCCCACATCGGCGCCGCGGAACCCGTAGATCGCCTGATCCGGGTCGCCGATCACGGCCAGGCCGCTGCCGTCGCCCGCCAGCAGGCGCAGCAGGGCGTACTGCGCGGCATCGGTGTCTTGGTACTCATCCACGCTGATGGACCGCCAACGTGCGGCCAGCGTTGCGGCGAGGGCGGGATCCTGGCGCAGCATCTCCAGCGGAAGCGTGATCAGGCCGTCGAAATCCACCAGGCCCCGCGAGGCGAGCACCCTGGCGAACTCGCCTGCTGCGCCGGGGTCGCGCGCTACCTCGGCGAGCAGGCGCCGTCCCGCCGGTATCGACCCGGCCGCCTCCACCGCCACCGCAAGCCTGGCCTTCTCGTCGGCCACGCCGAAATCAGGGTCCAGCCCGGCCCGGCGGGCGTGCTCGCGCAGGATCGTCAGGCCCAGACCGTGAAATGTAGTGATCATCAGCCGGCCGGCCTGGGCGGGCAGCAGCACCGCGAGCCGCTCACGCATCTCCACGGCCGCCCGGCGGGTGAAGGTGAGCGCCAGGCAGGCCTCCGGGGGCACGCCGTGTTCGGCGACCAGAACGGCGATCCGGCGGGTGAGCGTGCGTGTCTTGCCGGTCCCGGGCCCGGCGAGGATCAGCAGGGGCCCCGGGGCCAGCGTGGCCTCTCGCTGGCCGGCGTCGAGGCCCCCGAGCATGGACTCGTCAGCATGCCCATTTTCATGCCATACGATCGGCCCTCCAGGCTCTTGCCCGGCTCGCTGGCCGCCGTCCCGCTGCGCAGCACCTGCACGTGTCTCCCCCGCCCGTGTGCGGCCCGCTAGCGCGCCACCCATCTCCGTGCCGTCCGGCTCAGCGGCGCCCGCCTGGGTCCCACCTGAGCGTGTGCCGCCCAGTCTCGGCGCGGAGCTGCCGGATAGCCCTTCCCCGCCGGGCGCCGGGATGTCGAACAAGGTCTCTGTTCCGGCCAGTTCCTCCGGCCGGAACAGAGAGATCACTCCATACTCGCCGTCGTAACCCGCTTCCTTGATCACCTCGCCCCTGCGGAGCCGGGTAATTGCCTCGGCGACCATGCTGCCCCCGGCCCGGCCGATATCGGCGGTGTCGGCCTGCAGCAGAATGTGCAACTCCGGCCCGAGCGCGGCAACCAGCCGGTCCACCTCCATGGTGACCTTCTTGCTCTGACGGCCCGCACCGCGGATCTCACCGATGATCTCGGGCAGGGAAACAAGATTGGCAGAGGCCGCCGCCCCCGGCGGCCGGTACCCTTCCGGGCGGTCCGCGAGTTCCGCTACCCGGTTCATGACGCCAATAGTCAGCGGTTTCCCGCATTTCGGACAGATACTCGCATGGCGCACGCTCTCCGCGGGCAACAGCCGGACACCGCACTTGCGATGCCCATCGGCGTGGTAACGGCCGCCTTCGGGAAAGAAGTTCAGCGTCCCGGCAAGCCCCTGGCCTCGACGCAACGCACGCAACATCGCAAAGTAGTCCACCGCTGTGCTGAACGTAGTTGCCTCCCGGCCGAGCATCGGCGGCGAATGCGCATCGGAGTTGCTCACAAGCCGGTAGTGGTCAAGTCCGGAGCAAATCCAGTTCATCGGTGGGTCCGAGGAGAGTCCCGTCTCCACGGCGAAGACATGTTCGGCTAGGTCGAGGTAACAGTCGGGCACGGCGTCGAACCCGGACTTCGACCCAAGAACGGCGAACCACGGCGTCCAGATGTGAGCAGGAATGAGGAAGCACCCCGGCCCTGCGTTCAGCGTAATTTCCAAGAGGTGACGGGAGTCCAGACCGAGGATTGGCCGGCCATCGGAAGCCAGGTTGCCCACCCTGGCCAGTGCCGTGGTGATCGCGCTCGCCGCCTCGAACGTGGGGGCGTAGAGGAGATGATGAACCTTCCTGGTTGCGCCGTCGCGCTTGTAAATGGTGGAGATCTCCGTGGACAGCAGGAAACGGATTTCCGCCTGGCAACTCGGCGGCAGGGTGCGCCGGAGCCTGGCCGCAAGCTCGGGCTTGAGGGCCAGCAGTCCCGGCTCCGCGGGCACGAGCAACTCACCAAGCTCCGCCGCCCAGGCGGGATGGGTGAAATCGCCTGTGCCGATGACCGACAGCCCCTTCCGGGCCGCCCACCAGGCAAGACTTGGGATATCGGCGTCTTTGCTGCACGCGCGGGAGAACCGTGAGTGGACGTGCAGGTCCGCGTGGAACACGCCGCCTGATCCTGCCACGCGGTACCGACAGGGCGCAGCCATCCCGATATGGCGGGGCAGTCATATATATGGGCGCTCCGCCGCGGCCGCATCGGGCGCTTACTCTCAGCACCCGGCTCCGCACCGGCTGAGTATCGGTGTCCGCGGAACAGGCCAGCATGAGTAACAATGCCAAGTACAGGCTCGGACGAGCGAAAGAGGAGGCGCCGGGATGCTTGCCGATCTAGAGGCGCTGACACCACCGCTGATCATGGCCGCCGCGTTCCTGATCGGGCTTACGTTGTTCCTGCGCCGTCAGATGGGCCCCCGCGGCCAGCGCACGGATGACGGCGAAGAGGGCGACATTACCGGCAGCACTTCGAATGACGATCCCGGCGATGCCACGCATGGCCCATCCACGGACCAGCATAAGGTATAGGTCACATCAACCCTAAGATCGTTTGCATCGCCATCCGACAGAAGGTTCTGTCCGATTGATGACCCTTAGGGTTCCGATTACAGAGAGTTACATAAATCGAGCGCACCGCTTCACGGGGCCTGCGGCACTGGAACTGCACTGGCCGAATGTTCGCACCTTGAATTGCTAAACGCAACACTCTTGGTATATTGTTCGTCAGCCTAATTAAACGTCCCCAGCAGAAGGGCTGGCCTCATGGCACAGAAGACGGTCGTGACGGTCGTGTGCGACCTTCCCCACGACGGTGAGATCGAGGGAACCGAGACGGTTTCGTTCGCCTTTGACGGCACCGCCTATGAGATCGATGTGTGCTCTACGCATGCCAAGGATCTGCGCGAGAAGTTCGGCAAGTACGTTGAGCACTCCCGCCGTGTGGCAGGCGGTGGCGGTGGCCGCCGTCGCCGTTCACGCAGTGGGCCAGGCCGCGAGCGCAGTTCGGAAATCAGGGCATGGGCGAAGCAGCGTGGTCACAAGGTGAGTGAGCGTGGCCGCATTCCCGCCGCGATCATCGCTGAGTACGAGTCCTCGCACTAGTTTGTTCACCGGGGCGGCCCGCAGGTGATCTGCGGGTGGGTGCCCAAAACTGCTACCCCGCCGCTAGTACCGCATGCGGGCCACAGCCCCGTTGAAGTTGCCCCGCCTCTCCTGCCACTGAGTCGCGCGAACCGGCCAGCCGGAAACCGGCCCGTTGCCCGCCAGATCTTGATGTCAAACTCATCTCTGCCTGGCGTTCGCTTGCGGCGTAGCAGGGAACAGTCTCCTTCTTGACCGGGTTGGATGGGATGAACGCCCTCCTGCCTGGGAACGTTTCATGCACGACAAAAGGTGTGCAGCATGGTCCTCAGGTAAGCGGGCTACCATGCGGAAGGACAGGGGCCGGACATCGGGGCCTCCCGGCCGCTTGTGTGAGGGAGCAACGAGATGTTCGAGAGGTTTACCGACCGGGCGCGGAGGGTTGTGGTCCTGGCTCAAGAAGAGGCCAGGATGCTCAATCACAACTACATCGGCACCGAGCACATCCTGCTGGGCCTGATCCACGAGGGCGAAGGGGTCGCGGCGAAGGCTCTGGAGTCGCTGGGGATCAGCCTGGAGGCGGTACGGCAGCAGGTCGAGGAGATCATCGGCCAGGGCCAGCAGGCGCCGTCGGGGCATATCCCGTTCACCCCGCGGGCCAAGAAGGTGCTCGAGCTCTCCCTGCGCGAAGCGTTGCAACTCGGTCACAATTACATCGGCACCGAGCACATCCTGCTGGGCCTGATCCGTGAGGGTGAGGGCGTGGCGGCGCAGGTGCTGGTGAAGCTGGGCGCGGACCTGAACCGGGTGCGCCAGCAGGTGATCCAGTTGCTGCACGGCTATCAGGGGAAAGAGCCCGCGGCCTCGGGCGCCCCCTCGGAGTCGGCTCCCTCTACCTCCCTGGTGCTCGACCAGTTCGGGCGGAACCTCACTCAGGCCGCGCGGGAAGGCAAGCTCGACCCGGTGATCGGCCGGGAAAAGGAAATCGAGCGGGTCATGCAGGTGCTCTCCCGGCGCACCAAGAACAACCCGGTGCTGGTCGGGGAGCCCGGCGTGGGCAAGACCGCCGTGGTGGAGGGCCTCGCCCAGAAGATCGTCAAGAGCGAGGTGCCGGAGACCCTCAAGGACAAGCAGCTTTACACCCTCGACCTCGGTGCGCTGGTCGCCGGGTCCCGCTACCGCGGTGACTTCGAGGAGCGGCTGAAGAAGGTCCTCAAGGAGATCAGGACCCGCGGCGACATCATCCTGTTCATCGACGAGCTGCACACGCTGGTCGGCGCCGGTGCCGCGGAGGGCGCGATCGACGCGGCCTCGATACTGAAGCCGATGCTGGCCAGGGGCGAGCTGCAGACGATCGGCGCCACCACGCTGGATGAGTACCGCAAGCACCTGGAGAAGGACGCCGCGCTGGAGCGCAGGTTCCAGCCGATCCAGGTGGCCGAGCCCACGATCTCGCACACGATCGAGATCCTGAAGGGCCTGCGGGACCGCTACGAGGCCCATCATCGGGTGTCCATCACCGACAGCGCCCTGGTCGCCGCCGCCCAGCTTGCCGACCGTTACATCAGCGACAGGTTCCTGCCCGACAAGGCCATCGACCTGATCGACGAGGCCGGGTCCCGGATGCGGATCCGCCGCATGACCGCGCCCCCGGACCTGCGTGAGTTCGACGAGAAGATCGCCCAGGTCCGGCGGGACAAGGAGTCGGCGATCGACTCCCAGGACTTCGAGAAGGCCGCGGCCCTGCGGGACAAGGAAAAGCAGCTCATCGCCGCCAAGGACGCGCGGGAGAAGGAGTGGAAGGACGGCGACATGGACGTCGTCGCCGAGGTGAACGAGGAGCTCATCGCCGAGGTTCTCGCCACCGCCACCGGGATCCCCGTGTTCAAGCTCACCGAGGAGGAGTCGCAGCGGCTGCTGCGGATGGAAGACGAGCTGCACAAGCGGGTCATCGGGCAGAACGACGCCATCAAGGCGCTCTCCCAGGCCATCCGGCGGACCCGGGCCGGCCTGAAGGACCCCAAGCGCCCGGGTGGGTCGTTCATCTTCGCCGGGCCGTCGGGCGTCGGCAAGACCGAGCTGTCCAAGACCCTGGCCGAGTTCCTGTTCGGCGACGAGGACTCGCTGATCCAGCTCGACATGAGCGAGTACATGGAGAAGCACACGGTGTCCCGGCTGTTCGGCTCACCGCCCGGCTACGTCGGGTACGAGGAGGGCGGCCAGCTCACCGAGAAGGTCCGCCGGAAGCCGTTCTCGGTCGTCCTGTTCGACGAGATCGAGAAGGCCCACCCGGACATCTTCAACTCCCTGCTCCAGATCCTGGAGGATGGGCGGCTCACCGACGCCCAGGGCCGGACGGTGGACTTCAAGAACACCGTCATCATCATGACGACGAACCTGGGCACCAGGGACATCTCCAAGGGCCTCCGGATGGGCTTCACCCGTGAAGGTGACGCGGCCGGCACCTACGAGCGGATGAAGAACAAGGTGCAGGAGGAACTCAAGCACCACTTCCGCCCCGAGTTCCTCAACCGGGTGGACGACACGGTCGTCTTCCACCAGCTCACCGAGGACGAGATCGTCGAGATCGTGGACCTGATGATCGCCAAGGTGGACGAGCGGCTCAAGGACCGGGACATGGGCCTGGAACTGCGGCCGGCCGCCAAGGCCCTGCTCGCCGTGCGCGGCTACGACCCGGTGCTCGGGGCCAGGCCGCTGCGCCGCACGATCCAGCGGTCGATCGAGGACATGCTGTCCGAGAAGATCCTGTTCGGCGAGCTGAGGGCGGGCCAGATCGTCATCGTCGACGTCGAAGGCGAGGGCGAGGAGGCGCAGTTCTCGTTCAAGGGCGTGCCGAAGCCGGACTCGGTGCCGGACGCGCCCCTGGCCGAAGTGGAAAGCTCGGCGGCCAAGCAGCAGCCGGCCAGCGGGTCTGCGTCGCCGGCCAGCGGGACCGCCACGGCATAACACTTCCGCTCGTAGCTGCCACTGGCCCGGGCCCGGGAAACCGGCCCGGGCCAGTGGCTGTCCAAGGCGGTGACGGCAGCGGCGCGGTAGGCGGCAGCGGATGCGCCTCATCGACAGGATCGAGGCGCTGGCCGCGGACATGGACCTCGACGGCGGGCCGCATGCGGCCGGATCGGCCGGCCCGCAAGTGCCCGGTTAAGCGCGGGGCAGGGCGTAGCTGCCACCGGGCAGCGGTTCGGCGAGGCCGTCCGCGACCAGGCTGGCCAGCGAGCGGGCGCGCTGGCTGTCATCGGCCCAGGCCGCGTCGAGCAGGGCGGCCGGGACCGGCCCGTCGGATTCGCGGAGCACCGCAAGCAGGCGGCCCCGGCACTGCCGGTCCGTGCCCTCGTATCCCTGGCTGCGCCGGCGGGCCTGGTGCGGGTCGTCGGCGGGCTGCCCTGCCCGGTGCCAGGCGCAGTCGCTGACAACCGGGCAATCCGGGCACTGCGGCCGGTCCGCGGTGCAGATCAGCGCGCCAAGTTCCATCACAGCCACCGACCACTGCGGCGCCAGGCCAGGCTCGGCCGGGAGCAGCGACTCCGCCAGCCTGACCTCCATCGCTGTCGGGCTCGGTGGCGGCCGCAGGTCGCCGCGCACCAGGCGGGCCAGCACCCGGCGGACGTTGGTGTCGAGGACCGCGTGGCGCTGCCCGAAGGCGAAGCTCGCGACCGCCGCCGCGGTGTAGGCGCCCACGCCGGGCAGGGCCAGCAGTTCGTCAAGCGTGTCCGGGACCACGCCGCCGTGCCGCTGCGTGATCGCCTTTGCCGAGGCGTGCAGCCGCAGCGCGCGCCGCGGGTAACCCAGCCGCCCCCACTGCCGCACCGCGTCCGCCGGAGATGCCGCCGCGAGCGCCGACGGCTGCGGCCAGCGCTTCAGCCATGCATCATAGGCGGGCAGGACCCGGGACACGGGTGTCTGCTGCAGCATGATCTCGCTGACCAGCACGGCCCACGGACCGGCGTCCGGCTGCCGCCAAGGCAGGTCACGTGCATGGGACGCATACCACTGCAGGATCGCTGCAGCCCGCCCGTCCACCATGACAACGCCGATTGTCGCATGGCCTGCACGGCTGAGCCGGGCGCCATAACGCTGAGCCCGCGCCGGCGAGTCTTCGATCACGTTTAGTAACAACCTTGCATACTCACCGTATGAACCCGGCCGCGCCGCGCTGGCCCGCCGTAGGGTCACCCGGCACAAGGACCGGGTCAGCCACCCAGCGCGGCGGCGATCGCCTCCTTGATCGTGGTGACCTCCCGCACGTCGGTCAGCGTCCTGGCGGGCAGGCCGCGCCCTTCGGAGTCCGCCCCGCGTTCTGCTAGCTCTGACCCCACCACCCCGCCCAAAGCCGCCCATCCGGCCGGAACGATGGCCCGCCGGAAACCGAGCCGCTGCGCCTCGGCGATCCGCCGGGCAACCCCGGGGACCCGGCGCACCTCGCCCGCCAGGCCCACCTCGCCGACAGCGACCACCGGGCCGGTCACGCTCAGGTCCGCCGCCGCGCTGGCCAGCGCCAAGGCGATGGCCAGATCCACCGCGGGCTCCGTCAGCCGGACCCCGCCGATCGTGGCCGCGAACACATCCTGCCGGCCTATGTTGACGTCCGCGCGGCGCTGCAGCACCGCGATCACCATCGCCACCCGCGCCGAGTCCAGGCCCGCGGTGACCCGGCGCGGCGGGGTATCGGTCCCGTGAGAGGGAACGAGCAGGGTCTGCACCTCGGCGATGAGCGGCCTGCGGCCCTCCAGCGTGACCGTCAGGCAGGTGCCCGGCACCTGGTCACCGTGGTGCGAGATGAACAGGCCGCTCGGGTCGGCGAGCCCGGCCAGGCCGGTCTCGCCGAGTTCGAAACAGCCGACCTCGTCGGTCGGGCCGAACCGGTTCTTCAGCGCCCGGACCATCCGCAACTGGGCGTGCCGGTCGCCCTCGAAGTGCAGCACCACGTCGACCAGGTGCTCCAGCGCACGCGGCCCGGCGATGGCGCCCTCCTTCGTGACATGCCCCACGAGCACCGTGCTCAGCGACCGCTGCTTGGCCACGGCCATCAGGGCGGCGGTGACCTCCCGGATCTGGGTCACCCCGCCGGGCGTGCCCTCGATGCCCGGCGCGACGATCGTCTGCACCGAGTCGACGATGAGCAGCACCGGCTGCACCGCGTCCACCTGGGCCAGCACGGCGGACAGTTCTGTCTCGGCGGCGATGTAGAGGTTGTCCCCCACGGCACCGATCCGGTCCGCGCGCAGCCGTACCTGGGCCGCCGACTCCTCACCGGTGACGTAGAGCACCGGCCCGGCTTGCGACACCAGCGCGCCCGCCTCGAGCAGCAGCGTGGACTTGCCCACGCCCGGCTCCCCGGCCAGCAGCACCACCGCGCCGGGGACCAGGCCGCCGCCCAGCACCCGGTCGAGTTCGTCGAGCCCGGTAGGCCGGGCGCTCGCGGCGCGGGCATCCACCTTCGTGATCGGCACCGCGCGGGCCGGGGCGAGCCGGTCGGCGGCGGCACGTCCGGACAGGCGGGTGCGCGCGACGGCGGGAACCGCCGCCTGCTCCACCGTCCCCCAGGCCTGGCAGCCGCCGCAGCGCCCGGACCACTTGGTGGACCGCCACCCGCAGTCGGCGCATTGGTACAGCGGCGCGGTGGAGGAATTACCCATGGCCCGCACGGTAGTGGGAGGGTCGGACACCACTGCCCCCGGCCCGGCCGGATGAACGCCCTGGCCCGGCGGGGCGCATAAGCTGGCCACGCGAAAGTGCCCCAGGCAGGCCGCTGGGGGAAAGGAGCAATGTTGAGCCTGCGCACCAGCCCCGGTGTGCCGCTTGTCGCGCTGTCCACCGGCTCGGTCTTCCCCGACCGGGCGGCCGACGCGTTCGAGATCGCGGCCCGCCTCGGCTATGACGGTCTCGAGGTCATGGTGTCCGCGGACGCCGTGAGCCAGGACATCGAAGCCCTGCGGCGGCTGGCCGACTATCACGGCATGCCCGTGCTGGCCATCCACGCGCCCTGCCTGCTGGTCACCCAGCGGGTGTGGGGCTATGAGCCATGGGGGAAGCTGGTCCGGGCCAAGGAGGCGGCGCAGGAACTCGGCGCCAAGGTCGTCGTGGTGCACCCACCGTTCCGCTGGCAGCGCGAGTACGCCAAGGACTTCGCCCAGGGCCTGGCGCGGATGGCCGAGGAGTCCGACATCGTCTTCGCGGTGGAGAACATGTACCCGCTGCGCGCCGGCGGCGCCGAACTGGCCGCCTATTCGCCGCACTGGAACCCGGTGCTCATGGACGTCCCGCACGTGACCCTTGACCTGTCCCACACGGCCACATCGGGCTCTGACGCCTACGCGATGGCCGAGGAACTCGGCGACCGGCTCGCTCACGTGCACATGGCCGATGGGACCGGGGTGCCGAACCGGGACGAGCACCTGGTGCCCGGGCGCGGCACCCAGCCGTGCGGGCCGGTACTGGAGAAGCTCGCCGCGGACGGCTACTCCGGCATGGTCGTGCTGGAGGTCAACACCCGCCGGGCCACCACGCGCGAGGCGCGGCTCGCCGACCTGTCCGAGGCGCTCGACTTCACCAGGCGCCACCTGACCGCCGCGCCTGCGGGGACCGCCAACAACGCCCAGTCCGGGCCCACCGGATGAGGCCCGCCGCACCCATCACGAGCAGCGAAACCGGACGGACAGCCACCCCGGATGGACGCGGGCCGGGCCTTGTCGGCATGCTCTGATCATGAGCAGTAACTCGCCCACCGCGGCAACCCTGATCACGGTCGCGCCCACCGGTGCGGAGTCAGAGAAGTCGGCCGTCCCCGCGCTCCCGGTCACCCTGGACGAGCTGGTGACCACCGCGAAGGAATGCCAGGCGGCCGGGGCCGCCGTCATCCACGTGCACATCAGGGACGGGCAGACGCGGCCCACCCTGAATCTGTCCCGGCTCAAGGACACCGTGGCCGCGCTGCGCGAGGGCACCGACCTGATCGTGCAACTCTCCACCGGGGGCGCGGTCACCGACAGCTTCGACAACCGGATCGCCGTACTCGACGCCGCCCCGGACGCCTGCTCGCTCACCTGTGGCACCGTCAACTTCGGCGAGGATGTGTTCCACAACCCCTACCCGTTCATCCGCGACCTGTACGCCAGGACCCAGGAACTGGGCGTGGTACCCGAGTTCGAGCTGTTCGACTTCGGCCACATCGCCACGCTGCACCGGCTGCTGGCCAGCCACGGCGCCCCGCACGGTGGCCACGTCCACTGCGACCTGGTCATGGGCGTGCCCGGCGGGATGCCAGGGGACGCGGCCACGCTGACCCAGGCGGTCTCCGCGCTGCCCGAGGGGGCAACCTGGTCCGCTACCGGGATCGGCCGGACCACGCTGCCGGTCATGTTCGCCGCGCTCGCCGCCGGCGGCCACCTTCGGGTCGGCATGGAGGACACGGTCACGTTCGCGAGGGGCCGGCCGGTGACCGGGAACGCCGAACTGGTCGAACGCGCGGCCACGCTGGCCGACCTGGCCCAGCGTCCCCCGATGCGGCCCGAGCAGGCCCGCGGCATGCTTGGGGTGAGCAGCCGTAGCTGACATCCCGGTGATCGCCGAGGTCATCCGCTCTGGGTTCGAAGAGTCGCTGCACCGTGGCTCGGCCGTGCTGCTCGGTGCCGATGGGCGCGAGGTGCTCTACCGCGCGGGCGAGGTCGCCGCGCCGATGTTCCCCCGGTCCTCCAACAAGCCGATGCAGGCCGCCGCGATGCGGGCGTGCGGCCTGGCCCTGGACGGCGAGTTGCTGGCCCTGGCGAGCGCGAGCCACTCCGGCGAGGACTTCCACGTCACCGGGGTCAGGAAGATCCTCGCCGGTGCCGGGCTCACCGAGGACGCGCTGCAGTGCCCGCCCGCGCTGCCGCTGGACGAGGCCGCCCTGGCGCGGTTCCTCGGCGAGGGCGGCACGCCGGACCGGGTGCACATGAACTGCTCCGGCAAGCATGCGGCCATGCTCGCCACCTGCGTCACCGCTGGCTGGCCGATACAGACCTACCGCGACCCCGATCACCCACTCCAGCGCGAGATCAAGGCGGCGCTCGGCCGCCTGGCCGAGGAGGAGGTCGCGGCGACCGGGGTCGACGGCTGCGGCGCGCCATTATTCGCGCTGTCCCTGACCGGTCTGGCGCGGGCTTTCCGCGCGCTCGTGCTTGCTGCCCCGGATTCAGCCGAACGATCAGTCGCCGATGCCGTCCGTGCCAATCCCGCATGGACATCGGGGACGAACCGGTCGGAACGCGCGCTCCACCAGGCCGTCCCCGGACTGCTGCTCAAGTCCGGGGCCGAGGGGGTGCAGGCGTTCGCCCTGGCCGACGGCCGCGCGGGTGCGGTGAAAATGGAGGACGGCTCGCCCCGGGCGATCCCGGCCATCACGGTCGCGCTGCTGCGCATCCTCGGCGTTGATCGCGACGAGGGCGTGGACCGTGAGGCCCTGGGCCGGATCGCGGACTTGCCCGTGCTCGGCGGCGGCCAGCCGGTCGGCGAGATCCGGGCAACCCTCCCCTCCCGAAGGCCGCCCGGCCCGTCACGCTAACTCCGCACGGGGCAGCGGCGGCCCGGGGTGCTAGCAGCCCGCTTGCAATTGCAAGCACAATCTGGTTCACTGTGACCGTGAATCCCGTGAACGTAGGCTCCATCGGCGAGTACATCCGCCAGCAGCGCGAGCAGGCCAAGATTTCAATGCGCCAGCTTGCGTCGGCTGCCGGAGTTTCCAACCCTTATCTCAGCCAGATCGAGCGCGGCCTGCGCAGGCCCAGCGCGGAGATCTTGCAGCAGATAGCCAAGGGGCTGCGGATCTCCGCCGAGGCGCTCTACGTGCAAGCGGGGATCCTGGAGGACCGGCGCCCGGACTCGGGCGTGCGGGCAGCGGTGCTTGCCGACCCGGAACTCACCGAGCGCCAGAAGCAGGTGCTGCTGGAGATCTACGAGTCGTTCCGCCGGGAACTGGCACCGGCCCCGTCCCTCGCCGCCGCCGCTGACAGCCCGGCGCGGGACGGCACGGAGCCCGCCATCCCCGGCCTGGACCAGTTCGTCGGCCAGGACAGCGAGTTCGCCGAGGCCGAGGCCGCCCTGGCGGCCGGCCAGGATGCCACCGCACCGGCTGACCAAACGCAGGCCGGTCCCACAGATACCGATCCGCTGCAGACCGAGGCCCGGGGCTAACGCCGCGGGGCCGATGCCGTAGCCCGAGAACGGTTGCGGCCCGATCCGGCTGGGGCCGGAGGCACACGGGATCACGGCAAAGACGTCCGGCGCCCGCTCGCCGGCGAATGAAAGAGGCCGCCACAAGGCGGCCGAGAGAGGAAACAGATGCCACGCAACATCGACGTGATGGCCGAGATGCGCAAGTTCGCCGACCGCAAGCCCGTGCATGCGGTCGCCGGTGTCACCGTGATCGCGTCGCGGACGCTCAGGGAACTGCCCTGGCGCCTGGTTCAGTGGACCAGGGACAACCCGCCGAACTCGCTGCCAGGCCGTGCGACCGAGGCCGCGCAGTCGGCGCAGTCCCGCGCGATCGGGGTCTTCCAGACGGCGCAGTCCCGCGCCAACGGGGCCGTGCAGTCCGCACAGTCCCGTGCGACCGAGGCAGCGCAGGCGGCACAGTCCCGCGCGAACGGGGCAGCGCAGGCGGCACAGTCCCGCGCGAACGGGGCAGTGCAGGCGGCACAGTCCCGCGCGAACGGGGCCGTGCAAACGGCACGGTCCAAGGCTTCCGACGGCTATGACACGCTGGCTGCCCACGGCAAGAAGGCCCTGGACGGACAGTCAGGCGCGACCCAGAGCGAGAGCACTGCAAGCGCGCAGAGCAAGCCCGAGCTGAACGGCAAGGCCAAGACCAAGGCGCCGACGCGCCCCACGACCGGCCGCTGAGGCTGGTCCCACTCGCGGCCGGTCCGGCCCGGGCCCGAAAGGCCCGCCCGGCCCGGCCGCGGCCCGAATGTCCCGGTCAGGCCCGGCCACCGGCCGGAGAAGGATAATCTGGAGCCGTGTTCGTCACTTCGGGAGCGCTCACCCCGCTCTACTGGTTTTTCGAGGTGCTTTCCATCGCCGCGCTCTGCGTCGAGGTGTGGGCCTTCGTGGATGCCATCCGCCGGCCGACACCGGCGTTCGTGGCCGCCGGAAAGCAGACCAAGCCGATCTGGCTGGTGATCCTCGGGGTCGCCACGGTGATCGGTCTGTGGTCCAGCACGCTGGGCGGGCCGAACCTGGTCAGCCTCTTCCCGATCGTCGCCTTTGTCGCCGCGGCGATCTACCTCACCGACGTCCGGCCTAAGGTCAGGGAGTTCCGGGGCGGGAGCAGCTCCTCCGGCCCGTACGGCCCCTGGTAACGGCTGACGCGCTCGGGTCCGCTCCCGGCAGTAGGCTGCCTGGGTGAGTGAGACACTGCAGCCAGGGCCCCACCACCCCGCCCAATGGCGCACACACCGGCTGGAACTCGACGACCAGAGCCTGCGCGAATGGGATGCCGCGGTTCTGGCCAGCGACCCCGAGGGCATCGTCCTTGACACCTCCGCGTTCTACCCGGGTGGCGGAGGGCAGCCCCCTGACGAGGGCGTCCTGCTCTGGGGCGGGGTGCAGACCCGCATCGTCGGCGCGCGGAAGGGCGACGATCTCTACCTGATCCCGGCCGAGGGCGATCCGTTGCCGCCGGTCGGCACCGCGGTGCGCGGCGCGCTCGACGACGCCAGGCGCACCGCCCTGATGCGCACCCACTCTGGTCTGCACGTGCTCTGCGGCGTGGTGTTCCGCGACTACGGTGCCCTGGTCACCGGCGGGAACATGGAGCCGCTGTCGGCGCGGATGGACTTCAACCTGCCCGAGGTGCCGCCCGGCTTCCGCGAGGCCGTCGAGGCCGCCTGCAACACCGAGGTAGCCGCCGGGCGGCGGATCGACGTCCGGGTCCTGCCCAGGGACGAGGCGTTTGCCCTCCCCGACATCATCCGCACCGCCACCAACCTCGTACCGCCCGAGGTCAAAGAGGTGCGGATCATCGATATCGTGGGCCTGGACCAGCAGGCCGACGGGGGCACGCACGTTGCCACGACCAGCCAGATCGGCCGCATCGAGGTCGTCAAGATAGAGAGCAAGGGCAAGGGCTTCCGCCGCTTGCGCATCCGCGTCTCCGGCTGATCCCGCTCCTCCAGCCCGCCGCGGTCGCGCCGAACCAGCCCGAGGCGTTTGTAGTGGTTGGCGCAACGATCACATTCTTTTGTCACGGCTGTGCCATCCTGACCATCAGGGTCCGGCGCAGCGCGGGGCTGATGCGGCAGCTGGTGCGGGGTGACTGCTGAGATGGCGGCTGGCCCGGGGCGTTTGTGGGCGATTACGCCAACGACCACATTCTTATGTAGGCGTTGGTGCCAACGACCACAAACAGCGAAGCGCGAGTCAGAGCAGGGAAGTCCACTCCACGACCAGACGCCCGCCCTGCTCAGCAGTGCCGGGATTGTCCCATTCCCTGAGACACGTTCTGGAGCGTTGCCTAGGGCAAAACCACGGGGGCCTGACCGAGGAGATGACCTTACGCGCCTTGCTGTCTGGCATGCACGGCAAGATATGGGTGTGGGCATTGGCGGCGGGCCACTATGGGCATCGGATGGTCGTGTCGTCCGCCATGTTCGTCATGACCCGGGCAGCGCGGTTGATACCACCAAGTGGCCAGCAACTGTCCCGGGAGTCGAACAGGTGCTGTGCGAGGGCTTGGAGTTGCCCGCGGGCCTGACCGTGCTGGTCGGCGAGAACGGCTCCGGCAAGTCGACGGTGATGGAGATGCTGGCCGAAGCCTGCGGGCTGAATCCGCAGGGCGGGTCGGCTCAGGCGAAGCTCTTCCGGACCCGTGACAGCGAGCCGGGCCTGGGCGCGCATCTGATCGTGGAGCGCGGCCCCGTCCGGCCGCGGTGGTCTTATTTCCTGCGCGCCGACACCATGCACACCCTTTACACATACCTGGAAGACAACCCCGGCCGCCGCCCGGAGCGGCTGCACGAACTCAGCCACGGAGAGGGGTTCCTAGAAATCCTGCGTACCCGGGTGAACCAGCCGGGCTTCTACCTCCTGGACGAACCCGACGCGCCGCTGTCATTCACGGCCTGCCTCGGGCTCGTCGCCCTGCTGCACGACCTCGCCCAGGCCGGTTCCCAGGTCATTGTCGCCACCCATTCGCCTATCGTCGCTGCCGTCCCCGGCGCGAGCATCCTGGAACTGGGCGACTGGGGTATCCGCCCAGTCCGGTGGGAGGAACTCCACCTCGTGGGCGCCTGGCGGCAGTTCCTTGCCGACCCGGACTCCTACTTCCGCCACCTGCTCGCCGACTAACCTCGGCCGTACCCGGTGCGTGCCAGAGACCGTGATCTGCGTAAGTGCTGGTCTGGCAGGGGTATCACAGGTCTGTGGTCAACTCGACGATCAGGCGTGGACCCTGGCCAGCAGTGGCGGGTTTGTCGCATTCTCTGCTACACCCGCTGGCTAGCGTGGTTGTACAACCTCCTGTCGTGCCTGGTGAGAACGCCTAGCGCCGCATCAAGCAACGTTGCCTGGTCGATGACGCGGCGGAGTCATCGTCAACGCAGAAGGTCGCCTGCGGTTCGCCGTCTCCCGGGGGTACCTTGCGATCGGCGATCGCGGACAAGTGCGGCAGGACGGCGCCGGCGAGGGCGTGTGGCCTGGCCGCGTGATGTGACGGCGGCCGGCGTCGTGATCATCGGGCTATGACTGGTCGTGATCGATCATGCTGCCGGTGACCCGCAGCTGCGGCCGATGCCAAAGTTGCGGGTCACGGACTGCCGTCCGACCTGGAACACCAGCGGGACGCACGCCGAAGGGGACCGCAGATAGAAGCCGCCTGCGTACCTGTTCCACGCCCCCGCCTGCCGCGGGCAGCTGAGCACGCGGACCGAACTGGCGATCGGCAGGTTGTTCCCCCAGCTGATGGCGGCACGGTACCGCCACGCCCCCGGGACGCTGACCACCACGGCCGGGCTTCCCGCACGAACGCCAAGACCCCACTTTCTGAAGTAGCGCCATGATCGCAGGCCACTGGGAACCGCCGGCGGAAGGCGGGCCGGCGGCACCGAGAGCACACCAAGCACCACCCTGGAACCGCCCACCATGCCAGAATTCGCCGACTCGATGACCTGGCCGCAGCCCACGCGCAGCTGACCTGCCGACGGCGACGGCCGCCCGGCAGCCGCCCGGCCGTGGCCGGTGCAGCCTGTGACTAGCAGGACGGCGGCAAGCAATCCGAGCGGACGCGACCACGCCAGCCTCATCATGCAAGACCATCACATCCGGCGAGGAGGCGAAACAGGTTCACCTATCTGCCGTTCGCCAATTCGGGGATCGAGCCGCAGATCGCACCGGCGGCCGAGGTGACGGATGTCATGCCAGGCCTGCGGCTCCCCATCACCATGACCTGCGGCGTCTGTGGGCGATTACGCCAACGACCACATTCATCTGTGGGCGTTGCCGCCAACGACCACAAAACGGCGAGGCAGGCAGATCAGAGCGACACCGTCGACTCGATGACCAGGAGCTGACCTTGCTCAGCGGTGGCGGGATTGTCCCATTCTCCGCGGCACCCTTCCTGGCCGGCAAGCCTCAGGGCATAGCGGGCGGCCCACCGGACCCGGACGTCCTCGTCCTCGGCGGCGGCGGTCCGCAGCGCCTGGCTGCCGGGCCTGCGTTCATCGGGGGGCTGCGGCGTCTGTTTCTAGGAGTGGGAAGAAGTGGCCGGCGACGTGCCGGAGGGCGTCGACGATGAGCCGGGGTTCCAGCCCGGCTTCTGGGTTGTTGAGTTCGGCCGGGAGGGGCACGCCCACTTCTTTGGCTCTGGTGATGATGGCGGGTGCGATGCCTTTGCCCAGGGTGCTCAGGGCCTTGCCGACGACCTCGTGGTCCATTGTCCATGCGGGCACGGGATGGGGGGTGGGGGCCGCCCAGCTTCCCGGGTCGCGTGGGGTGGCGCGGGAGAAGACGTGGTCGAAGGTGCGGGCGGTGGCGTCCCGCTGGGTGAACGCGTCACCCAGGTCCCAGGTTTTCCGCAGCGTGGCGATCAGGGAGGTGTGGCGGTATTCCTCGTTGTACACCGATCCCGGTTCGACCCACGGCGAGGCGATGATGGCTGGTACCCGGTATCCGGAGCGGTCGAAGGTGAAGCCGAACTCGCCCGGCGGCGCGGCGGGGTCTGGTGGCGGGACTGGCCCGGGCGGGACGTGGTCGTAGGTGCCTCCCGGTTCGTCCCAGCCGATCAGCAGGGGGGTGTTCCAGACATTGGCGCCGGTGGGGGAGGTGGCGGACCGGTAGGCGCGGTACACCCGGGCCAGGAAGGCTTCCCCGGACAGCATCGAGGAGGGGCTGTCCATGGCCAGGTCGACGGTGGCCGCGAAGGAGCGGCCGAACGCGGGGTGGTAGTCGCCGTGGCCGCCGAGCATGTTCGGCTCGATGAGGGAGAAGTCCGGCAGGGTGCCCGCTGCGGCGTCGGTTTCGAACTCGGCGAACGGCACGAAGTGGGTGGCGAGGCGGTCCTTCAGCCGGGGGAAGTGGATCACCCCGGTGAACGAGAGCGGCATCGGCTCCATGACGTAGACCTTCCAGGTCTTGCCGTGGGCCTCCAGCCGGTCGAAGAGCGTCTCAGCGTCGTTCTTGGTGAACCACTTTCGCATTGGGCTGTTGACGACCAGTCCCGAGGAGGTGGCCGCCATCCAGAACGACCGGTTCATGAAGGTCTGCGAGGGTACCTCGCAGAACCAGTGGTCGAAGACTCCGAAGTCGCGGGCGATGCCGTTGAGCACCGGCAGCTGCTCCGGGGTGCAGCCGGTCATGATGTGGGCGTACTCGTCGTAGGTGGGCTGGCGGCCGGTTTCGCCGGTGAAGGTGGAGATGTAGTCGGTGACGAACCCATCCATCGTCGGCACCGCCCCCGGGGGCGGCGCATTCCACGGGACCTCCCCTTCACCGATCTTGAACCTGTTGTGGTCGTCGAGGATGTTGTACAGCTGGGTGTTGGTGTGGAAGTACTCCTCACCCGAGTCCGGGTTGGGGGAGTCCATGTCGGTGGCCTCGGTGTACGGGACCATCTTGCGGTCCGCGCCGTGCTCGGCCCACGTGGGGATCGGGTTGGCCAGGTTCTTGCCGATGACCCCGTCGAAGTTCTTGCCGTCCCCCGGGCCGTACAGGTGCCCGAGCACATTGTCCAGGGAACGGTTCTCGAACAGCACCACCACGATGTGATCCAGCGCGTGCGACCTATCCAGTGCGGGCATCAGCCACGCCTCCTCACCCTGCCAGCCGCGATCACGGCCGGTTCATGGCACCAGCAGCGCCTCATCCACCACAGAGTCACTCTGGCGCATCGCATCTGCCATCCCCCTCCAGGGGTAAAACTTCGCCTTGAGTGGGTGGCTGGGGGGTGCGTGTGGGCCGGTGCGCACTCCCGCTATCGATGGGATGGCGGCTGCGAGAACGACAGGCCAGGACGTAGGCTCAACTGCAGCGTGGGCGGATACTACGCAGACGGCTCCTTCCACTTCCAGGCGTTCGTAGTGAGCGAGACCTAGGGCCAGCCCCTTCAACGACTCGGGTTACGGTTCCCCTGGCCCCCATGCGGTCACGGCGGGGGCATCGAGGGCCGTCGTTCAGAAGGAATGAAGCAGCAGCGTCACGGGCACCGCGACGAGCAACGCTGCGGTGCAGCAGACCAGCGCCTGAACGTGCAGCGGCAGCCGCGCCTGCGGGGTGAGCAGCCGGGCGACCCGCGCGGCCACCTCGGCGTCCGCGATGCTGGCGGCGGCCAGTGCCCCTGAGGGTGCGAGGCCCGCGCCGGATGCGCCGACCCGCAGCAGTGCGGTGGCGAGTTCCCTGGCCGGCCGCTGCCGCAGCGCGCGGTCGTCGGCCAGCATTTCGACCAGCAGCGCGACGGTGGCGTGCGCCTGGCGCACCAGCCGGGCCCGGGGAAAGGCGCGGCCCAGCGCGCTGAACGGCAGCAGTACGAGGTCGTGCCGGGCGCGCAGGTGCGCCCGCTCATGGGCGAGGACCGCGGCAAGCTCGGCCGCGTCCAGCAGGTCAAGGGTGCCCGCGCTGATCACGATCTTCGAGCGCAGCCCGGGGACGCAGTAGGCGGCCGCAGCCGGATGGTCAACCACTAGGGCGCCGGGGACCTTGGGGTCGCCATGGGCGAGCAGGCTCAGCAGGACCCGGTGCCGGCGCCGGGCCACGAGCACCGCCGCGGACGCGGCGACCAGTACCCAGCACAGCAGCGCGAACAGGGCGGCGCTGGCTGCCAGGACGGCCAGCCGGGCCGCGGCGATCAGTGTCGCAGCGCCGAAACCCAGCGCCGTGGAATGCAGCGCGCGGGCGGCGCCGGACAGCGCCCCGGCCGCCACCCCGTACCGGCCGGGTACCGCCCCGAGCGCGGCCAGCGCCCCGACCGCCGCCAGGCCCCAGCTCAGGCCGAGGGCCTGCCACAGCAGGATGGCCGCGCCGGGCGAGCGGTACGGCCAGCGCGCGGACGCCAGAACAGCCGCGCCTAGGGCCGTGCCCCCGGCGACGGCGGCAAGAACAAAAACGGGGGGAAACACGTGCGGTCAGTCCCGGGGGAGCTCTCCAAGCGATTCGAGTGCCCGGCGCAACACTTCCGCTTCCGAATCAGATACCCGGCGGGCGAAGCTCGCGAGAGCGGCGGACCTGTCGCCGGTCTGGTCCAGTGCGTGCAGCATCAGCTCGGTGACGTAGGCTTCCCGGTTCGCAGCAGCCTGGTACCGCCACGCCCGCCCATCGCGCTGGCGGCGGGCGAAGCCCTTCTTGGCCAGCCGGTCGAGAACCGTCATCACCGTCGTGTGTGCCAAGTCACGGTTGATCAGGCGCAGACCGACCTGGCGGACGGTCAGCGGCTCTGTGCTGTCCCAGAGCACGTCCATGATGGCACGCTCAAGTTCGCCCAGCCTGTTCACGCAAGTCACTCTAACCTCTGTTCCTAAACGGGAGAAGACCGGCCCGGCCGGGGGCAAACGTGCCGTCCGATGCCGAGACCGGACAGTCATCCGGAGTAGCTGAACGTGCTGGTAACCCGGCAACTGCCGTGATAATTACACGTCATGAGGGTCACGCTGAAGCTGGGCGACATCAGCCGCGAGCGGGCCGATGCCATCGTCAACGCCGCGAACTCGTCCCTGCTCGGTGGCGGTGGCGTGGACGGGGCGATTCACCGGCGTGGGGGTTCTGCGATCCTCACCGAATGCCTTGAGCTGCGGAAAACCAGCTATACCGAGGGCCTGCCCGCCGGGCAGGCGGTCGCTACCACCGCCGGTGACCTCGACGCCCGCTGGGTGATCCACACCGTGGGCCCGGTGTACTCGGCGCGCGAGGACCGGTCCGCGGTACTGGCGTCCTGCTACGAGCAGTCGCTGCGGATCGCCGACGAGCTGGGCGCCCGGACGGTCGTGTTCCCCGCGGTGTCCGCGGGGGTCTACGGATGGCCCTCGGAGAGCGCCGCGCAGATCGCGCTGACCACGGTGAGCCGCACACCGAGCCAGGTGGAAGAGGCCCGCTTCGTCCTGTTCACCGAGGACATGCTCGGCACCTTCCGGACCGTCCTCGACTCATTGCGATCCAGTTGACCGCCGGCGCGGCAACCATGCCTGCGGCATCATCGCCGTCATGGCCGATGCCACCGAAATCGAAGCCCGCAACCGCGTCTTGACCGCCATCGACAACCCCGTCTTCCTCGCCCGCCTCTTACAGCCGAAACCGGCACCGACCACGGCGACAGCGACGGCGAGGACATCGGTGCCCGGCTGCGGGAGATCGACACCCAGCGCAACGAACTGGCCGCGATGTGGGCGGCGAAGGAGATCGACCCAGCCCCTGCCCGCTCATCCTCCTCGGCGCGCCGCCGCCTGCGTTCCCGCCGCCACGACGACTGCCCCCTCACCGTCCGGGGCCTGCCCGCGGCCTCGTCCCACCACGGCGAGTCCCACCCCGGCCACGCCGACCCCACCGACCGGCTCGTGCGCCGCCCTCGCGTATCCCGACGGCCCGGCATCACCACGAGCAGGTCCGCGATCTTGTCCCAGAGTCGCCTCATCAGTCACATACGGCGGCAGGTCCTGCGCCGCCCGTGACGCCGCGACCCTTCACGCGCGGCGGGTGGGGGACGAGGGCGGGCGCGGCGAGCGCACGGCCGGAGTTTGGAGCCGAGGTGGCAGACTGCTAGGAAAGTGCCCGATCGCCCCAGCCGGAGGACAACGGTGTCCGACCGATCCCCCCGATTCCGTCCCGTACTGGACCAGTTCGCCCCCTACAAGCCCGGCCGCCGGGTGGCTAACGCCGCGGGCCAGTCGTTCAAGCTCGCCTCGAACGAGTCCCCGTTCGGGCCGCTGCCCTCGGTGGCCAAGGCCATCACCGAGGCGGCCACGGGGGTCAACTGGTACCCGGACAACACCGCCGAGGCGCTGACCGAGGCGATCGCCCGCCGCTACGGCGTGCCGCCCGCGCACATCGCGCTGGGCTGCGGCTCGGTCGGTGTGGCCCAGCAGCTTCTCGCGGCGGCCGCCGAGCCGGGCACCGAGGTGCTCTACGCATGGCGGTCGTTCGAGGCCTACCCGATCCTGGTCCCGCTCACCGGGGCCACCGACGTGCGGGTCCCGTTGAAGGACGAGACGCACGACCTGGCCGCCATGGCGGACGCGATCACGCCCCGGACCCGGGTCATCTTCGTGTGCAACCCGAACAACCCGACCGGGACGGTCGTCCGCACCGATGAGTTCGCCGAGTTCCTCGGCCGGGTGCCGGCGGACTGCCTGGTGGTGCTGGACGAGGCCTACGCGGACTATGTCAGGGACCCCGGCGTGCCCAACGGCATCGACCTGTACCGCGACCACCCGAACCTCGCGGTGCTGCGCACGTTCTCCAAGGCCCATGGCCTGGCCGGGCTGCGGGTCGGCTTCTTGATCGGGCATGATCAGGTCGCCAGCGCGGTACGCACCACCATGCTGCCGTTCAGCGTCAACTCTCTTGCCCAGACCGCCGCGGTCGCCTCGCTCGCGGCCGAGGCCGAACTGCACGAGCGGGTCGACCTCGCGGTGAAGGAGCGAGCCAGGGTCCGTGACGAACTGCTGGCCCAGGGCTGGACGGTCCCGCCGACCGAGGCCAACTTCGTCTGGCTCCGGCTTGGCGCCGACACCCAGGACTTCGCGGCCGCGTGCGCGGATGCCGGGATCAGCATCCGGCCGTTCGGTGACGAAGGTGCGCGCGTATCGGTGGGGACGCCCGAAGCCGACGACGCGTTTCTCGCGGTCGCCAGGGCTTATCCCAGGCGGCACTGACCCGGGGCCACCGCGGGCGCCGGACACGCCCCGAGGTGCTCAGCCGGTGTCGGTTCCCAGCTTCTCGGTCACCAGGCGGTAGAGCTGGCGTGGCCGGCCCGGCTGCGGAATCCGGTTCGGCGGCAGCGGCCAGGCCAGGCCCTCCTCGGCGAGGCTGCGCAACAGCCTGCGGGCCGTGCGCGAGGTCACGCCGAGCAGGCGCCCCGCGGTCTCGGCATCGACCACGTGCGGCCCGGCGTCCTCCGGTAGCTGGTCGGTGAGCCGCGACAGCGTCGCCATGCCCCTGGGGTTGCCCGCGCGGACAACCACCGGCTCGCGCGGCCCGGGTACCAGTGCATGGCCCTCCCGGTCCAGGGCGAACCCGCGGGCGCCCGGGTCGGCGTGTGCGCGGGCCAGCACGGCGCGAGCGTGTGCCTCCGCATCCTGCGCGGTCAGGCCGAGCCCCACGCCCACCTCAAGCACGATGCCGAGTTCGGTGCGGGCCCGCTCGGCGAACGGCGGCACCCGGAAACCGTCGGTGGCGCCGGACAGCGAGCCGCGGGTCGCGGTGACCAGGAAACTGTCCTCGCCGGCCGGGCTGAGCGTGGCCTTGATCCGCTGCGCCTCCTGCAGCAGCAGGCGGTGCACGATAAGCCGCAACTCCTCCCGGGGCTGCCGGGGGGAGGAACGGCGGGAGGTCTCCCTGAGCGTGGGCACCTCGACGACCGCGACGGCCAGCTGCGCGTCTTCCAGCCGGCGCTGGGTGCCCAGCAGGGTGGCGGTCCGCAGGGCCGAGGCGATCGCGCTGCGCGTCGGGCGCACGACGAGTACCGGGATGTCCTGAGCGGTCAGCCGCTGCGCCACCGATTCCAGGCAGGTGACCGCGACCGCGGTCTGGCGGCGCCGCCACAGGCGCTCGTGGAACGCGGCCAGCGCCGCGGCGCCCCCGGGTTCCTCGCGCACGTGCACGTTGCTGACCGCCAGGCCCAGGTCGGCGAACGCGTCCTCGACCTCCGCCTGGCTCAGCACGTCCACGCTGAGCCGGGACAGGTCATGGTCCGCCGTCATGGCCGCCCGCAGCAGGGCGGCGTACAGGGCACTGCCGCCCAGCGGCACGTACGTGGCGGGCTTGCGCAGCACGCCTGCCTGCCGGGCGTACAGATAAGGGATCCGGCTGGCGAACAGCCACACGTCGATGCCGGGCCCGAGCCGCAGCACCTTGTCGCCGGCCTCCTGCTCGGTGCGGTAGGCGACCGCCACGAGCCGCCGGGCCACGGCGGGCGCGGTGGAGTACCCGCCCGCGGCCTGGCCGTTGCCACCCGGCCCCGGTGCCGCCCCGGCCGGGCCGGCAGCGGGCACGGAGATGCCGGGGGCCAGCATGATCTGCTCGACGAGATCATGAGAGCCGACGACGCCGATCGTGAGTTCCAGCGGGGGGTGCTGCCCGTTGGCCATGCGCCAGTCGTAACCCAACCAGGCCACGCTGAAAAGGGGATTGCGCTAATTGCGTGTGAAGTGCGGGCGGCCGGTTACGGCGCCGCGGGCCTGCCACGGCCAGCGGTCACGAGGGAACCGCCTGGTTAGCCGCTCTCTTCCACGTTCAGATCGGCCCCGAGGGCGGACAGCCGCCCGGCGACGTCCCCGTGCCCGCGGTCGATCAGGTAGCCGGGGGCGACGACCGTCTCCCCTTCCGCACCCAGGCCGGCCAGGATCAGCGCCACGCCGGTGCGCAGGTCATGCGCCTCGACCTTGGTGCCCTTCAGCGTGCACGGGCCGTGCACGACCACCTTGTCCCCGCCCACCTCGACGTGCGCGCCCATCTTGGCGAGTTCGCCGACGAGCGTGTACCGGCCGTCATAGATGGTTTCCCTGATGTAGCTGGGGCCCTCGGCCAGGCAGCTCAGCGCCATGATGGGCGACTGCAGGTCGGTTGCGAAGCCCGGGTAGGGGCTGGTGATCACGTTGATCGGCCGCAGCGCGCGCTCGCGCCGCACCTGGATCACCGCGCCGCTAGCGGCGAACTCCACGCCCATCTGCTCCAGCTTCCACCGGACCACCCCGAAATGCTCCAGGTTGGCCCCGACCAGGCTGATCTCGCCGCCGGTGATGGCCGCCGCCATCGCGAACACCCCGGCGTCGATCCGGTCGGCCATCACCGTGTGCTCGGTCGCGCTCAGCTCGCTGACCCCGCGGACCGTGATGAACCCGGTGCCGCCGCCACTGATGTTCGCGCCCATCTTGGTCAGGAACGCGATGACGTCGAGCACCTCGGGCTCGAGGGCGGTGTTGTCGATGACCGTGGTGCCCGGGGACAGCGCGGCCGCCATGATCAGGTTCTCGGTCCCGGTGTGCGACGGTGTGTCCAGGTACAGGTGCGCGCCGCGCATCTTCCCGGCCTTGATGCAGATCTTGTCGTCGGTGCCGTCCACGGTGGCGCCAAGCCGGGCGAAGCCGCGGTAGTGGAAGTCGAGGCTGCGGCTGCCGAGGTTGCAGCCGCCGACGCCCTCGATGATGGCTTCCCCAAGCCGATGCAGCAGCGCGGGCACGAACAGCACGGAACCGCGGAACCGCCGGGCGATCTCCGCGGGCAGGACCGGGCTGGTCAGGTTGGACGCGTCCACCACGAGGGTGCGCTCCGCCTCGTGGAACTTGACCACAGCCCCGACGGCCTGGGCGAGCTCAATAGCCCGGCGCACGTCCTCGATCGGCGGCACGTTGCGCAGCACCGTGCGGCCTTCCGACGCGAGCAGCGAGGCGGCGATCATCTTGAGCGCGGCGTTCTTGGCGCCCTGCACGAACACGGTTCCGTGCAGCGGAACCCCGCCTCGTACGCGATAGCACGTCTCGGGTCCAACAGTCATGGACACGCTGCTCCTTGGCTGCATATTGGGCCGACCGGCGGCCGGATGAGTCCTGCGGACAAGCCCTGCGGGGCGGGCCGCTAGCTGCCTGGGCACCTCGGCAGCCTCCGTTGCGCGCTCCCCAGTATCCCACCGGCTTCGGGGTCTGCGGGTCATTGCGGGCATCCCGGGCTCGGCGGGATGTGCGTCCCCGGCCTGGTCTGCCTACCTCGTAGACGCTCCGCCCGGGCATTCGGTTGGCTTTCATCGTTGCAGGTGAGACGGATGTGCCCGGAATCGCCCAGACGGTCAGACGAGGTCAGACAAGCGGGCAAAAACCGGTCCGAGGCGCTCCACGTAGCGTTCCGGCCGGAAAACCTCGTCCAGGCGGGCCTCGTCGAGCGCCTGCCCGGCCACGCTGGCTTCCTTGCGCAGTGCCTCGCGGAAACTGGCGCCGGTGTCCCAGCTTGCCGTGGCGGCCGCCTGCACGAGCGCGTACGCATCCTCCCTCGACATCCCGGCCGCGACCAGGTCAAGCAGGACACTGGAGGTGTAGATAAGGCCGCCGGTGGACTCCAGGTTCGCCCGCATCCGGGCCGCGTCCACCCGCAATCCGGTGATCACTCCGGTGGTCAGGTGCAGCAGGTAGTCGGTCGCGATCGCCGCGTCGGGCAGCGCCACCCGTTCCACGCTGGAATGAGAAATGTCACGTTCGTGCCAGAGCGCCATGCCCTCCATGACCGGGGTCACGTACCCGCGGACCACGCGGGCCAGGCCGCAGATCCGCTCCGAGCGGATCGGGTTCCGCTTGTGCGGCATGGCCGAGGAACCCTTCTGGCCCGCCGAGAACGCCTCCGCCAGCTCACGGACCTCGGTCCGCTGCCCGTGCCGTACCTCCAGGGCGATCGCCTCGCACGCGGTGGCCAGCATCGCCAGCACACACGCCCACTCGGCAATGCCGTCGCGGAACACCACCTGCGTGGACACATCGGCCGGCCGCAGGCCCAGTTCGGGCAGCACCCTGGCCTCGATCGCCGGGTCGATGTTGGAGTACGTGCCGACCGGCCCGGACAGCTTGCCCACCGCGACCGCCTCCCTGGCGCGCCGCAGCCGGTCCCGGCAGCGCGCCACGGCGAACGCGAAGTCCGCGACCCGGTGCCCCCAGACGTCGGGTTCGGCGTGGATACCGTGCGTCCGACCGGCCCGGATCGTGTCCCGGTGCGCGAGCCCGTGCTCGCGGAGCGCGGCGACGAGGGCCGTGGCGCGGACGATCAGCAGGTCGGTGGCCTCGGTGAGGGTCACCGCCAGCGCCGTGTCCAGCAGGTCGGAGGACGTCAGGCCGTAGTGCACGAACGCCGCCGCCGACCGGGGCACCGTGTTGTCCGCCCAGGCGGTGAGGAACGCGATCACGTCGTGGTCGGTGACCGCCTCGGCGGCGGCCACCGCCTCGGGTGTGGGCGGCGGCGCGGCACGCACGGGGCCGACCGCGTCCGCGGGCACCGTGCCGGCGCTCGCGTGCGCTTCGAGCACCAGGGTCTCCACCCGGCACCACAGCTCGTACTTGTGCTCCTGGCTCCAGATCCGCCCCATCTCGGGCAGCGTGTAACGCTCGATCACAGCCCCATTCTCCCTTACCGGCCCGCCGCGGCCCGGCCCCGCGCGCTGGCGCGGCCCTCTGCGGTGAGCATCGCCACGATCCCGGCCAGCAGCACCGCGAGCTGCGCTTCGGTCGAGACGGTCGCCCCCAGCACGGCGGTGGCCAGGGCGAAAGCGGCACCGGCCAGCCGCAGCGCGATGGGCCCGATCCGCAGCGCCCGGCGGTACGCGGCGGTGCCGGCCAGGAACAGGGCGGCACCGCCGGCCACGGCCACGGCCTCGCCGCCCCTCAGTGGCCGGGCCGGGTGGCCAATGGTCAGGAACGCCCCGGCGGCCAGTGTCACCACCCCGAGCAGGATCGGGACGTGCGCGTAGTAGCTGGCCAGGGCCAGCGGCCCGCGCCGCGACAGGCCCGCGGCGCTCATCGCCTGCTCGGCACGCTCGTCGTCGCCATCACCGAAGTAGGTCCACCACAGCGCGGCGGACACGGCCAGGCCAAGGACGGCGGCCAGGGCGACGGCGAACGTCACGCCCGCCGGGGCGGCCCCGATGCCGATCGCCGCGACCGACTCGCCGAGTGCCACGATGACCAGGGCCCCGGAGCGTTCGGCGTAATGGGCCGGCCGGATATCGATCCGGCCGCCGGGGTGGGTGATCAGCGGGGAGAACCATTGGAGCGCCACGGCGGCCGTCCATAGCAGGTAGGCGGCCGGCACCGGGGTGAATGCGGCGCCGATCACCAGCAGCGCTGCGGCGATGTTGAACGGCGTGACCCGGACGATGTGCCTGTTCACCCGGTAGAACAGCGCCGAGTGGAGAACCACCACGAGCAGGTAACCGAGGCCGAGGGCGAGCCTGTCGCCGGTGTCCCCCTGACTGAACCCATGGGGAATCGCCAGGCCGCAGACCAGGAAGCCGGCCATGCCGACGAGCAGCAGCAGCCGTTCCGGTGTGCGCACCGGAGGGCGCAGGTTGCTCAGCCACGCGTATCCGCCGTACATCCACCACAGCACGCCGAACACCAGCAGCACCTCGAGCGCACCGCTGGGCTTGAAGTCATGCTCAAGCAGGGACGCGAGCTGGGTGAGCGTGAACGCGAAGACCAGGTCGAAGAACAACTCCAGGGTGGTCACCCGCAGCGGCATGTCCGCGGGTTCCGCGGCGTTGGGGTCAGCGGGTCCCGTGGGGCTGGAATCCGGGCTCGCGGGACCGAGAGGGCGATCCGGACCTGGGCTGGGGTCGCCGGGTCCCGGGCTGGTCATGCCGGGCTGGGCGTGGTCCGGGCGGCGGCCTCGGCGGCGATGTCGCGGCGGAACCAGCCGCCCCGCATCCGGATCCGCTCCGCGGCCTGGTACGCCACGGTGCGCGCAGCCTGCAGGTCGGCGCCCGTGCCCACGACGTTGAGCACCCTGCCCCCGGTGCTGATAACCTGCCCGCCCCGGTCGGTGCCGGTGCCCGCGTGCAGCACATAGGCCCCGGGCACTCGTAGCGCATCATCTATTCCTTCGATGACGGCACCGGTCACCGGGGCGGCCGGGTAGCCCTCCGCCGCCACGACCACCGTGACCGCGGCACCTGGCGCCCATTCCAGCGGGCCGGCGCCGGACAGCGAGCCGGCCGCGGCCGCGGCCAGCGGCCCGGCCAGCGGCGTGCCGAGCCGGTCGAGTACCACCTGGGTCTCCGGATCGCCGAACCTTGCGTTGAACTCCACCACCCGCGGCCCGCCGCTGGTCAGCGCGAGGCCGGCGTACAGCAGGCCGCGGTAGGGGGTGCCGCGGCGGCGCAGCTCGCCGATCGCCGGGACGATGACCGTGGCCATCAGCTCCGCGGTCAGCGCGGCCGGTGCCCACGGCAGCGGGGCATAGGCGCCCATGCCGCCGGTGTTCGGCCCCTGGTCGCCGTCCTGCGCCCGCTTGAAGTCCTGCGCGGGCAGCAGCGGGACCGCGCTCGCGCCGTCGGCGAGCGCGAACAGCGACACCTCGGGGCCGTCGAGGTACTCCTCGACCACGACCTTGCCCGCGGCCCGCGCATGGGCGAGCGCGGCGGCCCGGTCGCCGGTCACCACGACGCCCTTGCCGCCCGCGAGCCCGTCCGCCTTCACCACGTACGGCGGGCCGAACCCGTCCAGGGCACGCGCGACGTCCGCCTCGGTGGCACAGGTATGCGCCGCCGCGGTCGGGATGCCCGCCGCGGTCATGACGTCCTTGGCGAACGACTTCGAGCCCTCGATCATGGCGGCACGGCGGCCGGGCCCGAAGCAGCTGAGGCCGACCCCACGCAACGCGTCGCCCAGCCCGGCAACAAGTGGTGCCTCCGGGCCGACGACGACCAGTTCGGGAGCGAGCGAGCGGGCCAGGGCGGTCACCGCGCCGACGTCGGCGAGATCGGCGGCGTGGAGTTCGGCGAGAGCGGCGATGCCGGGGTTGCCCGGTGCCGCGTGCAGGCCGGTGACGTCGGGGTCGGCGGCGAGCGCCCGCGCCAGCGCGTGCTCGCGGCCCCCGGAGCCGAGCAGGAGGACTCGCACCCGGCGAGCCTACCTGCCCAGCAGCGGCCTGAGCTGCAGGGTCTGGTCGCGGCGCGGGCCGGTGCCGACCGCGGCTACCGGGGCGCAGATCATCTCCTCCAGCGCCCGCACGTACGCTTGCGCGTTGCGCGGCAGGTCGGCGAACTCCCTGGCGCCCGACAGGTCCTCCCACCAGCCGTCGAAGTACTCATAAACCGGCACCGCGTGGTGGAACTCGGTCTGCGTCATCGGCATCTCGGTGTGCCTCGCGCCATCCACGTCGTAGGCGACGCACACCGGCACCTTGTCCAGCCCGGAGAGCACGTCCAGCTTGGTGACGAAGAAGTCGGTGACCCCGTTGACCCGCGCGGCGTACCGGGCGATCACCGCGTCGAACCAGCCGCAGCGGCGCGCCCGGCCGGTGGTCACCCCGTATTCACCGCCGGCCTTGCGCAGCCACTCGCCCTGGTCGCCGTCCAGTTCGGTGGG
Source organism: uncultured Actinomycetes bacterium (assembly GCA_963706115.1). Classification (GTDB taxonomy): domain Bacteria; phylum Actinomycetota; class Actinomycetes; order Streptosporangiales; family Streptosporangiaceae; genus DASXKD01. Next base: position 102,736 of record CAVPMG010000007.1, on the reverse strand, counting down.
GAAAGGACCGGCGCCGACCCGCGTCGTGTACGCCTTGACGATGCCGATGACCGTGGTGATCCGGGTCGGCCCGATCCCCGAGCCCGCGCTGGCGCCACCCGCGGTCGGGGAGGAGGAGGTCACGAACGGATAGGTGCCGTGGTCGACGTCGAGCAGGGTCGCCTGGGCCCCTTCGAGCAGCACGGTTTTGCCCTCGTCCAGTGCGCGGTTGAGCACAAGCACCGTGTCCGCGACATAGCGGCGCAGCTTCTCCCCGTGCGCCACGTACTCCGCCGCGACCGTGTCCGCGTCGATGCCCCGGCGGTTGTAGACCTTGGCGAGCACCTGGTTCTTCTCCATCAGCACCAGGTCAAGCTTCTGCCGCAGGATGCCGGGGTCGAGCAGGTCCTGGACGCGGATGCCGGTCCTGGCCACCTTGTCACCGTAGGCCGGGCCGATGCCCCGCCCGGTGGTGCCGATCCGGGCCTTGCCGAGATAGCGCTCGGTCACCCGGTCCAGCGCCTGGTGGTGCGGCATGATCAGGTGCGCATTTGCCGAGATCAGCAGGTTGTCACAGGAGACGCCGCGGGCGGCCAGGCCGTCGATCTCACCGAACAGCACCTCGGGGTCGATCACCACGCCGTTGCCGATCACCGGCGTCACGCCAGGGGTCAGCACGCCCGAGGGCAGCAGGTGCAGCGCGTAGCTCTCCTCGCCGATGACCACGGTGTGCCCGGCGTTGTTGCCGCCCTGGTACCTGACCACGAAATCTACGCGGTCACCGAGCAGGTCCGTCGCCTTGCCCTTGCCCTCATCACCCCACTGGGCGCCCACCAGCACGATGGCCGGCATGTGACCAGCCCCTTCCTGGCTTGAGCCTGCGGTTTCAGCGGCCCACGGGGATCCCGGGGACCGCTTCCCGGGGCTAGCACTCCCCGCGGGGAGCGAGGGTACCCCCTGCGCGCGGTCAGGTGCCCTTCAGCGCCGCGGTGGCCTGCGGGCTGGAGTCTTCCAGGAAGGTGCGGCAGCGCTCGGCCTCGTCCTGCTCGCCGATGGCGGCGGCGGCCCGGCCCAGCGCGTGCAGGGATCGCAGGAAACCCCGGTTCGGCTCGTGCTCCCAGGGGATCGGCCCCTGGCCGCGCCAGCCGGCCCGGCGCAATTGGTCCAGGCCGCGGTGATAGCCGGTCCGGGCGAACGCGTAGGCCGCCACGTGGTCGCCGCGCTGCATCGCCGCCTCGGCCAGCGCTGCCCAGGCAGCCAGGCAGGCGGGATGCGCGGCGGCCACGGCGGCAGGATCGGCACCCGCCTGGAGTTCGGCGGCCGCCGGATCCTCGGGCAGGTAGGTGGCTGGCGGCCCGGCGAACAGATTCCGATGTTCCATGGCACCCATCCTGCCCGCCGCCGTGGGTGCCCGGCCGGCCGCCGCGCGGATATCAGGTCAGGCGCTTGCCCGCGGACAGCAGGTCCTCGCAGGCGTGCTGCACCCGGGCGGCCATGTTTGCCTCGCCGGCCTTGCCCCAGGCGCGTGGGTCGTAGGCCTTCTTGCTGCCTACGTCGCCGTCCACCTTGAGCACGCCGTCGTAGTTGGTGAACATGTGCGCCGCGACCGGGCGGGTGAACGCGTACTGAGTGTCGGTGTCGACGTTCATCTTCACCACGCCGTAGCCGATCGCTTCGCGGATCTCCTCCAGCGCCGACCCGGAACCTCCGTGGAACACCAGGTCGAACGGCTTTTCCTGGCCGTACTTCGCGCCGACCGCCTCCTGGATCTCGTTCAGCACGCTCGGCCGTAGTGTCACGTGCCCCGGCTTGTAAACCCCGTGGACGTTGCCGAACGTGGCGGCCAGGATGTACCGGCCCCGCTCGCCGAGGCCGAGCGTCTCCGCCGTGGCGAGCGCGTCCTCGGGGGTGCTGTACAGCTTCTCGTTGATCTCCCCGACGACGCCGTCTTCCTCGCCGCCGACCACGCCGATCTCCATTTCCATGATCACGTGAGCCTTGGCGCACCCGTCGAGCAGTTCCGCCGCGATGGCCAGGTTCTCGGCCAGCGGCACCGCCGAGCCGTCCCACATGTGCGAGCCGAACAGCGGGTCCTCGCCGCGCGCCACCCGCTCCTGGGACAGTTTCACCAGCGGGCGCATGAAGCCGTCGAGCTTGTCCTTGGGGCAGTGGTCGGTGTGCAGCGCCACGTGCATCGGATACCTGTCCGCCACGGACCGGGCGAAGTGCGCCAGGGCGACCGAGCCGGTGACCATGTCCTTGACGGCCGCGCCGGACAGGTAATCGGCGCCACCGGTGGACACCTGGATGATTCCGTCGCTTTCCGCGTCGGCGAAGCCGCGCAGCGCGGCGTTGAGCGTCTGGCTCGACGTCACGTTGATCGCCGGGTACGCGAAGCCGTGCTCCTTGGCCCGGTCGAGCATCTGGGCGTAGATCTCCGGCGTCGCGATAGGCATGACGTTCAGCTCCCGTCTGGTGACCAGAGTCCAGTATCTCCTGAGCGGGGCGGCAGGTCAGGTGCCGGTTCGGAGAACTAGCTTTTACCCCACGAAGACGGCACCGCACGGCAATGGCGGCCATACCACGGCCCGGTACCTGGTACAACTTTGCCCATGGAGAGCTTTATCATCCACGCTGGCTACGCAGCGGTGTTCCTCTTCGGATTCCTCGAGGCCTGCTGCGTGCCGATCCCGTCGGAGATCACCTTCGGCTTCGCGGGCGTGCTGGCCGGTGAGGGCCGGCTCAACGTCGTCGCCATCATCATCATCGGGACGCTCGCGGAACTGCTGGGCTCGCTGGTCGCCTACGGTATCGGCCGGGTGGGTGAACGCCCCCTGGTGGCCAGGTTCGGCCGCTACCTGCTGATCACCGAGGCGGACATCGACCGCGCGGAACGGTTCCTGGCCGGCCGCGGTGCCTGGGCGATCCCGGTGGGCCGTGCGCTGCCGGTGGTGCGCACGTTCATCTCCATCGTGGCCGGATTCGTCAAGGTGCCACTGATGATGTTCGCCCTGCTGAGCCTGCTCGGCACGGCCGTCTGGGTGACCGTGATCACGCTGATCGGCTACGCCGTCGGCACCCAGTGGCAGAAGGTGGCGCACGGGTTCGCCTTGGCCGGGTACGTCATCGTGGTGATCGCCGTGATCGGCATCGCCGCCTTTGTCTGGCACCGGCTGCGTGAGGTGCGCAGGGAGCAGGCCGCAGGGACGGCCGAAGCCCGCGGCGGCCATCAGCCCAAGCACAGGTCGCCGATGCCGTAGGCGGCGCGGTACTCCAGCCCGCGCGCGGTCACCGCGGCCCGCGCGCCGCGGTCCACGAGCACGGCCACGCCCGCGACCACGGCGCCTGCGTCCCGCAGCGCGTCCACGGCGGTCAGCACCGAGGCGCCGGTGGTCGAGGTGTCCTCCACCGCGAGCACGCGCCGCCCGGCAACGTCGGGGCCTTCTATCCGCCGCTGCAGCCCGTGCGCCTTTTCTGACTTGCGCACCACGAACGCATCTAGATTTCTCCCCGTTACGCAAGCGGCGTGCATCATCGCCGTTGCCACCGGGTCTGCGCCCAGGGTGAGACCACCGACGGCGTCGTAGTCAAGGTCAGCCGTAGCGGCGAGCATCATCCGGCCCGCCAGGGCGGCGCTGGCGCCGCTGAGCAGCACCCGCCGCAGGTCGATGTACCAGTCCGCGTGCTGCCCGGAGGACAGCACGAAGTCACCGCGGATCACGGCCTTGTCGTTAATCACCTGCAGGAGATCGTCGCGCTCGCTCACGCTTGGCAGCGTAGCCGCGCCCCCGCGGGTCGCTCCCCCGGGCTGGCACGGCCAAGGCCCCGTGACGGAGGAACGGGGCCTTGAGCCAGCGGGGGTTCCAGGGGGTTGCCCCCCTGGGCCAGCACGCCAAGGCCTCGTGACGGAGGAACGGGGCCTTGAGCCAGCGGGGGTTCCAGGGGGTTGCCCCCCTGGGCCAGCCAGCGGGGGTTCCAGGGGGTCGCCCCCCTGGGCCAGCACCGCTTCAGGCGACGGCGGCGAGGACAGCGCGTTCCTTGCCCGGTTCGATGCCGAGTTCCAGCAAGCCGTGCGGGGCGCGTTCGTAGCCCGTGGCGGCCTCGTGCTTCAGCCAGAGCCAGGTGTCGTGCACGGTGTCGCTGAGCGGCCGGTACCGCATGCCGGTGCGCAGCGCCCGGTCACCGGGGACCTCCCAGATGTACGCAAGCTCGGGGATGTCCGGGGCCCACATCGGCAGTTCGGTCCACGGGCTCACCCCGGCCTCGAGCAGGTCGCGGTCGCTCACCCACCGGAGTTCGGCGTGCGGGCTGCCGTCGGCGCTGGCCAGCCGTGCGCAGTCGGTGAGCAGCGGGCCGAACGTGGTGCCCTGCGGCCCCGGTACGTTGACGGTGGCGGGCAGGCCGCGCCTGGTGTTGTCGATCACCCAGGCCGCCAGGTCCCTGACGTCGGTCATCCGGACCGGCTTGCCCGGCTCGCCGGGCGCGAGCACGGTCCCGCCCCGGGCGAGCCGGTGCAACCACCACGACAGCCAGTGGACGTTCTCGTGCGGCCCGACGATCAGGCCGGGCCGGACGATCAGGCACCGGCCCGGGAACGCGGCGGCAGCCGCGCGCTCGGAGCCGGCCTTGAGCTGGCCGTACCCGAGGCTGTCCACGGTGCCGGTGGCATCGGCCGGGCAGTCGAGCACAGGGGAGCTCTCCGTGGCCGGCTGCTGTGGGTACTCGGCGTACACCGAAAATGTGGAGATATAGGTGTAGTGCCCGGTCCGCTCGGCCAGGATCCGGGCCGACGCGGTCACGTGCGCGGGTGCCAGCACGGAGGTGTCGATAACCGCGTCCCAGCTACCGCGTGCGAGCTGCCGCAGGTCTTCGGGGTTGGTGCGGTCCCCGGTCAGTGTCTCGGTGCCCGGCCGGTGATGGCCGGACCGCCCACGGGAGAACGTCGTCACGTCGTAGCCCCGGCTGCATGCCTCGTCCACGATCGCGCGGCCGAGAAATTGTGATCCGCCGAGCACAAGCAGTCGCATAATCACCCAATCCTGCCCGCTGCCCGGTCCCGGCCGCGATGCCTTCTCCCGCATAAGGCCGTAGCCCCGGATACCATTCCCCGCCGCGGACCTGGCCCGGCCTGTGCTGGGGCAGGTCCGCGATCTGTGCGCGATCCGTCACGGAGGCGGCTGTCCGCTGGTAACGTCTCGCCTGGACGGAAGGGCGGTGTCGGGTGGATCGCTGCGCGTTGTTCGTGGACGCGGGCTACGTGCTAGGAGATGGCGCGATGGCCGTTCACGGCACCCGCAACCGGGAGTCCGTTTCCTGGAACTATGCCGGGGTACTCGAAGTCCTCCGGAACGTGGCGCGCGCTCACACCGGCCTGCCGTTGCTGCGCTGCTACTGGTATGAGGCCACGGTCGAGGGCCGCCGCAGTTCCGAGCACGAGATCCTCGCCGACCTGCCGGGCGTGAAGCTGCGGCTCGGCAAGATGAAGCCCGGCCGCCGCGAAGGCGTCGAAAGCGAGATCCACCGCGACCTGACCACGCTGGCCAGGAACCGGGCGATCAGCGACGCGCTGGTGGTCAGCGCGGAGGACGACCTCGCGCAGGTGATTGCCGAGGTGCAGGATCTCGGCCTGCGGGTGATCCTGGTGCACATCGCCGCGCCCGGCTGGACCGCCGCCGCCGCGCTCCGCCAGGAGTGCGACGAGATCGTCGAGATCAGCGAGGCGCATCTGCGGCCTTCGGTGGAGCTTGTGGTCGGCGCGGAGCCGGTCGGCGAGGAGGACCGCCAGACGGTGCCGGCCTACGCGAGCCGCGCGACCGCCAACGGCCACGGCACCCCGGGGGTGATCGGTCAGCCGGCCCTGCCCGTGGGCTCGCACGCGGCCCCGCCTGGTCTTTACACCAGGCCGGTGATCGCCGAGTACCAGCGGGCCGCGCAGCCCGCGAACAGCCACCGGCCGCCGCTCGCCGATACGAACGGGCCGGCGGTGACAGGCAACCACAGCCTGACCTCCCCGCCCGGGCCGCAGCCGGGCACGGCGCCACCGCCGGGTGTGGTGGGCCAGCCAGGCCCGGGGCAAGGTGGCCTGCCTGCCCCACGCGACATCTCCGCCCCGCCAGGCCCGCCCGCGGTGCTGCCGGCGCAGGCAGGCCCGGCGGGCCAGCCAGCGCCGGTGGCCCAGGCGTCCGCGCTGGCCGGCGCTCCGACGCTGCCCGGCGGGGGGGTTCCGCCGGGCCAGCACGCGGCACCGCCAGGGCACCATGCGGCACCGGCACACCATGCCGCCGGGCCGCCGCAGCACGCGGCGCCGGGCCAGCCGATGATCACGCCCGGCCCGCCGGCGCCGGGTCACGCGGCCCAGCCAGCCCCCGGCCATGCGGCGGCGCACATCTCCGGACCGCTCACCGCCCCGCCTCCGGCCCCCCCGCTTCCGGCCATGGCGCCGCAGCACGCTCAGCCGCTGCGCGGCGGCGGGCAGCACGCGGGCCCGCCGTCACAGCATGCCGAGTCCGCACCCGTGGCCGGCCAGCACGCCCAGCACGGGTTGCCGGCCCGGCAGTTCCCGGCAGGGCAGCCGGTGGCCGGGCCGGTCATGCCGGGACAGCCTGCGCCGCCGCAACCGGGGGTCCCGGCCGCGGCGGCAGGATTCCAGGCGCCCGCCGGCCTGCCCGGCTCCCCGGCCGTGCAGACTCGCCAGGGCATGCCCGCCTACCAGGCAGCCCCGCCTCCGCCGCCCCCGCCGGCTGCGGCGGCACCGGTTTCCCCGGCGCCGCTGGCCCCGCAGTCCGGGTATTCCGGCCAGGCCGCGGGCGTGGCGCCCGGGCAGGCTCCGGCCATGCCGAGGCCGCCCACCCAAGGCGCCCCGCCGGGACCGTCCCTGGCGCCACCGCCCGGCGCGGTTCCGGCCATACCGGCGGCCCAGCAGCGCGGTGCGCCTGTTGGGTACCCGGCGGCACTGCCCGGCCGGCCGCCCGCCGTGCCGGGTGATCAGCTCGCGAGGCAGTTCCCGGTAACGCCGGGCCAGCCCGACGGGGCGATGCCCGGGCCCTACGTGCCACCGCAGGGTCCGCACAGTGGCCCGCAGCCTGCCGCGCAGCACGCCCTGGTGCCGCAGCCGGTGGCGGTGTCGCTGGCCGACGCGGTGCAGGCAGCGCACGGCGAGGGCTTCAACTTCGGCCAGTCCGTCGCCAGGGACGCGCCAGCGCTGTGGCTGGAGGCGGTGCTCGCCCGCAAGCCGCGGATGCCTTCCGACCTGGAGGCCAGGCTGTTGCAGGATTCGTCGCTGCCCATTGATTCGCTGCTGCATGATGAGGTGCGGCACGCATTGCGGCGCGGTTTCTGGGACGCGCTGGAAAGGGTCCGTCATTGATCCGGTCCCCCGTGACGCCGGCGATGAGCAAGGCCTCCGCCCCAGGCACGCAATCGGGATTGCGGATGCGATATCTCCGGGCAGGAGGGCAGATGCCGGTGAATAACCGTCAATGGGCCGGCCCAGCACGTTGCTGGGGTCTTGAGATGGGTACGTCCCTACCGTGGTTTCCCTGACACCAGAGACGTTCGACGCGATCGAGTTCGACGCTGCCTGCAGCGGCGAGCACCGGGCTGCGGCGCAGGAAATGACCAGGCTCGCCGATACCGGCACACAGACCGCGGCGATGCCGAGGTCCGAGGCCTATATCCGGGCCGGTGAGCAGTGGCTGCTCGCCGATGACCCGGCCGCGGCGGTAAATGGCTTCATGCGTGCGATCGCCGACGGCGGCTCGGCCTCGGTGGAGCCGCGGATTCCATTGGCCCGTGCGCTGTTCCAGTTGGGCCGCACCGCGGAGGCGGAGGCCTATGTCAGCGCGCTCGCCGCTGAGGCGCCGCGTGATGCGCGGATGTGCGACCTGCTCGCCGAATTGCTCGTCGAGCAGTCCGACCTGGTGGGTGCGCTCGGCTGGGCCAACGCCGGTGTCGAACTGTGCCTCGGCCGGACCCCGGGCCCGGTCGGCCAGGGCAACGAGGTCACCCCGGCCGGCCCCGTCACCCAGGTGTCCGGTGACGTGAACGAATTCCGCCTGCTGCTGAGCCTGCGGTTCCGGATCCGCAACGACCTCGGCCTGCCCGAGGATGACTACGACCGGCTGCTGGACACGCATTCCGGCGGGTAGCGGGCCGTTCGTCGCTGACGCCCGGCCCGTCCGGGGCCGCCAGGCCCGGCGGCCCCCCGGCGCAGCCGTGGGTCAGCCGCCGGCCGTTGCCGCGGGCAGGCGTTCCGCCGTAACCGCGAGTGCGTCCGCGGCGGGGTCGGTGTCCACCAGAACCGTGTCACCATCCACGATCTGGCCGGCGAGCAGCGACCGGGCAAGCTGGTCGCCGATGGCGGACTGCACCAGCCTGCGCAGCGGCCGTGCCCCAAAGACGGGGTCGAACCCGGTCAGTGCCAGCCACTCCCGCGCCGCCGGGGTGACGTGCAGCGTGAGCCGCCGCTCGGCAAGCCGCTTGGCCAGCGCGGCCACCTGCAGGTCCACGATCTCCGCGAGTTCCTCGGTGGTCAGCGGGTCGAACAGGATGATGTCGTCAAGACGGTTCAGGAACTCCGGCTTGAAGGTCACCCGGACCACGGCCATCACGGTTTCCCGCTTCGCGTCGTCGTCCATGGACTGATTCGCGATCTCCGCCGACCCGAGGTTCGAGGTGAGGATCAGGATCGTGTTCCTGAAGTCCACGGTCCGGCCCTGCCCGTCGGTCAGCCTGCCGTCGTCGAGTACCTGCAGGAGGATGTCGAACACCTCCTGGTGCGCCTTTTCCACCTCGTCAAGCAGGATCACGCAGTACGGGCGGCGCCGCACGGCCTCGGTGAGCTGGCCGCCGGCCTCGTAACCGACGTAGCCGGGCGGCGCACCGACCAGCCGGGCCACCGAGTGCCTCTCGCTGTACTCGCTCATGTCGATGCGGACCACGGCGCGCTCGTCGTCGAAGAGGAACTCGGCAAGGGCCTTGGCCAGTTCCGTCTTGCCGACCCCGGTCGGGCCGAGGAACAGGAACGAGCCGGTCGGCCGGTCCGGGTCGGAGATGCCCGCGCGGGACCTGCGTACCGCATCGGACACGGCCTGAACCGCCTGGGCCTGGCCCACCAGGCGCTTGCCAAGCTCGGTCTCCATCCGCAGCAGCTTGCCCGTCTCCCCTTCGAGCAGCCGGCCGGCCGGGATGCCGGTCCACGACGACACCACATCCGCGACGTCGTCCGGCCCGACCTCCTCCTTGACCATGGGAGCTTCCGATCCGGCCGTGCCGTCGGCGGCCGCCGCGCCCGGCGCGGGCTCGGCGCTGGCCGCGGCCACCTCACGCTCCAGCGCGGGGATGTCCCCGTACATCAGCCGTGAGGCGGTGGTGAAGTCGGCGTCCCGCTGGGCACGCTCGGCCTGGACGCGCAGGTCGTCGAGCCGCTTCTTCAGCTCGCCGACCCGGTTGAGGCCCGCCTTCTCCCGCTCCCACCGGGCCAGCAGCGCGGTGAGCTGCTCCTGCCGGTCGGCGAGGTCGGCGCGGAGCCGCTCCAGCCGCTCCTTGCTGGCCGGATCGGCCTCGCGCTCCAGCGCCATTTCCTGCATCTTCATCCGGTCCACGGTGCGCTGCAGTTCGTCGATCTCCACCGGCCGGGAGTCGATCTCCATGCGCAGCCGGGAGGCGGACTCGTCGACCAGGTCGATGGCCTTGTCCGGCAGGAACCGCCCGGTGATGTAGCGGTCGGACAGCGCCGCCGCGGCGACCAGCGCGGCGTCGGAGATCTGCACCTGGTGATGCGCCTCGTAGCGGCCCTTGAGCCCGCGCAGGATCGCGATCGTGTCCTCGACCGACGGCTCGCCCACGAACACCTGCTGGAACCGGCGCTCCAGGGCAGGGTCCTTCTCGATCCGCTGCCGGTACTCGTCCAGAGTGGTCGCGCCGACCATCCGCAGTTCGCCGCGGGCCAGCATCGGCTTGAGCATGTTGCCCGCATCCATCGCGCCCTCGGCCGCGCCCGCGCCCACGACGGTGTGCAGTTCGTCGATGAACGTGATCACCTGGCCCTCGCTGGCCTTGATCTCGTTCAGCACGGCCTTGAGCCGCTCCTCGAACTCACCGCGGTATTTCGCGCCCGCGACCATCGCGCCCAGGTCCAGGGCGACCAAGCGCTTGCCGCGCAGCGACTCGGGCACGTCGCCGGCCACGATCCGCTGCGCCAGGCCCTCGACCACGGCGGTCTTGCCGACCCCCGGCTCGCCGATCAGGACCGGGTTGTTCTTGGTGCGGCGGGCCAGCACCTGGATCACCCGCCGGATCTCCGGGTCCCGGCCGATCACCGGGTCCAGCCGACCGTCGCGGGCCAGCTGGGTGAGGTCGACCCCGTACTTCTCCAGGGCCTGATAGGTCCCCTCCGGGTCCTCGGAGGTGACGCGGGCGCTGCCGCGCACCTTTTCGAACGCCTCGAGCAGCGCCTCGGGCGTGGCCCCGTGCTTGCGCAGCAGCGTCGCCGCCTGGCCGCCGTCCGCGGCCAGCCCGACGAGCAGGTGCTCGGTGGAGATGTACTCGTCGTTCAGCTTCTCGGCCCGCTCCCCGGCCGTGGTCAGCACCTTCAGCAGGGCCCGCGAGTTCTCCGGGGCGCTGACGGTCGTCCCCGCGATCTTGGGCAGCCGGGCGAGCTGCGTCCTGGTGTCGGCGAGCACCGCGCTGGGGTCGGCATCGACCGCGCGCAGCAGCGGGGCCGCCGTGCCGCCCTCCTGCTCGATCAGGGCCGCGAGCAGGTGCAGCGCGTCAACGTGCGGGTTTCCATCGGCCGTGGCCTGCTGCCGCGCCGCGGCGAATGCCTCGCTGCTGCGGCGGGTGAGCTTGTCAATCATTTAGTTGTTTTCCTCGGTCGGCGCACTGCTTGCTGGTGCGCTGCTTGCTGGTGAAGTGTTCGTGGCGGCTGGGACGTGCTGCGGCGCCGGGCCGGCCGGCGCGCTGCTGCTGCCCAGGTTCCGCACCGGGACCAGCTGGGCTCCTGCGGCGCGGTTGCGCACCAGTCCGGCCAGCCGGGCGGCCACCGCGCGGGTCGACTCCAGTTCCGCCCGGAGCTGAGCGATCTCCGCGGTCATCTCGGCGAGCATGCGGCGCGCCCGGTCCAGTTCGGCGCCGAGTTCGAGGATCTGCTTGATGCCCGACAGGTTGACGCCGTCCTCCTGGGACAGCCGCTGCACCTCGCGCAGCATCAGGACGTCGCGCAGCGAGTACCGGCGGCCGCGGCCCGACGACCGGCCGGGGGACACCAGCCCGAGCCGGTCATAGGCGCGCAGCGTCTGCGGGTGCAGCCCGGAAAGCTCGGCCGCCACCGAGATCACATACACCGGACTGTCGTCCGCCACCTCGAACGGATTCCCGCTCATCTCATTGCCTCCCTTGCGGGCGGTCGTACTCGGAAGGCGCGCGCCCGCATCGTCGCGGGCGCCGCCTCCCAGTCCCGGCGGCGTGGGCCGCCAGGGGTGCCGTCGTGTCATGTCTGTCTTGCCCGTCGCAGCAGGTCCTCGCGCGGATCCTCGCCAGCGGTCGCGTCACGGAAGGACTCAAGGGCCTGCCGGGCGGTGCCGTTCAGGTTCTGCGGCACCTGGACGTTCACGGTGACCAGCAGGTCCCCGTTCGTCCCGTCCTTGCGCCGGGCCCCCTTGCCCCGCGCACGGAAGGTGCGCCCGCTCGGCGTCCCCGCGGGGATCCGGACGCTGACCGGCACCCCGCGCAGCGACGGGACCTTGACCTCGGCGCCAAGCGCCGCCTCGGTGAAGGTGACCGGCACGTTCACCGTGAGGTTGTCGCCGCTGCGGCCGAAGATCGGGTGCGGCGTGACGTGCACCCGCACGTACAGGTCGCCCGCTGGGCCGCCCCGCTCACCCGGGGCACCCTTGCCCCGGAGCCGGATCCGCTGCCCGTCGGACACGCCCGCGGGGATGCGGGCCTGGATCGTGCGGCTGCTCATCGCGCGCCCGCTGCCCGAACACTCCGGGCAGGGGTCGTCCACCACCAGGCCGCGGCCGCGGCACTCGCTGGCACGGCTCGGACAGCGCGTAGCTTCCCAGGTTCCGGCTGGTCTGGCCGGTGCCCTGGCAGTTCGGGCAGACCCGGGGCACCGTTCCCGACTTCGCCCCGGTGCCGTGGCAGGTCGGGCAGGCTCCCTCGCCGGTCAGCCGCAACGACACCGTGGTGCCGTCGATGGCGTCGTGGAACGACAGCGTGGCCTCGGTCTCCACATCCGCGCCGCGGCGCGGCCGGGTCTGGGTGCCAGCCCGGCCGCCGCCACCGAACATCCCGCCGAGCAGGTCGCCGAGCCGGCCACCGGAACTGGTGGTCGTGCCCGTGGCCGCCGCCGAACAGGTCGCCCAGGTCGAACGGGAACCCGCCGGCGCCGCCCTGCCCCGGCGGCCGGAAGCCGCCGCTGCCGAACAGGGATCGGGCGTCGTCGTACTCCTTGCGCCGCTTGGCGTCCGACAACGTGTTGTACGCCTCGGAGATCTCCTTGAACCGCTCCTCGGCCTTGGGGTCACCCTTGTTGGCGTCGGGGTGGTACTTGCGGGCGAGCTTCCGGTAGGACTTCTTGATCTCGTCCGCGGTCGCGGTCTTGGAGACGTCAAGAGCCTTGTAGTAGTCCTTCTCGAGGAAGTCCCTCGTGCTCACTGGTATCTCCAGGCGTCAGTCTTCGTCCTCACGGCTCTCCTGCGATCCCGCCTCCGTCGGGCAGGCCGGCCTCGTCCGGCGCGGCCGTGCCCTCCTCGGGCTCGGCGACGGCCACCCGGGCAGGCCGGACGATCCGCTCGCCGACCTTGTAGCCGGGCTGCAGGATCTGGACACAGGTCGGCTCGGTCACCGCGGTGGAGTAGGAGTGCGTCAGGGCCTCGTGCACGTTCGGGTCGAACGGCTCACCCTCGGTGCCGAAGCTCACCAGGCCGAGCTTGGTCACGGTCGACTCCAGCGACTCCGCGACGGACTTGAAGCCGCCGGACAGTTCGCCGTGCTCCCGGGCCCGGCCGATGTCGTCGAGCACCGGCAGCAGCGCGACCAGCACGTTGGCCAGTGCCTGCTCCCGTACCACCAGGCGATCCCGGTCCACCCGCTTGCGGTAGTTGGCGTACTCCGCGCTCACGCGCTGCAGGTCAGCGGTGCGCTCGGCCAGCTTGGCGGCAAGCTCCCGCTCGCTCTGCTGTTCCCGCCCCCGCGCTTCGCGCCCGCCCCCGCTCTCCGGCACGACGCCGGGCTCGGCCGCCCCGCCGCCGGCGGGGCGGTCACCGGAGCTGGCCGGGCCCGCTGCCGCGGGCCCGCCGTCCGGCGCCGGTCCGGCCGTGGCCTCGGCGCCGGTGCCGGGGGCAGCCCCCGGCTTGGACACCGAGTGCTTGCCCGGCCTGGCCGGCTTGCCGGTACCGCGGCCCGCGGCACCCGGCGCATCTGCCCCCGGGGTTTCTGACCTGCCCCGTGCGTGGGTCGATGCGCCTGAGGTCGCGGATCACCGGTCCTGCGTTGGTCTCCTCAGGTGAGCTCATCAGGCGGCGCCACCTTCTTCGCCGGGCTTGTCATCCTCGACAATCTCAGCCTCGACGACCTCGTCGTTGTCCTGCTCCGCGCTGGCCTCGCCGGCCGCCTGCTCGCCCGCGGCGGCGCTGGCCGCCTGGGACTGGGCGTAGATGGCGGTGCCCATCTTCTGGCTGACCTGGGCCGCCTTCTCGGTGGCCTCCTTGATGGCGTCGATGTCGGTGCCTTCGAGCGCCTTCTTCAGGTCCGCGATCGCCGACTCGACCTCCGCCTTGATGTCCTCGGGAACCTTCTCGGAGTTCTCGGCGAGGAACTTCTCGGTCTGGTAGGCCAGCGTGTCGGCACGGTTGCGGGTCTCCGCCTCGTCGCGGCGCCGCGCGTCCTCCTCGGCGAACTTCTCCGCCTCGGCCATCATCCGGTTGATCTCGTCCTTGCCAAGGGCCGAGCCGCCGCTGATGGTGACCCGCTGCTCCTTGCCGGTGCCGAGGTCCTTGGCCGAGACGTTCACGATGCCGTTGGCGTCGATGTCGAAGGCCACCTCGATCTGCGGGATGCCACGCGGGGCGGGAGCGATCCCGGCCAGCTCGAACATGCCGAGCTTCTTGTTGTACGCGGCGATCTCGCGCTCGCCCTGGAACACCTGGATCTGCACCGACGGCTGGTTGTCGTCCGCGGTGGTGAAGATCTCCGAGCGCTTGGTCGGGATGGTGGTGTTCCGCTCGATGAGCTTGGTGAAGATGCCGCCCTTGGTCTCGATGCCCAGCGACAGCGGCGTCACGTCGAGCAGCAGAACGTCCTTGACCTCGCCCTTGAGCACGCCGGCCTGCAGGCAGGCGCCGACCGCGACGACCTCGTCGGGGTTCACGCCCTTGTTCGGCTCCTTGCCGCCGGTCAGTTCCTTGACCAGGTCCACCACGGCGGGCATCCGGGTCGAGCCGCCGACGAGCACCACGTGGTGGATGTCGGTGAGCTTGACCCCGGCGTCCTTGATCACCTGCTTGAACGGCGCCTTGCAGCGGTCCAGCAGGTCGGAGGTCATCTTCTGGAACTCCGCCCGGGTGAGCTTGGCGTCCAGGTGCAGCGGGCCCTGCTCGGAGTGGGTGATGTAGGGCAGGTTGATCTGCGTCTCCGCGGAACCGGACAGCTCGATCTTGGCCTTCTCCGCGGATTCCCGCAGCCGCTGCAGCGCCATCTTGTCCTTGGACAGGTCGACGCCGTAGCCGTTCTTGAAGTCCTGCACCAGCCAGTCCACGATCCGCTGGTCCCAGTCGTCGCCACCCAGGTGGTTGTCACCGCTGGTCGCCTTGACCTCGACCACACCCTCGCCGACCTCGAGCAGGGACACGTCGAAGGTGCCGCCACCGAGGTCGAACACCAGGATGGTGGCCTCGCTCTCCTTCTCCAGGTGATAGGCCAGCGCCGCGGAGGTGGGCTCGTTGATGATCCGGAGCACGTTCAGCCCGGCGATCTGGCCGGCCTCCTTGGTGGCCTGGCGCTGCGCGTCGCTGAAGTAGGCGGGCACGGTGATGACCGCGTCGGTGATGGTCTCGCCCAGGTAGGACTCGGCGTCCCTCTTCAGCTTCTGCAGGATGAACGCGCTGATCTGCTGGGCGGTGTACTTCTTGTCGTCGATCTTGACGTTCCAGTCGGTGCCCATCTGGCGCTTGACCGAGCGGATGGTCCGGTCGACGTTGGTTACCGCCTGCCGCTTGGCGACCTCGCCGACGAGCACCTCGCCGTTCTTGGCGAAGGCGACCACCGACGGAGTGGTCCGCGAGCCTTCCGCGTTTGCGATAACTGTGGGCTCGCCGCCTTCGAGGACAGCGACAACGGAGTTGGTCGTCCCGAGGTCGATCCCTACCGCACGTGCCATGAGTTAGTCCTTGGTAGTAGTGAAGTTGAGTCTGGTCGACGCAAGCTTGCCACGCTGCTCAGTGCCTGGCAAATCACTTGAGTCTACTCGGCTCAACTTTCTGACCGGGAGCCCTATTCCCAGAAACCGGTACCACGGCCCAGGTAAGAAGAGGACGGGCACGGACATTCCCCGGTGATGACCCAAACGGCCAGCGGAGGTTCCGGGGGCCCCGGGCCAGCACTGTCCAGCGGAGGGAGCCGGCATCGTGACCGATCCCGAGGCGATGGAACGGTTCCAGGCTCTCTACGCCGACCACCACGCCGCGGTCTACGCCTACGCGGTGAGCCGCGTCGGCAGGCAACTGGCGGACGAGGTGGTCAGCGAGACCTTCCTGGTGGCCTGGCGGCGGCTGGCCGACGTGCCTGCCCCGGCGCTGCCCTGGCTGCTGACGGTGGCCAGGAATACGGCGCTGCAGCCAGTTCCGCGGCAGCGCCAGGCAGCGGTCGATCAGCGCCGAACTGCGTGCGTGGATCACCGAGGCGGAGTTGTCGGCACCGGACGTGGCAGACGAGGTAGCGGAACGGACCGCCGTGCTCGCCGCACTCGCCGCGCTGCCGGAGGCGGACAGGGAACTCCTCACGCTGGTTGCCTGGCATGGGCTCAAAGCGGCCGAGGCGGCCCGGGTGGTGGGCTGTTCGACGGCCGCCTACTTCGTCCGGCTGCACCGGGCCAGGCGCCGCCTGGAACGCGCCATGGCAGACCCACCCGAGCCCGCCGGCCCGCTGGGGCCCGTCGGCCCAGCCCGCCAGCTGGCCGAGCCCGCCAGCGTGGCCGAGCCCGCCAGCGTGGCCAAGCCCGCCGGCGCTGGCCGAGGCCGCCGGCCTGGCCGAGGCCGCCGGCCTGCCGGGGCCCGCCGACCCGCCCGGATCCGCCGATTCCCCGGATTCCGCCCGGCTGGGCGATCCCGTACTCGCCCACCGAGAGGAGCAAACCCGATGACCAGGCCCACTGTTGGACCGCGCGACCGGCGCCACGGCGACGTGATGGAACTGCTCGCCCGGGCACGCCCGGCCAGCCTGGACCCCGGCCAGGCGGTCCCGCGGCCCGCCGAGGCCGCCGCCCGCCTGGCCGCAGCCGACCGCACCGCAGCCGACCGCGAGGTGGCCGGTCACACCGGGGCCGTGCCCGTGACGGCTCGCCCCGCCCGGCGGATGTCGCGCGCGGCCGTGCTGACCGGGACCGGGCTGACCGTGGCCGCGGCCGCCGTGGCGGTGACCGTGCTTGCGGTCAGCGCGGGCGGCCCGATCCGGCCGATGGTGGGCGCTAAGAGCCGCACGCATGCCCCGGTCTTGCTGACCGCCGCCATGGTCCGCCAGGTCGCCAGCGCGTCCCGGTCGGCGCTGGCACTGTCCGGCCGGGCCACGATCAGCTACCGGAACAGCCAGGCGGGCAAGCTCCAGGTCGCCGGCATCGACCGGATCACGTTCTCGGGGAAGAACTGGAACGACGCCTTCTCGCAGTCGTTCCCGGCCAGCGACGGCCAGCCCGCCAGCACCCAGTTCGCCATCAACCGCATCGTCGGCAAGCAGTTCTACCTGTACATCGCGGCCCGGACCCGGCGGCTGCAGTGGTATCACGACACCAACCCGAATGGCCACCCCAGCTTCACCATCCCGGATCCCCGTAAGGTCTTCGCGATGCTGGAGCCGTCCGCCCGGTTCGAGTTCCTCGGGTACCAGGTGATCGACGGGATCCGGCTCAAGCACCTGCGCGCCACGAACTTCAGCCACCTGCGCGGCCTGTCCGCGCTGCCCGACCTGCAGCCCGGGGCTCACGTGACCGCCCTGGAGGTCTGGGTGGACGGCCACAACGTGGTGCACCGGTTGAGCCTGACCGCCGCGACGACCACCACGGTGTACCCGCCCGGCACAGAGTACGCAAAGCACAGGCCCCACGGCCCGCTGATTATCTACGTGCCGAACCAGGCAATGGCCGCCAGGCTCAGGGCCAAGGTGCACAAGGGACACGGCAATCCTTCCCGGGTAATCATCCGGGTCATCCCGCACCCCGTTGCCGCCCCGCACCGCGAGGTGCAGGTCAGCGCGGTCACCGTGACGTTCTCCGGCATCGGCCAGCCGCAGCGCATCACCGCGCCGGCGCACGCGATCGACCAGTACGGCCGGGGCTGAGCCCAGCCCGGCCCAGCACCGCGGGCCGCCCGGGAACACCGCCCGGGCGGCCCGCGGTGCTGTGGCCGGAGGCATCGCTAAGTTACCAACCGGTAGGATGCGGGAAATCGCCGGGCACGCCGCGGGCTGGCATCCGCGGTGGACGCGTCGGCATCCGCCGGTGATCTCTGCGGGTTTGGGCGGGGTGGTGGGGCCGGAATATCCAGGGTGCGCGGCGTACCCTGGACCGGCAACGGGGCCGCCCAGGCGCAACCAGCCGCCGGTGCGTGCCCGGCAATGCCTGACGCGCCGCGGCGCGGGCAGGCGCCGCATGAGGAGGTCCGCGTGGTCCTGCGTATCGTCATCGGGCTTGTGCTGACAGCGGCTGCCGCCACATTCGCCGGGCGGCGGCTGTGGTGGCTGCAGCGGGTGGCCCGGGCGGGCCAGCCCGCACCGGAGCGGATCGCGGCCGTGCGGGAGCACCCCGGCCGGGACGTGGAGATCGCAGGCCACCGAGGTGATCGGGCAGCGCAAGCTGCTCCAGTGGTCGGTGCCGGGGATGGCCCACGCGCTGACGTTCTGGGGCTTCATCGTCCTGCTGCTGACCATCATCGAGGCGTACGGCGCCCTGTTCAGCCGCAGCTTCGCGATCCCGGTCATCGGCCACTGGGCGTTCATCGGGTTCATCGAGGACCTGTTCGCCGTGGGCGTGCTGGCCGGCATCGTCACCTTCGCGATCATCCGGCTGCGCACCGACCCGAAGCGGATCGGCCGCGACTCCCGGTTCTCCGGGTCGCACACCGGCGCCGCGTGGCTCGTCCTGGCCCTGATCTTTCTCGTGATCGCGACGCTGCTGCTGTACCGGGCCGCGCAGATCAACACCGGCTACTTCCCCTACTCGCACGGCGCGTTCGCGTCGGAGATCGTCGCGCACTGGCTCGCCCCGCTCGGCACCGGCGTGAACAGCGTGCTCGAGACGACGTTCATCCTGGCCCAGCTCGCGGTCGTCCTCGGCGTTCGGGGTGTTCCTCACCTACTCCAAGCACCTGCACATCGTCCTGGCCCCGGTCAACGTGCTGTTCTCCCGCCGCCCGAACGGGCTGGGCGCGCTGCAGCCGATGCGTTCGGGCGGCAAGGTGCTCGACTTCGAGGAGGCCGACCCGGACACCGACGTCTTCGGGCGCGGCAAGATCGAGGACTTCACCTGGAAGGGCATGCTGGACATGGCGACCTGCACCGAGTGCGGGCGGTGCCAGTCGCAGTGCCCGGCCTGGGTGACGGACAAGCCGCTGTCCCCGAAGAAGCTGATCATGGACCTGCGCGACCATGCGCTGGCCAAGGGCCCGTATCTGCTCGCGTCCAGTGACGAGGAAAGGGACAAGCTCCCGGAGCGCACCAAGCAGGAGGCGCTACGGCCCCTCGTGGGTGACGCGGATTCGCACGGCGTGATCGACCCCGACGTGCTGTGGTCATGCACCAACTGCGGGGCTTGCGTGCAGGAATGCCCGGTGGACATCGAACATATCGACCACATCTCCGACATGCGCCGCTACCAGGTGCTTATCGAGTCCAGCTTCCCGGTGGAGGCCGCCGGGATGCTGAAGAATCTGGAGAACAAGGGCGACCCGTGGGGCATGGGTGAGTCCCGCCGGACCGAGTGGATGGAGGGCCTCGACTTCGAGGTGCCGGTCGTCGACGGGCCGCTCGGGGACGACGTGGAGTACCTGTTCTGGGTCGGCTGCGCCGGGTCGCTGGAGGACCGGGCGCGCAAGACCACCAGGGCCATCGTGACCCTGCTGCATACCGCCGGGGTGAAGTTCGCGGTGCTCGGGCCCGGCGAGACATGCACCGGCGACCCGGCCAGGCGGATGGGCAACGAGTTCGTGTTCTCCATGCTGGCCCAGCAGAACATCGAGACGCTCAACGAGGTGAAGCCGCGCACGATCGTGGCGTCCTGCCCGCACTGCTTCAACGCCCTGGCCAATGAGTACCCGCAGTTCGGCGGCAACTACCAGGTGATACACCACACCCAGTTGCTGGCCAGGCTGGTCGCCGAGGGCAAGCTGACCCCGGTCACCCCGGTGGCCGAGAAGATCACCTACCACGACCCGTGCTTCCTCGGCCGGCACAACAAGGTGTTCAGCCCGCCCCGGGAGATCATGGAGCAGGTGCCCGGGGTCCAGCCACAGGAGATGCACCGGTGCAAGGACCGCGGCTTCTGCTGCGGCGCGGGCGGGGCCAGGATGTGGATGGAGGAGCGGATCGGCAAGCGGATCAACACCGAGCGCATCGACGAGGCGCTGGGCACCAATCCGGACACGGTGTCGACCGCATGCCCGTACTGCCTGGTCATGCTGGGTGACGCGATCGCCGCGAAGAAGGCATCCGGGGAAGCCCCGGAGTCGCTGGAGATCGTGGACGTGGCACAGTTGCTCGCCCGCTCGGTGCAGCCCGCGGCCGTCGCCGCCGCATCGCCGGGCAACGGTCCCGCGGCGGCCGGTCCCGCGGCGGCCGGTCCCGCGCCGGCCGGTCCCGCGCCGGACAGCGCCCCGGCTGCGGACGGTGAATCGCCAGCACCGAACAGCTCCCCAGCGGGCGGCTCCCCAGCGGGTGGCTCGCCGTCCGGTGACGGCCAGTCGCCGCCCGCCTCGCCACCGGCCAGCTGACCGGCGCAGCCATGTCCACCGGCCGGGCGGAGGCGTTCAGCGACGGCGTGTTCGCGATCGCGATCACACTGCTCGTGCTCAACCTGGTGGTCTCCGGCCATGGCACGCTCACCAGCCAGTTGCTGGCGGCGTGGCCGCGGTATTTCGCCTACGTCGTCAGCTTCCTCACCATCGGGATCATGTGGATGAACCACCACACGATCCTCGCCCACGTCCAGCGGGTGGACCGGCCGCTTCTGGTCATCAACCTGCTGCTGCTCATGGGCATCGTGGCAATCCCGTTCCCGACCGCGCTGGTCGCGGAAAACCTGACCGGCCACGGGGGCACCGCCGCGGCGGTGACCTACGGGCTCGTCATGATCGCGATCTCGCTCGGCTTCGCCGGCCTGTGGATCTACGTGGTCAACCATGCCGCGGCGCTCGGCGCGGCCCTGCCCCCTGAGGCGCTGCGCCAGTCCATCCCCGGGTTCACCGGCGGCCTGATCGCCTACGTGGCCGCCACCCTGATCGCGGCGTACGTCAACGCGGTGGCCGCCGTGATCATCTTTGGCCTGCTCGCCGTCTACTACCTGTTCGAGCACCTCCCCAGCCCGGCCGAGGAAGGGCCCCAGTTCGGTGACGGTGAAACTGGGCCGTAGGCCGGCGGGGGTTCCAGGGGGTCGCCCCCCAGGTCCAGCAGGGCCCCGGCCCGGTGACGGAGGAGCCGGCTGTGGGCCAGCGGGGGGTTCCAGGGGGAGTCGCCCCAGTCCAGCAGGGCCCCGGCCCGGTGACGGTGGAACCGGGCCGTAGGCCAGCGTGGGTCCAGGGCCGCTGGTCAGCAGGGCCCTCACAGGCTGTTCCTGGGCGCTGTTTCTGCCCGTGGCCTCACCTGTCGCCGTCGCCCGGCTGCGGGCTGCCGCTCACACGGCCGTGGCGGCCCGGCGGGGGTAACCGCCGCCAGGGCGCGACGGCCGGCCGCGCCGGATAGCCGTCGGCGTCGTGGGCTTCACGGTCCGGAGGGTCCTGCGGCGGAACCGGCCGCGGCGGGTCCCCCCAGTCGTGGTGCAACTCCGCGGGCTCCGCCCGGCCGTCGCCGGGATGCTGCGCGGGCGGCGGTGCGGCGTGCCACGGGGCCGGGCCGTCGGCGGGGCCCGGTAACGGCTGGCGGACCGGTTCGGGCGCCATTGGCGGGGCGGGCGGTGCGGCGTGCCACGGGGCCGGGCCGTCGGCGGGGCTCGGTAACGGCTGGCGGACCGGTTCGGGCGCCATTGGCGGGGCGGGCGGTGCGGCGTGCCACGGGGCCGGGCCGTCGGCGGGGCCCGGCAACGGCTGGGACGCGACTGACTGGGCCGGAGGTGCGGCGTGCCATGCGGCCGGGTCGCCGGCGGGGCCCGGTGGCGGCTGGCGGGCCGGCCGGAGCGACTGCTGCCCAGGTGGCGGAATCGGGTAGCGGGCGGGACCGGATAACGGCCGCTGAGGCGATGGTCCTGGCTGATGGGAAGCCGGGTAGGCGGGCTGCGGAGTGGCCGGCGCCGGAGGGACGGCGTGGTGCCGGGCGCGGCTTGACCGGGGCGTGACTGCCTCGCGGGGCGGGGCCGGTGTGGCGGGCGCGGTTGCCGGGAGCCAGACGCGCACCCTGGTGCCGTGGCCGGGGGCGGCTTCCAGCGTGGCTTGGCCGCCGTGCGCCTGGGCGATGGCGGCGACGATGGCAAGGCCGAGCCCACTGCCCCCGCTCTCGGCGGCTGGCCGGCTCCCGTTCGCCGAGTGCGCGCCGTCCGCGCCGGCGCCGGGATCGCCGTAGCCGACCGCGGGACCGGCTGCTGGCTCGCCGCCGTGCCGCTCGGCGCCGCGGTGGAACCGGTCGAACGCCCGGGCGGCGTCGTCGGCGGCCATGCCCGGCCCGCTGTCCGCGACTTCGAGGACCACACCACCGCGGACCTGGGCGAGCCGCACCGCCGTGGGCGTAGTCACCGGGGTGTGCTCCCTGACGTTGCCGAGGAGGTTGGCCAGCACCTGCCGGATGCGGGCCTCGTCCACGGTAGCGACCAGTGACTCCGGGGCCTCCGCCCGCACCGGCCTGGCCGGCTCCACCGCCCTGGCATCGGCGGCCGCGTCCCGAACCAGCACCGCCAGATCCGTCTCCGTGATGTCGAGCGAAGAGGTGCGGTCGAGCCGGGCAAGTTCGAGCAGCTCCGCGACGAGCGTGCTCATCCGCTTGGCCTCCTGCTCGATGCGGCGCATGGCGTCGGGTAGCTGGTCGTCGTCGAGCGCCCCCTGGCGGTACAGCTCGGCGTAGCCGCGGATGGTGGTGAGCGGCGTCCGCAGTTCGTGCGAGGCGTCCGCGGCGAACTGCCGCACCTTGGTCTCGGAGCGGAGCCGGGCCCCGAACGCCTGCTGGATCCGGTCGAGCATGGTGTTGATAGCGGTACCGAGCCTGCCCACCTCGGTGCTTCCATCTGCGTCCGGCATCCGCGCGGTCAGGTCGCCCTGGGTGGTGATCCGCTGTGCGGTGCCCGCCATCTCATTCAGCGGCGCCAGCCCGCGGCCGATGAGCCAGCGCCCGCCCAGGGCCAGCAGCAGGATCAGTGCGCCGCCGGTGATCAGTTCTGTCACCACGATGCCGCGCACCTGGCCGGCGACCCTGTCCACGGGGCTCGCAACGACGAGCACAGCGGCGAGCCGGTGCCGGAGGCGTACCTGCGGGGGCAGGCCCTGCCGCCCCACGGCCCTGGCCACCGCCCGCAGCCGCGGTGAGGTCCCGGGCACGGCGAACGGGATGTCCTTGATGTTGATGTTGCCCCGAAGGCCGCTGCCCGAGGCCATCTTCTGGATGGCATCCGCCAGTTCCTTGGTCGTCCCGGTGCTCCCGGTCAGCGGCTTGATGACCAGTGGAAAGCGCTGGGTGATCAGCACGGCGACATCGTCGCCGGGATCGGTCTGGATCTGCCCCGGTGTGCGTGCCGCGACCGATATCAGCGAGTTGTCGAACTGGGTGCCGAGCCGCTTGCTCAGCACGAACGCGGTCACCCCGCCCATGATGAGCAGGAACGCCGCGGTCACGGCGATCAGCACGACGAGGAGTCGGGCGCGCAGGGACAGGCGCCCGGGGCTGGTCACGGCTGCCCGGGCCCCGGCGGCGCACCTGGCTGCGGCTCCCCGGCCGCGTTCGCGGCACCGCCGGGTGCCCGCAGGCTGTAACCCACCCCGCGCTGGGTGTGGATGAGCGGCGGCCCCAGCGGGTCGAGCTTGTGGCGCAGGTAGCTGACGTAGGTTTCCACGATCTGAGACTGCCCCGCGTAGTCCCAGCCCCAGACGTTCTCCAGCAACTGCGCCCGGGTGAGCACCCTGCCCTGGTGACGCATCAGGTAGGCGAGCAGCCGGAACTCGGTGGGTGACAGGTCCACGGGCACGCCGCCGCGGTGCACGCTCCACCGAGACTCGTCGAGTTCCAGGTCGCCGATGCGCAGCACGGGGTCGCTTTCCAGGCCCGGCTCGGGGCTGGACCGCGAGGCCCGGCGCAGCACCGCCCGGACCCTGGCCACCAGCGCCTCCACCGAGAACGGTTTGGTGACGTAGTCGTCCCCGCCCAGCGCCAGGCCGGTCACCGTGTCGGACGAGGTGTCCCGGGCGGTCAGAAAGATCACCGGCACCTCGTTGCCGCCGGCCCGCAGCCGCCGGCACACCTCGAAACCGTCGAGATCGGGCAGAACCACGTCCAAGACGATCAGGTCCGGCCGGGATGACTCCGCCAGCCGCAGCGCATCGGCCCCGGTACCGGCCGTGCTCACCGCGCAGCCGTGGAACTTCAGCGCGACCTGTACAAGCTCACGGATGTTCGGCTCGTCGTCCACGACGAGCACCTGCGGGATCCGGTCACTTGCTGTCATCTGTCCAGGACCATTCTGCCGGTTCTGCCCGCACCATTCTGCTGGTTCCCTGCCCTGTCTGGGCCCACAGACGCTACCGCCTCCCGCGGGCCCCACCAATTCACTTGCCCTGCCCAAGCCCACGGACGCTACCGCATCCCGCGAGCCCGGTCATTCAGTTCCCTGCCCTGCCACGCGGTGGCCGCTGTCAGCTGCGGGGCCACTAAGTTCGCCGGCCCTGCCTTGACCAAAGCGCAACCGCCTCCCGCGGGGCCCATCCCGCGGGAGGCGGCGCTGGCCCCCCCGTGAGCGCGGCCCGCAGATCTCTGGCCTGCTGAGACGGCGAGATCTGCGGGACCTGCCCTTCCCCCCGCGGGGCCCATCCCACGGGGGCCAGGGGGCACCGGCCTGCAGTCAGTTACCCGATGTGGAGGATGGGGACACCGAGGCTGGCTGTGGAGGCCGGACAACTATGAGCCTTGCGTCCTTCGTGCCCTGGACCACCGGGCCGCCCACCCAGACGGGCGTTCCCGAGGTCAGGGCGCTCTGGCCGATCTTTCCCTGACGGTCACGGACGACCGTCGTGCTGACCAGGTCCCAGGTCCACGTAGTCCCGTCGCTGGCCTTGACCGTGATGGACTTCCCTGCGGTGACCGAGCCGATCACGCCACGCTCGAAGGCGAGAGTCTTGGTGCCTTTCTTGGTCTGGATGGTGAACTGGCCATCCACCCCGCGCAGCAGGAAGAAAGCGAAGACCCGGCGGCGGACCAATCGGCAACGGGCCGCGCCGATGCCGATCCGCCGGGACAGCTTGTGCAGCCCGGCCCGCCGCGCCACCCGGGAAACGTGGCGGGCCCGGGCGCAGGCCGGGGCCTTCCCGGCGGTGCCGGCCGCTGCGCCGCCGGTGGAGGCCCCGGTGCCTCCGGTGAGGGTGGCACCCGTGGTGAGCGCGCCAGGCGACGATGCATCGCTGAGCGTCTCGTTGAGCAGCGCACCCTGCTGTGCGCTACCGGCCGGGCCGGCTTGCCCGGTGGCCACCCCGGACGAGGTGCCCGGCGACGAATGAGCGGCCAGCCGCATCCCGGCGATGGTGCCGCCGCCGGCCAGCAAGGCGGCGGCCAGCAGGCCGGCCGTCCAGTGGAGCACCTTGTGGTGATCCTTCCGCTGGCCGAGGGCCGGTTGCCCGGTGTGGCCGGGGCCGGGCGGCCCGGCCACACCGGGCTGGTTTCCCCAGACGGGCATTCCGGCGGGCGCGTCAGGGCCTGCCCAGAACTGCTGCGTGGGCTGGTTGCCCGCCGGGTCGGCGTCCGGCTGCCCGTACTCGTTGCTCATGTTGCGATCATGACCACCGCGCCTGGGACATGGGGGCGCCGAACCTGGGATTTCTATGAGAGATGTGACCGGACTTTGCTGACGCCCGCCCGGGCGCCTCCGGCTACATCCGCTCCGGTATTGGAACGCCGAGCAGGCCAAGGCCGGTCACCAGTACCCGCAGGGCCAGGGCGGATAGTGCGAGCCTGCTGTCGCGCACTGCTGGGTCGTCGGCCTTCAGCACCGGGCACAGCTCGTAGAACGTGGTGAACGCACTGGCCGCCTCGAACAGGAAGCCGGCCAGCAGGTGCGGCTCGGCGGCCCGGGCAGCCAGTTGCACGGACCGGCCGAACCCGAGCAAGGCCAGGGCAAGGGCCCGCTCCGCGTCCTCGGTGATCCGGATCGGGCCGGCCGCGGCGGCCGGGTCGAGGCCGGCCTTGCGGAAGATCGATCTGATCCGTGCCGTGGCGTACTGCAGATAGGGTCCGGTGTTCCCGGTAAGCGCGAGCATTCGGTCGAAATCAAAGGTGTATCCGGAATCGCGTGCAACGGAGAGGTCCGCATACTTCAGAGCGCCGATGCCGACCGCATCCGCGATCTGGTGGCGCAGGTCAGGGTCGTCGTACCGGTCAGCGATGACATCCTCGGCCCGCTCGACG
Source organism: uncultured Actinomycetes bacterium (assembly GCA_963706115.1). Taxonomy (GTDB): domain Bacteria; phylum Actinomycetota; class Actinomycetes; order Streptosporangiales; family Streptosporangiaceae; genus DASXKD01. The sequence continues at coordinate 76,744 of CAVPMG010000007.1, read as the reverse complement.
GCCTCGTCGATGAGCGTGATCAACTTGACCGATTCGCCGGTGCGGGTGCGAATCCGCCCGCCATCGGACCCGGTGACCAGCCCGATCACCGCGTGCTCCGCCCTGACCTCGTCCGTCAGCCAACCAGCCTGCCGGGCGACCGCGAACAGCATCCTGAAATGAAGTGACTGCTCGGCGCCGACCACGTAGATGAGCCTGGTGGCTTTCAGGTCCTTGATGCGGTACCTGATCGCGGCCAGATCGGTGGTGTCGTAGCCGTAACCTCCGTCGCGCTTGCGCAGGATCATCGGCTGTGGCGTCCCGTCCCTGCCGGTGAAACCGGGCGGGAAGGCGACGAGCGCGCCGTCGCTGATCACCGCGATGCCGTCCTTCTGCAGCTCCGCGCATACGTCGGCCAGCATGGGGTTGTAAAAGCTCTCCGGCGCCAGGTCCGCATCCGTCAGGGTGACACCGAGCCGCTGGTAGATGGTGTTGTAGTACCGCCTGGAATCGGCCACCATGAGCTGCCACAGGCGTAGCGTGTCCGGGTCGCCCGCCTGCAGCGCCACCACCCGGCGCCTGGACCGCTCGGCGAAGGCTGGGTCGTCGTCGAACTTGATCCGCGCGGCCTGGTAGAAAGCGTTGATTTCCCCGGCCGACAGCGCAGCGCGGGCAGCGTCTTCGCCGACCTCCAGCAGGTGCTCGATCAGCAAGCCGAACTGGGTGCCCCAGTCCCCTACATGGTTGGCCCGCACCACCGTGTGCCCGAGGTACTCCAGGATCCGCACGATCGCATCCCCGACCACGGTGGTGCGCAGATGGCCAACGTGCATTTCCTTCACGACGTTGGGCGCGGAGTAGTCCACCACCACTGTTCCGGCCGGGACCGCGACCGGCGCACCGAGGCGGCCGTCCCGCAGCTGGCCCGATGCCTGGCCGGCAATCCAGTCGCTGGCCAGGGTGAGGTTCACGAAACCGGGACCGCTGATCTCGACCCCGTCGCACACGTCGGCCACCTCGAGATGGGCCACGATCCGCTCGGCCACCTGGCGTGGCGGCATGCCGAGGCGCTTGGCGAGCGGGAGCGCCACGTTCGCCTGGAAGTCCGCGAACTGCGAGGGTCGGATGAGCGGATCGGCGCCCGCTTGGTCGGCACCGAACGCAGCGGTAACCGCCGCGCTCACCCGTTGCGCGAGAACCTCCTGGGGATCGGCCATACAACAAGCCTATCGGCGGCCCGGGCCCCGGCGTCGGCCTCGCGGCCGCCGCCTGCGGCCCTTCATCCCCTTACGACCCGGCCGTCCGGGCCGCTACCCGCCATCCGCCGTCCGGGCCCTCACAAGCGCCGCAGGAAGTGGCGGTCCCGGCTGGGGCCGAACCGTTCCTTGATCTTCTCGGTGATCTGGCCCTTGGCCAGGTCCGCCGCCAGCCGGCAGGCCGACGTGACGCCCTTGGCCGTGGACGCGCCGTGCGCGATCACGACCGTGCCCTCCAGCCCGAGCAGCGCGGCGCCGCCGTAGGTTTCCGCGTCCATGCGGCCCACCAGGTCGCGCAGCCCGCGCCGCTGGAACAACGCGCCGAACCTGGCGGCGGCCGAGCCGGTCAGCGCGGCGCGCATCTGCTCGGTCGCGAACGCGGCCGCCCCCTCCAGCGTCTTCAGTGCAACGTTGCCGGTGAAGCCGTCGGTCACGATCACGTCGGCCTTGCCGGCGAGCAGGTCGCCGCCCTCCACGTTGCCCACGAAGCGCACCGGCCGGCCCCCGTGCGGCGGCGTGCTGGCCAGCAGTTCGTGGGCACGGCGGGCCAGCCGGTTGCCCTTTCCCGGCTCGGCGCCGATGGTGAGCAGCCCCACCCGGGGCTCGTCGATGCCGTACGCCACCTGTGCGTAGGCGACGCCGAGCTGGGCGAACGCCACCAGCATCTCGGGCTTCGGATCAGCGGTGGCCCCCGCGTCCACCAGGACGGTGGGGCCGGGCCTGGTCGGCAGCACCACCGCGAGGCCGGGCCGCAAGACTCCGGGCACCGACCGCAGCCGCAGCCGGGCGGTCGCGACGACTCCGCCGGTGGAGCCGGCCGACACCACCGCCTCCGCCTGACCGCGCCGGACCAGTTGGCACGCGATGGCCGCGCTTGAGCGCGGCCGGCGCAGGCTGGCCAGGGCGCCTTCGTCCATGGCGAGGGAATCCTCCGCCGCCGAGACCTTGACCTGGCCCCGCGGCGCCTGCCGCTGCGCCCCGTTCGCCGCTCCGTCCTGCGCGGCGAGCAGTTGCCTGAGCTGCGTATAACGGCCGGTGAGGATGACGTCGATGCCGAAGGCATCCGCCGCGGCTACCGCGCCTTCGACTATCGCGGCCGGAGCGTGGTCGCCGCCCATGGCATCCACCGCGATCGTAATAGGCCGGGCCCGGGCGCCCGGCGCGGATTCTCCTGACACGGCGTGATCCGTGCGGCCGCGTCAGGATGCTGCCGGCAGGGCCGGAATGTGCCGCATGGCGTCAAGCTTCTCACCTGAGGCACCCGCCTGGGGTCGCTGGCGCCCCGATGTAGTGCGAAGTTCCGCGACTACCTGGGCACTGGTCGCCGCTGCCCGGTCTTCATGATTCATAGCGCAAACGTTGGGTAACGATCTCCCCAGGGACGCGGGGATCAGCACAGGCCGGCGGTGCTCGCGCGCATGCCGGCTCGGAACGAGTGAGGCCGGGAGACACCCGGGCGTCAAAAGCGGCCCCCGGGGCAGGCGGAGTTTGAGGGATTGGTGCGGGTGACGTGACCGTGACCTCAGCGTTGCTGGCGTGACGATCTTGTAATCCCTCGGCTATGGCCATCCACGCCGTCGCGAGCGTCATAGAGGGTGCACGCGGCGGATAACGCCTTCCGGTCACTGGCTGACGGCATTTGCGACCCTGGTAGGCCTCAGGGTCGTACCCGACCCCGAGGGAGACGTGTGACTCAACCCGAGATCGAGCCGGCGGGCCGCCGGTTTCGCGCCTTCACCGCGAAACACCTCGATGTCCTGGTGCAGCGTGCCGGGCTCAGCGCTACCGAGCGGATGGCCATCAAGGCCGTCGGTATGGTGCTCCCGTTCCGCACCAACTCTTACGTGGTGGACACCCTCATCGACTGGGACGCGGCGCCCGACGACCCGATATTCCGCTTGGTCTTTCCGCAAGCGACCATGCTGGACGCGGCGGACGTGAACCGCATCGCCTGCCTGCTGATGAACGGCGCGCCCGGGCCGGAGCTGCGGAAGGCCGTCCACGAGATCAGGATGCGGCTGAACCCTCATCCCGCCGGGCAGCTCGCGCTGAACGTGCCGGAACTCGGCGAGGAACCGCTGCCCGGCGTGCAGCACAAGTACCACGAGACCGTGCTGGTGTTTCCCAAGCAGGGCCAGACGTGCCATTCGTACTGCACGTATTGCTTCCGCTGGGCGCAATTCGTGGACGAGCCCGACTTGAAGATGGCCACCTCGGACATCGACCGGATCACCGGCTACCTCCGCGGGCACCGCGAAGTGACGTCGGTGCTGATCACCGGCGGGGATCCGATGATCATGGGTGCCGGGGTGCTGCGCCGCTACATCGAGCCGCTGCTCGGCCCCGGCCTTGAGCACGTCGAGTCCATCAGGATCGGCAGCAAGTCGCTCGCCTACTGGCCACAGCGGTTCGTCACCGATCCCGACGCCGACGACACGCTGCGGCTGTTCGAGCAGGTCGTGGCCACCGGCCGGACGCTTGCCTTCATGGCGCACTTCTCCCACCCGCGCGAGCTTGAACCGGACGTCGTGGCGGAGGCGGTACGCCGGATCCGCGGCACTGGAGCCGTCATCCGGACCCAGGCGCCGCTCATCCGCACGATCAACGACGACGCGGGCACATGGTCGGCCATGTGGCGGACCCAGGTACGGATGGGGATGATCCCGTACTACATGTTCGTCGAGCGGGATACCGGCCCGCAGGACTACTTCGCCGTGCCGCTCGCGCGTGGCTACCAGATTTTCAGCGACGCCTACCGGAGCGTCTCCGGCCTGGCCAGGACGGTCCGCGGCCCGTCCATGTCCGCCACTCCGGGCAAGATCTGCGTGGACGGCATCATCGAACTTGCCGGGCAGAAGGTATTCGTGCTGCACATGATCCAGGCCCGCGACCCCGGCCTGGTCGGCAAACCGTTCTTCGCAAGGTTCGACCCGGACGCGACCTGGATCTCAGACCTGCAACCAGCCTTCGCGAATGCATGGCCGTGGGATCCGGAGCCTGAGGTCGTGCCGGATCTGTGGGCCGGCGAGATGTTCGAGCCTGCGTGAGGGATTGAAGGGCGGGGCAGACCTGCCCTCGCATTGGCGCATACGCGCGCCACCCGCGTGGGGGGTCCGGGGGCTCGGGCCCCGGGTTAGCACGCGGTCGGGCGCTGCCGGCGAAGGTGGCCGCAGGCCGCCGAGCAGGTCGGCCAGATCCCGAGACCGCTAGGGCGTGGCGGGTTCGGTGGTGACGGCTGGTTCGTGGGCGGGCGGAGCGGCGGTGCGCCTGGGCTCCTTGATTGCCAGGCAGCTCAGCGCGCCGATGGCCAGCAGGATGATCGGCAGCAGCATCGTCTGCCGCATGGCCGTGACGAACGCGGACGTGAAGACGTCGTGCGCGATCCGGGCGATCTCGGCCACAACCTGCGCGGGAAGGCCGTGCGCGAGGTGGGTGCTGCCGCCGCTCTGACCGGCACCTACCTGGATGCCGCTCCGTGCGGAGCTGTTCATCTCGCTCACGAACTTGCCGCGCACCTGGGGTGGCAGTGCGGCCGACCGGGCGCTTGCCTGGCTCGCGATCGAGGAGACCAGCCGGTTCTGCAGCAGGGCGCCCACGGTCGCCACGCCGATCACCTGGCCGACCTGGCGGACGGTGTTCAGCACGCCGGAGGCCGCGCCCGCCATCCGCGGGTCGACGTTGCGCATGGCCACCGTGGTCATCGGTGCGAAGATGCAGCCCATACCGAACCCGGCCACCGCCAGCGGCGCTTCAAAGATGGGCCAGCTAGAGGCCGGGTGCGCGATCAGGGCCAGCCAGCCCATGCCGACGCCGAACAAGGTCAGGCCGGTCATGAGGATGTACTTGCCACCGATCTTGTCGACCATCCTGCCCGCCACCGGGGCGACGAACATGGACATCAGCGAGGCGGGCGCCATGACGAGCCCGGCCTTCAGCGCCGAGAAGCCGAGCACCGACTGGAAGTAGATGGTTAGCGGCAGGAAGATGCCCATCATGCCGATGGCCAGCACACCGGATATCCAGTTCACCACGGAGTAGTTCCGGTCCCGGAACAGGCTGAACGGGATTAGCGGCTCATTGTCCTGAGTGGCCTTCTGGACCAGCAGGAAGACGAGCAGCAGCACCACGCCCACACCCAGGATCAGCGGGATGCTGAGGAACCCGGTGATCGTGCCCCAGTTGTACTTCTGTCCCTCGACCAGTCCATAGCAGATTGCCAGCAGTCCGGCGCTGGCCAGCAGCACGCCAGGGATGTCGATCCGGTGCCTGCGACCCGGCTTCATGTTCGGGATGATGATCGGGGTGATCAGCAGCACGATCACGCCGACCGGCAGGTTCACGTAGAAGATCCACCGCCAGTCGAACGCGGTGACAAGCAGCCCGCCCAGGGTCGGCCCGGCGATGGTGGCCACGCCGGCCACCGCGCCCCATATCCCGAACGCGGCACCGCGGCGTTCCGCCGGGAACGTGTTCGTGATGATCGTCAGAGTCTGCGGCATCAGCATGGCCGCGCCCAGTCCCTGGACCGCGCGGAACGCGATCAGCCATCCAGGGCTCGGGGCCAGGCCGCAGGCGGCCGAGGCGGCCGTGAACACCGCGACGCCGCTGGTGAACATGACCCGCGGGCCGACCAGGTCGCCTAGCCTGCCTGCGGTAATGACCAGGACCGCGAGCACCAGGGCGTAGGCGTTGATCACCCACAGCACGTCGTCGAGTGAGGCGTGCAGGTTGGTGATCAGGTTGGGGATCGCGATGTTGACGATCGTCAGGTCGAGCAGGGTCATGAAGAACCCGAGCGAGACGACGAGCAACACTGCCCAGGGGTTCCCGGCGAACTTCCGCACGACTTCTCCTTGCCTTCCTGCACCGTGCCGCGGCCACGTGAGGCGCTGGCTCGCAGGCATGCCCGCGCGAAGCGGCGAGCCTAATTCTCTCGGCTGGCTAACTAATATTCAAGATATATCTTGAGGACCGACGGACGCTAGCCCTCTATCAAGGCCATCCCGGCCGGCCGCGCGCCCGTGTCCATACCAAGACTCAAGATAGATGCTGGTACCGACATTCCCGGCCCCGGCTTGCTACCGGCGAGTAGCAAACAAGTATGCTCCGGCCATGGATCTGACAGGAACCGCAGCAATCATCTCCGGCGGGGCAAGCGGCCTGGGTGAGGCCACGGCGCGCGCACTAGCCGCCGCAGGCAGCACCGTGGTCATCGCTGACCTGAACGCCGGCCGTGGCGAGGCAGTCGCCGCTGAGATCGGCGGCAAGTTCGTGCAGACGGACGTCGCGGACGAGGCATCGGTCACCACGGCCGTGGACGTGGCCGCCGCGCTGCCCTCCCCGCTGCGCGTGGTCGTGAGCTGCGCGGGCATCGGGTGGGCCGAGCGCACGGTGAACCGGGACGGGTCACCGCACTCCTACGCCACCTTCCGCAAGGTGATCGACATCAATCTCATCGGCACCTTCAACCTGATGCGGATCGGCGCCGCCGCGGTCGCTCGCACCGAGGCGGTCGATGCCGACAACCAGCGCGGCGTAGTCATCAACACCGCCTCGGTGGCAGGCATCGAAGGCCAGACCGGCCAGCTCGCCTACTCCGCGTCCAAGGGCGGGATCATCGGGATGACCGTGCCGGCCGCACGTGACCTCGCGGCCATCGGGATGCGGGTGAACACGATCTGCCCGGGCATCATCGACACCCCCATCTACGGCACCGGGCCCGGCAGCGAGGAATTCAAGGCCAGGCTGTCGGCCCCGATCGTGTTCCCCAAGCGGATGGGCACCGCCACGGAGTTCGCCCGCCTGGTCCGGTCGCTGATCGAGAACGACTATATGAACGCCGAGGTCATCCGGTTCGACGGCGGGATCAGGTTCCAGCCCAAGTAGGCACGGCGCAAGGCCCGCCGCGCGGGATCCACGCGGCGGGCGGCCGATCGTTCCCACAAGCGATGGGGAGGCAGGCAGTGGCCGACGCAGTATCGGTCGAGGTGGCCGACGGCATTGGCATCATCACCATCAACCGCCCCGAGGCGCGCAACGCGGTCAACGAGGAGGTAGCCCGCGGCATCGCCGCGATCCTCGACGATCTCGACTCGCGCAGCGACATCACCTCGCTGATCATCACCGGCGCGGGCGGAACCTTCTGCGCCGGCATGGACCTCAAGGGGTTCGCGGCCGGGGAGGATTCGACGGCCGGCGGCCGCGGTTTCGGCGGCATCACACAGCGCCCTCCGGCCAAGACGATCATCGCCGCGGTGGAGGGGTACGCCCTGGCCGGTGGGTTCGAGATCGTCCTGGCGTGCGACCTCATCGTGGCCAGCGAGGAGGCCGTATTCGGCTTGCCCGAGGTGAGCCGCGGGCTGGTCGCGGGCGCCGGCGGCTTGATCCGCCTGCCCCGGCGGATCCCCTACCACCTGGCCATGGAGATCGCGCTCACCGGCGCCAGGGTTTCCGCGACGCGGCTGCACGCGGCCGGGCTCATCAACCGCATGGTGCCAGTGGGCGAAGCGCTAGCCCAGGCCCGCACGCTGGCCGCTGAGATCGGGCGGAACGCGCCGCTGTCGCTGGCCGCGACCAAGCGAATCGTGGCCGAGTCCGCGGACTGGCCGCTGGCCGAGGCGTTCGAACGGCAGTCAGGGATCGCCGGTCCTGTGTTCTTCTCCGCCGATGCCATGGAAGGTGCGGTGGCGTTCGCGGAGAAGCGCCCGCCGGTGTGGAAGGGCGAATAACCGCTGGTGTTGACCATGATTTTGGAGAGGTTACCGCGCCGCCAACGTCATGATCAGCAGCGCCGCGGCAACGGTGGCCCGGGGGTGGAGGGCGCCGGCGGAGCCGTCGCCCGGGGCGGGGCGAGGAGAGCCGGGTCCGCGAAGGTGGGGCACATGGGCGCCGAGCCCACCGTAGGATCGATGACCGGACCACTTGCGGACACTGTTAGGGACGTCGATGTGCGGAATCGCCGGCTGCCTGGCACTGGCCCTTGAGGCGGACCCGGACCAAGCCTGGCTGACGCGCGCCCTGGACCGGATCCACCACCGCGGGCCGGACGACGATGGCGTGTACACGGACGCGGATGTCGCGCTCGGCTTCCGGCGGCTGTCGATCCTGGACCTGTCGCAGGCCGGGCACCAGCCGATGCGCTCGGCCGATGGCCGCTTCTGGATGCTCTTCAACGGGGAGATCTACAACTACGTCGAACTGGCCGCCGAACTGCGGGAGCAGGGGGTCACCCTGCGGTCCAACGGCGACGCCGAGGTGCTGCTCGAGGCCTACGCCCGCATCGGCAAGGACGTGGTGCACCGGCTGCGTGGCATGTACGCACTCGCCATCTGGGACGCCTGGACCCACGAACTGTTCTGCGCCAGGGATCCGTTCGGCATCAAGCCCTTCTACTACCGCATCGACGGCGGGCCAGGCGCGGTCTCCGGCGGCGAGGCCCACGGCGCGCGCGGCGGCAGTAACGGCGGCGCGCCCGTCCCGGACCTCGCGCCCCGCCCGCGCGGCGGCCGCCATGCGGCACCGGCGGCGGCCAGTGGGCCGGAGCAGCCTGACCCTCTGGCGGCCCCGGATGACTGGTTCACCCCCACTGCGCGGGCGGCCAGGCGGCCAGGCCGGCATGCGGCCGGAGAGTCCGATGGGCCTGGCGTAACGCATAAAGAAGGTGCGCCGGGGGCTTCTTCCGCGGCGCCCACGGGGGCCCGGGCCACCGTGGCGGAGCCGGCCATGGCCGGCGTGCCCGGCCCGGCCGACCTGATGCTGCGCTTCGCCTCCGAGCGCAAGGCGCTCGCCGAGCCGGGTGAATTGCGGGGCCTGGACGCCGCCGCGCTGCGCAGGTACCTGGCCTTCCAGTACGTGCCCGCACCGGACACCATCACGCCGCCGATCCAGGTGCTGCCGCCCGGCCACGCCATGATCGCCCGGCCGGGGCGGCCGGTCGACATCTACCGCTTCTGGCGGGCAGACCTGCGGCCAGCCCGCCAGGCCAGCGAGGCGACCCCGCAGGCGATCCTCGCCGCGATGCGTGACTCGGTCGCGGTCCACCTGCGCAGCCACGCGCCGCTCGGGGCATTCCTGTCCGGTGGCATCGACTCGGCGGCGATCTGCGCGCTGGCCGCGGAGCACCGGCCGGACCTGCTCACGTTCACCGTCGGGTTCGAGCGCGAGGGGTACAGCGAGATCGACCGGGCGCAGGAGACGGCGGCCGCCATCGGTGTGCGGTCGATTCCCTACGTGATCACGCGGGAGGAGTTCTTCCGGCATCTGCCGGAGATCATCTGGCACCTCGACGATCCGATGGCCGACGCCGCCGCGGTTCCGCTGTGGTTCGTGGCCCGTGAGGCGGCCAAGCACGTCAAGGTCGTGCTATCCGGCGAGGGCTCGGACGAGCTGTTCGGCGGGTATGCGATCTACCATCAGCCCGGCGTGGTCCGGGCCGGCGAGCGGCTGCCGGACTGGGGCCGGGCGCCGATCAAGAAGGCCGCGGCGATGATCCCGTCCGGGGTCAAGGGCAGGGGCTTCCTGGAGCGCACGTCCACCCCGCTGCGGCAGCGCTACATCGGCAACGCCCGCGTGTTCAGCGAAAACGAACTGGCACGGATCGCGGTCCGGCCAGGCACGGCGAGCCCATGGGACGTCACGGGACCGGTCTACGACCAGGCGGAGCACGCGGACCTCGACGACGTGTCCACCATGCAACTGGTGGACATCAACACCTGGCTGGCCGGTGACATCCTGGTCAAGGCGGACCGGATGACCATGGCGCACAGCCTGGAACTGCGCGTGCCCTTCCTCGACGCCGAAGTGCTGAAGGTGGCGTCGCGGCTGTCCCGGACCGAGAAGATCGGCGCCGGTACCACCAAGCTCGCGCTGCGATCGGCGATGAGCGAGGTGCTGCCCAAGGCGGCCGCCGAGCGGGCGAAGCTGGGCTTCCCCGTCCCGATCGGGCACTGGCTCACCGGTGAGTCTTACGGTTTCGCCGAGCAGTTGCTCCGGGAGGCGCAGACCGACGAGTGGATCAACCGCGAAGAGGCGCTCCGGCTGCTCGAGGGGCTGCGCGCGGGCGAGCCCGGGGTGGAGTGGCGCCACCTGTGGGTGCTGATCGTGTTCTCGCTGTGGCACCAGGTCTTCGTCGAGCGCGTCTACGATCCGGTCGCACTCGGCTGGGAGCGCGCCGCCGGGGTGCCGCGCTAGCATCCGGCGCAGGACCCGCCGCGGCGCGCTATTACGCGTATTGTAGCCGGGTGAACGCTCCCCGTATCAGCGTCGTGGTGCCGTTTTACAACAACGCTGATGTGTTCGGCGACCGCTGGACGACGGCAAGGCCGGAGCGCGCGTCTGTGAACGGCTATTCGAGAGATAGGCGCGCGGGCCCTGGGTGGTGGGCTGTGTGGTGGGCCCGGGTCAGCCGGTGAAGCCCGGCAGGCTCCTGGGGGCGTACGCGGCGAGCTTGTCGCGGAGCCGGCCGCGGCCACGGTGCAGCCGGGACATGACCGTCCCGATCGGGGTGCCCATGATCTCGGCGATCTCCTTGTAGGCGTACCCCTCGATGTCGGCGAGATAGACCGCCACCCGGAACTCCTCCGGCAGGTCACGCAGCGCGCGCAGGATTTCGGAGTCGGCGAGCCGGTCGAGGGCCTCGGCCTCGGCCGAACGGGCCGCGGAGGCCAGTGGGTCTCCCTGGGCATGCCAGTCGGCGAAGTCGTTGGCCGACGCCTGCCGCGGTTCCCTGCGCCGCTTGCGGTAGCCGTTGATAAAAGTGTTGGCCAGGATGCGGTGCAACCATGCCTTGAGGTTCGTGCCCGGCCGGAACTGGTGGAAGGCCGCGTAGGCCTTGACGGACGTCTCCTGGACCAGGTCTTCGGCGTCGGTGGGGTTGCGGGTCATCCGAAGCGCAGCCATGTACAACTGTCCGAGCACAGGCACGACATCGCGCTCGAACCGCTCGTCGCGGTCCGGCGACTCTTCGCTCTTCGCCATGGTCACTCCGCTTCGTAACGTCTCTCACCCATATAGACGTTCGCCAACCCCAAAGTGGCTCGGTAATCGAGCAACTTTCCTCGTCCAGGGCGAGTAATCCTGTTGTACGCCACGTTCCTGAAGGTTTCCTGAAGATTTGTTTCGAGCCTCGGACGAGGATCGCCGGGCGGCCTGCCTGCCCCTGCTCGAGTGTCGGCCCCCCGTGTGACCCTGCTCCCATGCCAAGAACCGCGCAGTTCGACCGGCAGGCCCTCGCCGGCTTAGCAGCCAAGCAATACGGCGTGCTCTCCCGCGCCCAAGCCCTCGCCTGCGGCATGACCGAGCGAGTCGTGGACTACCGCATCCGCGGCGGCGGACCGTGGCAGATGCTGCTCCCCGGCGTCTATCTGACTCATGCCGGCCGGCCGGCCGATGAGCAGCGAGAGATGGCGGCACTGCTCTACGCCGGGCCCCGCAGCGTGCTTACAGGTGCGGCAGCGTTACGCCGCCACGGCCTGTCCGCGGGTCGGCTCGGCGGCAACGCGAGAGACCAGCCCAGCCCGGTGGATGTCCTGGTGCCCCACTGCAGCCGCCGGTCAGATGTTGCTTTCGCCCGGCTCCACCGCACTTCCCGGTTACCTGCCCCGTTCTGCGCCGCAGGCGAGATCCGCTTCGCCCTCCCTCCCCGCGCAGTGGCTGACGCGGTGCGGTCGATGACCGACCTGGCCGACGTGCGTGCGGTAGTCGCCGAGGCCGTGCAACGCGGCAGGTGCTCGATCCAGCACCTAGCCGGAGAGTTGGATGCCGGTCCGGTGCCGGGCTCTGGCTTGTTCCGCCGGGCTCTGGCCGAGGTTGCAGAGGGCATTCGGTCTGTCGTCGAAGGCGACCTTCGTGATCTGATTCGGTGGGCTCGTCTGCCGACGCCGCTGTACAACCCGCGCTTGCTTGTGGAAGGACAGTTCCTGGCAATGCCCGACTGCTGGTGGCCGGAGTCGGGAGTCGCCGGGGAAGCCGACTCGCGCGCCTGGCACTTTTCCCCGGATGACTGGGAGCAGACGCTCGCCCGGCACGCCCGGATGAGCGCGCACGGCATCATCGTGCTCCACTTCACCACTCAGCGGATCCGCTCCAAGCGCCGCGAGGTGGCCGACGACATCCGTCGCGCACTAGCAGTGGGCCGTCAACTACCACAAATCAGGACAATATCGGCGGACCAAAGCGGCGCTCTGCCGGTCGGCCGCCGTCGGTGATTGTGGTGGTGGGCACTCCACCCACAAAAGAATGTGGGTGGAGTGCCCACCACCACAAACGATGCTTCAGGGGTGGCTCTGGGCGGGCTAGATCCAGCCGTGGTACCACATGTGGGACAGCCAGGACGTGTAGGGGATGGGCTGGGCGGTCAGCAGCGGGTACAGGTAGGCGAAGTTGAGCAGCACCGCGAGCACGAAGGCACCGCCCAGGGCCGCGCCCACCGCGCGCCGGGCGGGGCTCGCCGTGGCCGACCCCATGACCAGGCCCAGGCACAGCACGACGGCGAGCACCAGGAACGGCACGAAGACAACCGAGTAGAAGTAGAACTGGGTCCGCTTGGCGTAGGCGAACCAGGGCAGCCAGCCCGCGACCACGCCCACCAGCACGGCGCCCGCCCGCCAGTCACGGCGGGTCAGCCACCAGCCGAGGCACACGAGCAGGGCCAGGATGGCACCCCACCAGAGCACCGGGGTGCCGATCGCGAGCACCTCGGCGGCGTCTCCCTTGGCGCACACGCCATGCCCCGAGGTGGGGCAGCTCCAGTAGTAGGACACCGGGCGGCTGATCGTCAGCCAGGTCCACGGCTGCGACTGGTAGGGGTGATGTTTCTGCAGGCCGGTGTTGAAGGCCAGCATCGCCTTGTTGTACTGGAACAGCGAGATCAGCGGCGAGATCACCGGGATGTTGACCCCGTGCAACTGCGCCCAGTTCCGGTCGTAGCCGCTGCTCGTCGCGAACCAGCCGGTCCAGGTGGCCAGGTAGGCGACCAGGGGCAGCGCAACGAACGCGCCGGCCAGGCCGCCGAGGTACCGGATCAGGCCCGGGCCGGTGACCTTGCCCAGCCCAGCGGTCCGGCGTGCCCCCACATCCCAGGCGAACGACAGCGCGGCGAACACGGGCACGAACCATAGGCCGTTCCACTTGGATCCGCAGGCCAGCCCCAGGCAGACCCCGGCGCCAATCCGCCACCAGCGGATACCCGCCTGCGGTGCGCGCGCGGCGACCGGTTCCCCGGCGACCGCCGGTTCCGCGGCCGCGGCCGCGGCGTCGGCCAGCCTGGCGCGGTAGACGTCGCGGTCGACCACCAGGCAGCCGAACGCGGCAAGCACCCAGAACATCACGAAGATGTCCAGCAGCGCGGTCCGGCTCATGACGAACTCAAGGCCATCCAGCGCAAGCAGCAGCCCGGCGAAGCAGCCAAGCAGGGTGGACCTGGTCATCCGCCGGGCGATCCGGGCGAGCAGCAGGATCGACAGCGAGCCGACCACGGCCGCGGCGAACCGCCAGCCGAACGGGGACAGGCCGAAAAGCCACTCCCCGCCGGCGATGAGGACCTTCCCGAACGGCGGGTGCACCACGAACTCGGCGCCGCCCGTGAAGATGCGCGGGTCGCCGCGCACCAGCATGCCGTTGCGGTTGCTGACGTAGTTGTGCTCCACGCCGAACCGGAGAATCCCCAGCGCGTCCGGCACGTAGTAGGTCTCGTCGAAGATGACGGCGCGCGGCGTGCCGAGCCGGTAGAACCGCAGGTAGGTGCCGAATGCGGTGACCAGCAGCGGGCCGGCCCAGCCCCAGAACGTGCTCAGTGGCATGGGCGGGACCAGCCGGGCGCGCAGCGCGTCCAGCCGGGTGGCGGTCTCTCGAGGCGCGGGCTCGACCTGAGTTTCCATCATCGAGGCACATCGTATGGGCTGCGCCGCGCGCGGGCACCGCGCAATGGCCTACCGTGGTCGCGGAATGAAAGACAGCGGCACGCTCATCGTGGCGGCTGCCCCGCTCGGCCAGCCGGCGGACGCTTCGCCCAGGCTGGCGGGCGCCCTGGCAGCGGCGGGGATCGTCGCGGCGGAGGACACCCGCAGGGCGCTCCGGCTCGCCAGGGACCTCGGCGTGAAAATTACCGGCCGCCTCGTTTCCTACTACAACGCCGTGGACCAGGACAGGGTGGCCGAATTGCTGGCCGCGATGGAGGCCGGGACCGACGTGCTGCTCATCGCGGACGCGGGGATGCCGGGGGTGAGCGACCCCGGCTACCGGCTGGTGGGCGCCGCCGCCGAGGCGGGCCTCCCGGTGACCGTGCTGCCCGGGCCCTCCGCGGTGACCGCGGCGCTCGCGGTCTGCGGGCTGCCCACCGACCGGTTCTGCTTCGAGGGGTTCCCGCCGCGCAGCGCGGGTGCCAGGGAACGCCGGTTCGCGGACCTGGCCGCCGAACCGCGGACCATGGTCTTCTTCGAGTCACGCCGCCGGGTCGCGGCCACCCTGGCCGAACTGGCCGAAGCGTTCGGGCCGGACCGGCAGGCCGTCGCATGCCGGGAGCTGACCAAGACCCATGAGGAAATCGCCCGTGGCACGCTCGCCGAACTGGCCGCCTGGGCGAAGCAGGGCGTCCTCGGGGAGATCACGCTCGTGGTCGCGGGCGCCCCGGCACGCACCCGCCGGACCCCGGGCGAGCCGGGCTGGGCGGCCAGCCTGGCGGCGGCGGTGGCCGAGGTGGCCGTAAGGCAGGCCGCGGGGATGCCGCGCAAGCAGGCGATCGCCGCCGTGGCCACCGAGTCCGGCCTGCCCAAACGCGAGGTCTACAACGCCGTGGTAGCGGGCGGCCGGCCAGGATAACCATGCGGGAACGGCCGGCAGGCACCGCTACGCTGGTGCGCATGTCCGCGACCACTCGTCACATTCTCGCCGCGCCGGCCTGGCCCTACGCCAACGGCCCGCGCCACATCGGCCATGTCTCCGGCTTCGCGCTGCCCTGCGACATGTTCAGCCGGTACCAGCGGATGGCGGGAAACCGGGTGCTGATGGTCAGCGGCACCGACGAGCACGGCACGCCGATCCAGGTCCAGGCGGACAAGGAGGGCACCACGCCCCGGGAACTCGCCGACCGGTATAACCAGGTGATCGCCGAGGACCTGACCGGCCTGGACATGTCCTATGACCTGTTCACCAGGACCACCACGGCGAACCACTACGCGGTCACCCAGGAGATCTTCACCGGCCTGTACCAGAACGGCTACATCTTCGCCCGCACGTCGCTGAGCGCGGTCTCGCCATCCACCGGCCGGACCCTGCCCGACCGGTACATCGAGGGCACCTGCCCGATCTGCGGGTACGAGAGCGCGCGCGGCGACCAGTGCGACAACTGCGGCAACCAGCTCGACCCGGTCGATCTGATCAACCCCAGGTCGAAGATCAACGGGGAGACGCCCGCGTTCGTGAACAGTGAGCAGTTCTTCCTCGACCTGCCCGCGTTCACCGAGGTGCTCGGCACCTGGCTGCAGAGCAAGAAGGGGCTGTGGCGGCCCAACGTGCTGCGGTTCTCCCTCAACCTGCTCGACGACCTGCAGCCCCGGGCAATCACCAGGGACCTGGACTGGGGCGTGCCGGTGCCGCTCGACGGCTGGCGGGACCGGCCGGACAAGCGCATCTACGTCTGGTTCGACGCGGTCATCGGCTACCTGTCGGCGTCGGTCGAGTGGGCGCGCCGGTCCGGCGACCCGGACGCCTGGCGGGCCTGGTGGCAGTCGGAGGACGCCGAGTCCTACTACTTCATGGGCAAGGACAACATCGTCTTCCACTCCGAGATCTGGCCCGCGATGCTGTTCGGCTACAGCGGGCAGGGTGCCAGGAACGGCACCCCGGGGTCGCTCGGCGCGCTGAACGTGCCCACCGACGTGGTAGCCAGCGAGTTCCTGACCATGGAGGGCCGCAAGTTCTCCTCGTCCCGCTCGGTGGTCATCTACGTGCGGGACTTCCTGGACCGCTACGACGTGGACGCGCTGCGCTACTACGTCGCCGTTGCCGGGCCGGAGAACCAGGACACCGACTTCACGTGGAGCGAGTTCGTCCGGCGCAACAACGACGAACTCGTCGCCACCTGGGGCAACCTGGTCAACCGCGCGGTCTCGTTCGCGGCCCGCAACATCGGCGAGATCCCTGCGCCGGGGACGCTCACCGACACCGACAACGAGGCACTCGAGCGGTCCCGGCAGGCGTTCGGCACCGTCGGCGGTGAACTCGCCAGGTCTCACTTCAAGAGCGCGGCCACCGAGGCCATGCGGACCGTCGCCGAGGCGAACAAGTACATGTCGGACCAGGCGCCGTGGAAGCTGCGCGAGTCCGACCCGGACCGGATGCGGACCATCCTGCACGTGGTGCTGCAACTCGTGGACGACGCGAAGACGCTGCTCACCCCGTTCCTGCCCCGCTCGTCGGGCAAGGTGGACACGATGCTGGGCGGCGAGGGCACCTGGGCCGGCCTGCCGCACCTGGAGAAGGTGGACGAGAACGGCGGGCCGTCCTATCCGGTGATCACGGGCGACTACAGAAGCGAAGCCCGGTGGGAGTCGGTCCCGGTCCGGCCCGGGACCCCGCTCGCGGTTCCGCAGCCGCTGTTCGCCAAGCTCGACGCGTCCGTGGTGGACGAGGAACTGAAGCGGTTGGAGGACTCGTGACCGCTGCCCGCGCGGCCAGGGACGGCGTCCCCGGCCCCGGGCAGGTCCCGGCGCCCGAGCCGCTGCCCGCGCCGGCGCTGGACGCGCACTGTCATCTCGACCTGATCGAGCAGCCCGCCGGGGAGGTGCTCGCCGCCGCGCGGACCGCGGGCATCACCCGGGTGATCACGGTGGGCGTGGACCTGCCCTCGTCGCGTTGGTCCGCTGATTACGCCGGCGACGCCGCGGGCGTCTATGCGGCGGTGGCGATCCACCCCAACGAGACCGCGGCCGCGGCCGCCTCGGCCGCGCAGCGGGACGAGGTGCTCGCCGAGATCGCCAAGCTGGCGGCCCTGCCGCAGGTCCGCGCGGTCGGCGAGACCGGGCTCGATTATTACCGGGACTACGCCGCCCCCGAGGTTCAGCGGGACTGGTTCCGCGCACACATCGAGATCGCCAAGCAGGCCGGCAAGGCGCTGATGATCCACGACCGGGACGCGCACGAGGACGTACTCGCGATCCTGGCGGCCGACGGCCCGCCGGACCGGGTGATATTCCACTGCTTCTCCGGGGACGCGGCGATGGCCAAGCAGTGCGCGGCGGCCGGGTACGTGATGAGCTTTGCCGGCACCGTCACGTTCACCAACGCGCCGGCGCTGCGGGAGGCCGCGGCGGTGGCTCCGCCGGACCTGCTCCTGGCCGAGACCGACGCCCCGTTCCTCACGCCCATGCCGCACCGGGGCAAGCCCAACACCCCCGCGATGGTGGCGCACACGGTGCGGTGCCTGGCCAGCGTCAAGCAGGTCGGCGTCGCGGACATGTGCGGGCTGGTCACCGCAACCGGTGAGCGCATGTTCGGTCCCTGGTAACCGTGGCCGATGGCGACCTGCTCGGGCCCGCCGCGGTTCGCGAGATCGCGGGCCGGCTGGGC
Organism: uncultured Actinomycetes bacterium; assembly: GCA_963706115.1. GTDB lineage: Bacteria > Actinomycetota > Actinomycetes > Streptosporangiales > Streptosporangiaceae > DASXKD01. The sequence goes on along the minus strand of CAVPMG010000007.1, from coordinate 58,946 downwards.
GTGCGGCCCGCGAAACGGCTCGGCCAGAATTTCGTCATCGACCCGGGCACCGTGCGGCGCATCGTGTCCCTGGCCGGCCTGTCCGCCGGCGATGACGTGCTCGAGGTCGGCCCGGGTTTCGGCTCACTGACCCTCGGGCTGCTGGCCGCCGCCCGCCGGGTGATCGCGGTCGAGGTGGACCCCGCCCTGGCGGCGGAACTGCCGCGGACCGTGGCCGCCGTGGCGCCGGGGCTCGCGCCGCGGCTTGAGGTGGTCACCGCCGACGCCGCCCGGGTGACCAGCCTTCCCGGCGACCCGCCCACCGCACTGGTGGCGAACCTGCCCTACAACGTCGCGGTGCCCGTGGTGCTGCACCTGCTCGCCAGCTTCGGCTCCCTGAGCCGTGGCCTGGTCATGGTGCAGGCGGAGGTCGCCGACCGGATGACCGCGCCGCCGGGCAGCCGGGTCTACGGGGTGCCCTCGGTCAAGCTCGCCTGGTTCGCGGCCGCGCGCCGGGCCGGGCCGGTGCCCCGGACGGTGTTCTGGCCGGTGCCGAACGTCGACTCGGGGCTCGTGGCATTCACCCGGCAGCCGCCGCCGGGCACCGGTGCGAGCCGCGAGGACACCTTCGCCGTGATCGATGCCGCCTTCTCTCAGCGCCGCAAGACGCTGCGCGCGGCACTGACCCGCTGGGCAGGCACGCCCGCCGAGGCTGAGCGGATCCTGCGCGCGGCCGGGGTGGATCCCGGTGCCCGCGGCGAGTCGCTGACGGTCGCGGACTACGCCGCCATAGCTGTGCAGGCCCGGGGGGGCACTCTGCGGCCTCGCCCCACCGCCCCGCCCAAGGCCGGCCTCGACCCCACCGCCCCGCCCAAGGCTGGCCTCGACCCCACCGCCCCGCCCAAGCTCTCCCCGGGGGCAGGCCCCCGGACCCCACGGCCCGGAACCCCCCGCTGGCCACAAGACCTCGTGACTCGTCACGCCGCCTTGGCCCGGCGCGTACCCGGCTCGGGTAACCGGGCCTGCCGTTAGGATCAAGGGCATCGTTACCCCTGTGACCGCCGTCACCGCCAGAGCGCCGGCAAAGGTGAACCTGCAGCTAGCCGTCGGCCCGGCCCGGGCCCGCGGCTACCACGATGTGGTCACCGTGTACCACGCTGTGTCGCTCTTCGACGAGGTGACCGTGGCTCCCGCGGAACATGACAGCGTGTCGGTCACCGGTGAGGGGGCCGACAGCGTCCCCGCCGACGAGAGCAACCTCGCCGTCCGTGCCGCTGGCGAACTGCTCCGGGCCGTGGGCGCTGGCGCCAAGGACTCCCCGGGCCTGGCGATCCGCATCAACAAGCGGATCCCGGTCGCGGCCGGGCTGGCCGGCGGCAGCGCCGACGCCGCCGCCGCGCTGGTCGCCTGCAACGAACTGTGGCGGACCGGGCTGAGCCAGGCCGAGCTGTGCGAACTGGCCGCCAACGTCGGCAGCGACGTGGCGTTCGGCCTGGTCGGCGGCACCGCGATCGGAGTGGGCCGGGGAGAGCGGGTGACACCCGCGCTGGCCGCCGGTACCTACCACTGGGTGCTCGCCTTCGCCACGGACGGGCTGTCCACCGCCCAGGTCTATGCCGCCTGGGACCGGATCCGGGCCACCCGTGGCGGGCCGGATGGTCCAGGCGCGGCTCCGGTGAAGGCGGCCGGCCGGTCCCGGTCCGGGCGCACCAGCACCGCAGCGCCGCCGGGCGCGCCCGCGCTGGACAACCGGCTGATGGCCGCGCTGCGGTCCGGGAACCCCGCCGAGGTCGGCCCGCTGCTCGCCAACGACCTGCAGCAGGCGGCGCTCTCGCTACGTCCCGACCTGCGCCGCACCCTCGCCGCGGGGACGGAGCACGGCGCATTGGCCGCGATCGTCTCCGGTTCCGGCCCGACCTGTGCCTACCTGGCCAAGGACGCACGGCACGCCGCGGACCTTGCCGTGGCGCTCGCCGGGGCCGGGGTATGCCGCACGGTGGCCCACGTGCTGGGCCCGGTGCCAGGGGCCAGCGTGACCGGCATCGCCCCGGAGCCGGTGTGAGCGCGCCAGCTTGAGCACGGAGACTTTGTGAACCTGGTCAACCTGGAGAACGTCGTCAAGGGCTACGGGCAGCGGGTGCTGCTCGACGGTGTCTCCGCCGGGGTGGCGGCGGGCGAGTCGATCGGCCTGGTCGGGCGCAACGGCGCGGGCAAGAGCACGCTGCTCGGGCTGCTCGCGGGGGCCGAGCACCCGGACACGGGCCGGGTCACCCGCGCCAGGGACCTGCGCGTCGGCCACCTCCCGCAGGCCGACCGGCTGACCGGCACGGTGGCCGGCCTGGTCACCGGCGGCCGGCCCGAGCACGAATGGGCCGGCGATGCGCGCATCCGCTCCGTGATCACCGCGCTGCTTCCCGACATTGACTTCACATCAGATGCCGAACGATTGTCCGGGGGTGAGGCCCGCCGGGTGGCGCTAGCGGCACTCCTCGCTGGCCAGCACGACCTGCTGCTGCTGGACGAGCCGACGAACCACCTGGACGTGGAAGCCGTGGCGTGGCTGGCCGGGTTCCTCCGCGAGCAGGGCACGGCGATGGTGGTCGTGACCCACGATCGCTGGTTCCTTGACGCCGCCACCGAGCGCACCTGGGAACTGGCCGACGGCCGGCTGCACTCCTACGACGGGGGCTACGCCGCCTACGTGCTCGCCCGCGCCGAACGGGCCAGAATCGCCGACGCCACCGAGCGCAGGCGGCGCAACCTGCTGCGCAAGGAACTCGCCTGGCTGCGGCGCGGGCCGCCGGCCCGGACGAGCAAGCCCCGGTTCCGTATCGACGCGGCGAACGCGCTCATCGCCGATGAGCCGGAGGCCCGGAACGGGGTCGAACTGGTCCGGCTGGCTACGGCGCGGCTCGGGAAGACAGTCATCGACGTGTTTGACGCCTCAGTGGGTGTTGCGGGGCGGGTCTTGTTCGACGACGTGACGTGGCAGTTGGGGCCGGGGGACCGGGTCGGGATCCTGGGGCCTAACGGGGCTGGGAAGACTACGTTTTTGCGGCTGCTCGCTGGGGATTTGGGCGGGGTTGAGGGCCGTCCAATGGGTCACCTGGGCGCGGACAGAACTCCGCGCCCAGGTGACCCACCGGCCGGCCCCGCGCGGGATTCCGAGATGCCGGCCGAGGCGGAAGGTCCTGTGGTTGCCGCGGGGCGCGTGGTGCGGGGGAAGACGGTGCGGCTCGGGTACCTGGGGCAGGGGGGCGAGGGGCTGGATCCCTCGATGTCGCCGCGGGAGGTGGTGGCGTCCATCCGGGGGAATTTGGAAGCGAGTGGTGGTCCGGGGTCGATCGGGTTTCTGTTGGAGCAACTGGGGCTGCTGGGGGACACGCAGTTTACGCCTGCCGGGGAACTGTCTGGCGGGGAGCGGCGGCGGGTTCAGTTGCTTCGGATCCTGGTCGGGGAACCCAATGTCATGTTGCTTGACGAGCCGACTAACGATCTTGATGTGGATACGTTGACGGAGCTGGAAGACCTGCTGGACGGGTGGGCCGGGTCGCTGGTGGTGGTGAGCCACGATCGGTATTTCCTGGAGCGGGTGACCGATCATGTGCTGGCCTTGATGGGGGACGGGAAGCTGTCGTTTCTTGCGGGCGGGATCGACGAGTACCTGGAGCGGCGCGGCGCCCAGGTGCGGACGGGAGCAGTGGCGATGTTTGCCCCGGAGGAAGGGGCACGGACTGGGGGCGGGGCAGCGAGGGATCGTCGTACTGCAAAAAAGGAGCTGCAGCGGCTGGAGCGGCAGATCGACCGTCTCGGGGTGCGGGAGAAGGTACTGACGGAGGAGCTGGCAGCGCGGGCGAGCGACTACGCGGCGCTGATCGACCTTGGCGCGCAACTGCGCGAGGTCCAGGCGGACAAGGAGCGGCTGGAGGAGGAGTGGCTGGCCGTCGCCGAGGAAGCGGAGTGATTCGGGCAGGCTCAGCCGGCGTCGAGCGGGGCGAGCAGGACCCGCAGTAGCCCGGCCAGCGTGTCACGGCTGGCCTCGGGGAGGCCGGCGAGCAGCGCCTGCTCCTTGTCCAGCAGGTCGGCGAGGGTGGCATCCACCCGGGACCGGCCCGCTGCGGTCAGTGTGACCAGCACGCCCCGCTTGTCCTGCGGGTCGGGGCGCCGGTGGACCAGGCCCTTGTCCTTCAGCCGGTCGATCCGGTTGGTCATCGTGCCCGAGGTCACCAGGGTGGCGCGCAGCAGCGCACCCGGGCTCAGCTCGTAGGGTGCGCCCTGCCGCCGCAGCGCGGCCAGCACGTCGAACTCCCAGGATTCGAGGTCATGCGCGGCGAAAGCGCTGCGGCGCTCCCTGTCCAGGTGGCGGGCCAGCCGGGAGATCCGGCTCAGCACCTGCATCGGCCGCACGTCCAGGTCGGGGCGCTCGGCCTGCCAGGCAGCCACCAGATCGTCGACCTCGTCCGTCGGGCGCCGGCCCGCGCGGCCCGGGCCACCGCCGTCCGCCGCATGCTCCATCGGCCAAGGATATCTTGACATGAAGAGATTATCGAGGGCAGGATTGAAAGTAGCTTGATGTCGAGATATCCGGAGGGCGGCATGTGGGATCCGGGCCAGTACCTGCGTTACGCCGGCGAGCGAGGGCGCCCCTTCTTCGACCTGCTCGCCCGGGTAGGGGCCGAGGAGCCGGATTACGTGGCGGACCTCGGGTGCGGCCCGGGGAACCTGACCGCCACCCTGGCCGACCGGTGGCCGGCCGCCGAGATCGTAGGCGTGGACAACTCGCCGGAGATGATCGCCACGGCGCAGGCGGAGGCCGCCAAGCGCGACCGGCTCAGCTTCACGCTCGGCGACGTCCGGGACTGGCGGCCCGGCCGGAAGGTCGATGTGCTCCTGTCCAACGCCGTATTGCAGTGGGTGCCCGGGCATATGGACGTGGTCCGGCGCTGGCCCGGCCTGCTCAGCCCGGGTGGGTGGCTGGCTTTCCAGCTTCCCGGCAACTTCGACCAGCCGACGCACGCCATCCTGCTCGACCTCGTCCGGTCGGACCGCTGGGCGCCACTGCTGCGCGGCGTGGCGCTCAACCGCCAGGCGGGCAGCCCCGCGGACTACCTGGACCTGCTGGCCGGGGAGGGCTGCTCGGTGGATGCCTGGGAGACCACCTACCTGCACGTGCTGTCCGGCCCCGATCCGGTGGTGGAGTGGTATCGGGGCACCGGGCTGCGTCCCGTCCTTGCTGCCCTGGACCCCGGTCAGGCCGAGCGATTCCTCGCCAAGTACCGCGAACGGGTGGCGCAGGCCTACCCGGCGGCGCCCTACGGGACCGTCCTGCCGTTCCGCAGGGTGTTCGTGGTCGCCCAGGTCCGCTAGTCGCGTGGGGCGGACGCGCCCATGCCGCCTTCGCCGAGATGCTCGGCGAACGGTCCAGCTGGGACAGCCCGTTCCAGGCCAGGTTGATCAGGTGGGCCGCGACGACCTCCACCTTCGGCTTGCGGGCGTCCAGCCACCACTGCCCGGTCACGGCCACCATGCCCACCAGCATCTGGGCGTACATCGGGGCCAGTTTCTGGTCGTAGCCGCGGTCGCGGAAGAAGTCGCCGAGGATGTACTCGACCTGGCGGGCGATATCGCTGATCAGGCTGCCGAACGTGCCGGATCCGTGGGAAGGAGAGTCGCGGACCAGGATACGGAACCCGTCGGAGTTGTCCTCGATGTAGCGGAGCAGGGCCACCGCCGCCGCCTCGAACTTCTCCCTGGTGTTGGCGCCGCCGAGAATGTCCGTGGCCATGGCGAGGAACCGTTCCACCTCGCGATCCACCACGACCGCGTACAGGCCTTCCTTACCGCCGAAGTGCTCGTAGACCACGGGCTTGGAGACGCCGGCCTGGGCGGCGATCTCCTCGATGGACGTGCCTTCGAAACCCCGCTCCGCGAAGAGCCTGCGGCCGATGTCGAGCAACTGCTCGCGGCGTTCCTTGCCGGTCATTCGCCTGCGGTGGTTGTTACCGGTGCTCGAATTGCTCACCCACCCATCATCGCGGTCATGCCGCGGTCCGGTCACCTTCCTTGGTCACGTCGGTCCGGGTCGTCGAGCCCAGCGACACGTCGCGCAGGCCGGTGAGCTTGCCGGACAGCCGCCGCTCGTCCGGCCACCGGACGTCCCAGGCCCAGCCGAGCAGTTCGGCCCACCTGATGACCCGGGCGCTGATGTCGATCTGCCCCTTGAGCGCACCGTGCCTGGCGCAGGTCGGGTCGCAGTGGTGCAGGTTATGCCAGGACTCGCCGAAGGAAAGGATGGCCAGCCAGGCGACGTTCCTTGACTTGTCCCTGACCTCGAAGTCCTCGTTGCCGAACGTGTGGCAGACCGAGTTGATGGACCAGGTGACGTGGTGCAGCAGGCAGATGCGGACCAGGCTGGCCCAGAAGAACGCGGTGAGCGCGCCGGCCAGGGACAGCGACCACAGGCCACCGATCAGCGCGGGCGCGAGGAGGGAGACCAGTACCCAGATGGGAAACGTCTTGGAGACCCGGCGGATCGGGCGGTCGGCCAGCAGGTCGGGGCAGAACTTCTGCTGTGAGGTCCGGTTGGGGTTGAACATCCAGCCCATGTGCGCGTACAGGAACCCTTTGGTGAGGGCCCGCGTGCTGGTGCCGAACCGCCATGGCGAGTGCGGGTCGCCCTCGCGGTCGCTGTACTTGTGGTGCCGCCGGTGGTCGGCCACCCAGACCAGCAGCGGGCCCTCGATCGCCAGGCTCCCCGCGATGGCCATTGCGACGCGCAGCGGCTTGTTCGCCTTGAACGAGCTGTGCGTGAAGTGGCGGTGGAAGCCCATGCTGATCCCCATGCCGGCGATCACGTAGAAAACGGCCCCGATCACCAGGTCATGCCAGCCCAGCCCCCAGCCCCAGGCCAGCGGAACGGCGGCGACAACGGCAAGCAGTGGCACCACGACGAACAGGCCGACCAGAAACCGGTCGCGGAAGGAACTGGGCTCGGGCTCCACATCGGGGAGCGGCGCAGGCGGTGCGCTGGCTCTCGTGCCGGGCGCGTCAGGCGTGCTGGGCGGACCTGTCAGGAGGGTGTCGGGGGGTGCCGTCATGGATTCCTCGCTCTGCTCGGGCGCCACGGGCGGGGGAACGCTCCAGGGCGGGGCTATGGCCTCCGGGTTTGCCGGGGATGTGGGGATTACGCTTACGTCACCGTAACCTACGAAGTCGTAGGTTACGCAAGATACTGACCGAGATTTCACCAAGAAGTGGCGCATGTAACACGTGCGGGACGCCTCGTTGTCTCACATCATGGGACGCGTGCCGTGGCGACCGTAGTGCGCGGGGTAGCGGTGCCTGGCTCCCGGGCGAGGATTCGAACCTCGGTTGAGCGGACCAAAACCGCTTGTCCTGCCTGGCTAGACGACCCGGGAATGCTCCGGCGCAAACTCTACCCGGAAGCCGTGAACGGGCCCGGCCGAGCGTGTCGGCCGGGCCCGGTGGGCACCTCGCGGCGGGATCAGGCCGCTGGCCTGCCCTGCATGAGCGACGACTGGGCCAGGCTGGCCATCGCCGACAGTGAGCTAGGCGAGTTGTTGATGATGTAGTTGCACGGCGGTACCTGGCTGTCCCAGTACAGCGCGGCGTGGATCGCTGGATTCCCCGCGACGAAGGACTGCATCTGCTGGATCCAGTTCACCCGCACGCTGGTGTTGGAGTACGCGACGCTGCCCCACTCGGCGACGAACACCGGCAGCCCGCCGTGCGCGGCGGCGAATTGAATCACCCCGGTGAACAGCGAGGACGGGCTCTCTGGCGGCGTCACGCCGTTAGTGAAGCCGGAGTGGTTCTTCCTGGCGGTGCGGCAGCCACCGGTGTTGTAGCCATCGGCGGCGACGATGTCGACCTCGTTCGCGCCCGGCCACCACTGGATGGCTTTGCCGTTGTTGTAGAAGAAGTGGGTCAGGATCAGCGTGAAGTGGATCCGGCCGCCCTGGTTCCAGAGCAGGTGGTGGTTGACCGCGATCTGGTGGATGTGATCCCAGGCCTGGATGAACTGGGATGCAGTGCCCAGCCCCGCGTGGGTCGCGGGGACGTTCGCCTCGTGCTCGAAGGTGAAGTAGATGGCCGGGATCCCGTAGTGCGCCGCCGAGGAGTTCATGGACTCCAGGAACGCCGTGATGGTCGCATCCTGCTGGCCGGCCGCGATGGCCGAATAGGGGGTCCCGCCGGGGAAGGTGTCCAGGCTCATCAGGATCGTGGTGCCCTGCGCCAGGAAGTTGTCCACCAGCCGGCTCTGGAACGTCTGGCCCAGCCGGTCGTAGACGCGGACGATCGCCAGCTTGCGGCCGAGTGCCCCCTGTTCCGCGGCCAGTGGCACATCGCCGCCGAACATGACACCGCCGCCGACGCCGGCCAGGGTGCCCGCCGCGTTCGCCTTGCTGTCCTTCCCGTTCAGCGCGGCGTCAAGCTTGCCCAGGCTCCCTGTGCCGCCTTCTGAATTCCCGCTGCCCTGCAACGTCGAGCCATGTGTCGCGGTCTTGTGCTCTGCCGAGACCGCGGCGCATCCGCTGCTCCCCACGGCCAGCGCAATCACGCCGGCCACCATGGCCGAACATGCCCGCCCGCGGCGCTCCTTGGTGCGGCGCGCGGGAGAAGCGCCATCTTTGCGCTCCTCGTGCACGTGGTGCTCCTTAACGTGAATGACGTACTGCAAGACGTCTAAGTCGGCGTACTTCATGAAGTCCAACAGTAGAGCTTTGCCTGGTCCGCGTGCCTGGGTTCTGCCTGGGAAACAGGCCAGAATCCGCTAGGTGCAACCTGTGTGTGATGGTTGGCCACGGCCTGTGCGCGCTGATGCCGGGTGCGCTGGGCCGCCCGCGCAACAGCCATGCCCGCAAGGCGGGCCATACTCTGCCTTTACGCAAATAAAACACTCCCGGACCTGCAAGGAAACGCCAGCTAGCAGGCACGGCAGCGGAATCATCCGCCCCTTCCGTCTTCATCACATACGGTAAGCTTGCAGCACGATCGCGACATCGAGGATGTTCAACCGCGCCCATGGCCGGCAACGTCCGGGCAGGGGGGCCAGATGTCATCCGACAAGGCGTGTAAAGCGTCCAAGATGTGTAAGCGTCATACACAGTGCGTGCAGGAGGACAAACACGCCAGTACGGGCTGACGCGGCGGCCGACGCCGCCGCGCGGACCGCACCGGCAGGATTCAGGGACGGGCCTGCCGCGGAGATCCGGGGCATTGGACAGTGAACAGCGGGGTGTGGCGGCTACCCGCTGGCCCGGCGCCCAGCGCCGGAGGCAAGCGAGAAGTGAGACAGTGAGGAGCACCGCAGCATGAATCCCGTCCAACGGCCGGACTCATTCGAGGCGGCTGACTATATCGGCGTGCTACGCCGCCGATGGTGGATCATCGTCGCCTGCGCGTGCGTCGGCCTGATCGGTGCATTCGCCTACGTCACAGTCGCCCCCAAGTCGTACACCGCGACCTCATCAGTGAACGTCAACCCGACCGCCGCCGACCAGTCCAACTCGGTGGCGGGCAGCCGCACCAGCGGTGCCACGGTCAACCTCGACACCGAAGCGCAGGTCGTCACCTCGACCGCGGTCGCCACGACGGCCGGCAAGATGCTGCACAGCACGCTCACCCCCTACAAGCTGTCTGCGCAGGTCAACGTCACGGTCCCGCCGAACTCCTCCATCCTCGACATCGCCTGCAAGGCATCCACCGCCACCGGTGCGGCCGAGTGCGCGAACGACTTCGCCCAGGCCTACCTGCAGAACCGGCACACCACTGCGGTCGATTACGTGAACTCTCAGCTCCACACGCTGCAGACGCAGTTGACCACGCTCAACGCGGCCATCGCCGCGGAGACCACCAAGATCGGCACCCTGCCGTCGAACTCGCCGCAACGGGCCGCCGACACCGCCCAGCTCGACTCGGACAAGAGCAAGCTGACCAAGCTCACCCAGGAATACGCGACGACCAACGGCCAGCTCGCGAACACCAACGGCGGGTCCGTCAACAACGTCGCCACCCCGCCGGGCAAGCCAAGCAGCCCCAAGAAGGCCCTGATCATCCCCAGCGGCCTGGTGGCCGGGCTGCTCATCGGCCTGATCGTCGCGTTCCTTGTGGACCGGCGCGACAAGCGGATCCACAACGCCGCACACGCGGAGCGGGTGCTCGACCTGCCGGTCCTGCTGAACCTGCCCTCCGGGGCGTTCGGCAGGGAGGTCTCCATCGCCTCGCCGCGGTCGAAGACCGGGCAGGCGTTCACCGACCTGGCCCATGGCGTGGCGGCGGCCCTCGGTGAGGGCAACCATGTCGTGTTCGTGGCCGGCGCGACGCCCGGCCCGGCCGGCAGCGTGGTCGCCGCCAACCTTGCCGTCACGCTCGCCCGGACCCACTCCGAGGTGGTGCTGGTCTGCGCCAACATGAACAGTACGGTCGCGCCGAAGCTGCTCGGGCTTGGCGAGGGTGAAGGGCTCGCCGAGCTGATCGCGGGCAACGCCACGGTACGGGACGTGGTGCAGGGCCCGGCTGGCATGCCGGGGCTGTGGGTGATAACCCCCGGAGCCGACCCGTCGCTGGCGTTCTACCACCTGCAGCACGACACAGCCAGGGCGCTCACCAGCCAGCTGCGCCGGGACGCGCGCTACGTCATCATCGAGGCGCAGGCCGCCGACGACGGTGCCGACACCTTCGCCCTGGGCGAGTTCGCCGACGCCGCGCTGGTGACGATCGAGGTTGCGCGCAGCACCAAGACCGATGCCTCGGAGTGCGTCCGCCGGCTCCGCCAGCTCAGGACGCCGGTGCTCGGTGCTGCCGTCCTGCCCGCGCTGGGCAGGCGCATCACCGTTCGCCCGCCACGCCAGGGGCAGCCACGGCCCAGCACCGGCCCGGAGGTGCGGCCGGACAGCCCGCCCGGCGGGCGCGGGGGGCATGGCGACTTCAGCCCCATATCCGGCATGTCCGCGAACATGTCGGACAGGAGGGACCGCCCGGCGCGCACCCGCGGAGACGGGCACGGCGGCCGGACAGACAGCGTTCCAGGAACCTGACCCGTGGCAGGCGGGCAGCCAGCGCGGCCGCCGCGCTGGGCCGTAGGCGGGCTCGCGGTCGCGGCAGGGCTGGCTTTGGCAGCCTGCGCCGCGGGCGCGCCCGATGTCGGGTCGCCCGGCGGCGGTTCGGCACCCGCGGCCGGTCCGACGGCGAGCGCCGGGGCCCGCACCACCGCGGCGGGGCCCGCCGCGCCGCTGACGGACCTGGCAGCCCCCAGCGCCGCCGATGCGCAGCGCCGGGCGGTAGCCCTGGTCCTGTCTGGGTCGGATCCGCACGGGCTGACCTCGGCCGATGTCGTCTACCAGGAGTTTGCCGCGCCGGTGCGATACATCGCGGTATTCCAGTCGAAGGAGGCAACGGGAGTGGGCCCGCTGACCAGCACGCAGCCAACGGACGGCCAGGCATTGTCCGTGCTGCGCGCGCTGTTCGGCTACGACGGCAGCACCCCCGTCTTCACCAAGGAACTGGATCACACCCAGGTCACCAACCTCGGTAAGTCGACCCACCCGTCGCTCTATTCGACGGCGGGGCCGGGAGTGTCCGCCTCCACAAGAACGGTGCAGCGGGCGGTCCGCGGCAGCGGGGCACCCCCGCAGATCTTCTACTTCCGTGGCGAGGGCCCGCAGAGCAGCGTGCTGGCCACCACACACCTGTCCCGGCCCTCGGCCGCGAAGGTGACCATTCCCGGCTACGGCACGGAGTCGTGGGCCTATGACTCCAAGACCGGCCTGTGGGCGCTGACCGGGGGCGGGCCCAAGGTCGGTGTCGCCAACGTGGTGGTGCAGATGGTCCCGTACCGGCAGGCGGTGGTGAGCCACCGCGCCGGGACCACGGTGCCAAGCGCCCATGTGATCGGCAAGGGCACCGTCGAGGTGCTGTCCGGTAGTGCGGGCGGCAGCGGTACGGCCGCGCCCGGCACCTGGTCCAAGCCACACCTGAACCAGCTCACCAACTACATCGACAACGGCGGTTTCCCGATGGCGTTCCAGCCCGGCCCCACCTGGGTGATATTCGCGCCAAAGGGCACCAAGGTCAGCACATCGGGGGGACAGTGATGAGGCAGGCTGGAGCGTGCGGAGCAGCGCCCAGGTGCCCCGCAGAGGTAACGAGGAGCCGATCGTGACGACCGCCCCGGAGCGAGCCCGCCAGAACGGCCTGAGCGGCCTCAACGGTGCGCCCGCGGCCGAGCCGCAGGTCCCCGGGCGTACCCCCCGGATCAGGAGGCGCAGCTGGTTCGCGCGCGATCCCGCCTGGCCCATCGTGGTCATGCTGGCCGGCTGGCCGCTGTGGTGGTGCCTGGGCCTCGGGGACTATTTCCCGATCCTCATCGCCATCCCCATGGTTCGCCGGATGTGGCTGTGGCGGGTGCACAGGGAGCGGACCATCAGGCTCCCGCCCGGGTTCAAGATCTGGTCGCTGTTCCTCCTCGTGACCGTGTTCTCCGTCGCGACGATTTCGCTGACCGCGCCCGAGTCCGTGCCGAGCCCGACCGGCAGCCGGATCATCTCCTGGGCGTTGCGCACCGGCGTCTACTTCGCGGTGACCGTGCTACTGCTCTACGCGGGCAACCTGACCGAGGAGGAACTGCCCCGGCGGCGCCTCGCCTGGCTGCTCGGCCTGGTCGGGATATACACCGCGATCGGCGGGGTGCTCGGCGTGCTCGACCCGCACTTCCAGTTCACCTCGCCGCTGGCCTACCTGCTGCCGAACAGCCTGACAAGCAACGCCGGGCTGCTCGGCATGATCATGCACCCGGGATTCTCCCAGGTGCAGAACATCCTCGGCTACGCCGTGGGCCGGCCGCGGGCGCCGTTCGACTACACCAACATGTGGGGCAACGCGCTCGCCATCACGCTGCCCTGGCTGATCGTGGCGTGGTGGTGCTACGGCAACCGCAAGGAGCGCCGGAACACGCTGATCGTCCTGGCGGTCGCGCTCGTGCCGGTCGTCTACTCGCTGGACCGTGGCCTGTGGGTCGGCCTGGGGATCTCCATTGTGTACGTGGCCGTCCGGTTCGCCCTGCGGGGCAAGCTGGCCATGCTGGCCGGCCTGTTCGGGGTGCTCGCGCTGATAGCGGTCGTGGTGCGTCGCCTCCCCGCTGCAAAGCCTCATCAGCCAGCGGCTGCAGCACGGCAAGAGCAATGCCGTGCGCTCCTCGCTGTCCGGGCTCGCCATGGACGTCGCGGTGTCCTCCCCGTTCATCGGCTACGGGGACACCAGGCACGAGCTGGGCAGCACCAACTCGATCGCGGTCGGCAAGACGGCCAAGTGCCACAGTTGCGGCTCCCGCGACATCGGCGGCAACGGCCAGCTCTGGATGCTGCTCATCACCAGCGGCATCCTGGGCGCCGCGCTGTACTGCTTCTTCTTCCTCTACGGGATCTGGCGATACTGGCGAGATCCGACGCCCTACGGGATGGTGGGCGTGCTCGTCCTGCTTCTGGGCTTCCCGTTCATGCTCGTCTACATTGCGGTGGGGCCGCCCCTTGCCTTCACCATGCTCGCTTATGCCGTCCTCTGGAAGAATGACCGGGTACGGCATAAGGAAGCTGAAGAGGCGGCCGCCGAGTCCGCGGCCCAGCTTCGCGCACAGATAGGTGCACGGGCCGTGGCCGCAAGGACGCAGGCATGATCGGGTCACCGGGGGTGACAAGCTGGCGCGGATGAGGCGTAGCCCCGGCGAGGCATGGCCGGAACCGCGGGCCTATGCCGGTGCTCCGCGTTCCTCCGCACAGCGCGGCAGGCCGGCCAAAGCCCCGGTCCGGGCTCCGAACGGCAGGCCGGCACCGGCCAGGCCGGTGCCGGTGGAGCGCCCGGCGGGCAAGGGCGGGCAGCCGCAACTGGCCGAGGTCGCTCGCGGTGGCACCCTCAACCTGATCGGCGCGGGTGTTTCCGCGGCTACCACGGTGGGCGTCACGGTCTTCGTGACCCGGCGGTTCAGCCTGCCGGTGGCCGGTGCCTTCTTCACCGCCACCTCCGCGTTCCTGATCGTCGAGGCGGTGGCGAGCCTGGGGGCCAACGTCGGCCTCGTCTACTTCATCGCCCGGCTCCGCTCGCTCGGTGAGGAGAAGCGGATCCCGACGATCATCCGCGCGGCCGTCATCCCGGTGATCGTGGCCTCGCTCCTGCTCACGGTGCTCATGATCGGTGCCGCGGAGCCACTTTCGAAGCTGCTGCTCAGCGGGCACCTCGCCAAGGGCGGGGCGGTGAGCCCGGCCGCGGTGGCGCAGGCGCTGCGGGTGCTGGCCCTCACCCTGCCGTTCGCCGCGCTGCTCGACACCTACCTGGGCATCGGCCGTGGCTACCGGGACATGCGGCCCACGGTCGTGATCGACAAGATCGGCCGTTCGGCTGTCCAGGTGCTCGGCATCGTGGTCGCCGTGGCGGCCGGCAGCGCCGCGCTGCTCGCGCCGCTGTGGGCACTGCCCTACGTGCCCGCCGCGGCCGTCGCCTGGCTCTGGGTACGCCGGATCAGGCGGCGGCCCTCCAAGGGCCCGCGGGGGATGCCGGACGTCCCGCCCGAACTCGCCGCGCTGCTGGCCATTTCCACCCCGGTGCCGAAGATCAAGGGCGCCCTGCAACGCGGCAGCCGGACGGCGGCGCGCCGGCTGGCGAACGCCAACCCCCGGGGGTTCTGGCAGTTCACCACGCCGCGCGGAATCGCCAGCCTGGCATCCATCACGCTGCAGCGGATCGACATCGTGCTCGTCGCGATCTTGATGGGACCAGGCTGGGCGGCCGTCTACACGGCGGCGACCCGGTTCCTGGTCGCCGGCCAGCTCGGCAACATGGCGATCAGCATGGCGGCGCAGCCGCGGTTCACCGAGCTTTTCGCCCTCGGCGACCGGCGCAGCGCGAACGTCATCTACCAGGTGACCACGGCCTGGCTGGTGCTGCTCACCTGGCCGCTGTACATGCTGGCCATCGTCTACGGGCCGATAGTGCTCAGCGTGTTCGGCCACTCCTACAAGGCCGGCGCCGACGTGATGCTCATCCTCGGCGTGACCATGCTGCTGGCCACCGCCTGCGGTCAGGTCGACATGGTGCTGATCACTACGGGCCGCAGCAGCTGGAGCCTGGTCAACGGCCTGCTGGCGGTGGGCGTGAACGTGAGCCTGGACCTGGTGCTCATCCCCCGGTACCACATCACCGGTGCCGCGATCGGCTGGGCCGTCGCGATCATCGTCACGAACCTGATGCCGATGGCCCAGCTCGCCTCGTCTATTCACCTGCAGCCCTTCGGGCGCGGCACGATCCTGGCCGCCGGGCTGTCGGCGCTGAGTTTCTGCGCCATCCCGCTGGCGATTCGGTCCGTTCTCGGCGGCGGCCTGACCGGCCTGGCCGTGGGCGTGGCCGCCGGATGCGTGGTGCAGGCGATCGGGCTGTGGCGGTTCAGCGACGTCCTGCAGTTGTCGGCTATGCCGGGTATCTCGTCCATTCAGCGCCGACTACGCCGTGCAAGTAAGCGATGACAATAGGTTAGCATCGAAATTCAAAATCCATGCCGCTGAGAAGTGAACCATTACCCATACCTCAGGCGTCCGTTAAGGGGGACGTCGGCCATCCGCTGGGTGAAACGCGGCCCCTGGACGTTAATCAGGCAGGTATCAGGTGACTACGAGTCTGGCGGTGCCGGTGAGGCTGGCTGATCGGGGTTTCCGCGTTGGCCGGAATGGCCTGCGCGGCGGGCGTTCGCGCTACGATCGGTCATCAGGAGGTTACTCTGCCGTGACCTGGCGTTCGGATATCCTTAGCAATCTGTTCTGCCGTCATCGGCGGCATGTGGGGGGCCTGCCAACTGCAAGGCTTTTAGTCGTGCGTGACCCGAGCCGGAGTTTACGGGCCTACTAAGGTCGGGGTATACCCGTCCTTTAGGGGATGTGATCTATGGGGATCATGGACGGCGTCAGGGACGCGAGGCCTGCCGCGGCCGCCGGGGCAGGGGCGCCGCCGCTGCGCTTGGCCGACGACTGGGAGCGGCTTGCGTACCTGCGCGAGGTCTGTGAGCTCCTGTGGCCCCCGACCGCGGAGATGACGCTCTACGGTGGGGCGCACGGCTGGCCGCAGATCACCGGGGCGGTCCGGCCCCGGGCACTGGGGGGCAACTCGCGGGCCGATGGACGCGACTTCGTACTGATTCCCGGTGTCCGGCACCCCCGGCTGCTTGTGCCCGCATCGCCCCGCGCGGCCGCGGCGGCACTGCGCCAGTACGGCCAGCCGAGGTCATGGGCGGCCCGCATGGGTGTCGCGGCCTTCGCGCTCGGGCTGGCCAGCGGGCTCGGCGGGACGCTGCTCGGGGTCCGGGTCAGGGTCACCGCCCCGCCGGAGGCCGAGAGCATCGAGTCCTACCTGAAGTCCGTCCTTTCTCCTGACATCAGGGTGAGCATCCGCCTCGGGCCAGCCCGCGCCAACCGCAAGCCTGTGCTCCAGTTGCACACGACGAGCGGGGAAGCGGCGGGCTTTGTCAAGATCGGGTTCAACGCGCTCACCCGTGACCTGGTGCGGGCCGAGGCCGCGTCGCTCGCCTGGCTGCAGAGCGCCGGGCTGGACGAAATCTCGGTGCCGCGGGTGATCCACCACGGCCAATGGCACGGCATGGACGTGCTCGTGCTGAGCGGGCTCCCGGTCTGGCACCGCCGCCGCGGGCTTTCCCCCGCCCAGCTCTCCGCCGCCATGGAGACCGTGGCCAGGGTCGGCGGGCTACAGGAGGGTGCTCTGGCCAGCGACGCTTACCTGCGGCAACTGCGCGAGCGCCTGGAAGCGGCGGACCCGGGTCCGGAGCGGTCGGCGTTGCTGGAGTCCCTGGACGCGATCGCCGCCACGGGCCTGTGCACGAGCCTGACCTTCGGGGCGTGGCACGGCGACTGGTCTCCCTGGAACATGGCCAGCACCACCAGCGGCCTGCTGGTCTGGGACTGGGAGCGGTTCGCCTCGGGCGTGCCGCTTGGCTTCGATGCCCTGCACTACTGGCTGCAGAGCGAGGTGGTGCCACAGCACCGTGACCCGCTGGCCGCCGCCACCGACTGTGTCGAGCACGCGGCCGCGCTGCTGGCCCCGTTCGGCATCGATCCCACGCGGGCCCGCCTCACCGCGTCGCTGTACCTGGCCGACGTGGCCACCAGGTACCTGGTAGACCGGCAGGCCGCGGCGGGTGCACCGCTCGGGGCGCCGGGCACCTGGCTGATCCCGGCACTGGTGGGCGAGGTAGCCCAGTTCCAGGCCCAGCAAAACGGCAGGCACTGATCCGCCAGGTTCGTAACGCTCCCCGGGCAGGGCCAAGGCCCCGTGACGAAGGAACGGGGCCTTGAGCCATCGGGGGGTTCCGGGCCATGGGGGTCCGGGGGCTTGCCCCCGGGAAGGCGCAGTGCTCCCCCGGATTAGCACAGTTAGCAGAGCTTGACTCACTTTCGAACCGCATGTGCGGGGCACCGGGCGCCGGTAGCATCGGGCTCATTGCCCAGTTCGCAGCGGGCTTTTGCCCGGTCAGCATCCAGACGAGGTCGCACACTATGGCAGTTACCCCACGCCACGGGAGCAGGAGCCAGCCGCCACCGCCGCCGTCGGGTCTTGGGCTCGGCCAGATGGTCCAGCTTGGCGTGCTCGGCCTTGCCTCCGACATCCGCGACCGCAGCAGGGACCCCGCGCTGCGCAAGCGCCCGTCGGGGCGGGCACTCGACCCGCGGCTGCACCGGCCGATTTTCATCATCGGCGCGCCCAGGTCAGGCACCACGTTCCTGGGCAGTTGCCTGGGCCGGATGCCCGAGATCTCCTACCACTTCGAGCCACGGCTGACCAAGGCCGCGGCCCGCTGCGTGTACGACGGCTCCTGGACCGAGCGCCGCTGTGCCGCGGTGTTCCATGGCTTCTATTCGGCAATGCTGCTCGCCGGGCTGCACGGCGGCCGGCGGTTCGCGGAGAAGAACCCGGAGAACGGTTTCGTCGTGCCGTTCCTGGCCGAGACCATGCCTGACGCGCAGTTCGTGCACATCATCAGGGACGGCCGCGACGCCGCGGTCTCGCATGCGGAGCAGCCCTGGCTCAACGCCGCATCGGCGGGCTCGGGCAGGCACGGCCGGGGCGGCCAGTCGTGGGGGAACGCGGCGCGCTGGTGGGTGGAGCCCGATCGCCGCGAGGAGTTCGCCGCGGTCTCCGACATCGTGCGGTCGGCATGGTGCTGGCGCCGGTTCACCGAGGCCTCGCTGGCCGGGCTGGCCACGCTCCCGGCCGGCCGGTCGATTGAAGTGCGCTACGAATCCGTCGTGTCTGATCCGATGCATGCGGCGGATGTGCTCGCCGAGTTCCTGGAAACCACGCCGGCCGGGCTTGACGCGCTGCGTGCCGGATTGGCACGTGCCAAGCCGGACTCGGTGGGAAGGTGGCGCAAGACCCTGGACCGGGGGCAGATCGACGATGTCGAGCAGGAGATCGGGCCGTTGCTTGCCCGGCTCGGGTACTCCTGACCGCGCCCCTGCCAGCCTCTGCCGGGCCCGCACCCGGCCCATGAAGGCCGCGTGGTAGCACGGCGCTCGTGACCAGCGGGATTCACCGGATGTTCAACAAGTACCAATAATTCCGTTCCAAAACGATCTACGCCGATTCCCACCACATCGGGGAGGAAGCACAGTAAAGTTCTTCAAGCGGGAGAGCGTGCTGAAATAACCGACATGGGGGTGTCCGTGACCGCGCTGGCCAGGTCCAATGCTGCTGCAACGGATGCCAGCGCCGCCGCTGTCGGCATTACGCGTAAGCCCGGCCAGGCGCCCATTGTCGTCTACATAGCCGGATCGGGCCGCTCCGGAAGCACTTTGCTGGAACGCGCCCTTGGCGAGATCCCTGGCTTCGTCAATGTCGGTGAGCTCATCGACCTGTACCGGCGGGTCGCCGACCACGGGGAGCGTTGCGGTTGCGGCCAGGAATTCGACGAGTGCCCGTTCTGGTCCCGGGTCGGCGAGCGCGCCGTCGGTGGCTGGCAGGAGCAGAAGCTCGCCGCGACCCGCGATCTGCAGGGCAAGGTGGCCAGGCAGCGGCGGATGCCGCGACTGCTGGCCATGCCGCTGGCCGGCTCCCGGTTCCGTGCCGACGTCGACGCTTATGGCGCAAGCTACGCCGCCCTCTATGAGGCCATCGCCGCGGAGGCTGGTGCGGCCTGCGTCGTGGACGCCAGCAAGTGGCCGGTCCAGGCGCTGGCGCTGGCCAGGGCCGGGCTGGACGTGCGCGTTATCCACCTGGTCAGGGACGTGCGGGGGGTTGCCTACTCGCTGGGCAAGCGCGACGTGTCCCGTCCGCACGCGGTCGGCGAGGCCGACGTCATGACGCGCCTGTCGCCCGCCGAGGCGGCCGCCCGGTGGGTGGCCGTGCAGAGCCAGGCCGGGCTGCTGCGCAGGTGCGGTCTCCCGGTCGCCCGGATGCGCTACGAGGATTTCGTCCGCCGCCCGCGGCAGACCGTCGAGGCGGCGCTGGCCGGGATCGGCCTTTCCATCCCTTCGGGCAACCTGGCACACATCGGGGACGGGCGGGTGGTGCTGGGCACCAGCCACGGCCTTTCCGGAAACCCGTCGCGGTTCCGTGACGGAGAGATAACGCTGCGCGCCGACGAAACCTGGCGCGCCAGCATGTCCCGGCGCGACCGCCTCGTCGTCACGGCGATCGCCCTGCCCCTCATGCTGCGCTACGGCATTACCGCCGCGAGCAGCCCTGCGGAGAAACAGGACGCCCATGATTGATGCGCCGGCCCGGGCGCCCGAGGAGTGGCCGCTGGTGTCGGTGATCATGCCGACGCGTGGCCGGCCTGAGCTCGTCCGCGAATCCATCGCCGCGGTTGTGGCGCAGACCTATCCCGGGCAGATCGAATGCCTGGTGGTGCACGACCAGGAGTCACCGGACACCGAACTCACCCGCCTGAGCACGCCGCAGCGCCAGGTGAAGGTGGCCGCGAACACTCATTCACCTGGCCTGGCGGGCGCCCGGAACACCGGGCTCGACGCCGCCCGCGGCTCCATCGTCGCGACCTGCGACGACGACGACGTGTGGCATTCGGACAAGCTGGCCAGCCAGGTCGAGCGGCTGCAGCGCGAGCCGGAGTTGCTGGTGGTGGGCTCGGGCATCAGACTGCTGCTGCCCGGCAAGGTAGTCGAGTGGCCGGGGCGCGCCGAGCACATCAGCTACCAGTTGCTGCTGCGCAACCGGGTCAAGGAACTGCACTCCTCCACCCTGGTGATGCGCCGCGAGGCGTTCGCCAAGGTGGGTCTCTACGACGAGAAGCTGCCGCGCGGCTACGCCGAGGACTACGACTGGGTGCTCCGGGCGGCCCGGGCCGGCCAGGTCGGCATCGTCACCCGCCCACTGGCCGACATCCGCAAGGACGGCAGGTCCTGGTATGCGGGCGGTGCCGAGAACGCGGCACTGGCGCTGGAGTACATGCTCGCCAAGCATCCGGACATAAGCACCTCACCCCGCGGGCACGCGCGCATGCTCGGCCAGATCGCCTTCGCGCGGTCCTCCCTCGGCCAGCGCGGGCCGGCCATCCGCTACGCCACAAAGGCGGCCATGCGGTGGCCGATATCGCCCTATCCCTACATCGCCTTTGTGCATGCCGCCACGCGCATTCATCCGAGGCATCTGCTGCGTGCTGCCCGGCTGTTCCGCCGCGGCATGGCGTGAAAGGGTGTCATGTCTGACCTGCTGCCAAACTTCCTGCACCTAGGACCGAGTAAATCGGGCTCCACTTGGCTGCACGAGGTTCTCATCGGTCATCCCGAGGTCTACCTCAGCCAGGCGAAGGATCTCTACTTCTTCAACCGCTATTACGACCGCGGTCCCGGCTGGTACCGGACGCAGTTCCGCAGCGCACAGCGGGAACACAAGATCATCGGTGAGGTCTGCCCCGACTACCTGTCGTGTGCGGAGGCGCCCGAGCGGATCCACGCCTGCCTCGGCCCGGACGTCCGGCTGATGGTCACGCTCAGGGAGCCGATATCGCGGGCGTTCTCCGCCTACCTGTATCTGGCCAAGCACGGCGAGGCGGCGGCCACCTTCCGTGACACCGCGAAGACCTCGCCCGAGCTGCTTGAAGAGGGCCGCTACGCCACCCACCTGCACAGCTACCTGCGCTACTACGGCCGCGAGGCGCTGTACATCGGGCTCTTCGACGATCTGCAAGCCGATCCGCAGGCGTTCCTCGATGGCGTCACCGACTGGCTCGGTGTCGGCCGGCTGCCGCTGAGCCCGGAGCAGTTGGAGGCCCAGCTACCGGCCAGCAAGGCGCGCTGGCTGCCGCTCGCGATGGCCGCCAAATACGGTGCCAACTGGGTACGGCGCCATGACGGCGCGGACCTGGTGGGCAGCCTGAAGCGCTCCGCGCTGGTGCAGCGGATGCTGTACCGGCCGCTGGGTGCCGACAAGCCCGAGATGGGGCCAGAGGACGTCGCGTTCATGCACGAGCAGCTCGACTCGGAGATCGCAGCGATGGACCGCGAATTCGGCCTTGACCTGCGGCGGCGGTGGGGCTGGCATTGAGTCAACGGGCACGCGAGGCCGCCACGCGGGTCCGGGCCACCGGCCCGGAGCCGCTCACCAGGCTTGGACGGCACACCTATGCCCGGATGAGTGAGGCGACCGCTGGCTTGCGGATGGAGCCAGGGTTCATCCTGATCGGCGCGCAGCGCTGCGGTACCACCTCCCTGTTCCGTGCGCTGGCGGCCCATCCACAGGTGCTGCCGCCAACGTTCCGCAAGGGTGTCAACTACTTCGACCTGAACTACCACCGGGGCGCCCAGTGGTACCGGGGCCACTTCCCGGTCACCGAGATCGCGCGGATGCGGGCCGGGCGTCAGGGGCCTCCGGTCGCCTTCGAGGCCAGCGGCTACTACCTGTATCACCCCCAGGCCGCCGAACGGCTCGGGCATGACATGCCCACGGTGAAGCTCGTCGTCATGCTCCGCGATCCCGTCGAGCGGGCCTTCTCCGCCCACAAGCACGAGTTCGCGCGGGGCTACGAGCAGGAGGATTTCCCGCGCGCCCTGGAACTGGAAGACGACAGGCTGGCCGGCGAAATCGAGCGGATCCTGGCCGATCCCGCTTATGAGAGCTTCGCGCACCGGCACCACTCCTACCGGCACCGGGGCCAGTACGCGCAGCAACTCGAACGTTTCTATGAATTCTTCCCCAGCACCCAGGTGCACGTGGTCGACAGTGCCGCCTACTTCAGCCAGCCGGCAAAGGAGTACCAGCGGCTCCTGGCATTCCTTGACCTGCGGCCTTTCGAGCCGGCGTTCGCTGCCGCCAACTCGCGCCCCAGCCCGCCGATGGACGCCGGGTGCCGGCGTATGCTGCAGGAGCACTATCAGCCCCACGACGAACGGTTGGCGAAGCTACTTGAGCGTCAGCCGGGCTGGGTCCGGTGAGCGCTGACCATGCATAGCCGATCCCGGACAATCGACACTTCCTGCAGGGGAGTGCCCAAGTCTGCCATGCTATTTGCCGAACGGCAGGTTCCGGCCCGACAAGACAGCCGTGAAAGGAGATCGCCAATGGAGAGGGTCGGTCCAGGCAGTGCGCAAGGACTGGTGGCGGCATGAGCGCGGCCGACAAGACCGCGGCTCCCGCCCGGCCCGACGCGGGCAAGGGTGCCGTGGACCGGCGGCCAGCACCTGTTTTGCGGCCGGATCGCAGCCTTTCTGGGTACATGCGCGACCCCAAGTCGCTCAACCCGGCGCTCAAGCAGATAGGCAGGCTGACGCTGGTCGCGGCCCGCCTGCCCACCAGCCGTGCCCGGATCCTGCCCAGCTTCCTCATCGTTGGTGCCCAGCGGTGCGGGACCACCTCGCTGTCCCGGCAACTCGACGAGCACCCTGCCGTGTTCGGCTCGGTGCTGCACGAAGAGGTGCACTTCTTCGACGTCTCCTACCGTCGCGGGCTGTCGTGGTATCGGTGTAACTTTCCGATGCTCGCAGCCGCGCGCCGGGCCACGCGCGGAGCCGACGTCACGCCGGTCTCGTTCGAGTCCAGCCCCTACTACATGTTCCACCCGCTGGCCCCGGAGCGGATCGCCCGCGACCTGCCCGGCGTGCGGCTGCTCGTGCTGCTCCGCGACCCGGTGGAGCGGGCTTACTCCGGGCATGCCCACGAGGTGGCGCATGGCTTCGAGACCGAGTCGTTCGAAGCGGCGCTGGAACTCGAGCCCGCCCGCCTTGCCGGCCAGGCCGAGCGCATCACGGCGGACCCGGACTACTTCAGCTACAGCCACCAGCACCACTCCTACATCGCCCGCGGCCAGTACGTCGACCAGCTCGAACAGCTGGAACGGCACTTCGGCCGGGACCGGCTGCACGTGGTGGACAGCGGCGACTTCTTCACCGACCCCGAAGCCGTGTACGACGGAGTCCTGGCCTTTCTTGAGCTGCCCCACCGGGGCTACCCGGCGTTCCAGCGCCGCAACGCCCGGCCGCGCTCACCCATGTCCGACTCGGTGCGCAAGGCACTGGAGGAGCACTACCGCCCCTACGACGAACGGCTGGCCACCTGGCTCGGAACCGAGCCGAGCTGGCGCCGTTAGTGCTAGCCCAGGGGGCGACCCCCTGGAACCCCCGCTGGCTCAAGGCCCCGTTCCTTCGTCACGGGGCCTTGGCCCTGCGGCTCGCGCGCCCTGCTGGCGCCGTTGGCTCGTGCCGCCCCCGGAACCGCCTGACACGCGATAGTGCCCGGCAGCGTCGCTGCCGGGCACGTGTGCTGGATGGGGTTACTTCTGCCTGCCGAACTTCGCCCGGGCAACCATGCCGCCGTAGGCCGCCAGGTCGAGGGAGTAGCGTTTCCATAGCCGGCCTGGCTCCCTGGTGAGCCGATAGGCCCAGCCGAGCCGCGTCTTGTTCACCCAGCCCGGGTACCAGTACACCCGCTCGGCCAGATGGTCGAGATAGCTTCCGCCGGTGATGATCACCGGGACGTCGAGCCGGTCGGCCACCTGCCACACCCAGTTCTGCTGCATCGGCGTCGGGATGGACACGTGCAGGATGTCGGGCTTGGCCTCGTTGATGGTGTCGACCATCATGTCGATGTCTGCCTCGTCATACCGGCCGGGGTGGCCCCGCGCCACGTCCCAGTAGCCGTGCAGGGCGCCCGCGATCGGGATGCCGGGGAAGGTCTCCTGGAGGTTGGCCGCGGCCTTCTCCGGCGTGCCCTCGCTGCAGCCGAACAGGAAGTTGGAGAACCCGCGCTCCGCGCACAGGGCGAACATCTTCGGGCAGATGTCGTCGTTACCCTGCCGGTCGGGCACCGGCAGGCCGAGCAGCCGGCCGCCCAGGACGATGCCCCAGCCGTCCGGCAGGACGATGTCGAACTCGTTCATCTTCTCGACCAGCCCCGGCGTCTTGTGGCCACGCAGGACGTAGTCGGGGTTGATGAAGGAGATGGTGAGCCGCGACCGGGTCTCCACCGCCTGCCGGACGGCGTCCACGAACGCCTCGTCGGACAGGCAGGACAAGCCGATGCCAAGGAACTCCCGCTTCTGTGCCCGGTACCCGGCGCCGAACTCCCCGGCGCCACCTGTCACCTCGCCAGCCGGCCTCACAGCAGTCCCTCCGAAGCGAGCAGTTGCCGGAGCCCGGCTTCCAGATCGTATTCCGGTTTCCAGCCGGTGGCCTGCATCAGTTTCTGCGGATCGGAGATGAGGTGCCCGTCACCCTCACGCATCCGCTCGGGCACCTGGCGAACGTCCACCGGGTGCCCGGTGATCTCGCCGATGGTCTCCATGACGTCCTCGATCGTGGTTCCGGTCCCGGTGCCCACGTTGAAGACCTCCTGCCCGGGGTCACCCTGTGCCGCGGCCACCAGGCCGGCGGCGGTGTCGGTAACGAAGATCAGGTCGCGCTGGGGCCACAGGTTCCCGAGCTCGATCGTCTTCCCCGCGCTCAGCGCCTTCATTACCTCGGGCAGCACGTGGGGGTTGGTCTCCCGGGGTCCGTAGGTGTTGAACAGGCGGGCCACCACCGTGCGCACCCCGGGCCGGTCGGCATGGAACCGGCCCATGATCTGCTCGCCCATCCACTTCGTGATGCCATAGATCTCATCGGGCTTGGCCGGCGCCGTCTCGGGCCACGGCCGGTCGTCGAACCCGTAGATCGCGCCGCTGGAGGGGAACACGAACGACTTGAGCGGCGCGCCGCGCACCGCCCGGATCACCGTGTCCAGGCCCAGGACGTTGACGTCCAGCGCCTCCTGGGGATGGGCGTTGCAGTACGGGATGAAGTGCAGCGCCGCCATGTGAAAGACGGTGTCCGGGGCGAAGTCCGCGACCGGGCGGAGGTCCTCGGCGCTCCTGATGTCACCCTCGATCACGGTCAGGCGGCCGGCCGCGTCTTCGCTGCCGAGGTGTTCGCGCCTGCCCATCCTGAAGTCATCAACGACCAGCACGTCGGCGCCGGAATCCAGCAGCGAGTCCACAAGATGGGAGCCGATGAAACCGGCCCCGCCTGTGACAAGAACGCGATCCATTTATCGTGGCCTTCCATTTGTGTGGCATGTTGCCCCGGCCGGGTCAGCAACTACGGCTACCTGCCGGCCAGCGCGGCTCCCGGTGCATGCCCGGTGATCATATCGGCTGGTCAGGGCTCTATGGGGTGAAGTTCGGACACTAGTGGACAGAGTTCACCCGGCTGGCGGCCGGCGGACACGTGACCTGCGGGCCAGCCGGGAACGGCCGTGCCGTTGCGGTGCCCCCCACAGGCCCCGCACGGCACGGCCCCGGCACGGCGCTAGGACGTGTACGGCAGGAAGCACAGGCCGGAGAATCCGGGCTGCCCGCCGCAGGAGGTCTTGCCGCCGAAGTTGTCGCTGGCGATCCACATTCCGGCGCTGGTGATCAGCATGTCATCCGATCCGTGCCCGCGTGACCTGCTGTACAGGCCGGCGGTACCGCCGGAGTTGAGGATCAGCGACCCGCCGGCCGGACCGGGCGTCAGGCCCGCCAAGCCCGGAGCGGGTATCGCGCCCGGGCCGGCCTTGTTGCACTGGTTCTGGTTGTTGAACCAGCGGTTGTGGCCGCTCACGTAGACGGCGCTGTCGTCCGCGGCCACGGAGTACAGCGAGTCACAGCCGTCAATGGCGATCCAGTCGGAGAAGACCTGGGTCTGCGTGGCCGGGAAGGCCGCCGCCGCGTCGCACATCCCCGGCATCGGGAACGTGCCGTTCCACAGGATGGGCTTGACGCCGGTGTCCGCCAGGTAGATCTCCGAGTCGTCCGGCGACCAGGCAGCGGCGTGGACGTAGAACGGGTGCGAGGCGCCGCAGTTGAAGTACTTGTCGTTGGCGTTCAGCGTGCCGTTGGGGTCGCTGCCGTCGAACTGCGGTGAGGTCCAGCCGGTGAGCGTCGCCGTGGCACCGCTCACGTTGATCATGAAGATCTGCCGCCGGTTAAGGCCGCCCACCGAGGTGTAGTCGCCCTCCACCAGGACCAGCATGCCGCTGTGCGACAACTGCTGGTTGTACACCTCCGTGGAGTTGGCCTTCACCTGCGGGAAGGTGATGTGCCCGGAGATGTTCAGGTGCACGAACCCGTCGTCCTTACCGGTGCCCGGGTTCAGGCTGGCGTAGTACGGGTCGGTGGTGCTGCCGTTGATGCCCTTGAAGAAACCGCCGACCAGCAGGTGGGTGCCCGTCGCGCTGCTCACCGGAAGGATCGTCTCGACCTGGCCGCCCGCGTTGTCCTTGAACCCGGGCACCAGCGCGCCCGTCGTGGTGCTGATCGCGGCGATGTTCTTCGCGGTGGCCCCGCCCACCGTGGTGAATTGCCCCCCGATATAGGCGGTGGAGCAGTCGGCGGACAACGCGATCGTGTTCACCGTGCCGTTCACGTTCGGGTCCCAGCTCGTGACCTCGAACGGGGAGGTGTCGCTGAAGCTGAAGATGCGGTTCCGGGTGAATGTCTGGGTCGCGCTCCCGTTCCACCCGCTGATCTGGGTGAAGGTGCCCACCGCGTACATGGTTCCGTTGCAGTCCGCGATCTGGCGGATCTCCTCGGTGGTCCCGGTGGCCACCAGGGTCGGTGTGCCGGCGGTCGGCGTCGGTGACACCGGGCCCGTCTGCGCCAGCGCCGGTGCCGCAGGCAGGCACACGGCAGTCGCGGCGATACCCGCGATCAGCGCACTGCGCACGCCGGGCGTCCACCGCCGGCGAGCGTGTTTTCCTTGCATGATGAATCCTCCTGTGCGGGGAATGGGTGGCTCCCCTGATTTATGAGCTGGGCAGCAAGCAGAGACCGGCGAAGCCGGACTGGCCGCCGCATGAGGTGTTGCCGCCGAAGTTGTCGCTGGCAACCCACAGGCCGGCGCTGGTGCCCAGCAGGTCATCCGCGCCGCGGCCCCGCGACCTGCTGTACAGGCCGGCGGTGCCGCTTGAATTCGTGATCAGTGAGCCGGTGGACGGGTTGAATCCGCCCAACCCGGGTGCAGGCAGTGCACCAGGTCCCTGGTGGTTGCAGCCGTTGGCGTTGTTTGCCCAGCGCTCGTGGCCGCCGATGTAGACGGCGCTGGAGTCGGCCGCGACCGAGTACAGCGAGTCACAGCCGGTGTAGTTGATCCACTTGTGGGTGACCTCGGCCTGGGTGGCCGGGAAGGCGGCGACCGAATCGCACAGGCCCGTCCGCGGCTTGCTCGACGTCCAGTTCCACGGGTTGAAGCCGGTCGCCGCGGTGTAGACCGTCGAGTCGTCCGGCGACCAGGCGGCGGCCCGCAGGTAGAACGCTTCCCTGATCGAGCACTGGTAGGCGTATCCGTGGGGCAGGTTGCCCTTGCTGCCGTCGAACTCGGGTGAGCTCCAGCCGGTGACCTGTGCCGCGGACCCGCTCACGTCCAGCATGAAGATTTGCTGCCTGCCGAGGCCGCCTACCGAGGTGAAGTCGCCTTCGACCAGGTCCAGCGTGCCGCCGTGGCTGATCTGCTGGTTGTAGACCTTGGTCGGGTTGGTCTGCACCCCGGGGTAGACGTAGTGCCCGGAGATGCTCAGGTGCGCGAACCCGTCATCCCGGCCGGTGGCCGGGCTCAGGCTGGCGAAGTACGGGTCGGCGGTGCTGCCGTTGATGCCCTTGAACGCCCCGCCGGCCAGCAGGTGCCCGTTCGCCACCACGAGGGTCTCCACCTCACCGCTGGCGTTGTCCTTGAAGCCGGGCACCAGCGCGCCGGTGGTGGCGTCGACCGCGGCGATGTTCTTGGCCGCGGCGCCGCCCACCGTGCTGAAGTGCCCGCCGAGGTAGGCGGTGGA
This sequence comes from uncultured Actinomycetes bacterium, assembly GCA_963706115.1. Classification (GTDB taxonomy): domain Bacteria; phylum Actinomycetota; class Actinomycetes; order Streptosporangiales; family Streptosporangiaceae; genus DASXKD01. Next base: position 30,656 of record CAVPMG010000007.1, on the reverse strand, counting down.
GCAGTCGGCGGCGAACGCGATTGTGTCGACCGTGCCGTTGACGTTCGGGTCCCACGAGCTGACCGTGTACGGGGGCGTGTCGCTGAAGCTGAACACGTTGTTCCGGGTGAATGTCTGGGTCGAGGTCCCGTTCCACCCGCTGATCTGGGTGAACGTCCCCACCGCGTACATCGTCCCGCCACAGTCCACCAGTTGGCGGATCTGCTCGGTAGTGGCGGTGGCCACCAGCGTGGGTGTGCCCTTGACCGGCGTCGGCGATACCGCCCCCGCCAGCACTGGGCTGGCGGGGGCGGCGGACGCCGGTGCCTGGAGGCAGCATGCGACCGCGGCGATGCCTGCGATCAGCGCGCCACGCGCGCCCTGCTTCCCCCATAGCTGAGCGCGGTTGCGCTGCATACTTTCCCCTCCTGGTTGCGGCGTTGCGGTGGTGCGTTGCGTTACGAGTAAGGCAGGAAGCAGATACCGGCCAGGCCGCTCACGCCGCCACACATATTGCTGCCGCCCTGGTTGTCACTGGCGATCCATATTCCGGCGGGAGTCTTGTAGATCTGGTCCGCTCCCAGGCCGCGGTCACGGCTGTACAGGCCGGCGTTGCCAGCGGAATTGGTGAGCAAATGCCCGCTCAGGTTGAAGCCGCCGAGCCCCTGTGCCGGGATCGCCCCCGGCCCGGCCGCGTTGCAGTCGTTCTGGTTGTCCGCCCAGCGCTCGTGGCCGCCGATGTAGACCGCGCTGGAGTCGGCGGCGACCGAGTACAGCGAATCGCAGCCGGTGTAGTTGACCCACTGGTGGCTCAGCCCGCCGTTCCGAATGGCCGGGAACGCCGCGACCGCGTCACACAGCCCGGTGAGGGGGAAGCTGCCGTTCCAGTTTTCCGGGGCCTTCCCGGTGTCCGCGACGTAGACCGTGGACTGGTCGGCCGACCAGGCTGCCGACTTGACGTAGAACGGGTGCTTTTTGGAGCAGAAGGCGTTGAACTCGTTGGAGTACCACGTGCTCACGTTGCCCTTGCTGCCCAGGTTGAGCATGAAGATCTGCTGCCGCTTGTTGCTTTGGACCTTGGTGAAGGTGCCCTCGGCGAGCACGTGGCCGTGGTCCGGCGACAACTGCTGGTTGTAGACCTCGGTGTGGTTGATGCCCGCACCGGGGAACGAGTAGGTCCCGGAGATGTTCAGGTTGAGATAGCCGTCGTCCTTGCCGTTGGACAGGTTCAGGCTCACATAATATTTCTTGCTCGATCCGTTGATCGAGGTGAATTGACCGCCGACAAGCAGGTGATTGTTCGAGGTCCGCAGGATCGTGTCCACCATGCCGTTGGCGGAGTGTCCCCAGTCGTTGACCATGGTGTTGTTATACGTCCTGATATACGCGATATTGCTGGCGGCGGAGCCGTCCACCTTGGTGAATTTCCCGCCGATAAAAGCGTGGTTGCAGTCGCTCGTCAGCTGGATGGAGTTAATGATGCCGTTGGTGCTGGGCGCCCAGGACGTGACCGTGTATGGCGGGGTCTGGCTGAAGCTGAAGATGTTGTCCCTGGTGAAAGTCTGGGTCGAGGTGCCATTGAACCCGCTGATCGAGGTGAAGGTGCCTACCGCGTACATGACGCCGTTGCACGCCACGATCTGCCTGACCTGCTCGGTCGTCCCTGTCGGCACGAGCGCCGGGGTGCCGGTAGCCGGGTTGGGGGACACCGGGCCGCTCTGGGCTGCTGCCACCGACGGCATCAGGCCGGCTGCACTGACGGTCAGTGCACACAAGGCGGCGACAGGCGCGCTGCACAGCAACCAGCGCCTCACTCCCTGCATCATGCCTCCATTTGCTCCACACGACCGGCGCGGTCACCAGTCCCCCCCGGCGCCGCGCTGTGATCGTTTTGTGTTCTTATGTATCCCGAGCGCAACATTCTAGGGCGTGTCTAGGGGGCACACTGACAAACGATGCGATATGACGAGATTCCCAGGATGTCCAGGGCCGGTCGCAAAGCGGTCGCAAAGATTACGCCAACCATGATCGACGGGGTCCGGTCGCGGGGAAACAGATTCAGTACGCACCATGCCCGCGGGCCACTGCTGGCCAGGTCTTCCACAGGATGAGCAGATCGTAGGCGAGCGACCAGTTCTCCACGTAGCGCAGGTCGAGCCGCACCGCCTCGTCCCAGGACAGGTCGGAGCGGCCCTGGATCTGCCACAGGCCGGTCAGCCCGGGCCGCACGGCCAGCCTGCGCCGCACGTAATCGCCGTACTTGGCGGCCTCTTCCGGCAGCGCCGGCCGCGGGCCCACCAGTGACATCTGCCCGAGCAGCACGTTGATCAGCTGCGGCAGCTCATCCAGCGACCAGCGGCGCAGCCTGGCGCCGATCTTGGTGATCCGCGGGTCGTCGCGGATCTTGAACAGGACACCGGCCCCCTCGTTCTGCCGTTGCAGCGCCGCCTTCTGCTGCTCGGCCTGCGGCACCATGGTGCGGAACTTGTACAGCCGGAAGGGCCGGCCGTCCTTGCCCACCCGCACCTGCTTGAACAGGGCCGGGCCGCCGTCCTCCAGCCGGATCATCAGCGCGATCGTCAGCATCACCGGGGCCAGCAGCAGCAGCGCCGTGGCGGCTGCCACCTTGTCGAACAGGCTCTTGATGACCTGGCGGATGCCGGACAGGTCCGGATGGTCCACGTACAGCAGCGGCAGCCCGGCGGCCGCGCGGACGCTGGTGCGCGGGCCCGCGACGTCGAGCAGCGCGGGCGCCAGGCACAGATCGGTATCGGTCTTCTCCAGCTCCCAGGAAAGCTGCCGCAACTGGAGGGGCTTGAGCTCGGGGCAGGCGAGCACGGCCACGGTGTCCGCGTCGCTGCCGCGGACCGCGCCGATCACGTCGTCGAGCCCGCCGAGCACCGGCACGCCGGCGATCTCGTCGGGCCGGAACGCGGCGCCGGCCAGGCATGCGGCGATCACGGTGAGCCCGTGGTAAGGCTCTCTGCGCAGCTCATTGACCAGGTCGGCGACGGCCTGGGGGTGGCCCACCGCCACCGCACGGCGCATGCAGGCGCCGGAGTCGCGCAGCCGGTGCAGCCGCTTGCGCAGCGCATACCTGGCGACCAGGTCGATGCCCACGGCACACGGCATCGCGATCAGCACGTAGCTGCGCGACACCTCCGCCCTGGTCGCGTACGAGAGGATCGCGATCGCCGAGGTGAGCCCGAGCCCGGCGTTGATGACCCGGCGGAACTCGTCGGCGCCCGCGCCGATGAACCGGGGCTCGTAGGCACCTGCCAGCGCCAGCGTGCCCAGCCAGATCACCGGCAGGCTCACGGTCAGCACGATGTAGGCCGCCGGCACGTGGCCGTGGGCGTCATACCGCCCACGCAGCGCGATCAGCCCGGCCGCGAGCGCCACGGCGGCATCGAGGGCCATCGCGTTGCGCAGATACCGTCCGACCCAGCCGCCTGCATCGGCTGCGCCGCTCATAGCGGTCGGCACTGCCACGTGGGCGCGCGCGCTTACCGCCAATCGCTCTCGCACTTACGTGCCCTCCCAATCCGACCCTGGGCCGCCGGAGATCCCCACACGGACACGTGACCGGAGCGGAGTGACTTCGCTGCAGGGCCCCGACACCCCGGTCATGTCTTGTCGATCTGGTGCTCAACCTTAGCGGGAAGGCGTTTCAATTATACGGAAACTGGTAAACAGTGGAACAACATAGGCGGAACTAAGAAGCTTAGGACACGCTTGATACGGGAACCATCTACAACCTAGTTTTTTGATAGGGATACTTAATTACTCGAGCCGGCCCGGCCGCCGCCGACCGCCACTATGGTTACGGACAGTAATGTGATGCCGGTCATGCCGCGGGCGTGGCGGCCCCTCATCGTGCTGCCGGACGGTATTCTGCGAGAGTCGGGGATGTGAACGGTCCCGTCCGCGCCTCGTGACCGGTTGTCACCGAGACCGCGGCGGGGGCCGGCCAGCCACGCAGCAGTCAATCAAGGAGCACCGCCACGTGACTGTGAGCCGTCCGGCCGCCGTCGTCATCCTTGCCGCGGGCGCGGGGACGCGGATGAAATCCCAGCTCCCGAAGGTGCTGCATCCCATCTGCGGCGCGGCCATGCTCGATCACGTGCTCGCCGCCGCCAGGGAACTCAGCCCGGCCGAGCTCATCGTCGTGGTCGGCCACGGCCGCCGCCAGGTCGCGGCGCATCTGGCCCGGGATGCGCCGGATGTGCGCGTGGTCGTCCAGGAACGGCAGGGCGGCACAGGGCACGCCGTCCGCATCGTGACCGAGACGGTAGGACTGGGCCTGGGCACCGTGGTGGTTACTTACGGCGACACGCCGCTACTGCGCGCCAGCACCCTTGCCGCGCTGGTCCGCAGGCACGCCGCCGAACACGCCGCCGCCACCGTATTGACGACTTTGCTGACCGATCCCACTGGGTATGGCCGGATTATGCGGGACGACAGTGGCGCTTTTGCCGAGATCGTCGAAGAAGCCGATGCGACTCCCCGGCAGCGGGCGGTCACGGAAATAAACTCGGGCGTTTACGCATTCGAATCGAGCCTGCTCGCCGATGCGGTGAAGCGGCTGCCGACCGACAACGCCAAGGGTGAGGAGTACCTCACCGACGTGGTCGCCATCCTCCGTGCCGAGGGTCACCGGGTGGCCACCGTGACCATCCCCGATGGCGACGAGGTCCGCGGGGTGAACGACCGCGTCCAGCTCGCCCAGGCCCGACGGATACTCAACGCGCGGATCCTGGACGGGTGGATGCGCGCCGGCGTGACGATCGTCGACCCGCTGACCACTCTCATCGACGCGGGCGTGGTCCTCGGGCCCGATGTCGAGATCGGCCCGGGTACCCAGCTCGCCGGCTCGACGGTGGTCGAGGCGGGGGCCCATGTCGGCCCGGGCTGCGTGCTGCGGGACACCGCCGTTGGCAAGGGCGCCGTGCTCACGCATGTGGTCGGCGTGTCCGCCAGCGTCGGCGCGGGCGTCACCGTGGATCCCTTCACCTATCTGGCGCCGGGTACCGGGCTACCCGCCAGCAAGCCCGGGCGATCGCGGAGCGGCGCGGGCAGGCCCGCAAGAAAGGAAGCACAGGCGTGACTGGCATCACGGTCAAGGCCAGGAAGAAACTCATGCTGTTCTCCGGCCGGGCACATCCCGAGCTGGGCCAGGAGATCGGCGCTTGCCTGGGCATCGAGCCCACCCCCACCAGGCTGTCGGACTTCGCCAACGGTGAGATCTTCGTCCGGTTCCTTGAGTCGGTCCGCGGCTGCGACGCGTTCGTGTTGCAGAGCCACACCGCGCCGATCAACCGCTGGATCATGGAGCAGCTCATCATGGTTGATGCGCTCAAGCGCGCCTCGGCCAAGCGGATCACCGTGGTGACGCCGTTCTTCGGCTATGCGAGACAGGATAAAAAGAGCCACGGCCGCGAGCCGATCTCGGCCAGGCTGATGGCGGACCTGTTCGCCGCCGCGGGCGCGGACCGGCTGATGGCCGTGGACCTGCACACCGCGCAGATCCAGGGTTTCTTCGACGGGCCCGTGGATCACCTGTTCGCGCTGCCGATCCTGGCCTCGTATATCGAGGGCCGGGTGGACACCGCACAGGTGACGGTCGTCGCCCCGGATGCGGGCCGGGTCAGGGTCTGTGAGCGGTGGACCGACCGGCTCGGCAGCCCGCTTGCGATCATTCACAAGCGCAGGGATCCCGACGTCGCCCACCGGGTGGCGGTGCTCGAGGTTGTCGGCGATGTGGCGGGGCGTACCTGCATCGTGGTGGATGACATGATCGATACCGGCTCGACCATCAGCAAGGCGGCCGAGGCCCTGTTCGCCCAGGGGGCGGCCCAGGTGATCGTCGCGGCTACGCATGGAGTGCTCTCCGGCGCCGCGGTCGACGAGCTGAAGAACTCCCGGATCAGCGAGCTCATCGTCACCAGCACCCTGCCCATCCCGCCGGAGAAGCGGTTCGACAAGCTCACCGTGCTCTCGATCGCCCCGCTCATCGCGCGGGCCATCCAGGAGGTCTTCAGCGACGGTTCGGTGACCAGCCTGTTCGAGGGCCGCACCTGACCGGTTGGCTGCCCAGCGCAACCGGGTAGCAGCCCAGTGCACAGATTTGCGGTGCTGACCGCACGAACATGCACAAATTTCCCGATAACGTGCACTTTCACGTGATACGCAGCGAATACTCCTAATGTTGCGGCCACGGGGGAATCGTGCGATCCCGAAGCCTCTCTGCGCCGCGCAGCCCTGCCCGACGGGCGGGGCCAGGCATGTCAGGGAGCACCTTATGGGGAGGGCATGATGCGAAGAATTCCGCGATGGCTGGCGTGGCAGGGGGCCGGCGCCGTGATAGCCGTGGTCGCGGCCGGCGCGGCCGGGATGGCCCCGGCCGCCGCGGCCACGGGACCGGTGTCCGCGACACCCGCGGCAGGAACGCCTCAGCTGGTAACCACCGGTACCACCACCGAGCAGATCCGCCAGCTGGTGGACTGCGGCGGCACCATGTACGCGGTGGGCACGTTCACCCAGATCAGCGGGTTCAACGGCACCTCGACCCAGACGTTCACCCGGAACAACATCTTCAGCTTCAGCGACACGGCCCCGTTCACGGTCACCTCGTGGGACCCGAACGTCAACGGCGAGGTCAACACGATCGCGTTCGCCGGCGGCAACTGCGCCAACGCCTACATCGGCGGGAAGTTCACCACGGTGGGCAGCACCGCAGTCAAGAACATCGCCGAGATCAGCACCACCACCGGGAACGTCGTCTCCACGTTCAAGTCCAACTCCAGCGGCCAGGTCGAGACCATCCTTTCGGCCAAGGGCCACCTGCTGACCGGCGGCTTCTTCAAGGGAATCAACGGAAGCAGCACCGACCCCTACTACGTCAGCCTGAACCCGGCCACCGGCAAGGACGACGGCTACCTGAGCCTGGCCGTGTCGGGGCATTACGTCTACACGGGCGTGAAGACCAACAACACCGAGATCTACAACCAGCAGCTGTCCCCGAACGGGAACAGCGTCCTGGTCGAGGGAGACTTCACCACGGTGGGCGGCGTAGCCCGCCAGCAGATCTTCATGCTGAGCCTCGGCGCCAGCCAGGGCACGGTGAGCACCTGGAACTCCGCACAGTTCAGCCAGTTCTGCGCCGTCAACCGGCCGTTCTACATCCAGGCGGCGACCTGGTCACCGGATGGCAGCGAGGTCTACATCGCCGACACCGGCAAGAACCCGCACAACTGGAACCACACGTTCCCGCTCACCGGGCTGTGCTCGGCGGTCGCGGCCTTCCCGGCGACCCAGTCGGGCACCCTGACCCCCGATTGGGTCAACTACACCGGCTGTGACTCGCTGTACTCGGTGGCGGCGGACTCGACTGCCGTGTATGTGGGCGGCGACGAGCGCTGGGCCGACAATGCCAACGGGTGCAACCACGCCGGTGCCGGTTCGGTCAACGCGCCGGGCATGGGCGGCTTCACTCCCGGCGCTTCTGGTGGGACGCTGCTAGAGAACTCTGGTAACACCGCCGGGCTGTACTCGCGAGCACGTGGGCTCGGCGCCGACGACATGCTGCTCACCGGTGCGGGACTGTGGATCGCCAGCGACAACCTCCAGGGCTCGGCCACCTGCGGTGGCGTTCCCGGGCACGCGGGGATCTGCTTCCTGCCCTACTCCTGATCGAGGGCCCGCGGGGGTCCGGGTTGTTCCCCGGGCCAGCACTGCCAAGGCCCCGTGACGAAGGAATGGGGCCTTGGCCCGCGGGGGTTCCGGGGGTCGCCCCCCGGGCTGACACAGCCTAAGCCGCCGGCGGAGGGCTGGCTTTCCGCCGGCGGCGGCCTTTGGGCCATGAGGCCTGATCGCGAAAGGATGGAGGTCTTGGCGGTGACCGCTGCCCCGCCCCGGCAAGCGCGGGGGCAGCGGTCACCGGCTCCATCGAGCCGCCTGACGCGGCTCGGGCCGTTTCGCAGGCCGGACGAGAGCCGTCCCGTGACCGTGGCGGCCGCCCGGCCGCCGGCTCACGGTTCGCTCCGGATCCCGCCCCCGCGGAGATCCGTAGCTATTCCAGTTCTCATCCGGCTCATTGCTCACACCGTGGTTGAAAATGAGCATCGCAGCACACGTTTGCGCGACGATTAAGCCGTGATTGAGCCATCCGGGGCGGCTCTGTTCCGCATCCTCGGTCCGCTCGAAGTGCGGACCGAAGAAGGCTGGGCCACGATTGGCGCGGCCAAGCAGCGGTCGGTGCTCGCCACCCTGCTGTTGCGCCCCGGTGAGCCGGTGTCCACCGATGTGCTGATCGACGAGGTCTGGCCGGAAAAGCCGCCGGCCAAGGCCGCCAATCTGGTCAGCGTGTACGTGCACCACCTGCGCAGGCGGATCGGGGACGCGGACGGCAAGGTAGTGGTCACCCGGGCACCTGGTTACCAGATGGTGCTCGGGCCAGGTGAGCTGGACGCGGACCAGTTCGCCGGCCTGGTCGCCGAGGGGCGGCAGGCGCTGGCCGCCGGCGCCCCGGACCGGGCGGTGGAACTGCTGACCATGGCACTCGGGCTGTGGCGGGGCTCCGCGCTGGCGGATGTGCCCACCACCTCCCTGGTGGCGGCGGAGGCCGACCGGCTGGGCCAATCGCGGCTCGAGGCGCTGGAGTTGCGCGCCGAAGCCAGCCTTGCCTGCGGCCGGTTCGCTGAGGTGCTGCCCGAGGTGCGCAGGCTGCTCGCCGACCACCCGCTGCAGGAGAAGCTGTGGGCGCTGCAGATACGCGCGTTGTACGGGGCGGGGCGCCAGGCGGAAGCGCTCGAGGTCTACGAGCAGGCCAGGAACAAGATCGCCGATGAGCTCGGCGTCGACCCCGGCGCCGAGCTGCGCCAGCTCTACCACCAGATACTGAATGCCGAAGAGGTGCAGGCCGTCATCCCGGCCCGGGTGGATGCCGGGCTGGTGCCCGCCCCGGTGCCCGCTCAGCTTCCCGCCGACATTCGCGACTTCACCGGCAGGTCGGGCCAGGTCGAGCAGCTGGGCGAGCTGCTGGCCGGCGCGGACGGCGAGGACAGCCCCGGAGCGGTCCGGGTGGTCCTTGTGGTGGGTTCGGGCGGGCTTGGCAAGACCGCGCTTGCGGTGCACGCGGCGCACCTGCTCGCCAGCCGGTTCCCCGACGGGCAGCTCTACGCCAACCTGCTCGGCGCCACCCAGCCGGTGGCGGCGGCCGAGGTGCTGGCCAGGTTCTTGCGGGACCTGGGCATGGAGGGCCACCGCATTCCGCTCGGCGAGGAGGAACGGGCCGCGCACTTCCGGACCCGGCTCGCGGGCAAGCGGATCCTGATCGTGCTCGACGACGCCCGCGACGCCGAGCAGGTGCAGCCGCTGCTGCCGGGCAGCGCATCGTGCGCCGTGCTGGTCACCGCCCGCGGCACGCTGCCCGAGCTGGTGGGCAGCGAGCTGATCGACCTTGACGTGTTGCCGCGCGCCGAGGCTCGCGCGCTGTTCGGGGTCGTGGCCGGTGAGGCACGGGTTACCGCCGAGCCCGCGGCCACCGACGCTGTGCTGAAGGCGTGCGCGGGGCTGCCGCTGGCCATCAGGATCGCTGGCGCGCGCCTGGCCAGGCGAGGGGGCGGAACCATGCGCGCCCTGGCGGAGCGCCTTTCCGACGAGCGCCGCAGGCTGGACGAGTTCCGGATGGGGAACCTGGCGGTCCGCGCCTCGTTCGAAGTCAGCTTCACCAGCCTGCCCGGCCCGGCCGCGGCCGGCGGGCTGGACCCGGCACGAGCCTTCCGGCTCCTGGGCCTGTGGACCGGCCCGTCGATCGGGCTGCCCGCGGCGGCAGGCCTGCTCGGCGAACCGGAACTGGCCACAGCCGATGCCCTTGACGTGCTCGTCGACGCCCACCTGCTGGAGTCACCGGCCCCGGAGCAGTACCGCTTCCACGATCTGCTGCGGGTGTATGCGGCCGATCGCGCCCTGACCGAGGAGGCAGAGGCCGACCAGCGCGGGGCCGTCACGAGGGTGCTGGCCTGGTACCTGTATTCGGCCGAGGCGGCGGCCCGGGTGATCTCGCAGCAGCGCAGGCAGGTGCCGCTGGACCCGGTCCCGCCGGCGCTGCATCCGCTGGCCTTCGCCACGCTGGAGGAGGCCCTGACCTGGTGCGACCGCGAGCGGGCCGAACTCATGGCCGCCACCCGGCTGGCGGCCGCGTCCGGCCTGCATGAGCTTGCCTGGAAGCTGCCCGCCGCCGCCATGGTCTTCTACCACAGGCGCAGCCACTGGGCGGATTGGGTGGCTGCCCATGAGATCGGCCTGGCCAGCGCGCGGACGGTCGGCGACCGGCTCGCCGAGGCGTGGATGCTCAACAACCTCGGCATGGCCTACGGCGTGCAGCGGATGGAGGAGTCGGTCACCTATCTCGAGCAGGCCCTCGACATCAGCCGTGAGCTGGCCAACGGGCCCGCGGAGGCGCAGGCGGCCACCAACGTCGCCAATGCCTACTTCCGGCTGGGTAACTACGCCGAGGCGCGGATCGCCGCGGAGCGGTCGATCGACATCGAGCGGAAGGTGGGGAACCGGTTCGGCGAGGGCATCGGACTGGGGATCCTCGGCGGCGCGTGCCGCGAACTGGGGGAGTTCGGCGCCGCGATCGAGTTCCTCCAGCAGGCACTGGCCATCTCCCGCGAACTGGGCGAGCGGGACTTCGAAGCGGAGACATTGACCGATCTTGGCGAGGCCTACCTCGGCCTGGGCCAATTGGCGGATGCGACCAACCGCCTGGAAGACTCGCTGGCGATCCGGGAGAGCATCGGGGACCGCCATGGCCAGGCGGCCACGCTGCAGCGGCTGGGCCAGGCGAATTGGCGCGCCGGGAACGTGGGAAAGGCGCGGGCTCAGCTTGCCGAGGCGATCGCCTTGTACGACGACCTGCGCGATCATGCCCAGGCGGCCGGCGTTCGGGCCATGCTGGCGGCGATGGCCGAGGGCACCGGCTGAGGTACGCCCGATCTTCCCGTTTGGTGACAGTTGACGGTTCGAACGGCACCCCTCCACCCTTTTGGTTAGTCTGCTGATCATTCGCTCGTGGGCTTTGTATAGCGAAAGGGGATGAGTGATCATGGGGGAACAAGAGGCTGCAGGCAAGAAAAAAGCAGCTGACGCGGAAGAGGAGAAGGAAGAAATCCAGCCGGAGGTGGACAGCCCGCCCAACAACCCGCCGCCGCCGGGTTCCAACCCGCCGCCTCCGCCGACCGAGCCGATCTTTAAGCCCTAGCAGTACCCGCGACCGGCGACACGTCTCCCCGGTGGCCAGCCCGGCCACCGGGGGAGACGCATGTCTGCCGTCCCGCACTGCCGGCGCCTTGGCCACGCATCCGGCCAGGCCGTGGACCGCGACGGCAGCGAACGCCGGCCTCAGGTCAACGGCGCGATGCCAGAGCCTCCCGCACCCGGGCACGGCGGTCGGTGAGGGCCTTGCGCAGCCGGACGCGGAGGAGGATCTTCGTGGCCACCACGCCGTCGCCCCAGGTGAGCTTCTTGCCTTCCTCGCGGCTGCGGGCCTTGTAGGTGATCGGCACCTCGTAGGGCCGCACGCCACGGGCCAGCAGCATGGCGGTCAGCTCGGTGTCCAGGCCGAACCGGTTCTCGGTGAGCGGCAGCTCCCTGAACAGGCTCGCGGGCAGCAGCTTGAGGCAGGTGTGCAGGTCGCTGATCCACGTGTTGAACAGCGCGTTGGCGGTGAAGGTGTTCACCCGGTTGCCGATGACGAACCAGAACGAGTGGGCGGTGGACGCGCCGAACTTGCGGATCCCGTACACCACCTCCGCGTCGCCGCGTGTCACGGGGGTGAGCAGCCCGAGTATGTCGTCGGGGGAGTACTCCAGGTCCGCGTCGAAGACCACCAGATAGTCGCCGGTGGCGAGGCCGGCCGCGGTGCGCACCGCCGCCCCCTTGCCACGGTTGACCGGGTGCTCGGCGATCGTGACGCGCCGGTCGTCGATGCCGGCCAGCACCTCGCTGGTGCGGTCCTCGCTGCCGTCATTGACGACGACGACCTCGACGTCGCACGGATAGCGGATGTCGAGGACCCGCTTGACAGCGACGCCGACGGTTGCCGCCTCGTTGTAGGCGGGCATCAAGATCGACAGCTTCAACCTGAGGTGTTCCCGATCTGCGGTTTGGCCAGCATGGGTAGTCGGCAGTGTAATCTGCGTTTCTACGCACTAACTGCTGAACCGCCCGTATTTACCCTTGGCTGTGCCCATTACTGGAAGCCTCATTACCAGCCCCCTACCCGGGCTCTACCTGGGCATATGCCGACCACCCCGGCCAAGCGGCCATGATGGCCGGCCTGGATGATGAAAGTCGTGACACCAGCGCCCAGCCTGCCCCCGAAGGCCCGGTCCCCGCTGCGCGCTCTCGCCGAAGCTGGCGCGGCGGGTGCGGTTTATCTCGTGCTTGCCTGCCTCCTCTACTGGCCGGCCACGCCGTTCGGCACGGGGCATCTGCCCGGCTGCGCGTGCGGAGACCCCGAGCAGCAGACGTGGTTCCTGGCCTGGACGTCACATGCGCTGACGCACGGGCTCAACCCGTTCTTCACGCACTACCTCAACGCGCCGAGGGGCGCGAACCTGGCAATCGACACAGCCATGCCACTGCTCGGCGTCCTCGGCATGCCCATCACGGTGCTGGCCGGGCCGGTCGCCACGTTCAACCTGCTGCTCAAGCTGGGCCTGGCGGCCTCCGGGGCGTCGATGTTCTGGGTCCTGCGCCGGTACACCTCGTGGTGGCCGGCGGCCTTCGCCGGCGGCCTGCTGTTCGCCTTCTCCCCCTACCTGGCCGGGCAGGCGGTACGGCACGTCTTCCTGAGCTTCGTGCCGCTGGTGCCGTTGTTCATCCCGCTGTTCGACGACTGGCTGGTCAGCCGCAGAAGGTCGCCGCTGCGCAGCGGCCTGCTGCTCGGGCTGGTGGCCGCGCTGCAGTACCTGATATCTCCCGAGATACTCCTGACCAGCACGCTCATGGTCGTTGCCGGGCTGGCGTGGCTTGCCTTGCGGCATCCTCATGCCGTGCTGGAGCGGGCTGGTGCCCTGGCCCGCGGGCTGGCCGCGGCGCTGCCGGTCTTCCTGCTGATCGCCGGGTATGCGGTCTGGCTGCTGGTCGCGGGCCCGAACCGGCCCGCCGGGCCGGTGCACATCCTGTCCGGTCTGGCCCGCTACCACGCGGACCTGCTTTCGCCGCTCTTCCCGACCAACCGCCAGCTTCTCGCGCCCGGTGCGCTGCGAACCATCGGTGAGCGCCTGCCGGCCGGTGGCACCATCGAGAACGGCTTCTACCTCGGGTTCCCGCTCCTGGTGCTGCTCTGCTACTTCGTCATCCGCTATCGCCGGGTGCCGCTGGTGGCCACCACCACCGTGGTCGGCCTGGTCGCCTTCATACTCGGCCTTGGCGCCAAGCTCACGGTCGACGGCAAGGCGGTAGGCATCCCGCTTCCGTTCGCCGTGTTCACCCACCTACCGGTACTGCAAAATCTGGAGCCGGCCAGGCTTTCGCTGTACGTCCAGCTTGCCGCCGCCGTCATCGTGGCCGTCGGGCTGGACCTGACCTGGGCATACGGATGGCGCCGGGCGAGTGTGGCCGCTGGCCACGGCCAGCCAAGCACGGTCGGCTCGCTGGTTCCGGCGACCGTGCCCGCAACCGGCAAGGGCCCGCGCCCGGTGCCACCGCGCGGCACCGCTGGTCCCGGTGATATGCCAGGTCCCGGCGCTCCAGGGCCTGGCGATTCAGGGCCTGGCGGTTCAGGCTCTCTTGGCCGGGACGACGGCCCCCCAGGCCGTGATCCCGGCTGGGTGCGGCCGCTCGTGGTAGCGGCGGTGGGCCTTGTTGCGCTCTTCCCGCTCGTGCCGAAGCTTCCCATCCACACCTATCCGCTCCACATACCGCGCTACTTCACCAGCACGAAGGTCCGCGAGGTGCCGCACGGAGCGCTCGCCCTCACCTTTCCGTTCGAGCTGGCCCCGCGTAACGACGCCATGATGTGGCAGGCAGCCTCGGGCATGCGGTTCCGCGTGCTCGGCGGTGACGTCTTCGTGCCGGGCAACATCGTGCGGAGCACCTGGCATCCGCTGCCGCAGGGGCCGCCGGTGCTCGCCGCCGTGCTCGAGGCCGGTCAGTACCCCCCGAACCCGCCGCCGCCCATGACCGCCAGCGCGGTCGCGGCCATTCGCCAGCTAGTTGCCAGATCCCATGTGGCCGTTGTGTTCGTGGACCGGCAGGCGCGATACGGGTACGACTTCGACGTGCTGGTGCACCGGGCGCTGGGCAGGCCGGGGCGCATCGAGGGGCGGCTTTCTGTGTGGCTGAACGTCCAGCACGACCTGCACAGGCCTTCTGGGTAGCCAGTGTCGGCTAGAATCCTTCACGCGCCTCAGGCTGGCGGCTTGTGTGTTGCCAGCCGGTCAAGCCACCGGATCACGGACCTGTGTGCCGTGCGGCTTGGGCGGGGTGGCGGGGTCAGCACTAGCTGATCAAGGTTCCCATTGAAGGAGTAGTACCGTGCCCGAGGTCCGCATCGTCGCCGAGCCGCGCACCGAGTTCGGCAAGGGAGCCGCCCGCCGAGTGCGGCGCGCGGGACGTGTGCCTGCCATCGTCTACGGGCACGGCACCGAGACCAGGCACGTCACGCTGCCCGGCCACCAACTGCTGATGGCGCTGAAGACGCCGAACGTGCTCATCGAGGTGGACGGGCTGTCCGGCCGCCCGCAGCTCACGCTGCCCAAGGCCGTGCAGCGCGACCCGATCAGAGGCGCGATCGAGCACGTTGACCTGATCATGGTCCGCCGTGGCGAGAAGGTCACGGTCGAGGTGCCGGTGCAGGTCACCGGCGAGGTGGAGCCCGGCGGCCTGCTCGACCAGCAGATGGTGCGGCTGTCCGTCGAGGCGGAGGCGACGGCGATCCCGCAGGCGATCGAGATCAGCGTCGAGGGCATGGACATCGGGGACGCCGTGCACGCCGGGGACCTCACCCTGCCGCAGGGCGTGACGCTGGCGGCCGAGCCCGAGGCCCTCGTGCTGCACGTGCTGGCAGCGCCGACGGCCGAGCAGATCGAGGCCGAGCTCGGCGAGACCCCGGCCGAGGAAGAGGTGCCGGCCGCGCCCGAGGCGGTGCCGGACGCTGCCGAGGCGTCGGACGAGTCCTCTGGCTGACCTCCGGGCCGCCGATGACCGCTGGCAGGTGGCTGATCGCCGGGCTCGGCAACCCGGGCCCGGCCTATGCGGCCAACCGGCACAACGCGGGCTTCCTGACCGCGGATGTGCTGGCCGCACGGGCCGGGACACGCTTCAAGGCCGGCAAGTTCCGCACGCTGGCCGCGGAAGGCAGGCTGGCCGGCCAGAGCGTGACCATCATCAAGCCGCTCACGTTCATGAACGAGTCCGGCGGGCCGGTGACCGGGGTCAGCGGGTTCTACCACCTCGGGCCGGAGCGGCTCGTGGTGATCCACGATGAGCTTGACCTGCCATTCGGCGCGGTCAGGCTCAAGCTGGGCGGCGGGGACAACGGCCACAACGGGCTCCGGTCGGTGACCGGCCGCCTGGGCACCCGCGAGTACTACCGGGCCAGGATCGGCATCGGCAGGCCGCCGGGCCGGATGGACCCGGCCGCGTTCGTGCTCAGGGATTTCTCCGCCGCCGAGCGCAAGGAACTGCCCCTGGTGCTCGAACGGGCCGCCGATGCGGTAGAAATGCTGCTCGCCGACGGCCTCGCCGCTGCGCAGAACGCCTTCCACGCGAGCGTTCCGCCCGGTGAGATCTAAAGGCACAGATCCGGCAGCGTGTCGGGTCGTCCCCGGAAATGCCCTACCCTGGTGTCCTTTGCCAGGCCTGCAGATGGAGCCGCTTTTCATGACATCCGACGATGGTCGCCTTGCCGCTGAACTCGCGGAGCAAGCCGGGACGCTGCTTCTCGGGCTGCGTGCCGATGGAGGCGATCCTGGCGATCTGCGCAAGGCGGGAGACCGGCTCTCCCACGAGTTCCTCGCCGCCGAACTGGCGGCGCGCAGGCCGGGTGACGCGGTCCTGTCCGAGGAGGGGCGCGATGACCCGGCGCGGCTGGCAGCCGACCGGGTCTGGATCGTGGACCCACTGGATGGCACCAGGGAGTTCGGTGAGCCAGGGCGGACCGACTGGGCGGTCCACGTCGCGCTCTGGGAGCGCGGCGAACTGACCGCGGGCGCGGTGGCATTGCCGGCCCAGGGCCAGGTGCTGTCCACGGCCGCGCCGCCCAAGGTGCCGACGGCCAATGGCGACTCCGGTATCGGCAGCCAGCTACGGATAGTGGTGAGCCGTACCCGGCCGCCCGCCTTCCTCGAACGGCTCCAGGAGGAGACCGGCGTGACGCTGGTGCCCATGGGCTCCGCCGGGGCGAAGGCCGCCGCGGTCATGCTCGGCGAGGTCGATGCCTACGTGCACGCGGGCGGGCAGTACGAGTGGGACTCCGCGGCGCCGGCCGCCGTCGCGCTGGCCGCCGGGCTGCACGCATCCCGGCTGGATGGCTCGGCCTTGCAATACAATCAGCCAGATCCGGTGCTGCCGGATATCCTGATTTGTCCGGTGGTACTCGCGGAGTCACTGCTGGAAGCGATCGGCGCCGCCGGGGCGCACCGCCCCCAGTGAGGTTCTGGCACGCCGTGCGGTGCTGGCCCTGACCCCGCCACCCCACCGCAGCTAGCCCTGACCCCGCCACCGCCCAATGGCCGCAACAACACTCCGGAGACCACTCGATGGCCCCAGTGCGTAACGACTATTCGCTGTCGCAGCTCGACTCGCTCGAAGCCGAGTCCATCCACATCATCCGCGAGGTCGCGGCGGAGTTCGAGCGGCCGGTGCTGCTGTTCTCCGGCGGCAAGGACTCGATCGTCATGCTGGCGCTGGCGGAGCGGGCGTTCTGGCCGGCCAGGATCCCCTTCCCCGTCATGCACATCGACACCGGGCACAACTTCCCCGAGGTGATGGATTTCCGGGACCGGCGGGTCGCCGAGGCCGGTGTCAAGCTCGTCGTGGCCTCGGTCCAGGAGTCCATCGACGCGGGGCGGGTCGTCGAGGAGACCGGCCGATGGGCCAGCCGCAACCGGCTGCAGACCACCACGCTGCTGGACGCCATCGCCGAGCACCAGTTCGACGCGGTGTTCGGCGGGGCCAGGCGGGACGAGGAAAAGGCCCGCGCCAAGGAACGGGTGTTCTCCTTCCGTGACGAGTTCGGCCAGTGGGACCCGAAGAACCAGCGGCCCGAGCTGTGGGGCCTCTACAACACCCGGATCCACCGGGGCGAGCACATCCGGGTCTTCCCGATCTCGAACTGGACCGAGCTGGACGTGTGGGAGTACATCTCACGGGAGAACCTGGAGATCCCGTCCATCTACTACGCGCACACCCGCAGCGTGTTCGAGCGCGACGGCATGCTGCTCGCCGACAGTCCCTTCAGCAGGCGGGCGGACGACGAGCAGCCCTATGAGGCCAAGGTCAGGTACCGGACGGTGGGCGACATGAGCTGCACCGGGGCCGTGGAATCCACGGCCGCCACCATCTCGGAGGTCATCGCGGAGATCGCGGCGACACGCATCACCGAGCGCGGCCAGACACGTGCGGACGACCGCACGAGTGAGGCCGCCATGGAGGACCGCAAGCGGGAAGGGTACTTCTAATGCCGGGGGAGAGCGTCGAAGCAGTGGTGAGTTCCTGGACCGGGCATCACACCGACATCCTGCGGTTTGCCACCGCCGGCTCGGTGGATGACGGAAAGAGCACGCTCATCGGGCGGCTGCTGTACGACTCGAAGGCCATCTTCGAGGACCAGCTCGCGGCCGTGGAACGGACCAGCCGGTCGCGCGGCGAGGAGTACACCAACCTCGCCCTGCTCACCGACGGGCTGCGCGCCGAACGGGAGCAAGGCATCACGATCGATGTGGCCTACCGGTACTTCGCCACGCCGCGGCGGAAGTTCATCATCGCCGACACCCCGGGTCACATCCAGTACACCCGCAACATGGTCACCGGCGCCTCCACCGCCGACCTCGCCATCGTCCTGGTGGACGCGCGCAACGGGCTGACCGAGCAGAGCAGGCGGCATGCCTTCCTGGCCACGCTGCTGCGGGTGCCGCACCTGGTCCTCGCGGTCAACAAGATGGACCTGGTCGGCTACGACCCTGCCGTGTTCGAGCGGATCACCGAGGAATTTTCCTCGTTCGCCGCCAAGCTGGAGGTCGCCGACCTGACCTTCATCCCGATCTCGGCGCTGCACGGCGACAACGTGGTCCAGCGGTCGGCCAACATGGGCTGGTACGACGGCCCCTCCCTGCTGCACCACCTGGAGCACGTGCACATCGCCTCCGACCGGAACCTGATCGATGTGCGGTTCCCTGTGCAGTACGTCATCCGGCCGCACCAGGCCACCGACCCGGAGCTGCACGACTACCGCGGCTACGCCGGGCAGGTGGCGGGCGGGGTGATCAAGCCGGGCGATGAGGTCATGCACCTGCCGTCCGGGTTCACCACCTCGGTCAAGCGGATCGACACCGCGCGGGGCCCCATTCCCGAGGCGTTCCCGCCGATGTCGGTGACCCTGGTGCTCGAGGACGACATCGACATCTCCCGCGGCGACATGATCTGCCGGCCGCACAACCAGCCGTCGGTCACCCAGGACGTGGAAGCGATGGTGTGCTGGATGTCGGAGAGCCGCAAGCTGTCCGCGCGGGACAGGCTGATCGTCAAGCACACCACCCGCACGGTCAAGGCCGTCGTGCGTGACCTGCACTACCGGCTGGACGTCAATACGCTGCACCGGCACGAGGGCGTCAGCGACCTGTCCCTGAACGAGATCGGCCGGGTCACGCTGCGGCTGACCCATCCGCTGTTCTGTGACCCCTACACCCGCAACCGGCTGACCGGTGGCATCATCCTTGTCGATGAAGCGACCGGAGCCACAGTGGGCGCCGGGATGATCGCCGAGAAGGGGTAACCCGAGGTACCAGAGCAACCCTGCTCCCACTTTCCCGGCTTATCACGCGCCCAGGGCGCGTGATAAGCCGGATCTCCGTACCGGGCTAGCCTGATGGCGAGGGGCTGGTCACGGCGGAGGCTACTCTCACCCGTACGGGGTTGATGTGATGACGAAGGCTGGCCTGGATAAGCGGCCCGGCGATGTCTCGGCGATGTTCGACCAGATCGCCGAGCGCTACGACCTGCTCAACGACGTCCTTTCGCTCGGCCAGGACCGGCTGTGGCGCCGGTTCGTCGCGGCCACGGTGGCGGCCCGCCCCGGCGAACGCGTGCTGGACCTGGCCGCGGGCACCGGCACCTCGTCGCGGACGTTCACCACGGCCGGTGCGTATTGCGTCGCCTGTGATTTTTCCCTGGGCATGCTGCAGGTAGGGGCGCGCAAGGCGGCCAGCCGGCCCCGGCCCGATGGGCCGGCCCCGGGTCCGGTGCGCTTTGCGGCCGGCGATGCACTGGCCCTGCCGTTCCGCGACCGCGTTTTCGATGCCGTGACGATCTCCTTCGGACTGCGCAACGTAGCGGACCCCGATGCCGCACTGGCCGAGATGCTGCGGGTCACCAGGCCGGGCGGCCGCTTGGTGATCTGCGAATTCGGGCACCTGCCCGAGGCCCGGCTGGACGCGTGGTACGGGCGCTACCTGGGCGCGTTCTTGCCGGCCGTGGCCCGGCGGTTGTCGCCGTCCGGTGACGCCTACGAGTACCTGGCCGAGTCGATCAGGGAATGGCCGCAGGCGCCGGAACTGGCCAGGCGGATGGGTGCGGCCGGATGGTCGGCGATACGCTGGCGGAACCTGACACTCGGGGTGGTGACCGTGCATGCGGCGCTCCGCCCCGAGTAGCCATGAACAGTGCCGCCGGAGGACGGAGTGCGCCGGACGGCTTGTGGTGCCGGGGCCGGGATCCGTGGCGCCATGGGCGAAGGTCTAGACTCCTCCAGTAGCACTTGTGAACACCTTCACAAGACATTGGACATGTTCGAATGCACCAGCACCGCTAGCCCCCCCCCCCCCCTGCCCCCGCAGATTCGGCTGACGTCATTGTGGTTGGCGCCGGGCCGGCGGGCTCGTCGACCGCTTTCCACCTGGCCCAGGCCGGGCTGGACGTGCTCGTGCTGGAGAAGAGCCTTTTCCCCAGGGAAAAGGTGTGTGGCGACGGGCTGACCCCGCGCGCGGTCAAGCAGCTTGTCGGCATGGGAATCCCGCTGAACGCCGAGGACGGCTGGTTCCCGAACAAGGGCCTGCGCATCATCGGCGGCGGTGTCCGCCTCGAATTGGACTGGCCCGACCTGGCCAGCTACCCCGGCTACGGGATGATGCGCAGCCGGCGCGGCTTCGACGAGACACTTGCCCGCACCGCGAGCAAGGCGGGCGCGCGGCTGCTCGAAGGCGTCAACGTCACAGGCCCGGTGCTCGACGAGACGAGCGGGCGGATCACCGGGGTGACGGCCCGCACCAGCGCGCCTGAGGGGGATGGGGCACCGCGCACCTACCGGGCCAGGCTCGTGGTCGCGGCGGACGGCAACTCCTCCCGGCTATCGCTGGCCATGGGGCTGCCCAAGCGGGACGACCGGCCGCTCGGGGTGGCGGTCCGCACCTACTACACCAGCCCCCGGCACGACGACGACTACCTTGAGTCCTGGCTCGAACTGTGGGACGGTGACCGGCTGCTGCCCGGGTACGGCTGGGTGTTCGGGGCCGGCGACGGGACCAGCAACGTGGGCCTGGGGCTGCTGAACACGAGCGCGGCGTTCCAGCACACCGACTACCGGGGGCTGCTGCGCCGCTGGCTGGCCGGGATGCCCGCGGAGTGGGGCTATACCGAGGAGAACCGGACCGAGCCGATACGGGGCGCCGCGCTGCCGATGGGCTTCAACCGGACCCCGCATTACACCCGTGGGCTGCTGCTCGCCGGGGACGCGGGCGGCATGGTCAACCCGTTCAACGGCGAGGGCATCGCCTACGCGATGGAATCCGGCGAGATCGCCGCCCGGGTGATCACGCAGGCCCTGGCCCGCCCCGACCAGGCCAGCACCGAGCGTGTCCTGGAGGGTTACCCGCAGGCGCTGCGGGACGCCTACGGTGGCTACTACACCCTGGGGCGTAAGTTCGTCGGGGCCATCGGGCATCCGTGGGTGATGAAGTTCGCCACCCGGCACGGGATGCCCAGGCCGGCGTTGATGCGCTTCGTACTCAAGCTTCTGGGGAACCTGACCGAGCCACAGGGCGGTGATGCGGCCGACCGCGTGATCAACGCGCTGTCCCGGCTGACCCCCGCGGCCTGACCGGCCGCGGCGGAACGAACGACAGGAGGAAGGAGAGGCATCCGGTGCTGAGCTTGTACGTGCCGATCCTGATACTGGCCGCGCTGGCCGCGGTTTTCGCTGGCTTCTCGCTCGTCGCGGGCGCGCTCGCGGGCCCGAAACGCTGGAACCGGGCCAAGCTGGAGGCCTACGAGAGCGGGATCGAGCCGACCCCGCAGCCTCGGGGCGGCGGCCGGTTCCCGGTGAAGTACTACGTGACGGCGATGCTGTTCATCCTCTTCGACATCGAGATCATCTTCCTCTACCCGTGGGCGGTCACCTTCACCAGCCTCGGGGTGTTCGGGCTGGTCGAGATGGTGCTGTTCATCGCCACGGTGCTGGTCGCGTACGCCTACGTGTGGCGGCGCGGCGGGCTGAACTGGGACTAGTCATGGGAATTGAAGAAAAGCTGCCAAGCGGGATCCTGCTCACCAGTGTCGAGAAGCTGGCCGGGTACGCGCGCAAGGTTTCGGTGTGGCCGGCCACGTTCGGCCTGGCCTGCTGCGCCATGGAACTCATATCGACCGGTGGCCCCCGCCACGACCTGGCCAGGTTCGGCATGGAGCGGGCGTCGAACACGCCGCGCCAGGCCGACCTGATGATCGTGGCCGGCCGGGTGAGCCAGAAGATGGGACCCGTGCTCCGCCAGATCTACGACCAGATGGCCGACCCGAAGTGGGTCATCTCCATGGGTGTCTGTGCGTCCAGCGGAGGCATGTTCAACAACTACGCCATCGTGCAAGGCGTGGACCACATCGTCCCGGTGGACATCTACCTGCCGGGCTGCCCGCCCAGGCCGGAGATGCTGCTTGACGCGATCGTGAAGCTGCACGACAAGATCCAGAACATGAAGCTGGGCGCCAACCGGGTCGCCGAGATCGAGGAACTCGAACAGGCGCGGCTGCGCCGGCTGCCGCTCGCCCAGGGCACCGGCCACCTGGGCATCGGCGCCGCGGCGCCGACCCTGCTCGGCCATGCCACGACGGAGCGGGCCGAGGCCGAGCCGCACGTGCAGGTGGCGGGCATCGGGCTTTCCGGCACCGGTTCCGGCATGCATGGCACGGACGCCGGCCCGCCCGATGCCGTCCACTCCGAGCTGGACCAGCCTGAGCCGGGAGGGCAGCCGTGACGAGCGAGAACACCCCGGCCATCAACGGTCAGCCGGACCCGGCCGCGGAAGCGGGCGAGCAACGGCTGGCCCAGCAGGTCGAGCGCACCGGCATGTTCGGCGCCGGGACCACCGGCGACACCTCGGGCTACGGCGGGCTGCAGGTGCGGCGCCCGGATCCGCTGTCCACCGCCCGCCCCTACGGTTCCTACTTCGACGAGATAGCCGACCGGCTGGCCGAGGGCCTGGACACCGGCGGCGCCGCATTCGCCGAGGCGGTGCCGCGGGTGGTCGTGGAGCGGGGCGAACTCACCCTGCACGTGCCGCGCGAGCACCTGCTGGCGGTCGCCAGGCTGCTGCGCGACGACCCCTCGCTCAAGTTCGAGATGTGCCTGGGCGTCAGCGGAGTCCACTACCCGTGGGACGCCGGCCACGAGCTGCACGCCGTCTACCCACTGCTGTCCATCACCCACAACCGGAGAGTCAGGCTCGAGGTGACCGCGCCGGACAGTGACCCGCGGATTCCCTCGCTGGTGAGCGTGTACCCGACCTGCGACTGGCATGAGCGCGAGACCTGGGACTTCTTCGGCATCATCTTCGAGGGTCATCCCGCTCTCACCCGGATCGAGATGCCCGACGACTGGAAGGGCCACCCGCAGCGCAAGGACTACCCGCTGGGCGGAATCCCGGTCGAGTACCGCGGCGCCACGGTCCCCCCGCCCGAGGATCGGAGAGCGTACCAATGACGGCGGAGACTGAAGGCCGTGTCTACAACGTCGGCGGCGAGGACTGGGACGAGGTCATCGACGCTGCCGGCGAAGCCGGCGCGGAGCGGCTCATCGTCAACATGGGGCCGCAGCACCCCTCCACGCACGGCGTGCTCCGGCTGGTCCTGACCCTGGACGGGGAGACCGTCACCGAACTGCGCCCGGTCATCGGGTACCTGCACACCGGCATCGAGAAGAACATGGAGTTCCGTACCTGGACGCAGGGCGTCACGTTCTGCACCCGGATGGACTACCTGGCCCCGATCTTCAACGAGACCGTCTACTGCCTGGCCGTGGAGCGGCTGCTCGGCATCGAGCAGGAGATCCCGACGCGGGCCACTGTGCTGCGGGTGCTCATGATGGAGCTGAACCGGATCTCCTCGCACATGATGGCGATCGGCACGTTCGGGCTGGAACTCGGCGCGACCACCGTCCTGCTGTACGGGCTGAGGGAACGGGAAAAGGTGCTCGACCTGTTCGAGCTCATCACGGGCCTGCGGATGAACCACGCCTATGTCCGGCCGGGCGGGGTGTCCCAGGACCTCCCGCACGGCGCGCTGGAAGGACTCAGGGAGTTCCTGCGTGTCATGCCGCGGCAGATCGGTGAGCTGCGCGCGCTACTCGATGCCAACCCGATCTACCTGGCCCGCACGAAGAACGTCGCCTACCTCGACCTGACCGGCTCCATGGCGCTCGGCGTCACCGGCCCGGTGCTGCGGGCGACCGGGCTGCCATGGGACCTGCGCAAGAGCCAGCCGTACTGCGGTTACGAGACCTACGAGTTCGACGTGCCGACGCAGACCAGTTGCGACGCGTACGGCAGGTACCTGATCAGGATGGACGAGATGGAGGAGTCCCTCAAGATCATCTCCCAGTGCGTGGACCGGCTGGCGGCCAAGC
Source organism: uncultured Actinomycetes bacterium (assembly GCA_963706115.1). Lineage (GTDB taxonomy): Bacteria > Actinomycetota > Actinomycetes > Streptosporangiales > Streptosporangiaceae > DASXKD01. The sequence continues at coordinate 6,559 of CAVPMG010000007.1, read as the reverse complement.
GGCCCGAGCACGACCTGGTCATGATCGACGATCCCAAGGTCGGCTGGCCGGCCCGGCTCGCGGTGGGCGCCGACGGCCTGGGGAACTCGCCGGACCACATCGCGCACATCATGGGGGAGTCCATGGAGGCGCTCATCCATCACTTCAAACTGGTGACCGAGGGCTTCCGGGTTCCGGCCGGGCAGGTGTACACCAGCGTCGAATCACCGCGCGGGGAGCTAGGCTGCCATGCGGTCAGCGACGGCGGTACGAGGCCGTTCCGTGCGCATTTCCGGGATCCCTCGTTCACCAACCTGCAGGCGCTCGCGGCGATGACCGAGGGCGGCATGGTCGCCGACGTGATCGCCGCCGTGGCGACCATAGACCCCGTGATGGGAGGGGTAGACAGATGACGCCATTCGGCGCGCCGCAGGCGCCGGGCCGAACGCCGCATCGCTGCGCGATGCGGCTGCCCGGCGCCGAGACTCTGCTGACCCGGGGGCAAGCCCCCGGACCCCCATCTGTCTTCCGAAGCCAGGGAGGCCCCCCAGGGCCGACCGCCCGCGAGGAAGACCAAGGAAAGAGCGGGGTGGATCGTTGAGCGACGCGCTTGCCCAGCTGGACGCGGACGCCGCCGAGATCATCGGCAGGTACCCGCGGTCGCGGTCGGCCCTGCTTCCGCTGCTCCACCTGGTCCAGGCCGAGGAGGGGTACGTCTCCGACGACGGCATCGCCTTCTGCGCCCGCCACCTCGGGCTGACCGAGGCCGAGGTGAGCGCGGTGGTGAGCTTCTACACGATGTACAAGCGCTGCCCGGTCGGTGAGTACCACGTCGGCGTGTGCACCAACACGCTGTGCGCCGTCATGGGCGGCGACCAGATCCTCGCCGGCCTGCGCGAGCACCTCGGCGTGGCGGACGACGAGCCCACCGCCGACGGCAAGGTCAGCCTGGAGCACGTCGAGTGCAACGCCGCCTGCGACTATGCGCCGGTGGTGATGGTGAACTGGGAGTTCTTCGACAACATGACCCCGGACTCCGCCCGGAAGCTGGTCGACGACCTGCGGGCGGGGGCGCCGGTCGCGCCCACGCGCGGCGCCCCGCGGCTGGCCACCTGGAAGCAGGCGGGCCGGATCCTGGCCGGGTTCCCCGACGACCAGGCCACCGGCGGGGACACCGCGGGCCAGCCCACGCTGGCGGGCCTGCGCATTGCCAAGGAACACGGCTGGACGCCGGACGACGGGAGCGCGGCATGACCTCGGTGCTGGTTCCGACGCTGACCGCGCGCTGGGACGAGCCAGACTCGTTCACGCTGGAGGCCTACCGGCGTTCCGGCGGTTACCAGGCGCTGCCGAAGGCGCTCGGCATGGACCCGGACGCGGTCATCCAGGAGGTGAAGGACTCCGGGCTGCGCGGCCGTGGCGGCGCCGGCTTCCCCACCGGGGTCAAGTGGGGGTTCATCCCGCAGGGCGACGGCAAGCCGCACTACCTGGTGGTCAACGCCGACGAGTCCGAGCCGGGCACCTGCAAGGACATCCCGCTGATGCTGGCCACCCCGCAGGCGCTGGTCGAGGGGGCGATCATCGCCGCGTACGCCATCAGGGCGAACCGGGCCTTCATCTACGTGCGCGGCGAGGTGCTGCATGTCATCCGCCGGGTGCACCATGCGGTGGCCGAGGCGTACGCGGCCGGATACCTGGGCGAGAACATCCTCGGCTCCGGGTTCGACCTGGACGTGACCGTGCACTCCGGCGCCGGCGCCTACGAGTGCGGCGAGGAGACGGCGCTGCTGGACTCGCTGGAGGGCCTGCGCGGGCAGCCGCGGCTGAAGCCGCCGTTCCCGGCGATCGCCGGGCTCTACGCCTGCCCCACCGTGGTCAACAACGTGGAGTCGATCGCCAGCGTGCCGTACATCCTGCAGCACGGCGCCGCGGCGTTCGCCGCGCTCGGCACCGAACGTTCCAGGGGCTTCGGCATCTTCTCGCTGACCGGGCACGTGACCACGCCCGGCCAGTACGAGGCCCCGCTCGGCGTCACCCTGCGGGAACTCCTGGACCTGGCCGGCGGCGTCCGCGCAGGCCACACGCTGAAGTTCTGGACGCCCGGCGGGTCCTCCACGCCGATCTTCACCGACGAGCACCTCGACGTGCCGCTCGACTTCGAGGGCGTCGGCGCGGCGGGCTCCATGCTCGGCACCCGGGCGCTGCAGATCTTCGACGACACCACCTGCGTGGTCCGTGCCACGCTCCGGTGGACCGAGTTCTACCAGCACGAGTCCTGCGGCAAGTGCACCCCGTGCCGCGAGGGGACGTACTGGATGGTCCGCGTACTCGACCGGCTGGACCGGGGCCACGGCACCGACGAGGACCTGGACAAGCTGCTCGACATCTGTGACAACATCCTCGGGCGCGCGTTCTGCGCGTTCGGCGACGGTGCGATCAGCCCGGTGGTGTCCTCGATCAAGTACTTCAGGGACGAGTTCATCGAGCACTTCAAGCGCGGCGGCTGCCCGTTCGATCCCGCCGCCTCGACCGCCTGGGCCGATGGAGGTCAGTGACCAATGACCGCACAAGCTGAGACGGGGGCGCTGGCGCCCGTGGAACAGCGGGTGACCGTCACCATCGACGGCTTCGAGATCACCGTGCCCAAGGGCATGCTGGTGATCCGGGCGGCCGAGTTGCTCGGGATCCAGATCCCCCGGTTCTGCGACCACCCGCTGCTCGACCCGGTCGGCGCCTGCCGCCAGTGCCTGGTCGAGGTGGAAGGCCAGGCCAAGCCGCTCGCGTCGTGCACCACCACCTGCACCGACGGGATGAAGGTGCGCACCCAGCTCACCTCGCGGGTGGCGGACAAGGCGCAGGCCGGCGTGATGGAAATGCTCCTGATCAACCACCCGCTCGACTGCCCCATGTGCGACAAGGGCGGCGAATGCCCGCTACAGAACCAGGCCATGTCCAACGGCCGGGGCGAGTCCAGGTTCACCGAGAAGAAGCGCACCTTCGCCAAACCGGTGGCATTGTCCAGCGAGGTCCTGCTGGACCGGGAGCGCTGCGTCTCCTGCGCGCGGTGCACCAGGTTCGCCGAGCAGATCGCCGGCGACCCGCTCATCGAACTGCTCGAGCGCGGGCCCGACCAGCAGGTCGGCACCGCCGACGGGGTGCCGTTCGACTCCTACTTCTCCGGCAACACCGTGCAGATCTGCCCGGTGGGCGCGCTGACCGGAGCCGCCTACCGGTTCCGTGCCCGGCCGTTCGACCTGGTGTCCACGCCCAGCATCTGCGAGCACTGCGCGTCCGGGTGCCGCCAGCGCACCGACCACCGCCGCGGCATGGTCACCCGCCGCCTGGCCGGCAACGACCCGCAGGTGAACGAGGAGTGGAACTGCGACAAGGGACGGTGGGCGTTCACCTACGCCACCCAGCCGGACCGGCTGGGCACCCCCTTGGTGCGCGATGAGGAAGGCCTGCTCCGCCCTGCGTCGTGGACGGAGGCGATCGGGGCGGCCGCGGCCGGCCTGGCCGGTGCCCGCGGCCGGGCCGGGGTGCTCACCGGCGGCAGACTCACCCTGGAAGACGCCTACGCGTACGCCAAGTTCGCCCGGGTCGCACTGGGCAGCAACGACATCGACTCGCGCGCCCGCCCGCACTCCGCGGAAGAGTCCCAGTTCCTCGCCGCCGCCGTGGCCGGCACCGGGATCCGGGTCAGCTACGCCGACCTGGAGCGTGCGCCCGCGGTGCTGCTGGCCGGGCTGGAGCCCGAGGAGGAGTCGCCGATCATCTTCCTCCGGCTGCGCAAGGCCGCGCGGGCCGGCAACGTTGCCATCTACTCGCTGGCCCCGCTGGCCACGCGCGGCCTGGCGAAGCTGCGCGGCACCCTGCTCGCCGCCCCGCCCGGCGCCGAGACCGAGGTACTCAACCGGCTGGCCGCCGAGATGGGCACCGATGCCGTGGAGGCCGCGGCGGCCCGGGCGCTGAACGCCGACGGCGCGATCATCCTGGCGGGCGAGCGGCTCGCCGAGACACCCGGGGCGCTGTCCGCGGTTGCCCGGCTGGCCAGCGCGAGCGGTGCCAGCCTGGCCTGGGTGCCCCGCCGGGCCGGCGAGCGCGGCGCGGTGGAGGCCGGAGCCCTGCCCGACCTGCTGCCCGCCGGGCGGCCGGTGACCGACGCGTCGGCGCGCGCCGAGGTGGCCCGTGCCTGGGGCGTCGCCGCGCTGCCCGCCGAGCCCGGCAGGGACGGCAGGCAGATACTCGCGGCGGCGCTGACCGGCGACCTGGACGCCCTCGTCGTGGCCGGGGTGGACCCGGCCGACCTGCCCGACCCGAAGGCCGCGCTCGCGGCGATCGAGGCAACGCCGTTCGTGGTGAGCCTGGAACTGCGGACCAGTGCCGTCACCGACCGCGCGGACGTCGTGCTGCCCGTGGCGGCGGTGCCGGAGAAGGCGGGCACGTTCCTGGACTGGGAGGGCAGGCCCGGCTCGTTCGAGGCGGCGCTTGCCGTGGCCGGCGTAGAGTCCGATCTTGAGATCCTGGGGCGGATCGCGGACGAGATGGATGTCCACCTCGGGCTGCCGGATGCCGCCGCCGCGCGCCGCGAACTGGGCACGCTGACCAGCTGGCAGGGCATCAGGACGAGCGCACCGGACTACCCGCCCGCCGCGCGATCCCTGCCGGGGCCGGGTGAGGCGGTCCTGGCCACCTGGCACCAGCTGATCGACACGGGCAGGATGCAGGACGGCGAGCCGTTCCTGGCCGGCACGGCGCGGCCGGCGCAGGCACTGATGTCCGCGGCCACCGCGAGTGAAGCGGGCACGGCCGACGGCGATAGGGTCTGCGTGACCACGGCGCGGGGAGCCATCACCCTCGGTGTGCGGGTCTGCGACATGCCCGACCGGGTGGTCTGGCTGCCGACGCACGCGCAGGGCTGCGAGGTCCGGCGCGAACTCGGTGCCGGAAACGGCACCCTGGTGACCCTGAGGAGCGCGCAATGATCAGCATGGCCGGCGCTGCGCCCGCCGCTGTCGCGGGCACCGTCGCCAGGGGCACCGCCGCCGCGCACAGCACCCCCACGCCGCCGGTGACCGTGCTCAGCTTCTACGGCCAGTCGTGGTGGATGATCCTGCTCAAGGTCGTGGCCATCTTCGCGTTCCTGATGCTCATGACGCTGTTCGCGATCTGGGCGGAACGCCGGATCATCGGCCGGATGCAGCAGCGCCCCGGCCCCAACCGGGCCGGCCCGTTCGGCCTGCTCCAGTCGCTGATGGACGGGATCAAGCTCCCGCTCAAGGAGGACATCGTCCCCCGGCACGTGGACAAGCTGCTGTTCTGGCTTGCCCCGGCGATCGCGCTGGTTCCCGCGTTCGTCAGCTTCGCGATCATCCCGTTCGGTCCCGAGGTGTCGATCTTCGGTGAGCGGACCCCGCTGCAGCTCACCGACCTCCCGGTCGCGGTGCTGCTGGTGCTCGCGATGAGCTCGATGGGCGTGTACGGGATCGTACTGGCCGGCTGGGCCTCGGCCTCGCCGTACTCGCTGCTCGGCGGGCTGCGCTCGTCGGCGCAGGTGGTCAGCTACGAGATCGCGATGGGGCTGTCCTTCGTCGCGGTGTTCCTCTACTCCGGTTCGCTGTCCACCTCGGCGATCGTGCAGGCCCAGGCGCACGGCAACGAGTTCCACGTGGGCGGGCTGACCCTGCACTACCCGTCGTGGTACGCGGTGCTGCTGTTCCCCTCGTTCTTCATCTACCTGGTCACGATGGTGGGTGAGACCAACCGGCTGCCCTTCGACCTGCCCGAGGGCGAGGGCGAACTGGTGGGCGGCTTCCACACCGAGTACTCCTCGCTCAAGTTCGCGCTGTTCTACCTGGCCGAGTACATCAACATGACCACGGTGGCGGCCCTGGCCACCACGTTGTTCCTTGGTGGCTGGCGTGCGGTGTGGCCGATCACCCTATGGTCCGGCGCGAACAGCGGCTGGTGGCCGCTGCTGTGGTTCCTGGCCAAGGTGCTGATCCTGCTGTTCTGCTTCGTCTGGCTGCGCGGGACGCTGCCCCGGATCCGGTACGACCAGCTCATGTCGTTCGGCTGGAAGGTCCTGATCCCGGTTTCGCTCGCCTGGATCCTGATGATCGCCACCATCCGGGTGTGGCGGCAGCACGGCGGCAGCACACCCGTCTACATCGTGGCCGGGGCCCTGCTTGGCGCGCTGCTCCTGCTGGCCTGGATGGGGGACGTGGCCGCGGAACGGCGGCGCCAGGCCGCGGCGGGGGCCGCCGCCGGCCGCGGGCGAGCCTGAAGCCGAGCCCGCAGCGGGCGCCGCGCCGAGTTTCCCCGTCCCTCCCATGGATCTGCCGCACTACCACGGCGTCGGCGTGACCAGCAGCCCGGGTGGCGAGCCGGCCGAGCCCGACGCCGTGCCACGCGGCACCGTCAAGGAGGTCACCGGTGCCTGATTTCCTGAACCCCGTCAAGGGGTTTGGCGTGACATTCCGGCAGATGTTCCGGAAGGTCGACACCGTCCAGTACCCCGAGGAGAAGCGGCCCACCGCGCCCCGGTTCCACGGCCGTCACCAGCTCAACCGCTGGCCGG
>CAVPMG010000006.1:0-238320 GCA_963706115.1 uncultured Actinomycetes bacterium | reverse complement strand
CCGCCAGAGCCGGACGAGGCACTGAGTTTGTGGGCGCCCGCGGACTCTGGACCCGCTCACCGGCCCGCTACCAGTACCCGATGAGGCAGCTGCCGCTGCAGAACCTGCCCGCTGGCCTGACGCGGTCGAGGTGGACCGGTTGGTCCCGCCGTCGGGGAACATGACCGTCGGGCCGCAGCAATTCTGGCTGGGCACCGCTCGCGCCGGGCAAACGGTCACCTTGTGGGACGACACCACCACCGTGCATCTGAGCGTCGGCGGGTGGCGGATCAAGACCGTGCCGTCCCGCCTGTCTGAGGTGGACCTGGCCCGGCTGCGCAGGTCTGACGGGCGCCCCGCAGGCCCGCCACCAGCTGGGCCGTCACCGGGCGTACTTGCCTCTAGCCGGTGTGTGGAAGTGGACCGGCTGGTCAACGGCATCGAGGCGCTGACCCTGCTGAACCGGCTGATCCTGGTCGGCTCCCCGCTAGCCGGGCAGCGGGCCCGGCTGCGCCTCGACGGGCAGCTGATGCACGTCCTCACCCAAGACGGCGTGCTCTGGCGCACCCTGCCCTGCCCCATCCCACCTGGCCAGCGGCACCGGCTCCAAGGGGTGCGCCTGGCCGGTCCCGACCCCCTGCCCGAAGCCACCGCCACAATCCAGCGGCGGGTCTCCTCCCGCGGTGGCATCCAGGTCGCCCACCAGAAGATCCAGGTCGGCATGACCCACGCGGGAAAGATCGTCACCGTCGTCACCGAGAACAACACCTTCCGGCTGGTCATCGACGGCGAGACCGTCGCCGTCGTGCTCCGCACCACTAGGCCGAGAAGAGAGAGCCGAAAAAAGGAAGACGACACGAACCGCCGAAGAGAAGAAGGGCGAACCCCCATGCCCGAAGTCAGGCTCGACGCTGGCGACGCCGAACTCGCCGAAATGCTGCAATTCCTCACCGGCTGGCTGGCCCGCGACCCCGCCCGTCTGGCCGCCTCCCTGGAAGAGTTCGCCGGTCACCCCGCCTATGGCATCGGCCAGCTGCGCGAGGACCTGGAGCGGTTTGTCTTCCTGCTCGGCGGCAGCGACGGCGAGCCCCTGTTCGGCCCGGCACCGCACTAAACCGCACGCCAGAGAGCGTCCCCCGGCAGAAGCTCGCTGGTGCTGCCGCGTTCTGGTCAGCGAAAACTCGCCCGCCAGACCGGTTACAAGCGGCGCGGTGACCAGCAGAATAGTCATGTGCGCAGTCGGCCATTGTCCCTTACGGTCACCTTGGCCACGCTGACCTGCGCCCTCCTCGCGGGCTGCACGGCAGCCAGCACGCCCAGCACGAACCGGACAGCAACTTCACCGCGCGCGCAATCCCCGGCTAGCAGCCCGCACGTCACCGGCCCGCCCGGCAGCCCTGGCAACCCGCTCGTGCTGTCGTGCGCTGCGGAGGTCTGGCCTGGCTCCCCCAGCCCCCCGGCGCCAGTCACCCCCGGGCCGCATGACCTGGCCGTCGGGCCGATGTACTTCCCCGTCGGCCTCGCTCTCGCCACCTCCACCCCGGCCCAGTGGGGCTATGCGCCGTTCGGGCGCCACGGCAGGTTCTACAAGCTCCCCCTGGTGGTCCGGCCGGGCGCCACGGTCACCGTGACAATCGGGGCCAGCGCCCGCGGCCACACGGTGATCGCCACCGGCCCCAGCGAGGTGACCTCGGCGACCTACCATGCCTGCCGCAAGGCGGGCAGATTCTTCGCCCAGGGCTTCGCCTTCACCCGCCCGCCGTTCCGCGGCTGCGTGCCACTCGACGTGACGATCGGCGGCCAGGCCCAGGCCCGTCACCTCACGCTGCCGCTGTTCACAAGATCTTGCGCAGCCTGACCTCCCCCGCCTTGGCCAGGCGCCTCAACCACCCCGCTCCCCAGGCAGCGGCAGCGCCCCTCCCGGCCAGCCGAGCCTACGCCACACCTTGCGGGCCCCAACGTCGTTCGTCCTCACGCTGGCGCGCTGCGGGCGCTGCACGTTGACCCCCGCCGCAGCCCGGCGTTCACTGGCAGCTAACCGGGGAGCACTCCCCAGACCCTAGAAACCGTCAAGCATCACCTGAAGACCGCGAGAGCGGGCTGCCGCAGTGGGCGGTCGATGTGATCGACGCCGACCCGGCCGCCCGCATCAGGACGGCACGGGTGAAGATCGCCGCCAGCGACCAGCCGGTGCTGCCCTCGGCCAGCCCGGGGATGCCATTCGCTGCGGTGGAACTCACCGGCCTGGCCGTCATCCCCTACGCCAACCCGGCGGGTCGGCTTGCCTACTCCCTCAAGGCCACCGGAATCACCCCCGTGCGCGGTGCGCGCAGCAGCCACGAGGCCCGGGGCCCAGCAGGGCAGAGCGCGGCCTGATGCCGGGCGGGACGGCCGGGAGCTTGCACCTTCCGGCCGTCCCCGGTCCCTTCCCCTTACTCGGCGTGAGCTTTAGGAAGAGGTGATCATCGTATGCCGACCGTCCACGGGGAGCAGTACGCCCAGGTCGACAGCGCCGACCCGTTCGCCCCGGCGATCTGGCGCTCCCCGGTCATTGTTCCCGCCCTGCCGATCCCGCCGGTGCCGGATCTGCGGGCGCTGCTAGTGGGCCGGTGCGAGGACGGGGGGCGTTCACGATCCGGTTGCATGGCACGCATCTGCTGATCGCCGGGTCTACGGGTGCGGGGAAGGGCTCTTACCTGTGGGCTGGTCCGGGCCATGTTGCCCGCGATGGCCGCTGGGCTGGTGCGGGTGCACGCCTGTGATCCGAAGCTGATGGAGCTGGCATTCGGCCGGGTGTTATTCGAGCGTTTCGGCAAGTACGCCGCCGACCCCGCGCACATCGCCGACCTGTTGGAAGCCGATGTGGCGGACATGCAGGCCCGCGCCGCCAGATTCGCGGGCCGGCAACGCGACCACACGCCGACCGCGGAGTTTCCGTTCGTGGTGGTGCTGGTCGATGAGGTCGCGTTCCTGACCGCCTACCAGGCCGACCGCAAACTCCGCGACCGGACCCTGGCCGCGTTAGCCACCCTGACCACACAAGGCCGCGCCGCCGGGTACTGCGTGGTCGCGGCGTTGCAAGACCCGCGCAAGGAAGTCCTCAACATTCGCAACCTGTTCCCCGACAAGATCGCCCTGCGCCTCGACGAACCCGCCCAGGTGGACCTGGTCCTCGGCGATGGCGCCCACGACCGCGGCGCCCGTTGCGAAGACATCTCCTCCCACCCGGCGACCGGCGCGGGTGTCGGCTATGTGCGGCTGGAGGCCAGCCCCGACCCGGTGCGGGTGCGGGCCGGGTTCGTCTCCGATGCCGACATCCAGGCCATGACCGCCCGGGCACCCGCCCGCAAGCGTTCGGGGAGGCCGGGTGATCACCGGATGGCTGGCTCCCGACGACTGCCCCGACTGCGGCGGCCCGCTGCTGGACACTACCAGCGGGCGGCACGGGACGCGCTGCACTTCGCCGCGCTGTTCGACCGGTTCATCCAGAACCTGCGCCGCTTCCTCGGCTACGACGTCCAGTACTTCGCCGCCGTCGAACCACAGCGCCGCCTCGCCCCGCACATTCACATGGCCATCCGCGGCACCCTGTCCCGCACCGAGCTGCGCCAGGTGCTCGCCGCGACCTACCACCAGGTCTGGTGGCCCCCGACCGACACGGTCAAGCACGACGAGACCACCTGCCGGTCTGGCACGAACCAAGCGGCGGCTACCTCGACCCCGCCACCGGGGAACTCCTGCCGACCTGGGACCAAGCGCTCGACGCCATCGGCCGAGGACACCGAGCCGCTGCACGTGGCCCGGTTCGGCGCCAAGTTCGACGCCCAAGGCGTCCTGGCCGGGTCCCGCGACGCGAACCGGTGCATCGGCTACCTCACCAAGTACCTGACCAAGCACGTCAGCGACTGCCATCAGGCCGACAGCGACGCGCAGCGCGCCCATGCCGACCGGCTCGCCGCTGCGCTCCGATATGAGCCATGCTCACCCACCTGCGCGAACTGGCTGCGCTACGGCGTCCAGCCAAGGAATGCCCGCGCGGGCCTGCGGCCAGGCCGCTGCAAAGGCAAGGCCCATCGCCGCGAACACCTCGGCTACGCGGGCCGTCGGGTCCTGGTGTCCCGGAAGTGGTCGGGCAAGACCCTCGCCGATCATCGCGGCGACCGCAAGGCCTGGCTGATGACAACGCTCGGGATTCCGGCAACTGATCCCGGCCAGTACGCCTGGGAGCCGGTCGCGCCCGGCGATCCGGACCACATGCCACCCGCGCAGCGAATCCTGCACGTCGTCGCCGATCGCATCCGATGGCAGGAAGCGCTCGCCGAGGCCAGGCGCAGAGCGGCCGGAGACAGCCCGCCGGATCTTTCGGCAACCGGGAGGGCGGCGTAATGGCAGCCCATGACACCAGCACGGATCGGCTGCTCACCGTCGAAGCAGCGGCCGAGCGCATGAGTACGTCAGTCCGGTTCGTCCGCCGCCTCATTGCGCAACGGCGAATCGAGTTCGTCAAGGTCGGCCGCCATGTCCGGATCACTGAATCGGCGCTGGCCGAGTTCATCGAGGCCGGGCGGGTCGAGCCGATGACCGCCGCCGACCTGTGGCACATGAAGGGAGTTGCCTGATGGCGAACAAGGATGGACACCGACGGTTCGGCAATGTGCGGAAACGCGATCTCCGGCCGGTTCCAGATCCGCTATCCGGGCCCGGACGGTCGGATGCGGACCGGGCCGGAGACGTACGCGCGTAAGTCTGATGCGGAGCGAGCGCTTGTGCTCGTCGAAGCGCAGATGACTACGGGCGAGTGGACCGATCCCGAGCGAAGCAAGGTCAAGGCTCAGCCGACTACGCGGCGACCTGGATCGCCGAACGCCCGAAACTGCGTCCGCGCACCGTGGAACTGTACCGACTGGCTGCTTAAGAAGCACATCGCGCCATACCTGGGCGGGGTGCCGACTCGGCAAGCTGATCTCACAGCCATGATCCGCGCCTGGCGCGCAAAACTGCTCGCCGAAGGCGTCTCGTCTCCATGGCCGCCAAGGCGTACCGGCTGCTGCGCGCGATCCTGATGACGGCCGTGGAAGAGGACAAGATCCTGCCCGGAACCCATGCCGCAGTCCGAGGGGCTGGTGACGAGCACGCGCCAGAACGCCCGGTGCTGACCGTCGCCCAGGTCTTCGCGCTCGCTGAGCTGGATCGGCGCCGGCCGATCGGCAACATCCGCAAGCCCCGGCCGGGGCTACCGGCTGCGATTCCGGCGGCATGGCGGCACGATGCGCGCCTCACCCGAGCGTCTCGGCACCCGGGCCGAAGCTGCCGAACGGGCGCTGTGGGAGCTGCCGAACGACGGCCAAGCCGACGGCCACGCATGACCGCGATTCCGTGCACTGGTCCTGCTGGCCGCGTTCGCCAGCCTGCGATGGGGCGAAGTGACCGCGCTGCGCCGATGCGACCTCGACATGGCCGCTGGCACCGTCCGAGTCCGGGCCGCCTTCACCGAGCGGTCCAACGGCCAGATCATTCTCGGTCCACCCAAGTCCCGAGCAGGGCGCCGCACGTAAGCATCCCGGCCACGATCCTGCCCGATATCGCCGCCCACCTGGTCGAGCACACCAAGCCCGAGCCTGGACGCGCTCGTGTTCACCGGGATCAAGGGCGGCCCGCTGCGGCGGAGCAGCTTCAACAAGACTCAGCGGCTGGCCGCACGTGGTCACCGGCGATGGTGCCTCGCTGGCCTGCACGTCCACGACCTCCGACACACCGGAAACACCCTCGCCGCGTGACAGGGCGTATCGACTGCGCAACCTGATGGCGCGCATGGGCCACGACAGCGAGCGGGCCGCGCTCATCTATCAGCACAAGTCCAGCGGTGCCGACCGGCCGATCGCGGACGCGATCTGACGCGCTGCTCCAGCGCCGAGCGGAGCCCGGCCGGCGATGACGATGACGGCCAGACGGGCGTCGCTGGCTCCGTGGGCTAATGGCCCGCTAATGGCCCGGCGGTCCCAAGACGACCGCCAACGAGCAAGGCCCAGGCTGGAGACACCGTCTCCGACCTGGGCCTTCGCATGTGGAGCGGGTGACGGGAATCGAACCCGCACTATCAGCTTGGGAAGCTGACGTTCTGCCATTGAACTACACCCGCGCGGCGCCTCGGCTGTGCCTCAGCTCGCCCCGACATCGTACCGGAACGAGCGGCCGGCCAGGCCCGGACGGCAAGCCGCTACGGCCTCCCGATCCCGGCCCGGCCGGCGACGCTATACCTGGCCAGCGCCGGGCGCCGCGTCATCCTCCCCGGCCCCGCCGGAGAACTGGCGCAGCCGCGCGCGCAACTCGGCGCACTCCCGCTCCAGCCTCGCGACCTGGGCCTCCAGTTCCAGGATCCGGCGGATGCCCGCCAGCGTCACACCCTCACTGGTGAGGCTCGACGACGTACTGAACGGTGACCACTTCACGGCGGGAGTACCTGCGCTGCCCGCCATCGGAACGGGACGGGCGGACAACGCCGAACTCGTCGAGGCGCCGCAGGAACGCCTGCTGAACCTCGAGCATGCCTGAGACCTGCCCCACCGTGAACAGAGGCAGGTCTTCATCCTCAAACGGCAACGACGGCACGGTCATTCACTCCCTGGCTCAGACTACGAGCAAAACACTTGCGGGCCCGGTACGCCGCAACGCGCCGGGCCCGCAGGGACGATCATCTGCCGTCAGGCAGCGATCTCCTTCTTGCTGTCGGTGTGAATCTCGACCTTGCGCGGCTGGGCGGCCGCCAGCAGCGGCAGACGGACGGTCAGCACGCCATCGGCGAAAGCGGCCTCGATGTTGTCGGTGTCGAGCGTGTCACCAAGGGAGAGACGGCGGGTGAAGGAGCCGGTAACCCGCTCGCGGGTGATCAGCTTCTCGTCCTCACCGGTCTTCTCGGTACGCTGCGCGCTCACCGTGAGCACGCCGCGGTCCACCGTGACGTCGATGGACTCGGAGTCCACGCCCGGCAGGTCGAAGCGGAGCTGGACGTCGTCCTTGCCACGGATCACGTCCATCGGGATGGCCGACCGCAGAGCGGTCCAGTGGCCAGCGCCGAACGTGCGCCGGGCGACGCGGTCGAACTCAGCGAAGGGGTCGAATGATGCAAGCAGCACTGCGGTTCTCCTCTGGTCGCAGGATATCCCAGATCCTGAATCTAGGCTTCATCCTATCTCGACCTCAGAAAACCTCTAATTTTACTTACATATTCCCTTCAGGCCGAAGCCACTTCCGCCCTGTGAACTGCAGGAACCCCGGCCGTCGTAGCGCCGGGCAAATCAGAGGCGCTCGATGACGGTCGCGTTCGCCTGGCCGCCACCCTCGCACATGGTCTGCAGACCGTAGCGGCCACCGGTCCGCTCCAGCTCATGCAGCAGCTTGGTGGCCAGCACCGCGCCGGTCGCGCCGAGCGGATGGCCGAGCGCGATGGCGCCGCCGTTCGGGTTGGTCTTCTCCAGTGACGCACCGGTGTCCGCCGACCAGGCGATGAGCACCGGCGCGAACGCCTCGTTGACCTCGAACACGTCGATGTCGTCAACCTTGAGGCCCGCCTTGGCCAGAGCCTGCTCGGTGGCGGGAATCGGCCCGGTGAGCATGAACACCGGGTCGGCGCCCGCGACGGCCAGGGACACGATCCGGGCGCGCGGGGTCAGCCCGTGTCGCTGCACCGCCGCCTCCGAGGCGACGAGCAGCGCCGCCGAGCCGTCGGAGATCTGCGACGCCGCGGCCGCGGTGACCTCCCAGCCCTCGCGCAGCGGCTCCAGCCCGGCCATCTTCTCCAGCGTGGTGTCCCGGCGCGGGCCCTCGTCCACGGCGACGTCGCCGACCGGGGTGATCTCCCGCTCGAACCGGCCCTCGTCGATCGCCCGGATCGCGCGCTGGTGGCTGGAGAGCGCGAACTCCTCGAGCTGGCGGCGGGTGATCCCCCACTTCTCGCACATCAGCTGGGCCCCGCGGAACTGGGAGATCTCCTGGTCGCCGTACCGTTCCTTCCACCCGGTCCCGAACGGCAGCGGCATCCCCTTCTCCAGCGGCAGCATGATCGACGACCCCATCGGGACCATGCTCATGCTCTCCACCCCGGCCGCGATCACCAGGTCCTGCGTGCCGGAAAGCACGGCCTGCGCGGCGAAGTGCAGCGCCTGCTGGGACGAGCCGCACTGCCGGTCCACGGTCACGCCGGGCACGCTCTCCGGCAGGCCGGCCGACAGCCACGCCTGGCGCGCGATGTCCAGCGACTGCGGGCCGATCTGGGAGACGCAGCCCATGATCACGTCCTCGACCGCGGCCGCGTCGATGCCGGTGCGCACCACAAGCTCGCGCAGCACATGCGCGGCCAGGTCGACGGGGTTGACCTTCGCCAGGCCCCCGTTCCGCTTGCCGACCGGGGTACGGACCGCTCCGACGATGTAAGCCTCAGCCACGACGCCCTCCGGGGTACTCGGGACAGGCTTGCCGCCGCGCCCGTCTAGTGCAGATGTTACCGCCGGGTTTTCGATTGTCCCCATGCCCGAACGACGGCCCGTGGCTGCCTGCGTGCTCCCGCTTGCGGGCGCCAGCGCTTATGCTCGAAAGACGAGGACGTACGCAACGCCGGTCCGGGAGGCCAAAGTGGCTAGTGGGTTCATCCTGCTGCTGCTGATCGGCATCCTCATCGGCTTCGTGGTGGCCCGGGTGCGCAAGCGCTTCGGTCTCGGGACGACCTGGAGCACGTGGGTGACCACCGTGGTCGTGGTGGGCTTCATCCTGCTGCTGATGTGGGTGACCGCGTACAAGCACTGACCGGGCTGCGCGGCGCCCTCAGTTGGCGTCCCGCCCGGGGCCGACCGGCACCTCGAACCAGACCGCCTTGCCGTCCTTCGTCGGCCGGGAGCCCCACCGGGTGGCGAGCTGGTCCACCAGGTACAGGCCGCGCCCGCCCTCGTCGGTCTCCGCCGCGCTGCGGATCCGCGGCAGCCGCAGGTCGGTGTCGAACACCTCGACCCAGACCGCTGACGCCCCGCGCCGCAGGCGCAGCGTGAAGGTCCGCGTGGGCGGTTCGGGGAACCCGTCGCCGAACTCGTCGGACTCCCACCCCGCCGGGACGCCCGTCCCCGCCGGACCGGGCCCCGAGCCAGCGGGCGCGCCCGCCGGCTCCAGCGTCATCCGGTGACGGCGCCGCGACGTGGCAGCGGTGTGCAGCACAACGTTCGTGACCACCTCGGAAACCAGCAGGCAGGCGAGTTCTGTCTGCTCCCGCGGCATGCCCCAGCGTTCGAACGTGAGCTGTGCGTGGCGTCGTGCCTCGGACACCCGGATCGCCTCGGCCGGGAACGTCGCCTCCCAGGAGGCAAGATCCTCGCGCGAGGTGCTGACCACGACGATGGCCATGTCGTCGTCGATATCGCCGGGCACGGCCTGCTCCGCGGCCTGAGCGATGACTTCCGCCGCCGACCCAGCCACGTCACGGACGGCCGCGCACAGCATCTGCCTGGCCTCCGCCTCGGTGTAGTGGCCGCTGCCGTCGGCTCGCTGCCTGCGGTCGGTGAGCCCGTCGGTGTAGAGCACCAGGGTGGTCCCCGGCTTGAGCGTGCGCGTCTCCTCGCGGTAGGTGGGCAGGCCCGCCACGCCCGTGCCGCGGACGCCGAGCAGCACGCCGTGGTGCTCGATGTCCAGCTCCGCGACGTCGCCGTCGGTGACCACCAGCGGTGCGTCATGGCCGGCGTTGGCAAACGAAAGGCTGCGGGACCAGGCGTCGTAGACCAGGTAGGTGCAGCTTGCCCTGGGCGAGTCGAAATGCTCCCCGTCCCCCGAAGGCGGCGTGCTCAGCGTCCGGCACCAGTCGTCCAGCTTGCGCAGGATCTCCGCGGGCGCCTTGTCGTCCTGCGCGAAGGCCCGGAGGGTCGCCCGAAGCTGGCCCATGATCGCCGCGGCCCGGGCACCGCGCCCTTCCACGTCACCGATGACGATGCCGACCCGCCCCGCAGACAGCGGGATCAGGTCGTACCAGTCGCCGCCGACCTGGGTCTGGATGCCCTGGCCATGGGTCTCCAGCGGCTTGGCCGGCACATAGCGCCAGGCGACGTCCAGGCCGTCGAAGGTGGGCTTGACCTGAGGCAGCAGGCTGGTCTGGAACGCCAGCGCGGTGCGCCGCTCCTCCTCGAACAGCATCGCGTTGTCGATCGCGACCGCCACCCGGCTGGCGACCGCGCCGAGGAAGTCCCTGTCGTCGATGTCGTAGTGGTACTCCTCCCGCTCGGTGAGCCTGGACAGGGCCAGGCTGATCACGCCGAGCAACTCGCCCCTGGCGACCAGCGGCGCCGCCACGATCGAGGTCAGGCCCACATCGGTGCTGGTGCGCAGGCTCTGCGCGTTCGGCGCCGGGAACTCGGTGTAGACCAGGTTCGACACCAGGACCGGGTCCCGGCGGGCCATCGCCTGCTGGCAGAAGTGCCCCTCCGGGTAGTTGATCTGCTCGCCCACGGCCGCCCAGGTGCCTGGCGCGGGTTCCCACCCGCCGGCATTGATCTGGGCGCGGCGGAAGAGCTTGTCCCCCTGGAACAGGTCGATGAAGCAGTGGTCGGCAAGCTGCGGGACCAGGGTCTCGGCCACGTGCTGCAGCGTGGTGCCGAGTTCCAGTGACCTTGCCAGGCGCTCCCCGATGCGCTCGAGCAGCCCGATCCGGTCCCGTTCAAGCTGGCTGCTGCGCCTGGTCGCCTGGCGTCCGACGATGACGATCCCGTCGACCGTGCCGGAAGCACCGCGCAGCGGCACCGCCTGGGCCCGGATGAAGACGCGCGACCCGCCGGGCCGGACCGAGGAGAACGTCCCGTCCCAGGCACGCCCGCGAAGCACCTGCTTAGCCAGGTCGGCGGCCCCGCCGAGGTCCTCCTCCTCGAACCCCAGCGAGAGCAGCGAGCGGCCGACCAGGCGCTCAGGCACGTCGGGGAAGTCGAAGAGCCTCGCCGCATAGGCGTTGGCGTACCGCAGATTGCTCTGCGTGTCGGTCACCACCACCGCGGCCTCGATCTGCCCGAGCACCGCGTCCGGCGGCAGGTAGGCGCTCACAGCCTCATCCCAGTCAGTCATAGCCGACCACCAAGGGCAGCTAGAAATCGCGGGGGTGAGCCGCCTCGACTCGGCTCAGGGCGCTCCCACAAACACGTGCGCGGCAACGCGGCGGGGCAGATCCGCCGTGATGCTCCCCGCACCGTCCTCACTTGTCACCCGCACACCGTCGTCGGCTACCGAGACAGTAACCTTGCGTCCCGGTTGTATCCCGCTCTGCTTGAGTTTAAGCATCAAGCCGATATCACTTTGGACTTGTTCGCTGATGCGCTGGATGACAACGGGCGCCGGGCTGTCGGAAGCGAGGTCCAGCATTGTCTGAACCGGCTCGCGCCGAGCCTGCTCTGCCTGGTCAGCGGCGGCGGGAGGGACACCTAGCTCGGCGAGCCCCGGAATGACGTTGCCGTGCGGGCAATGGACGGGGTAACCGAGCAGTTCCACCAATCGCTGCTCGACATTCTCGGAGATGACGTGCTCCCACCGGCATGCCTCGGTGTGCACTTCCTCCCAGGGCAGCCCGATGACGCTGACGAGCAGGCACTCGGCCAGTCTGTGCTTGCGCATGACCCGGGTCGCGAGCTCCTGGCCAGCCGGGGTCAGCACGAGCCGCCGGTCGTCTTCCACCCGCACCAAGTCGTCGCGCTCCATCCGGGCAACGGTCTGGCTCACCGTGGGGCCACTTTGCGACAGCCGCTCGACTATGCGCGCGCGCAGCGGCGGAATGCCCTCCTCCTCAAGCTCGAAGAGCGTGCGCAGGTACATCTCTGTGGTGTCGATGAGCCCGTAGGCGGTCACGGGGGCCTCCCTCCTCCCTGATGGTAGTCGCCATAGCGGACATCATGGGGGGACCGCTGGTCAGGGCGACAATCGTTCCACCAGCCAGCCTTCCCCGTCACGGTGGTAACGCAGGCGATCATGCAATCGGTTGACCCGGCCCTGCCAGAATTCCACTGAATCAGGAAAAATACGGTAACCGCCCCAGAAATCGGGCATCGGCACCGCTGTTCCCTCCGGCCAGCGCTGTTCCAGCCGCGCGTACACATCTTCGATCTCGGCCCGGGAAGAGATCACCGACGACTGCCTGCTCGCCCAGGCGCCGAGTTGGGAGCCGTGCGGGCGGGAGTGGAAGTACGGCTCGCTGTCGGCCTGGGACATCGCGGTCACCGCACCATGCACGATCACCTGGCGGCGCAGCGCATACCAGGGGAACAGGGCGCTGACGTGCGCATTCGCCGCCAGGTCCTGGGCCTTCGCGGAGGTGTGGTTGGTGTAGAACACGAAGCCCGCCGGGCTGTGCTCCTTCAGCAGCACCGACCGCGACCGGGGGCGCCCGGCCGCCGACACCGTGGAAAGCACCATGGCGTTCGGCTCCGGCAGGCCCGCCGCGGCCGCGTCGGCGAGCCACGAGGAGAACTGGTCCACCGGGTCCGCCGGCAGCATGGATTCATCCAGGCCGGGGTCATTGCCCGGAGATGTCCCCGGCTGAGGCGGGTGCTGATCGGTATCCACGGGTACCGATCCTCACACAGGCCCTGTGCCCGGGGCGAGGAAGAAGGCGCTGGTGGCGCGTATCACGCCATCCCGCGCTATCCGGACATGACCGACACGTTGTTGAATAAAGCGGCACACGGCGAGTGCGACCCACCGCCGGGCCCGGAATCCGGGTGCCGTCGCTCATCGCAGACACGAGGAGAGCACAGATGTCCGACTTCAAACCCGGGTTGGAAGGTGTCGTTGCATTCGAGACCGAGATCGCCGAGCCCGACCGGGAAGGCGGCGCGCTCCGGTACCGGGGAGTCGACATCGAAGACCTGGTCGGCCAGGTCTCCTACGGGCACGTCTGGGGCCTGCTGGTGGACAACTCGTTCACGCCCGGCCTGCCGCCCGCCGAGCCCTACCCGATCCCCGTCCGGTCCGGCGATATCCGCGTGGACGTGCAGAGCGCCCTGGCCATGCTGGCGCCTGCCAAGGGCATGCGGCCACTGCTGGACATCAGCGACGAGCAGGCACGTGACGACCTCGCCCGTGCGTCGGTCATGACGCTTTCCTTCGTGGCCCAGTCCGCGCGGGGCACCGGCCTGCCCGCGATCCCGCAGGAACGGGTGGAGGAGTCGGACAACATCGTCGAGCGGTTCATGATCCGCTGGCGCGGCGACCCGGACCCACGGCACGTCAAGGCGGTAGACGCCTACTGGACCTCGGCCGCCGAACACGGCATGAACGCATCCACCTTCACCGCCCGGGTGATCGCATCCACCGGCGCCGACGTGGCGGCCGCGCTCTCGGGCGCCGTGGGTGCCATGTCCGGCCCGCTGCACGGCGGGGCACCCGCCCGGGTGCTGCACATGGTCGAGGAGGTCGAACGGATCGGGGACGCCACCAAGTACGTGCGGGCGGAACTGGACAAGGGCGAGCGGCTCATGGGTTTCGGGCACCGCGTCTACCGGGCCGAGGACCCGCGGGCCAGGGTGCTGCGGCGCACCGCCAAGGAACTGGGCGCCCCACGGTACGAGGTGGCGGCGGCGCTGGAGGAAGCGGCCCTCACGGAACTGCATGCGCGCCGGCCGGACCGGGTGCTGGCGACCAACGTCGAGTACTGGGCCGCGATCGTGCTGGACTTCGCCGAGGTGCCCTCGCACATGTTCACCGCGATGTTCACCTGCGCCCGCACCGCGGGCTGGTCCGCGCACGTCCTGGAGCAGAAGGGAACCGGGCGGCTGATCCGGCCGAGCGCCCGCTACGTGGGGCCGCCGTCCCGGCCGGTCAAAGAGGTCCCCGGCGCCGAGGGCGTCATCGGCGAGATCTGACCACCGCTCCACCCGTGGCGGGTGGGACTGCCGAGCCCAATGTGGCTCCCGGGGACTGGCTCCCTAGGCTCATTTGTGGTGGTGGGCACTCCACCCACATTCTTCTGTGGGTGGAGTGCCCACCACCACATACGCCGGGATGCGGGCGGGCGCGTTGTGGGTGTTGTCACAGCGGGGCGGCTGCGCTGAGGGGCGGGGGCGGAGACCGGCCTCGATAGGCTGGAAGACATGACCCCCATCGAGATTCCTGCTGGTCTGCGCCCTGCCGACGGCCGATTCGGCAGCGGCCCGTCGAAGGTCCGCCCCGAGCAACTGGCCGCGCTGGCGGCTTCCGGGGCCTCCTACCTCGGCACGTCCCACCGGCAGGCGCCGGTGCGGTCGCTGGTCCAGCGGGTGCGCGAGGGCCTCGCCGAACTGTTCCGGCTGCCGGACGGCTACCAGGTGGTACTGGGCAACGGCGGCACGACGGCGTTCTGGGAGGTCGCCGCGTTCGGCCTGGTGCAGCAGCGCTCCTCGCACCTGGCATTCGGGGAGTTCTCCAGCAAGTTCGCGCAGGTCACCAGGACCGCGCCGTGGCTGGAGGAGCCTGCCGTCATCGAATCTCCGGCGGGCAGCCACCCGCAGCCCCGAGCGGAGCCCGGGGTGGACACCTACGCGCTCACCCACAACGAGACCTCAACTGGCGTCGCCATGCCCATCCACCGGGTGCCGGGCGCGGACAGCGGCGCCCTGGTGATCGTGGATGCCACCAGCGGCGCCGGTGGCCTTCCGGTGGATGTCGCCGAGACCGACACGTACTACTTCGCGCCGCAGAAGTGCTTCGGCGCCGACGGCGGGCTGTGGCTCGCCCTGATGTCGCCCGCGGCACTGGAACGCGCGGCGGCGATCGCGGCCAGCGGGCGGTACATTCCGGAGTTCCTTTCGCTGCAGGTAGCGATCGACAACTCGGCGAAGCAGCAGACCTACAACACCCCGTCGGTGGCGACCCTGCTGCTGCTGGCGGGGCAACTGGACTGGATGCTTGCCCAGGGTGGCCTGGAGTGGACCGTCGCGCGCACGGCCGACTCGTCGTCCCGCCTGTACACCTGGGCCGAGAAGGTGCCCTACGCGACCCCGTTCGTGACCGACCCCGCGCAGCGTTCCCAGGTGGTCGGCACCATCGACTTCGCCGACACCGTGGATGCCGCCAAGGTTGCCGCGACGCTGCGGGCGAACGGGATCGTGGACACCGAGCCGTACCGCAAGCTCGGCCGCAACCAGTTGCGGATCGCCATGTTCCCGGCGGTGGACCCGGCCGACGTGGAAGCACTCACGGCGTGCATCGACTACGTCGTTGACCACCTGTAGCCGTAGGGCGGGGTGGTGGGGCCGGCGCAAGGGCCGGGGTGGTGGGCCAGAGCATAGGGTCAGTGCAGGATGGCTCCCACCAGGGCCACCAGGACCAGGAGCGCGAGCACGGTGGGGAGCAGCCAGCGCGTGGTGCGGTTCACATCAGGAGCCTAGGGCACCGCGCAGCGGCCAGGTGCCGATGACCTCGTAACGCGGATTCGCGCTCAGCCGACTGCGGATGAGGTGGATTTCCCTGGCCACCCATGGCATCCCGGTGAACCCGGCGAGGGTCCCGACGAGCGAATTCACGTCGAGCGGTACCCGGCACCTGGCCAGGGTGAGGTGCGGCTGATAGCCACGCCCGCTGTTCGCGGGACGCGCGCCGGCCCGCTGCGCACCCGCACCGGCCGAGGCGGCCAGCAGGCCGAGCCCGCGGCGGTCTCCCTGGATGCCGGTCCACAGCACCCGGGCCCGGTTGGCGCCCGGGAAGGCACCCGCTCCGGCCAGGGACAGGGACAGGCACGGATGCCGCCGTGCGGCGCGTTCCAGCCGCACCGCCAGCTCGGTGGTGACCGACTCCTCGACCTCGCCAAGGAAGGCCAGCGTGAGGTGCCAGGCGTCGCGGCCGGTCCAGCGCAGACCTGGCCAGGCAGGACGCAGCGGCGCCACCACCTCGTCCAGTTCGCCGGCCGCCTCAGGGGGCAGCGCGATCGCCACGAACAGCCTCATGATCCCATTGTTGACTTCCGCTCCGCCCTGAAGGGCGGAGTTTCCGCCTGTCCCGTCACTTCGACACACCGCCGGCCATTTTGGCAGCAGCCGCCACGCCCCCTCACCGGCCGTTGTGCAGGGATTGGCCGGTCCATGGAGCATATGTCTACCGGCCGTCAGCCCTCGGCGCGGGCCAGCACGGCCGGGCGCACGAGGGAGCGAAGGCGGGCGCCGCGCGCCCGCGCAAGCAGCAACGCCACGGCGACGGCCCCGGCCACCGAGATCACACCGCCCCCGATCAGGCCAGTCCGGGCCCCGAACTGCTCGGCCGCCCAGCCGACCAGTGGGGAGCCGAGCGGCGTCCCGCCGAGGAAGACCAGCATGTACAGCCCCATCACCCGGCCCCGTACCTCGGGCGTGGTGCTGAGCTGGGTGGCCGAGTTGGCCGCGGTGGTGAACATCAGCACCGCCACCCCGGTCGGCACCAGCATGACCAGGAACGACCAGAAGACCGGCATCAGGCCGGTAGCCACTTCGAGCAGGCCGAACGCGAGCGCGGTGGTCAGCATCAGGCGCATGCTGGGCCGGGCCCGGCGAGCGGCGGCCAGGGCGCCACCCAGCGCGCCGAGCGCGAAGGCGGCCGAGGCCAGGCCGAACTCCGACGCTCCGGTGTGGAATACGCCCCTGGCCATCAGCGCGGTGGTCACCTGGAAGTTCATGCCGAACGTGGCCACGAAGAAGACCAGCATCAGAGTTAGCCAGAGCTCGGGACGTGCCCGGACGTAGGTGAACGTTTCCCTCAACTGTCCCCGCGCCTTGGGCGCGCGGGCCAGTGGCCGCAGGTCGCTCTCCCGCATGAGCTTGAGCCCGATCAGGACGGCCCCGTAGGAGGCGGCGTTGATCAGGAAGGCGACCGGGGTTCCCACGGCGGCGATGACGAGGCCCGCAACGGCGGGGCCGACGATCCTGGCGAGGTTGAACGTCGCGCTGTTCAGCGCGATGGCGTTCGCCATCCCCTCGCTGCCGACCATCTCGGCCGCGAAGGTCTGCCTGGTCGGGTTGTCCACCACCGCGACCATGCCGAGCGCGAACGCGAGCAGGTACACCTGCCACACGGCCACGGCGCCGGTAAGCGCAAGAATGCCGAGGATGAGCGCGAGCAGGCCCATGATGGCCTGGGTCGTCAGCAGGATCCTGCGCTTGGGATAACGATCGGCGATGACCCCGCCCCAGAGGCTGAACAGCAGCTGAGGCAGGAACTGCAGGCCCGAGGCGATGCCCAGGGCGGTCCCGCTGCCGTGGGTCAGCTCCAGGACCAGCCAGTCCTGGGCAATCCGCTGCATCCAGGTGCCCGTGTTGGACACGACCTGCCCGGCGGCGAACAGCCGGTAGTTGCGGGTGGACAGCGACCGGAAGGTCTGGAACCTCGGCCGGCGTCCGCCGTGCCCGGCGGTACGCCCGCCCGCGCCCTGCCGGCTCAGGCCTGGCTGAGCTTCTCCAGAATCGGCGCGGCCGCCCGCAACGCCGCCCGCTCGGGCGGTGACAGTTCCCTGAGCCGCTGCGCCAGCCAGGCCTCCCGGCGGCGCCGCGCCTTGACCACCAGGTCGCGGCCGGCGTCCGTGGCGGTGAGCACCACCTGCCGCCGGTCGGAAGGATGCGGCTCGCGCCGCACGAGCTGCAAATCCACGAGCACCGAGATGACGCGCGTCATTGACGGCGGCTGTACCTTCTCGTGCTCGGCCAGCTCCCCTGGAGTCATCGCGCCGTGCCGTTCCAGCGTGGCCAGCGCGGCCAGCTGGGTTTCTGACAGATCCGGCTCGCCCAGGCCAGCCGCGGCGCGCTCGACCCGCAGGCGGCGGGCCAAGCGGCTCACCGAGATCCGCAGCGCTGTGGCCAGGCCAGGGTCGTACCTGTGCTCCGATTGCATCATTTTTATTAGCCTGACTCATTACTTTAGCTAACAGTACGCCTTAGCGAAGCATTCCGCGAGCCGATTACGGGCGGACGCTGCGGGGCGTGGGGACAGTAGATCACGCACGGCTCCCGGCGTGGGCGACAGCGGCGGACGCGCTTGTGCCGCGGCGTGGCGGCAGTGGGCGCACCGCGCTGGGCCGTTCCGGGGCCCGGGCACCTAACCTGGAACGGTGAGCCGCATCATGCGCCCGGCGCCGCCGCCGCTCGAGGCCAACGACCAGCTCGTGACGGCCATCATCACGGCCGCCTGGGCGGTCGCACTGGTGGTGCTGCTGGTGCTGCGCTCCCAGATACCGCCCGCCGAGCGGTGGTGGATCTGGACGTGTGTGGCCGGCGTGGTGATGGGCTTGTTCGCGCTGTGGTATGTGCCCAGGATGAAGCGGGCCCGCGCCCGCAGCGCGGCCCGCCGCGCCCAGGCCCAAACCCAGGACGCGGAGACCTAGGCGGCCCGCCGGGCATCCCGTTGCCGATGACCACGACGATCATCAGCAAAGAAAGCGGTGCTTGCCGCGTTCATCACTTTCAGTTGTGGTCGAGCGACTCGAAGACCGTCTCGTCCACGGACACGCCAGGCAGGTCCATGAGGTCATAACCGAGTTCGTCGATCACCGGCGGCACCGGCTGATCCGCGCTCCCGGGCAGCAGCGCCTCCGAGTGCGCCCCGCAGCCGTGGTCCACCGAGACCACCCGGCCGTCGTCGGGGGCGAACGCGTTGGCGCACACGCCGAATACCGAGCCGAGTGAACCGCCGAGCCGGACAAAGAACCCGCAGCCGCCACAGACTCCGGGGGCCGCGTGCGCGAGCGGGCTCTTGGGCCCGTGCTCGCTGGCATACCAGCGCATCCCCGTCTCGTCGCGGCCTATGGGAGACAGCACCCGGCCCTGCGGCGGTACCAGGCCAGCGGCCACGGCAGGATTGCCGGCCAGCGGCTCGGCCAGCATGGCCACGAGCACGGACAGGTCGTCGATGTCCTCCAGCCCGTCATCGCCGGTCAGCGAGACCGAGGGCACAAGCCGCTCGTCGTCGGCGGCCGTGGGCAGAATGTCACCCACGCCGAGGTCACCGGGGCGGAGCCGCTCCCGCCAGGGAACCCATTCGGGAGCCAGGATGGACTCGGGGCCGGGCAGCAGCACGGTCTCGGCCACGGTGGCGGTCTTGGCGCGTGACGCCCGGGTCAGCGTGACCGCCCAGCGCCAGCCACGGTAGGCCGGGTCGAGGCAGTCAAACACGTGGGTGACGACCCGGTCCGCTTCGGCGTCCGCGCCGACATGATCGCCGACGTTGCCGGCCCCCGCCAGTGCGACAGCGGCGGCGCGGGCAAGGTCGCCCGCCTGGGCACAGATCTCGTCCGGCTCAGGCTTGCGGGCACGAATCGGGCTCACGGTCAGTAATTGTTCCCCATCCGGGTGCATGCTCGCACCATGGTGCGGCCAAGTTGTGGCCGCCGACCGGTCCACCATTTCGTGGTACCGGCCCGACACAGAATACTGGGAACATGGGATTGGACGGGGCCTGGACGGCGGCCAAGCAGGCGGGCAGGGCGGTCTCCTCGGCCGTCCAGTCCGGCGGCCGTGCAGGGGCGGGGGCCGCGCGGGGGACCAGTCGCATGGTGCACCGGCTGACCGGCGCCTCCGGGGCGAGCCGGACCGGCCTGGCGAGCCTCATCGAACTGTCCGCCGCCGGCGCCGCCGGCGACGCCTTCGTGACCATCGCACTGGCCGGCACGCTGTTCTTCAGCGCCTCCCTTGACCAGGCTCGGGGCAAGATCGCACTCACCCTGCTCATCACCATGGCGCCGTTCGCCGTGCTGGCCCCGGTGATCGGGCCGATGCTGGACCGCGCCCGGCAGGGCCGCAGGTACCTCCTTGCAGGCACGCTGATGGCGCGTGGCCTGCTGTGCTGGGGGATGGTCGACGCGGTGCTGCACAACGACGTGGTGGAGCTCCTGCCCGCCGCGTTCGGCGTGCTGGTGCTGCAGAAGGCGTACGCGGTGACCCGGGCTTCGGTCACGCCGAGGCTGCTGCCTCAGGAAATCACCCTGGTCACGGCGAACTCGCGCACCGGCATGGCGTCGCTGATCGCCTCCAGCGTGGCCGGGCTTACCGCCCTGGGTATCGAGTACGTAGCCGGAGGCGGGGCCAACGGCGCAGCCTGGGCCCTGCGCGTTGGCACCGTGGTCTACATCGCCGCGACCGCGCTGAGCTTCCGGGTACCCGATCATGTGGACGCGTTCGACCGCAAGCCCGAGGGGGATGCCGAGGCTGCCACCGTGCCGAACCCCGGCCCGGCCGCGGCCGCCGACCGCACCGCCACCGGCCACGGGGCGCCCGGTCCCAGGGCTCAAGGACGCGGTCCGGGCGGGACGGTGCCAGGCAGCCGTGCCCGGCCGTCCCCCCGGCCGGGGCTGCGCACGCTTCGCCATGTCGGGCCGGTCGTCGCCGAGGCGATGCGCGCGAACGCCACCCTGCGCGCGTTCTCCGGCTTCACCGTGTTCTTCCTCGCGTTCTTGCTCCGGACCGTGCACTTCCACGGGGTGAATGACAAGGTGGCGCTCGGCGGGCTGCTCGCGGCCGCCACGCTCGGCGGTTTCGCCGGCACGGCGATCGGCTCTGCGATGCGGTCCCGCCGGCCGTACGTCATCATGTTCGGGCTGCTCGGCGCATCCACGGTGGTGACGGCGCTCTGCGCGATGTTCTTCGGGCTGTGGGCGGCGCTCGCGGTGGCCCTGGTCGCCGCGTTCGGCCAGGTTCTGGCCAAGCTGGCCCTTGACTCGACCGTGCAGCAGGAGATCGGCGAGGACATCAGGTCGTCCGCGTTCGCCGCTTCCGAGACCCTGCATCAGCTTGCCTGGGTGTGCGGCGGCCTGGCGGGGGTGGCCCTGTCCCTGACCAACAGCGGGGTCGCGGGCATGACCGTGGCAGCGGTCGGGCTTGGCTTGGCGCTGCTGTTCCTGCTGTCCCAGCGGCGTCGCCGGATCCTCGCGGCGAGGCACTCGCGCCCGCAGGTGGTTTCGTAACGGAAAGATCGACGGCAGGGCCGGTCAGCGGACGGGAGAACGTCGTCGCGCGCGGGAGGACTTCCTCAAAAGACAGCCGTCGCCAACACCATGAGCGTGGTCAGGGCTCCACGTCGTCGGCCACCGCGCGCAGCAGTGCGGCGATCTTCTTGGCGTCCCTGGGATCGGGGTGGCGGCCCCGCCGGTAGGAACCCGAAAGGTCATCGAGCAGCTTGATCAGGTCCTCTACCAGGTTGACCATCTCGTCCGGGTTCTTGCGGCTCACCTTGGCCACCGTCGGCGCGGGGTCGAGCACCCGTACCTGGAGGGCCTGCACGCCACGCCGGCCCTCGGCCACGCCGAACTCCACACGCTGACCGGACCTCAGCACGATGCCGGACGGCAGCGCGGAGGAGTGCACGAATACCTCACCGCCGCCGTCGCGACTGAGGAAGCCGAACCCTTTGTCGGCGTCATACCATTTGACCTTGCCAGTGGGCACGGACAGACCTCACGGGGAATAGCGGCGGGCAGGTTTACGCGCAAGCGCCATCCCAGGTTAGTCGCTCTGGCCCGTGCGGGGTCAGTCGCGGTCGCGCTCGTAACAGCGGCGTGACCCCGGCAGAACGCGCCGGGGTCACGCCATCCGCGGCCCCCACGCTCAGATGGTGCTGGGACGGGATCGCGTGAGTGACCGGGAATCAGAGCGCACTGTGCTGTTCGCTCAAATTCAGGAAGTCTTGTCAGGCTTATACCCTGGAGTTATCGCAGATAATCACGGGATAGTTACCCGTAATCACCGAAATTCTTGACCCGGGCGCGCACGGGCGAGCAGCGGGATGACGGGCGAATGGTTCAGCGGGTGATGCGCCGCCATGGGGGGACCTTGACCCGCGGCCCCTTGGACACCCGCCAGGCCAGGTAGGCAGCGGTGATCACCGAGCCCACGCGAACCAGGAGGCCGAAGGACACGTGGAGAGCGTGGAAATAGACCACGATGACGTTGCCGCTGCCGCCGACGAACGGGGCGGCGATCACCGACAGCGCCAGCGTCACCAGCAGTGGCCCGGTGATCGCGAGCGTTTTGTCCTTGACGTCCCACAGGCGCGAGAACAGCGCGACGATGGCACCGATCGGCCAGAACGGGAACGGCAGGATCAGCCCGCCCAGGCCGAGCAGCAGGATGGCCACGGACTCCAGGACGTGGTCGCGGGCCAGGCGGCCGGCGTTCGCGGTGAACGTCTCGGCGCCTTCCACTCCCGCGGATCCCCGGAACCTGCCCGATCAGCCGTTCGATCGCGCCGGTGTGGCCGGTGTCTCCCGCACCGGCGCTCCGGCGCCCGGCGTCCCGCTGGCTTGCGCCCTGCGGCGCCGCGCCCGGCGGAACCACGCCCTGTGGGCCTGGCTCCGGAGAATCCGCGCTCCGCAGCCTGCGGGGACCGGTGGCCCGGGTGGCACCGCTCCGCGTACTGGCGCCGCCCGTGCCGGTCCCCCGCGGCCCGGCAGTCCGCGGACCAGGACTCCGCGGGCCCGCGCCGCGCAACACGGAGCGCCGTGGGCTCGTGCCGGGCGGTGGTGCCGGGGCCCCGATGACGGTGCCGTCCGGGCCGGTGACGGTCGGGCCCTCCCCGGGCGGGATCAGCCTGCCGGTCAGGGGCTGGGTATCGGAGTTGGGCCGCCGCCGTGACTTCAACGAACGGTTCAGCGGCCCGGTGAGCGCCGCGGCCGCGGCCTCCCCTTCCTCCTTGGAAGCAGCCCGGCTCTTGAGCCAGCCCTGGTCGATCCGGGTCCGCTCCGCGGTGACGAGCTCCTCGGGCGTGCCCAGCCGCGCGAGCGCCGCGCTGACAAGCTCTGGGTCGGTGCGCGTCCCAGGCGGGCCGACCTCCCGCTCGACGAGGGCACGCGTGCGCCCGACAAAGGCCATCCTGGCCCCCTTGGGGAGCAGGCGCGCCGCTTGCGCCACCCGGGTCATGTAGTCCGTGACGATCTGCTCACCGGAGAGGTTGGGACGTGCCCTCATGCCCCGATCATCCCCTCTTATCCGCTAAATGTGGAGACCCTCGCACACTCTGAAAGTTGCAGCGCATACACACGCGCAAACTGAGCGTGAGCAAACGAACGTTGTGCAATGCCGGGGAGGAATGCGCACCCAGCCGGCGGGGTGCCGCCGGCTGGGCTGAGCCGCACGTGGAAGGCCGGAGGGGTGGTCCCGCATTGCGGGACCACCCCTCACTCCGGGCGCCCAGTGCCCTTGGGCTTACGCGCCCGCTAGCATGGGCTGAGCGCCCATGGCATGGACTAGAAGTCCATGTCACCGCCACCGGGGGCGGCGGGTGCCTTCTCCTTCTCCGGCTTCTCCGCGATCACTGCCTCGGTGGTGAGGAAGAGACCGGCGATGGAAGCGGCGTTCTGCAGCGCGGACCGGGTGACCTTAGCCGGGTCGATGATCCCCGCCTTGAACATGTCGACGTACTCGCCGTTCGCGGCGTTGAGGCCGTGAGCGACCTTGAGCGTCCTGACCTTCTCGACCACCACGCCGCCTTCGAGGCCGGCGTTCACGGCGATCTGCTTGAGCGGCTCCTCCAGGGCCCGGCGCACGATCGTGGCACCGGTGGCCTCGTCGCCGGTCAGGTCCAGCTTCTTGAACGCTTCCGCGCCCGCCTGGAGCAGCGCCACGCCCCCACCGGGGACGATGCCTTCCTCCACGGCGGCCTTGGCGTTGCGCACCGCGTCCTCGATGCGGTGCTTGCGCTCCTTCAGCTCGACCTCGGTGGCCGCGCCGGCCTTGATCACTGCAACGCCGCCGGCCAGCTTGGCCAGCCGCTCCTGCAGCTTCTCACGGTCGTAGTCGGAGTCGGTGTTGTCGATCTCGACACGGATCTGGTTGACCCGGCCAGCGATCTGGTCGGCGTCGCCGGCACCATCGACGATGGTGGTCTCGTCCTTGGTGACGACGACCTTGCGCGCACGGCCGAGCAGCTCGAGGTCGGCGGTCTCCAGCTTGAGGCCGACTTCCTCGCTGATGACCTGGCCGCCCGTGAGGGTGGCGATGTCACCGAGCATGGCCTTGCGCCGGTCACCGAACCCGGGCGCCTTCACCGCGACCGACTTGAACAGGCCACGGATCTTGTTGACGACCAGGGTCGCCAGCGCCTCGCCCTCGACGTCCTCGGCGATGATGACCAGCGGCTTGCCGGACTGCACCACCTTGTCGAGCAGCGGGAGCAGGTCCTTGTTCGCCGACACCTTGGAGTTGACGATCAGGATGTAGGGGTCCTCCAGGACCGCTTCCATCCGCTCGGGGTCGGTGGCGAAGTAGGGCGAGATGTAGCCCTTGTCGAAGCGCATGCCCTCGGTGAGCTCAAGCTCGAGGCCGAAGGTGTTGCTCTCCTCGACGGTGATGACGCCTTCCTTGCCGACCTTGTCCATCGCCTCGGCGATCATCTCGCCGATCGCGGTGTCACCAGCAGAAATGGAGGCCGTCGAAGCGATCTGCTCCTTGGTCTCCACGTCCTTGGCGAGCTTGGAAAGCTCCTCGCTCACCCGCTCCACCGCGGCCTCGATGCCGCGCTTGAGCGACATCGGGTTGGCGCCTGCCGCGACGTTACGCAGGCCCTCGCGGACCAGCGCCTGGGCGAGCACCGTCGCCGTGGTGGTGCCGTCACCGGCCACGTCGTCGGTCTTCTTGGCGACTTCCTTGACCAGCTCGGCGCCGATCTTCTCCCACGGGTCCTCGAGCTCGATCTCCTTGGCGATGGACACACCATCGTTGGTGATCGTGGGGGCGCCCCACTTCTTCTCGAGCACCACGTTCCGGCCCTTGGGGCCGAGGGTTACTTTCACGGCGTCGGCTAGTTGGTTCATACCGCGCTCGAGGCCGCGCCGTGCGTCCTCATTGAACGCGATCATCTTGGCTGCCATAGGCTCCAGTCCTCCGGAAACTATGTGGCTGTCGGACGGATCGAGCCGACGCCCGCGACGGCCGGCCACACCTGTGTCAGTCCCTTCCTGCACAGGTGAGGCCTCATCGCCCCGATCCCGCCTTGGCGTTGTCACTCTCATGCCGAGAGTGCCAACGACCTGTTTAGCACTCTCGGGTCGAGAGTGCAAGCTGATCACCCCAGCCGGGCCGTGGCACAGCCCGCTGAACTGGGCTCTGACCGCAGCGGCACCGAGCGTGGGCGTCCGGGGCTCGGCCCCCGGAATAACACTACGGCCTCTGGCGAAGGCCGCCGAACGAGCCAGGCCGGCTCGCCGCCAACCCTGCCGATCAGGTTGAGACGAGCGCACCGCCACCGGTATAACCAAAGTATGTCCGCAACGGAGAAGCTTGCGATCAGCCTGCCCAAGGACCTGATCGAGAAGCTGCGTCGGGCCAAGGACGAGGGCCGGATCGATTCGGTGTCCGGGCACATCGCTGAGCTCCTGCGCCGGGAGGACGACTGGCGCGACGCGCGGGCGACCCTGGACCGCATCTTCGAGCGGTGCCCAGGCCCCGAAGCCAAGCACTACGCCTGGGCCCGCCGGGCGCTCGGCGTGGGCCCTAAGCCCGTCGGGTGATCGGCGGCCGGATCCTCGACACCAGCGCACTGCTCCAGGCGGCCCAGGGCACCCCGTACATGCAGGCGCTGCTCTACATCAGTCATGAGAACCTGATCCCGCTGGTCATTCCGGCACCCTGCCTGGCCGACGCCCTCGCCAGGCTGCGGGACCCCGAGCAGCAGGCGCGCCTGTTCGACCTGCTGAAGTCGCCCATGGCGAAGGTGGAGGACTTCGGCACCGCCGAAGCAACGGGCACCGGGCTGCTGCGGTCGAACGCGCTGCCCGCCCGCGCTTCCACCGGGGCCGCGCACGCCGCGTTCCTGGCCGCCGACCGTGGCTGGCCGGTGGTGAGCGCCCGGCCGGGCCCGATCCGCGCCATGCACCCCGAGGTGGAGATCGAGCCACTGCCCTGAGGGCGTGCCATCTCCGGGGGCGCCTTCACGCAAGCGGGCCCCGGGCAAGGCCGCCGCCACGGGACCAGTCGCGATCCACGGGCTGCCGGGGTCTCAAGCCCGGCGTCATCCGGTGGAACCATATGGCCCGGCACCCGCGTCCGGGTGCCGGGCCATATGCCTAGCTGATGTGCAGTTACGTTACACGGCGCGAACGGACTCCGCCTGAGGTCCGCGCTCACCCTGCGTGATGTCGAATTCGACCCGCTGCCCCTCCTCGAGGCTGCGGTAACCATCCATCATGATGGCGGTATGGTGCACGAACACGTCCCTGCCACCGTCGACCGCGATGAAGCCGTAGCCCTTGTCCGCGTTGAACCACTTGACGGTGCCCTGAGCCATTACTCAACAACCCCTAACTACGCTCGGGCTTTCTCAGATCCCGCCCTTGCTTTTCGGGATCCAGTGTCGCGGTTGTGCTAGGCGTACTGACAAGCATCGCTTGTCGTCTCGCCGACCGACTGCGACCGGGTATGACCATACCCCCTGCCGTGAGTCTGCGTGACCAGATACTCGCTGAATGGGGCCAGGAAACTCGCACAGGCCGACAGAAAGACATGGACACGCTGGTCAGTTGAGGGAAAACTGGATGACGCCTGAATGGGGCGCCAGCCGGAACCGGCGTCAGCCGCCGGCCACCGCCGGGATCACCGACACGCGGGACCCAGCCGGCACCGGAGTGTCCAGCCCCTCGGCGAACCGCACATCTTCGTCGCCCACATACACATTGACGAAGCGGCGCAATTTCCCCTCATCATCGACAATCCGGCCCGCAAGCCCCGGATACGTCGCGTCCAGGCTGGCGAGAACCTCACGCAGCGTGCCCGGGTCCGCGTTCACCTCGGCCGAGCCGCCGGTGAACGTGCGCAGGATGGTCGGGATTCGGACGGAGACACTCATCCGCGGCCGCCTTTCTGAAGCCATAAGGCCGGTGACGATGACTACGTATTGCAATCACAACGCAAAGGCGTGGTCATGAACGATGATGTACCGGTCACGCCGCACGCGCCGACTCCCAGGCCTCGAACGCCTCCAGCGTGGGCCGGATCGCCGCGGTCCCGGCCGGCGCCCCGGACCCGGCCGCGTCCAGGGTCTTCAGCCCGTCACCCGAGTTGATGATGACCGTTTCCGCGCCCGGGTCAAGCAGACCGTCATCGAGGAGCCGGCGCAGCACCCCAAGCGTCACCCCGGACGCCGTTTCACCGAAGACGCCTTCGGTCGCGGCGAGCAGGCGTATTGCCTGCACTACCTCTTCGTCGCCGACGTCGGTCACAGCCCCGCCGGTGCGCCGCACGACATCGAGCACATACGGGCCATCGGCGGGATTGCCGATCGCCAGCGACTTGGCGATGGTGGCCGGCTTAACCGGCTGCACCACGTCGTGCCCGGCGCGGAATGCGGCCGCCACCGGCGAGCACCCGGTCGCCTGTGCACCGAACACCCGGTACTTGGTGTCGGCCACCAGCCCAAGCTCGATCAGTTCGCGGAACGCCTTGTCGATCTTGACGAGCTGCGCGCCGGACGCGACCGGCACCACGATCTGCTCCGGCAGCCGCCAGCCGAGCTGCTCGGCGATCTCGTAGCCGATGGTCTTGGAACCCTCGGCGTAGTAGGGGCGCACGTTGACGTTGACGAACGCCCAATCCTCGCGGTCATCGGCAAGCTCGGACGCGAGCCGGTTCACGTCGTCGTAGGTGCCTTCGATGGACACCATGGCGCCGCCGTAGACGGCGGTGGCGGCGATCTTCTGCGGCTCCAGGTCGGCCGGGATCAGCACCACCGAGCGGATGCCGGCCCGGGCCGCT
Organism: uncultured Actinomycetes bacterium; assembly: GCA_963706115.1. Lineage (GTDB taxonomy): Bacteria > Actinomycetota > Actinomycetes > Streptosporangiales > Streptosporangiaceae > DASXKD01. The sequence continues at coordinate 210,661 of CAVPMG010000006.1, read as the reverse complement.
GCGGCGGCCACCGCGTTGGCCAGGTTGCCGGTGGACGGGCAGGCCAGCACCTTGTAGCCCATCTCGACGGCGGCGGCCAGGGCGACCGCCACGACCCGGTCCTTGAACGAATGGGTGGGGTTGCCGCGCTCGTCCTTCAGCCACAGCGCCCGCAGCCCCAGTTCCCTGGCGAGCTGGTCGGTGCGGGCGAGCCTGGTCCAGCCTGGCTCGGTGTTGGGCCTGGTGGCGATGTCCTGCGGCACCGGCAGCAGGTTCGCGTAGCGCCAGATGCTCGCGGGGCCGGCCTCGATGCTGGCGCGGGTGACCGGAGGCAGTTCGTAGCCGACCTCCAGTGGCCCGAAACACTCCGCGCACGCATGGCTGGCGCCGAGCGCGGCGGTGGCGCCGCATTCGCGGCAGAAGAGGTGACTTGCGAAGCCGAAACCGGACGGGGTGCTCGCTGATGTGGTCACGGTGCGGGGCCTTTCTCCCTCATCTGTCCCTGCGGCCGAATAGCCGCGGGCCGGAGTTGGCACCTGCCACGGAGCGGGCCTCGCAAGGCATCACCGTGGTGGTTGCCGGGGCTTCACAGGGCCGTTCCCTCCACCCCTCTGGATGAGCTTTATGAAGTTGTGCTCACAACTTTAGCTGATGAGGGCAACGGCTTAACTGACGGGTCAGACAAGTTGAGGGCGCCGCGACCCCTGCCCAGGCGGTGACGGTCTGATGCCTTAACCTCACGTTCCATGAGCGCCGAACCAGCGGGCCGGGTACTGATCGCGTCCAACCGGGGGCCGGTGTCCTACAGCCTCGGCGACGACGGGAGGCTGACCAGCCGCCGCGGCGGGGGCGGAGTGGCGGCGGCGCTGTCGGCGCTCGCGGGCCGGGCCGAGGTGCTGTGGGTGTGCGCGGCACTGAACGATGCCGACCGGGCCGCCGCCCGTGCCGCGGCCGACGGGCAGCTGGACGTGTCGCTCAGCGCCAACGGGGCAGCGTCAGGCGGCCCTGAGTCCGTGGTGCGGATGCTCGACATCCCGGCGCCGGTGTTCGACCGGGCCTACAACGGGGTTGCCAACTCCACCCTGTGGTTCATCCACCACCTGCTCTTCGACACCCCGAACCAGCCCGTGTTCGGCCTGGCGTTCCGCCGGGAATGGGAGTCGTTCCGCGCCTACAACGCCGCGTTCGCCGACGCGCTCGCCGAGGGAGCCGGGCCGCCGGGCGCGGGCATTCGCGCCATGGTGCAGGACTACCACCTGACCCTGGTCCCGCGGATGCTCGCGCAGCGCCGCCCTGACCTGGCGATCGCGCACTTCTCGCACACCCCGTGGGCGCCGCCGGACTATTTCGCGCTGCTGCCCGACGACGTGGCGCGCGAGGTTCTGGAGGGCATTCTCGGCGCCGACCACGCCGGGTTCCACGCGGAACGCTGGGCCGGCGCGTTCCTCGACTGCTGCGAGGCCGTGCTCGGCGCCCGGGTGGACCGGGCCGCGGGGACCGTCCGGCACGCCGGGCACACCACCACGGTGGGCATCCACCCGCTGGGCGTGGACGCGGCGCAGCTTCGCGGCCGGGCCGCCGCCGACGACGTGCAGGCGCACATGGCCACGCTGAACCAGGTAGCTGGCGATCGCAAGCTGATCGTACGGATCGACCGCACCGAGCTGTCCAAGAACATCGTCCGTGGGCTTGCCGCCTACCGCGAGCTGCTGATCACCTGGCCACAGTGGCAGGGCAAGGTCACGCACGTGGCGTTCGCCTACCCGTCCCGCCACGACCTGCCCGAGTATCGCGAGTACACCGCCAGCGTGCAGCGGATGGCGCGGGAGATCGTGGACGAGTTCGGCACCGAGGACTGGGATCCGCTGGTACTGCAGGTCAACGACGACTATCCGCGCTCGCTCGCCGCGTACCGGCTGGCCGACGTGCTGGTGGTCAACCCGGTCAGGGATGGCATGAACCTGGTCGCCAAGGAGGTACCGCTGCTGTCGGATCGCGCCTGCGCCGTGGTGTTGTCCCGCGAGGCCGGCGCGGCTGCCGAGCTGGCCGAGGGCGCTCTGCTTGTGAATCCTTACGACGTCTCCGCCACGGCACAGGCCATGCACGAGGCACTGAGCATGAATAGTGCAGAACGGAACCGCCGTGGTGCCCTGCTTGCCCGGGCGAGCGCCGCGTGCCCACCGCAACAGTGGCTGGCGTCGCAGCTCAGCGCGCTCGAGACGGCGGCTGAGGCAACGCCTCAGCCAGCGCAGCCAGCAGTGCGGCGACCTCCTTGGGCCCGTCGAGTACCAGGTCGGCGTGCGCGGCGAGCGCGCTGACCTCGTCCGAACCACTGCACACCGCGATACCTTCGCGGCCCGCCGCCCGGGCGGCACGAACGGCCTCGAAGGCGGGCAGGTCGCCGAGGTCGTCGCCGGCGAACAGGACCGCCGCAGGGTCGCGCTCGGCGATCAGCTCCGCCAGCGCCGTGCCCTTGTCGACGCCGGTTGGCCGCAGTTCGATGACCAGCCGTCCGGGCTTGCTGTCCAGCCCAGTCCCGGCCGCGAGCTCCGCCATCGGGCCGGTCAGCTCGGCCAGCGCGGCCTGCGGGTCGGCGGTGCGGCGGACATGCACGACGAGCGCGTGGCCCTTGTCCTCGACCCAGGTGCCCTCGGGGGCGCCCGCCGCGGCCAGCGCTCCGGGCAGCCTGGTGCGTGCCGTGACGACCTCGGGCGGCGGCGGGGGTGAGGTGAGCTGGCCGCCCTCCCAGCGGTCGAAGCCGTGATGCCCGATCACGATGAGGCCGGGGATGCTGGCGAAGCCGCCCAGTTCCACCGCGACCGGTGCGGGCCGCCCGGTGATGATCGCAAGCGTGCCGATACCAGTGGCCAGCCGCTCCAGGGCGGGCAGCACATCCGGGTGTGGCCGCGCCGCGGAGGGTTCGGAGACGATCGGCGCGAGCGTACCGTCGAAGTCCAGGGCGATCAATGCATGGCCGGGATCTGCCGCGATCGCGGCGAGGCCGGCCGCGCCCTCGGGAGTCGTTCCATCGGGGACCGGCACCGTCACGCGGCGCCGCCCTCCCCGGCCCGGGGCGAGCGGATCCGCTCGCGGCGGGCGCGCTGGCGGCGCAGCCGCTTGACCAGAACCGGATCCGCGGCCATCGCTTCCGGGCGGTCGATGAGCTCGTTGAGCATCTGGTAATAGCGGGTAGCGGACAGTCCGAGCTGGTCGGAGATGGCCTGTTCCTTGGCGCCCGGCTGGCGCCACCAGTGCCGCTCGAACGAGAGGACCCGCATTTCGCGCTCGGACAGTGCTGTCATCTGCCTCACGCCCTCTCGTGACCGCTTCCCCGTCGGCGAGAACTCCGCCGGACCCTCCATCGTAGGCAGTCCTTCGGTCTTCCGACAGCGGCCGGCGGCGCTTGTGGCGAACCCTGGGGGTTTCCGGCAACGGGCCTCGCGTCGTACGCTCACCGTTCGTGACCACCTTCGACTGCCTCACGCTCCTCACCGACTACGGGCTTGACGACGGATTCGTCGCCGCGTGCCACGGAGTCGCCGCCAAGATCGCCCCCGCGGTGCGAATCATCGACATCACCCATCTGGTCCCCCCTGGCGACGTGCGCCGCGGGGCCGCCGTACTCGCGCAGACCATGCCGTACATGCCGGCCGCCGTGCACGTCGCGGTCGTCGACCCTGGCGTGGGCACCACGCGCCGCGGCATCGCGATCGAGGCAGGCGAGGCCATCCTGGTGGGCCCGGACAACGGGCTGCTGTCGTGGGCGGCAGCGGCGCTGGGCGGCGTGCGGCGCGCGTTCCAGCTCACCAACGGTGAACTCTGGCTGCACCCGGTGTCGCAGACGTTCCACGGGCGTGACATTTTCCTTCCCGTCGCGGCGCATCTCGCCGCGGGCACGGACCTCGTCTCGGTGGGCACTGAACTGGATACTGGCGATCTGGTAACCCTGCCCGCGCCGACCAGCCGGGTGCATGACGGTGAGGCCGAGGGCGAGGTGATGTCGGTGGACCGGTTCGGCAACGTCCAGCTGTCCATCGCCGCGTCCGACGCGGACCGTATCGGCATCGGGTTCGGCTCCCAGCTTGTGGTCCGCTGCGGCCGCCGCCAGCTCACCGTGCCCTACCTGGAGACTTTCGCCGCCGTCGCGCCCGGCGAACTGGTCGCATTCACCGACAGCGCGGGACTGATCTCGCTCGCGGTCAACGCGGGCGACGCCGCCCAGCAACTGGGCCTGCCTCCCGGCGCGCACGTCCGGCTGGCGGCGGCGCCGCCCGGGTAAACCGGAGCGCCACCGCCAACGTCTTGGAATAGGCCGGGAAAACCCGGGTCAAGCCCGGTCAGGCCATCAGCTCTGGCCACGAAACAGTCATGAACATGACAGAATCTGCACGTGCACTCTCGGAGGAGGACCGCGGTGCTGCATGGTCTCTCCCAACGCGCGCAGGCTGGCGTTTCATCCGGATTCCGCCGTCGCGCGCGAGTCGGCATGGCCGTAGGACTCAGCCTGGCATTTATCGCGGCATCCAGTTCACCTGCGCTGGCCGATCATGTACGCCGCAATGAATGGTGGCTGCGTACTCTTCACGTCACGAATGCCTGGGAGACGACGCGCGGATCAGGCGTCACCGTCGCAGTGCTCGACACCGGGGTGGACCCGGCGCAGGCCGACCTGACCGGCTCGGTCACCACAGGGCCCGATTACACCAACTCGGGAGAGGCGCCCACCGGGCAGTCCTGGGGGATTCACGGCACCGAGATGGCCAGCCTTATCGCCGGCCACGGGCACGGTCCCGGCCAAGCGAATGGGATTATCGGCATCGCACCGGCGGCCAAGATCCTCTCCGTCCGGGTGACGCTGGAAAGCAACGACCCGTTGCTGTCCAAGCAGACCATTGCCGCCGGACTGCCGAACGCCATTGCCCACGGTATCGACTGGGCCGTCCGGCATCACGCGAGCGTCATCGACCTGCCGCTCGACCCGGTGACCACGTCCGGTGCGCCCGGCTCGGGCGGCAGCACCGCCGAGCGGGCGGCCGTCAGGTACGCGATCGCCAAACATGTGGTGCTGGTTGCCCCGGCTGGCGACGGGGGCGCAGGCACCGACGCGGTCAACTATCCGGCCTTCTACCCCGGGGTCATCGCCGTAGGCGCCTTCGACCGGCACTTCAACAAGGCGCCGTTCAGCAGCCACCGGTCGTACGTCACGGTGACCGCGGCCGGGGCCGACGTCACCGCGGCCACCCCGTCCGGCACCTACCCCCAGCTCAACAGCACCAGCGCGGCGAGCGCGATGGTCGCGGGCATCGTCGCACTCATCCAGGCCCAGTTCCCCACGCTGACCCCGGCGCAGGTCACCAAGGCCCTCACCACGAGCACGGTGTACCACCCAGCCGGGGGGCGGGCCGACGGGTCCGGTTTCGGCACCGTCGACGCGGCCAAGGCGCTCGTCGCCGCGGCGGGCATCGTCGAGAGGGTGTCCAAGTCGGCCGCCTCGGGTACGGCCGGCCAGGCGCAACCAACGCAACCGGCGGTACACAGTAGCCCGATACACCGGAACATCCGCGGCACCCTGATCAAGGACGCGATCCTCGCGGGCGTGGTCTTCCTGCTGCTGCTCGGGCTGTTCTTCGGGATCAAGGCATGGCGGCGGCGGAACGCACGCTCCGCGCGCCTCGCCGAGGTTCGGGCGGCGGTCCAGCCGCCGGTACGTAAGCCGGTCGTGGCCAAATCCGCGGCACGCGGCTCGGGGAAGAAGGGCTCACCAGCCGGCGTGCAGGCCGGGGCCGACGGCCCGGATGCCGAGGCAGCCGAGCCGGAGCTTGAGCCGGTCGGCTTCATCGCCGCGCCGCTCGGCCCGGCGGCCGGAGGACCGGGTGCCTCCGGCTTCACCGGGTCGGCGTCCTCTGGGTTCACGGGCTCCGCCGCCGGGTTCACCGGATCTGGCTTCACCGGGTCTGGCGCGCGGTTCACCGGCTCTGGTTTTACCGGTTCCGGGTTCAGCGGTTCTGGCTTCACCGGGTCGGCGTCGTCGGGGTTCGCGGCCGCGGGCCCGACGTCGGCCGGCGCTGGCGGTGTTGCCGGCCTTGGCGCGGCGGGGATCACTCCCTCGGCAGGACTTGGGCCCGCGGCGGCGAGTGGTTCTTCGGCGATGCTCGGTGCGGCGGGGGTAAGCCCGCCGGGAGGGATCAGTCCTCCGCCGGGACTCGGGCCTGCGGCGGGACTCGGGCCTGCGGCGGGACTCGGCTCTTCGGCGGCAGGGGACCCTCCGGCGGGACCCGGCTCTTCGGCAGGCCTTGGCCCGGCGGCAGGCCTCGGCCCGGCACCGGGGGCGGCCGCGCAGGACGCCTCCCTTGGCGGCGAGGCCAAACCTGGCCTGACTCAGCCTGCTGGCGCGGGAACCGGCCTGCCGCCATGGGCGCTGATCTCACGGGACCCGGCTGTCAAGGCCGCGGCCAGCGCGGCGATTCCAGGCAGTGCGTTCCACGGGGCTCCACCGGCGACGCCACCAGCCGGTGAGGCAGCCGCCGGCCCGGAGCCGGCCTCCGGCGCTGCCGGCGTGACCCGGATGAGCAGCCGGCTGACCCAGTCACCGCGCCAGTCGCGCACGGCCCCGGTAACCGGTCGCCCCCCGTGGGAGCCCGCACCGGAACCGAACAGCGAACTGCCCTGGACCCAGGCTCCCACGCCGTCCCGCGGCGGAGCGGGCTCACTGCCCATGCCCGAGCAGGTGCGCCCGGCACTGCCACCCCCGGCGCTGCCTGCCTGGGAGGAGATGGCGCAGCAAGAATGGCCGGGCGGCCCCAAGGCGGCGGCGCTGCATCCACCGGTTCCGCCGGCCGACGAGCCGAACGGCCAGCCCGGCCGTGAAGGCGGGCGGCCCAGCGGGGCCCGGATGGTGCCCGCCGCCGGGCTGGTACCGCCGCAGCCGGATTCGCCCGAGCAGCCAAGGCGGACCGAGGACCGGCCGGACTACGCGTGGAACACCGGCGCGGGGGTGGAGCCTTTCCGCGCTGCCCAGGCCGACCCTGGCTCGGCCCCAGGAGCCGCCAGCGCTGCCCAGGCAGGCAACGGTCCGGCGGCCGGAACAGTCCCATCGGCCGTCGGCCCATCGGCCGTCAGCCAGCCGGGCATCTCGCCCGCCAGGAGGCCAAGTCTCGCCCTGCCCAGGCGGCTCGGCAGTTCCATGGCCCGCCAGGCGGGTGGCGCCGCCAAGGCCGGCGGCGGTGTGGGTCCAGCCGGGCAGACACCGGCCAGCGGCCTGTCCGTTCCGGGCCCAGCCGACGGCGGCGTTACCGGGGCCGGGGCGGCCGACTCCACCTCTGACGGCCCGGACTGGACCGTTGCCGGTGCCAACCAGCCCCCGTTCCCGCCGGCTCCGCGGCCAGCCACGAATCCCAGCCTGCCCGACGCCGGCCAGCCGGAGCGGGGACCGTTCCCGCGGGCGATCAAGCCTCCTACGGATCCCAGCCCGGCCGGTACCGCTCCCTGGAGTGCCGACCCGACTGATGCCCGGCCATCCGGCGGCAGCCCGGCCGGGCCTGCCCTCCCGCAGAGAGACAACCCCGCGAACAAGCCCGGTCCGGCGGAGGGCGGCCAGCCGGGCACGGTCGCCGCGCCCCCCACGGCAGCCAGGCCTGGTGCGGCGTGGCCAGGCGCGGCAAAGCCCGAGGCGGTCAAGCCCGAGGTGGGCAGCACGCAACCGAAGACGGGCGTCCCACCCTGGGAGATCACCGACTCCTTCCTTGCCGTGCCGCCCGCCGGGGCAAGCGCCACACCGGCCTCCGGCCCGGCGTTGGCCAGCCAGCCAAGCAACCCGCGCGGCACGGCCCCGTGGGACAGCGGCCCGGCGGCGGCCAGCCAGCCAAGCAACCCGCGTGGCAGCGGCCCCGTGGGACAGCGGCCCGGCGGCGGCCAGCCAGCCAGCCACCCGCGCGGCACAGCCCCGTGGGACAGCGGCCCGGCGGCGGCCAGCCAGCCAAGCGGAACAGCCCCGTGGGACAGCGGCCCGGCGGCGGCCAGCCAGCCAAGCAACCCGCGCGGCACGGACACCGGCGCCGACCCGGCGGACAGCACCGTGAGCTTCCCCGCCGTGGACTCCGGCGCGGACCAGCGGTCCTTCCCCCGGTCAAACCCGGCCGACAGCACCGAGAGTTTCCCGGCTCTGCGGCCGCGTGCCGACATGGAGGACGCGTTCCGCTTGTTCCCGCCCGTACGGGGAACCGACAACCGGCCGCCCGCGGGCAGCCAGGACTGACCAGCGCCGCCACGGGCTGAGCCACCAGGCCGCCCGCTGCAGGGACTAGCTGCCGACCGCTCCGCGGGTCATCCGCTTCGCCCAGCCTGTCGGCGGCGGGCGTTCAGCGGCCTGGCTCAGTCGCCTTTGTGGCCAGTTCCTCCTTGCGCACCGACGCGTACATCGGCACGAATTCCTGCCCGGACAGGCCGCCGATGGCCTTCATGACCTCGTCGGTGACCGCCCTGCGGGCCTGGGCCGCGGGCCGGTGGTCCAGGTATTGCTCGAATGTCAGCGGCTCGCCCACCCGGATGCCGACCCGGTGCAGCGACGGGATGGAGTGCCCGGGCGCCAGCACCCGGTCGGTACCGACCATGGCCACCGGAATAACCGGCAGGCCCGAGGCCAGCGCCAGCCAGCCGACCCCGGTCCGGCCACGGTAGAGCCGCCCGTCTGGCGACCGGGTGCCCTCGGGGTAGATACCGAACAACTCCCCCGCCTGCAGCAGCCCCAGCGCCGCGTGCAGGGTCTCCTGCGCCGCGCGGGCACCGGCACGGTCCACCGACAACTGCCGGGTGGCCCGCAGGTACGCGGCCGCGATCCGCTGGCCGGGACGTTTCCCGGTGAAGTACTCCGACTTGGCGGCGAAGGTCACCGGACGGGCGAGCATCAGCGGCAGGAAGATCGAGTCGACCAGCGACAGGTGATTGGAAGCGAGGATCGCGCCGCCCGTGGCCGGTATGTGCTCACCACCGGTGACCTCGGGCCGCCACAGCAGATGCAGTATCGGCCCGGCGAGCACCCGGGACACGCGGTACTTCACACGACCCTCCACACCAGTCGTTCAGCCAAAGTTCAACGATATCCGTGGACCTGGCGATACCGGTCAAACGGCCGCGGCAGCAGGTTCCCGCTCGCCGGTACCCGCCGGGGCGCCGTCGTGGGAAACGGCGGAGAAGATCACCGCCACCAGTGGCAACAGGAACGGCAGCGCGGCCGCGGGCACGGTGACGCCGGAGTCTTCGAACAGCCAGCCCAGCACCCCGACCAGCCAGACCGCCGACAGGGCGGGCTGCAGCAGCGGGATTGCCCGGTAGGCCGCGGCGACCGGGCCGGCACGCAGCATGGCCGGCCGCGCGACCACCGCACCCGCCATGATCACCACGACCGGGATCACCAGGACGAACGGGTTCGCGGTCAGCGATCCCAGGTTCGCCGCTATCTTGCGGCGCAGGGTCGGCCCGGCTCCGCCGTGCAGTACCTGCCCCGCGAAGTGGCCGATGTCCGAGTGGCCGGTGCCGGGAATCAGGTAGTTGATCAGCGCGAAAATGGTGACCAGCGCCAGGCCGCTGACGGCGACGAGTGCCCAGCGGCGTGGGGTCAACCGCACGCTGGCCGCGGCGGCGAGCAGCACGAGGAAGCCGGGCACCATCGCGATGGTGCCGCCTACCTTGGCCCCGAAACCCGGCCATGCCGCCGTGGCCACCACCAGGATGGTGACCGCCCCCATGACGGCCACGGCCCGGCCACGGGCACCCGTGCGCAACGCGGCGCCACCGAGCCACGCGGCGCACAGGATCCCCGCCGCGCCGTACAGCACCACGGCGTTGTTGCCCAGGCCGTAGAACCGGCCCGCGACCAGGGCGGACAGGCCGAACGGTGTTTCCCGCATCAGGTGCGAACCGGTCAGCATGTCGAGCGCGATCACCCCGGCTGTGACGGCCGCGACCAGGCCGGCCGGCCCAAGTGGATCGCGCCGCCACGGCCCGGCCAGGGCGATACCGGCCACCACCGCAGCCCAGGCGGCCGCGAGCGTGTACAGCACGGTGGCCGGGTGCGGCAGGGCCGCCCACGGGACCAGCCCGGCCAGCAACGTGCCGACCGGCACCGACGCGGCCCACAGCCCCACGGCCCGGGTAGCCGCGCGCCGCCTCCGTCCCCGGTCCTCCCCCCGCCCCCACGGCATCACCCAAATGAGCGCGAATACTGCCGCGTAGCCGAACCCGACCACCAGGAAAAACGGCGTCACCGTGGTCCGGTACACCCGTGCCGCGGTGTCCTGGTGAACCAGCATGCCGACCGTAGCGGCCAGGCTGCCGTCCCTGTGGCTGCTGGTCAGCGGCGACCCCACCACGGCAGCCGGGATCCCGCCACCGAACCACGCCCGCACCGTCGGCGTCAGATCCGTGAGCAACACCAGCCCCGTTTCCCTGGTCGACGCCGCCCCGAGCACACCGTCCCGGTAACCCGGCCCATCCACCACGATCACCCGCAGATGCGGCGTCACCCCGTCCCCCGGCGCCATCACCATCAACGTGCTTCCCGCCGGCAGCTCGCGCCCGGATCGCCCCCAGCTCAGCATCGTCCCGCCCCACCGCCGCCCGGCGAACGCCAGCCCCACCCCGCACCGGCAACGCCCCAAGATCAACCACAGTCAGCGCGCACTCCCCCAGCACGACCGGAGTCAAGCTCGGCGGATCAGGCAAGTAGCCGCGCATCCACCCGTTCCGCCCGGCCGCCGCCAGCCCCGCCCCCGGCCCCACCGCGGTGACACACCGCCCCTTCCCCGGCGAAGACCCGAGCAGCCCCCACTGAGGGTTCCAATGAAACCGGGCGTTGTATGCCTCGATCCTGCTCAGCCCCGGCACCCGGGCCCCCACCGGAATCCCGCCCGCGATCAGCCCCGATCGCCGCACCACCACCGGCCCCGCAGGACACGCCCCGCCAGCGGACCCAGGCAGCGCCGCCCGTGCTCCCCCATTCAAAGTGAGCCACCCCTCGGCAGGACAGGTCCGCTCCCGCACCCCGCTCACATCCAGCGATCCCACGGCCCCTTGTTCCGCGACCCGCCACAACACCGGCGTGGTTCTAGGCGATAGATCGCTCCAAAGCAGCCCGCCAATCCCCACGATCACCACATGCCGCGGGCTGGCGACGACGCGTGCGGTAGCAGCCGAGCTGGTCAGCGGAAGAGTCCAGGCGAGCGCACCCGCGAGAAAGGCACCGAGGACAGGCACCACTCCCGCGTGTCGCCTCCAGCCCGTCGCGGCACGCACCTGATCAAAGTAGCGATCAGCCCCGTCCCGCTCGCGGCTTTCCGCCAGCCATCTATGAGCCTGCCGAAACCCTCACAGGGCGGCCGGAGGGTTACCTGTGCGCGGAGTTCTGTCCGCGCACAGGTGATCCTTCGGACGTCCTAGAACCCCGGCCTCAAGCCGACGTGCAGATGTTCTGCGAAGCGGTCCGGGGCGCGAACGTAGAAGCAGGCTGCGGACTAGACGCCGCAGGCCCCATGGTGACCGCAGTCCCGTAATCCGAACCGAGCAGCAACGTAATGTGCCCGGTACCGATGGCCTCGGACGGCCCGGATTCCTGAGACAGCGACACGCCGGGCAGATCCTTGGCCAGCAGCAGGGCTTCCGCCTCCTGGCCCGCGTGATAGCGGATCACCGTCTGGCTGACGTTCTGGCTGCTCGCGGTCCGCATATGAGGCACCCTGAAGCCGTATTGCTGCAGGCCCGCGCCCACGGTGTCCTCCAGCCCGAAGCTCGTAGTCCCGTTCATCACGACCACGGAGATCTTCGACCGGGACAGGTGCGGGACGCGCGGGTGCTTGATCAGCGCCTCGCTCACCGGCACGTCGTTGCGGAACGCCCCGAAGATCAGGCTGTCCTGCGGCTGCGTCCAGAGCAGGTTGGCGGTGTCGGTGGGATCCACGTAGGACCGCGGGTAGGTGGGCAGGGTGAAGAAGGTGACCTTGCCCGGCGGCAGGTTCTTCAGGCTGGTGGCCAGGTCGTAGAGGCCGTGGATGCCGCCAAGCTGGCTGTCGATCGTGATCGACCTGGTGGCCGCGTCGAGGAACCGGTACAGCGCGAGCGGGTTGAGTTCCTTGGCCTTGACCCTGCTGACCAGCGCGGACATGAACGCCTGCTGCCGGGTGATGCGCTCGAGGTCGCTGCCGTTGCCGAGGGTGTACCTGGCGCGGACGTAGCCGAGCGCCTGCCTGCCGCCCAGCATGTGGTGCCCGGCCGACAGGTGCAGTCCCGACTTGGGGTCGTTGATCGGCTTGGTGTTGCACTCCGGCACGCCGCCGACCGCGTTGACCATGTCCTTGAGCCCGTCGAAGTTGACCACGACGAAGTGGTCGACGTGGATGTGGGTGTTGCTTTCGACGGTCTTGATGACGCATGCGGTGCCGAGGGCGGTCTTGTTGCCGTACAGGTTGCCGAGCGTGAACGCTTCGTTGATCTTGAACGTCTGCGGCGATGCCAGCTGGCCGTTGCCCATCCGGCAGGCCGGGATGTTCACCCACGAGTCGCGCGGGATGGACATCACGTCGGCCCACTTCCGGTTCGCCGCGATGTGCACGATCAGCAGGGTGTCCGAGTGGTCGGTGTTGAGCTGGGCGGCACTGCCGAAGCCGTGGCCCTGCCCATGCCGGGTGTCCGAGCCGATCACGAGGATGTTCTCCGCCTGCGGGTGCAGGTCCACGGGACGGGTGCCGAGCAGGCCGGAGACGTTCACCTGGTGCAGGTTGGCGTTCAGGTGCCGGTAGACGAGGTAGGCACCGGTCGCGGCAAGGAGCAGAACGACGGCCAGCGACCCGGCCACCCACGCCAGGATCTTCTTCCGGCGGCTCCGCCCGCCGGGGATGGCCGGCATCGGGGCCGTGGGAGGGGGCGGCGAGGCGGGCGCCTCGGCGGGGGCAGGGCCGGTGCCCGCTGCCATGGTCCCGGCGGCCCCCGGGGCGGCGGCACTCGCCCCCGGGGCTCCGGTGCCCCCGTCGGCGGTGCCCGCCTTGGGAGCTTCGGCGGCATCAGCAGGATGCATCGTCTCTCCTGTGTCTGGAACAGGGCGACCGCGATCCCACGTCACTTCAGACAAAACGTCAAATGGCCCGCAAGGTTTCCCCGTTGGCAGGACCGATCCCGTCCGGTAGCGCGAATTTGAAGCCGCCCGCAAGATCCCTACCCGGCCGATGCCAGGACATTCACGGCAGGCCATCCCCCGGTGAGACCTTCTGGTCGCCTGCCCGACAAGGTATTGTTGGTCAGGATTTACCGTAACTTTACTTAACGGGGCCCAAGTCTTGAAGTTCTGGGGTGGCGGCCGACCAGTAGGGGACGGGGGGGCCGATGCTATGGCCGGCGTGATGCGAAGTTACCGGGCGATCGCGGGGCTGACCGCCGCGATCTCGGGCCTGGTCACGATCGCGTTCGCCCGGCTGCCCCAGCTTCACCTGGGCTATGCGTGGCCCGCGGTGCGGCTGGCGCTGGAGACCTCGGGATCGCTCATCGCGCTGTTCGCCGCGTTCCTGGTGTTCGGCCGGCTGCGGCGGCGCACCTACCTGAACGAGTTGCTGCTGGCCTGTGCGCTCGCCGTGCTGGCGCTGTCCAACCTGCTCTTCGTGACGGTGCCGACGGTGGCCGGGGAGGCGCCCGACGACCTGACCGTGTGGGCCGCGCCGCTGGCCCGGTCGCTCGGCGCGCTGCTGTTCGTGCTCGCCGCGTTCGCCACCAGGCGCGAACTGCGCCGGGGCGGTCCGGTGCTGGCACTGGCCGCGGTGGCCACGCTGGCCGCGCTGGGGACGGCCACCCTGTTCGCGCACACGTTCGCGGCGCGGTGGGCGCCGCGAGACGCCGCGACGCTCAGCCCGATCGCGCTGTCGCAGCCGCCGTTGCGTGGCCATCCGGCGCTGCTGGTCTTCGAACTGCTGGTGTCACTGCTCTACGGGCTGGCCGCGATCGGGTTCCTCAACCTGGCCAGGCGGCGCCGCGATGCGTTCTACGGCTGGCTGGCCATTGCCGGCATCCTGGCCGTCGTCTCGCACGTGAACTACTCGCTGTTTCCCGCGTCGTACGCGCAATCGGTGCTCTACACCGGGGACGTCTTCAGGTTCGCCTTCTACGTCGCCCTGCTCGTCGGCTGCCTGCGGGAGATCTGGTCGTACTGGAACGCGCTGTCAGCCGCCGCCGTGCTGGAGGACCGCCGCCGGATGGCGCGCGACCTGCACGACGGGCTGGCACAGGAACTGGCCTATATATCCCGCAATATCGATTCCGCCGCCGAGGACGGCGGCGAGGACGCCATGCGGCGGCTCCGGCCTGCGGTGGAGCGGGCCCAGACCGAACTGCGGTCGGCCATCAGCGCGCTTGCCCCGCCGGGCGGCCAGGCCGTGGGCGCGGCGCTGGCACAAGCGGCATCGCAGACCGCCGAACGGTTCCGCATCGCACTCGACCTCGACATCGTGCCGGATGTCCGGCTGTCACCCACACGGGCCGAGGCACTGGTCCGGGTCGCCTGTGAGGCCATCACCAACGCCGCCAAGCACAGCGGCGCGGCGCGGGTGACGCTACGCCTGGAGCGCGACGGGTCCCTGGTCCGGATGCAGGTGGCCGACCGGGGCTGCGGCTTCGACACCAGCCTTCCCCGCAGCGGATTCGGGCTCGTGTCGATGCGCGAACGGATTCGCTCCGTCGGGGGCGAACTGAACATCAGTTCCGGGCCCGGGCGTGGAAGTGAGGTGGATGTCGCGGTTTGAACGAAGACAACAAGCCACTGCGGGTGCTGGTCGCCGATGACCACGCCCCCACCCGTGACGACGTGCGGCGGGCGCTGGATGCCGACGGGCGGTTCAACATCTGCTCCGAGGTGGCCGACGCCGCCGAGGCGGTGCAGGCCGCGGTGCGCAAGCAGCCCGACATCTGCCTGCTTGACATCCGGATGCCCGGCAGCGGGCTTGCCGCGGCATGGGAGATCGCGGCACGGCTGCCATGGGTGAAGATCGTGATGCTGACCGTCTCCGACGAGGACACCGACCTGTTCACCGCGCTGCGCGCCGGCGCCGACGGGTACCTGCTCAAGAACATGAACATGCGACGGCTGCCCGATGCGCTGCACGGGGTCTTCACGGGCGAAGCGGCCATGCCGCGGGAGCTGGTCGCGCGGGTGCTCGAACGGTTCCACGGCCGGGAGCCGCGCTGGCGGCCGCTGGTCACGGCGGACATCTCCGAGGGCCGGCTGACGAGCCGGGAATGGGAGGTGCTCGCGCTGCTGGCCCGCAGGCGCACGACCGCGGAGATCGCGGCCAGCCTGGTGCTCTCGGCCAGCGCGGTGCGCGCGCACATCACCTCTGTCGTGCGCAAACTCCAAGTCGAGGACCGGGCGGCCGCGGCCGAACTGTTCCGCGAGCGGAGCGGCGGCGCTTAGGAACCTGAGCGGGCCAAGCGGCCGCGCGGGCTGCTTTCCCCCAGCCCCGGTAGCAAGCTGGGTAGCCGGGGCTGACCTTGGGGAGACTATGCGACTCGTGCTTTGTGATGACAACCTGCTGCTCGGTGAGGCGCTCGCGCCGGCGTTGACGGCCAGCGGTCACCAGATCACCGCGATCACCACCTCGCTGGCCGGGGGGCTGGCCGCGATCCGCGCGCGCAAACCGGACGCGTGCCTGATCGGCCTGCGCTCCCCCGGCGAGGACGGCCTGGCGGGGATCCGCGCGATCAGGCAGCGTCATCCGGGCACCGCGGTCGTGGTCCTGGCCAGGGCGGCGGACCCGTCGGCCGCGTGGGAAGCGCGGAAACTCGGCGTGGCGGGGTTCCTCAGCAAGGACGCCAACGTCGCGCAGATCACGCGGGCACTGGCCACGGTCGCGGCGGGTGAGACCGTGTTCGAGCCGGGGCTGACAAGCCGTCCGCTGGCCAGGGCACCGCGACGTGACCGGCGGGTGTACGAGCTCACCCCGCGGGAGCAGGAGGTGCTGCGCCGGATCGTCGACGGCCAGGGCACCGGGCAGATGGCCAGGGAGATGAACATCGCCACGAGCACCCTGCGAAGCTACGTGAAGACCCTGCTGACCAAGCTCGGCACCCACTCAAGGCTGCAAGCAGCGGCGCTGGCCAGCCGCGAAGGCCTGGTCGCGCAGGTACCGGCGTGACCGGTACCGCGGCCGCGGGCCGGTGGCCACCCCGCAATTGTCGTAGCCGAGCCACGGCGGGCAGGGGTTCCACCCGGGCCGGGCGGTGAGCCACGCTCACGGCATGGGGATCAGCGTCTTCGTCGTTGACCAGGAGCGCACGTTCGCCGACGCGCTCGCGGCCCGGCTGGAGACGGAGGACGACGTAGAGGTCGTCGCGGCCGTGCACGCGCGGACGCCGGCCGAGTGCCTGATCGTTGGCCGGCACGCCGATGTCATGCTGCTGGACGGCGACCTGCCCGAACGCGCCGCGATGCGGCTGTGCGAGGAACTGTGCGCCAGGGACGATGCCCCGCGCGTCGTCATGCTCAGCTACTCCTCGCAGCCGGAACGTATCGTCGACGCGGTCCGGTCGGGAGCGGTCGCATGGGTGCGCAAGAACGAATCCCTCCAGCACCTGCTGCAGGTGATCCGCGGCGTCGCCCGGGGTGAAACCTGGCTGCCCCCGGCGGAGACCGGCCAGGTGCTCGGCTACCTGATGGCCGATCAGGAGCGGCGGCAGGACAACGACCGGCTGCTCGCCGCGCTCACCCCGCGCGAGCGGGAGGTGCTGGCCTGCCTCGCCGAAGGCGCCGGGCGCCGGGAGGTGGCGGAGCAGTTGCACCTGTCCGCCAACACGGTCCGCACCCACCTGCAGAACCTGATGGCCAAGCTCGGCGTCCACTCCACCCTGGAGGCCGTCGCGCTGAGCCGGCCGCACCTCGAGCAGTTGCGCCCGAGCAGCTGACAACCGGTTTGCGCAGGCGGGATACGACCATTGAGGGTGTTCTCACCGCCCGGCTCCCAGTGAGGATTGACCGACGTCACGGCAGCATCCTGCGCTGCCCGGGACAGGGCTTTCGGCACGCGCGCGCACCGGGGGAACCGCTCTGGAGTCGTCCGTCGCCGGGGGGAACGGCTGGGAGGGGTTGACAACCTTGCGTATCGGATTCGGGCATCTGGCCGGCCGCCGGCAGGCACGCCGCGTGCGCCGGGGAAGCCATCGGCTGGCGGCCACGGGGGCCACCATCGTGATGGCCGCGAGCGGGCTTGCCCTGGCGGCGCCCAGCGCGACGGCCGCCACGACCACGCTGGTGGCCCTGACGTTCGACAACAATACGTCCAGCCAGTTCACGCTCGGCTATCAGCAGGCGCTGCAGCCGCACGGGGTGCCCGCCACGTTCTATGTGAACAGCGGCACCGTCGGCGCTGGCACGGCGAGAATCTCGTGGGCGCAGCTTGGCACGCTCGCCGCGGCGGGCAACGAGATCGGCGGCAAGACCGTCGACGGCACCAACCTGACCACGCTCACTCCTCAGCAGCAGATCGACGAGATCTGCACCGACCGGCAGAACATCCTCGCCCACGGGATCAAGCCGTTCAGCTTCGCCTACCCCAGCGGGGCGAACAACGCCACCATCCAGACCGAGGTGCAGAACTGCGGCTACGGCAATGCCAGGACCGCGGGCAGCCTGTCCCCGGCCGGCCCTACCTACGCGGAGACCCTGCCGCCCAAGACCTGGCTGGCACTGCGCGCCTACGCCCCCACCGGCCAGGTCACCCTGGCCAACCTGCAGGCCCTGGTAACCGGGGCCGCGGCCAAGGGCGGCTGGGCGCCCATCGTCCTCAGCAAGGTGTGCTCGCAGGCGCAGGACCCGGCGAACTACGCGACCTGCACCACGGCATCGGGCTGGATCGAACTGGCCGACCTCAATACGTTCCTGACCTGGGTGCAGAACGCCGGGCAGAGCGGCGGGGCGCCGGCCGGCACCACGTTCAGCACGATGGCGGCCGCGGCCGCCCCCGTCGACACGATCACCCCGGCGACCGCGATCGCGTGCAATGGGGCACCGTGCAGCACCAGCACCTACACCGGCACGGTCACCGCGACCCTGGCCGCGGCCGACACCGGATCCGGGGTAGCGAGCATTCGCTACACCACCGACGGGACGCAGCCCACCCAGTCCAGCCCCGCCTACACCGGCCCATTCCTGGTTGGCGCCACGACGACCGTCAAGTACCGCTCCTGGGACAACGCCGGCAACGCCGAGACGGCAACCGGCTCGGCGACCATAACCGTCCAGCAGCCGCCGGACAGCACGCCACCGGTCACCACTATCGCCTGCAACGGGGCGGCCTGCACCAGCAACAGCTACACGGCCCCTGTGACCGTCACGCTCCCCGCGACCGACTCCGGCTGGGGGGTGGACAAGACCTACTACACCACCGACGGATCCACGCCGACCACGTCCAGCACCGTGTACACCGGCCCGTTCACTGTCAAGCAGAACACGACGGTCAAATTCTTCTCCACCGACGCTGCCGGCAATTCCGAGCAGCCAAAGGCCCAGGCAATCGCGTTCACCGTGGTGGTGTCGCTCACCTTCGACGACGGCTTGCAGAACCAATATGACCTCGGTTTCCTGCGCGCGCTGAAGCCGCACCACCTCAACGGCACGTTCTATGACATCAGCGGCCTCAACAATGTCGATCCCCAGCACATGACCTGGGCTGAAATGACGGCGCTGAACAACGGGGGAAACGAAATCGGTGGTCACACGGTCCACCACATCAATCTCAAGACCACGACCGATTTCAACACCAAGGTCGCCGAGGTCTGCAACGACCGGCAGAACCTGATGGATCACGGGTTCTACCCGACGAGCTTCGCCTACCCCGAGGGCGCGTACGACGCGACAGCGCAGAACATCGTGCACAACTGCGGTTACACCTCGGGCCGCGCCGCCGGCGGCGTCGACGTGGCCGGCGACGGCGCCGGGCCGGTGTACCAGGAAACAATCCCGGCCAAGGACCTGTTCGCGCTCCGGACCGCCTACGACCCGCCGGCCGGGAACCCGCCGAACGCGCCGCCGATCTCGCTTGCCCATCTCAAGGCCAACGTCGTCGCGGCAGCCCAGCAAGGCGGCGGGTGGATCACCGAGGTGCTCCACCAGGTGTGCTCGCAGACGTTTGACCCGGACGAGTACGGCAGTTGCATCAGCGACTGGGGCCCCATCGAGCTTGACACGCTGAACGCCTTCCTCGACTGGCTGCAGAACGCGGGCCAGCCCGGCGGCGCCCCGGCAGGCACCGTGGTCAAGACGGTGTCCCAGGTGGTCAACGGGGCGGACACCCAGGTGCCGATCACCACGCTGCAGTGTGACGGATCGCCCTGCCAGTCCGCCGCCTACCACGGCTCGACCACGGTCGCGCCGTTCGGGAAGGACCCGGGCGGGTCCGGGGTGAAGGTGACCTACTACACCACCGACGGGTCCACGCCGACCACCTCCAGCCCGGTCTTCGTCCAGCCGTTCACCATCAAGCAGCCGACGACGCTGAAGTTCTTCTCGGTGGACAACGCGGGGAACACCGAGTCCGTGCAGGCGCAGACCGTGCAGGTCCAGGCCAACACCGATCCGATCGTCGGCGCGGCAGGCGACATCGCCTGCGACCCGGCGTCGCCCGCGTTCAACAACGGCGTAGGCACCGACACCGACTGCAAGGCCGCGGCCACCGCCGGCCTGCTGACCGGGGTGGATGCCGTGCTGCCCATCGGTGACGATCAGTACGACTGCGGCGGTGTGAGCGCGTTCCAGCAGTCCTACGGCCCGACCTGGGGCGTGAAGAAGTCGATCACCTACCCGGTGCCCGGCGACGAGGACTACAACACCACCGGCGGCACGGACTGCCCGGCCACCGCGGGTGCCGGATACCAGCAGTACTACGGCAGCAGCGGCGGGCTGTTCGGCTCACCGGTCCCCTCGGTGGTGAACGTCAACCCGGCCACCGGTTACTACAGCTACAACCTCGGCAGCTGGCACATCATCGCGCTGAACACCGCACCGTGCGGCCTGGACAACCCGTCCTTCTGCGCGGCCGGCTCGGCGGAGGACGTGTGGCTGCAGAACGACCTGAACGCCAACAGCAACCTCTGCACGCTGGCCTACTTCCAGAACCCGCGGTGGACGTCGAACGGCACGACCGGCGGTCACACCGATTACCAGCAGTTCTGGCAGGACCTGTACCGGGGCGGCGTGGACGTGGTACTCAACGGTGACTCGCACTGGTACGAACGCTGGGCGCCGCAGAACTCCTCGGGCGTGGTGGACAACGTCTTCGGAGTCCGCGAGTTCATCGTCGGCACCGGAGGGGCCGGCCTGGAGACGCCAGGGGCGCCGCGGCCCAACAGCCAGGTGCTGAACGCCACCACGCACGGCGTCGTCAAGATGACGCTGCATAACGGCAACTATGGCTGGCAGTTCGTCAACGACGGCGAGAGCGCATTCACCGATTCTGGGTCGGCAAACTGTCACACCAAACCGCCCGCGTAAAGAAGAAGGATTACCGCCCGTAATGGGACGGCCCGCATCCCCCACCAAGGCTGAATGAGGCTACGACAGATGGGGGATGCGGGCCGAAAGGGCCGCACCTAGGTTTGTGAAGGCCGGATGAATTCCCGCCAAACAAAGGGAATTCTCAATCGACCGGGCGGACCGGCCTGGGGGCTAAAGAGTGGGGCGGCTGAGTACGGTTATGGAATCTCGGGGGACGGCTTTGCGCATCGCGGTCGTTGGCTGCGGCTACTGGGGCTCTAAACATGTCCGCGTGCTGCATTCGATGGACGATGTGGCGGAAGTGGTCGTCGTCGACTCCAGTGGCGAACGGGCGCGGAAGCTGGCCCGTGGCTACAAGTCGGCCTCCTGGCACGCCTCCCTCGACCCCGCCCTGGCCGAGGTGGACGCGGTGGTGGTCGCCACCCCGCCAAGCACGCACGTGGCGGTGGCGCTGCAGGCCATCGAGGCCGGCAAGCACGTCCTGGTGGAGAAGCCACTCGCGCCCACCACCGCGGGTGTGCGGTTGCTCCAGGCGGCGGCGCAAGCGGCGGGCGTGGTCCTCATGGTCGGCCACACCTTCGAGTACAACCCCGCGGTCCGCAAGCTCCGTCAGCTTGTCCAGGACGGGGAACTGGGCGAGGTGTACTACATCGACAGCGCCCGGCTGAACCTGGGCCTGTACCAGAACGACGTCAACGTCATCCTCGACCTCGCGCCGCACGACATCTCCATCATCAACCACGTGCTGGGCCGGGCCCCGGTGGCGGCCCAGGCCTGGGCCTCCCGGCACGCGCACCGGCGTTTCGAGGACGTCGCCTACCTGCGCCTGTTCTACGACGACTTCTTCGACGACCGCGGCCTGTCCGCGAACATCCACGTGAGCTGGCTCGACCCGTGCAAGGTACGGCGGGTCACCGCGGTGGGCAGCCGGAAGATGGCGGTCTACGACGACCTCGCCGCGGACGAGCGGATCCGGGTCCTGGACAAGGGCGTCTGCCTGCCGCCCGACGGCGACAACCTGACCCAGCCCCCGATGTCCTACCGGTACGGGGACATCGTGGTCCCGTTCATCTCCCCCGACGAGCCGCTCGCCGTGCAGGACCGGCACTTCACCGACTGCATCACCACCGGCGCCCGGCCGCTGACCGGCGCGGAGAACGGCCTGGCGGTGGTGGCGGCGCTGGAGGCCGCGGAGCTGTCCCGGCGGCTCGGCCGGCCGGTGCTGCTCGAAGAACTCAGCACCGAGGGCCGGCGGGCCGAACTCCGCCTCGCGGGTGCGTCAACCGCTCACGTCCGCAGCCGCCGCAGCCATGCGACAGGGCGCGCTCCGCGTCGTCGCGGCATCGGCAGCCGCACCAGACCCGGAGGCGGGATGAACTGCCAGGTTCCCTTCCTGGACCTGGCCCCGATGACCCGGGAGGTTGCCGGCGCCGTCGAAGCGGGCTGGGCACGGGTGCTGGCCACCGGCCGGTTCATCGGTGGCGAGGAGGTGGCGAGGTTCGAGGCGGCGTGGGCCGGCTACTGCCAGGTGCCACACGCGCTCGGCGTGGCGAACGGCACCGACGCACTCCAGCTTGCGCTGACCGGGCTGGGCATCGGGCCGGGCGACGAGGTGATCGTTCCCGCGAACACGTTCGTGGCCACGGCCGAGGCGGTCCTGCTGGCCGGGGCTGTGCCACGGTTCGCCGACGTCAGCCCGGACACCCTGCTGCTCACGCCCGAGTGCCTGGAGGCGGCGCTCACCCCGCGGACCGCGGCGGTCATCGTCGTCCACCTGTACGGGCAGATGCCCGACATGGAGGCGCTCTGCGCGGCTGCCGAGCGGGCGGGCATCGCGCTGATCGAGGACGCGGCGCAGGCCCACGGGGCCACCTGGCAGGGGCGCCGGGCCGGGTCCAGCGGGGTGGCCGGCTGCTTCAGCTTCTACCCGGGCAAGAACCTCGGCGCCTTCGGCGACGCGGGCGCGGTGGTCACCACGGACGCGGGCCTGGCCGACCGGATCCGGGTACTGCGTGACCACGGCCGGGCGGCGGGCTCGCACTACCGGCACGAACTCGCCGGCACCAACAGCCGCCTCGACGCGCTGCAGGCCGTGGTGCTCTCCGCGAAGCTTGCCCGGCTGGAGTCGTGGACCGCCGCGCGGCGGTCCATCGCCGCCCGGTATCACGCCGCGCTGGCCGGCACCGCGGCCCGGCCGGTGGCGCCGGTCCCGGGGACCTGGGGCGTGCACCATCTCGCCGTGGTGCGCGTGCCCGCCAGGGAACAGGTGTCCGCGGCCCTCGCGGCGATGGGCGTGCAGACGCAGGTGCACTATCCGATCCCCTGCCATCGCCAGGTGCCCTACCTGCGCTTCGCCGATGGTCCGCTGCCGGTGGCCGAGCGCTGCGCCGACGAGGTGCTGTCCCTGCCGATGTTCCCGCACATGACCGATGACCAGGTGGAACAGGTCTGCACGGCGATGGTCAAGGCGCTCCGCGGGAAGGAGCACCAGGTTGCGTGAGTCGCTGGCCGGCGCCCCCTCGCTGCGGCCCGCCGCCGCGGGCGCCATCTCGGTGCCCGCCCGCCTCGCCAAGCGCTGGCTCGACCTGACCGTGGCACTGCCCTGCCTGATCCTGGTGGCCCCGGTGCTGCTGGCCGTGGCCGTGATGATCCGGCTGACCAGCCCCGGGCCGGCCCTGTTCCGCCAGGTCCGGCTTGGCCGGGACCGGCGCCCGTTCGTGCTCTGCAAGTTCCGGACCATGTACTCCGGCTGCCCCGACGACGTGCACCGGGAGTACGTGCGCAAGCTGCTCACCGACTCCCGGCCACCGGACGGCGGCCGGGAAGGCGTGTTCAAGCTCGACGGCGACGCCAGGATCACGCCGGTCGGCAGGCTGCTGCGGCGCACCAGCATCGACGAGCTTCCCCAGTTGCTCAACGTCATCCGGGGCGACATGTCGCTGGTCGGGCCCCGCCCGGCGCTCGACTGGGAAGCCGAGATGTTCGGCGCCGGCTACGAGCGGCGGTTCGCCGTGCCGCCCGGCCTGACCGGCCTGTGGCAGGTGAGCGGGCGGAACGCACTCACCATGAAAGAGGGCCTGGACCTGGACATCGAGTACGTGGGCAGGCAGAGCCTGGCCCTCGACGTCGCGATTCTGGCCAGGACCATCCCCGTCGTGCTCTCCACCCGCGGTGCGCTGTGACCCGTGGCCGCCACTCAAGTCCCAAGCGCGGGCTGAGCATGGCCAAAGAGCCTGCTCTCCCCAACAGCACCGCGCGGTGGCGGTTCACGAGGGCGCTTCCCCGTCAGGCACCGCCACCTGGCGGGGGGGCGCCCGCCTCAGCGCAAGGCGCGCCCGCGGCGAGTCAGGACGCGGCCGCCGCAGCGGCCCAGGGCGCATCGGCCGCCGGTGACTCCATCACGGTGGCCGCCTGGACGATCGTCAGCCGGGTCACCGGCGTCGCGAAGTTCGCCTGCATCGCGGCGGTACTCGGGCCGACGTTCTTCGGCAACACCTACCAGTTCACCAACTCCCTGCCGAACCTCATCTACTACGGGTTCCTCGCCGGGTCGCTGTTCTCCTCGCTGCTGGTCCCGGCACTCGTCCGGCACATCGACGCGGGCGACCACGCGGCGTCCCGCCGGGTGGCCGGCGGGTTCCTGGGGATGACGCTCGTGGCGCTGGTGGTGATCGCCCCGGTCGCGATCCTGCTCGGCCCGCTGGTGCTGCGTTTCGCCGCGCTGGGCGGTGCGCCCGCGGTGGCGGCGGCGCAGGAAGAGACCGGGCGGCTGCTCATCATCATGTTCGTGCCGCAGATCTTCTGCTACGGCCTGGTCGGCACCGCCACCGCGGTGATGAACGCACGGCAGCGGTTCGCCCTCGCGGCGGGCGCGCCAGCGGTGGAGAACCTCGGCACGATCGCCGTGCTGGTGCTGACGGCGGTGATCTACGGCACCGGCACCGGGCTCGCCGATGTTCCCACCGGCGAACTGCTCCTGCTTGGGCTCGGCTCGACCGCCGCGGTCGCGGTGCACGCGGCGGTGCAGTGGTGGGGGGCCAGGCGGGCCGGGGTGCTGCTGGTGCCCCGGCCCGGCTGGCGCGATCCGGAGGTCCGCGTCGTCGTCCGCCGGGCGCTGCCGTCGCTGGCGCAGGCCGGGCTGCTGGCGCTGCAGGTGCTGACGCTGCTGGTGGTGGCGAACCGGCTGCCCGGCGGCGTGGTCGCGTTCCAGATCGCGCTGAACTTCTACTACCTGGCGATCGCGGTGGGAGCGGCGCCGGTCGCGCTGTCCCTGCTGCCGCGCCTGGCCCGGATGCACCAGGCGGGTGATGTCGCGGGGTTCCGTGACACCCTGGTCCGCGGCCTGGCGCTGGGCTTCTTCATCACGATCCCGGCCGCGGTGGGCTACTTCGTGCTGGCCGTCCCGCTGGCGCACGCGGTGTCCTTCGGGCGGATGGACGGCGCGGCCGGCACCACGATGGTCGCCGCGTCGCTGGCGGCGCTGTCGGTGGCGGTGGTGGGCCAGACCGCGTTCCTGATCGCCACCTACGCCTCGTACGCCAGGAAGGACACCCGCTCTCCGCTGATCTCCATGCTGCTCCAGGCTGCCGTATGCCTCGGCCTGGTGAGCACCGCCCTGCTCGTGCACGGCTGGGCCGTGCTCGTCGTGCTTGGCGTGGCCCTGTCGGTCGCGGTGTCCGCCGCGGCCTGTCACCTGACGGTCCACGTATGGCGCGGCCTGTCCCAGGGCGGATCGCAGCGGCTCGCTCCCTCCCTGGGCAAGTTCCTGGTGGGTGCGGTCCTGATGGCCGGGCCCGCCTGGCTCACCGCCACCGCGATCGGCGACTGGCTGGGCCCGCCGCTCGGCGCCAGGGTCGGCATCGCCGCGGCGGCGGCCGTGGGGATCCTGATCTTCCTCGCCGTGCAGGCGGCCTGGCACGCTCCCGAACTGGGCTGGCTGGCCGGGGGCCTCGGCCATCTGCGCGGCCGGCCCCGCAGCGAGGCGGTGGCCGATGGCTAGCGTCACGGTCCGCTCCCCCGTGCCGGACGGCGGCCTGATGCCGCCGCCGTCACCCGCGCTGCCCTTGAGGGGCCGGGGCCTGCGGTATCCGGCCAGCCGCTGGGTGGCGGTGCCCGCGGTAACCGGGGCGGCTGTGCTGGGGGTTGCCTGCACGCTGCGGCCGTTGCTGGCCGCGGTGCTCGTCGTGCTTGCCGTGCTGGTGGCCGCCGTGTGGGTCCGGCCGGCGCTGGCCGCGTGCCTGCTCATTTTCCTGACACCACTGACCGCCGGGATCGACCGCGGCTCGGCGCTGCCGGTGCTGCGGCCGCAGGAGGCGCTGGCGGTGGTGCTCGGCGGCACGCTCGCCGTACGCGGCGTCGTCAGGATGCGGACCGGGCAGCTGCCGAGGTTCCGGCTGGGCCCGGTGGAATGGGCCCTGGTGCTGATGGCGGTGGCCGGTTCCCTGCTGCCGCTGTTGCGGATGGCCGTGCGCCAGGAGGCCATCGGCCAGGACGACGTGCTCTACGCGCTGGTGCTATGGAAATATCTGGGGCTTTACGTCCTCATCCGGGCCAGCGTCAGCACCGATCGCCACGTGCGGGCATGCCTGTGGCTGTCGGTGGCCGCCTCGACCGTGGTGGCCGGGCTGGCGATCTTGCAGTCCCTCGGCCTGTTCGGCGTTCCGCACCTGCTGGCCACCTACTACGCGCCGTTCGGGTACACCGACGCGTTCGCCGCCCGCGGCAGTTCCACGCTCGGCCTGCCGGCCGCCACCGCCGACCTCGCGGTCATCAACCTGGCCATCGTGGCCGGGCTGTGGACCCGGTTCCGCAGGTACCGCCCGGCACTGGCGGTCGCCACCGCGGTCCTGGTGATGGGGGCGCTGTCCGCCGGGGAGTTCTCCAGCGCGATCGGGCTGCTCGCCGGCGTGTTCTGCATCGCCATCGTGATCCGCAGGCCCCGGCTGCTGTGGACCGTCGGGCCTGCCGCCCTGGTGGCCGGGTACGCCCTGTGGCCGGTGATCTCCCGGCGGCTCAGCGGCTTCGAGTCGGCCTCCGGGCTCCCGGTGAGCTGGACGGGCCGGCTGGTGAACCTGCAGACCTACTTCTGGCCCAAGCTCTTCTCCGGCGGGAACTTCCTGCTGGGCGTGCGGCCCGCGGCCCGGATTCCGGTCGCGACCCAGGCGACCGGCTTCGTGTGGATCGAGAGCGGTTACACGTGGCTGCTGTGGGCCGGCGGGATCCCGCTGCTGGCGGGGTTCGTGTTCCTTGCCTGCGCCGCGGCCCGCCGGGGCTGGCGCGCCGCCCGCAGCGGCATGGACGGCCTGGGCGGGGCGGTGGGGCCAGGAACGAGCGTCGCCGGCATCGGGCTGTTCACCGCGATCGTCGTGATCTGCGTACTGATGACGTTCGATCCGCACCTGACCTACCGGGGCACCGGCGACGCGTTCTTCACCCTGCTGGCCCTCGCGGCACCACGGGCGGCGCGCGCGGCAGCACGGGCAGCACCACGGGCGGCCCTCACGACGCCAACGGCCCCGGCGACGCCATCGGCGCCCCCCGCAATGCCATCGGCGCCCCCCGCGACGTCATCGGCGGCCCCCGCGGAACCACGGCCGGGCCCCACGGCGCCGCTGGCCGGCCGCCCAAGCGAAAACCACGGCACCCGGGCAGCGGCGCCCGCCCCACGGCGAACGCCGCCCGCCCCGGGCGCCACACAGCATGACCCCGCCATCAGGGAGGTTGGACAGTGAATCCGGACTTCACGGCCGAGACGGACGACGGTGGGCAGCACCGCCATTCCCCGTCCGGCGGCAAGCTGGACCGCTTGCTGGCCGCCCGGGATCCGGGCACCGGCCAGGGGACCCAGCTGGCGGGGCTGACCGCGCGCGAACTCGGCCGCGCCCCGGACGCACCGGGTGCCTGGAACCGGTTCCTGCTCGCGCACCTGCGCTGGATCCTCGTGATCACCGTGGTGGTGGTCGGCGCGGCGGCGCTATACGCGCACAGCCAGACACCGCACTACAAGTCACATGCCACGGTGGACGTCTACTTCTCCTCGCCGGATCCGGCCGCGCTCCAAGGACCGAACATGGTCACCGAGAAGGAGATCGTGGCGTCCACGGCCGTTCTCGGGATCGCGTCAAGGACGCTCGGGGTGCCGGTAGCCGACCTGTCGGACGGGCTGGCGCTGAACGTGCCGGCCGGCTCGTCGGTCATGAACATCGGCTACTCCGACCCGGTGCCCTGGGTCGCCCGCGAACGGGCGCAGATCATCGCCGAGTCCTACGTCACCTACCGGACGCCGAAGCAATCGGCACCGCCGCGGCACCGCGCACCGGCATCGGCCACCACACCGGCCACCACCCTCACCACGCTGCACGCCACGCTGATCACCCCGGCGGACCTGCCGGCCTCGCCATCGAGCCCCAACTACCTCATCGACATCCTCGCGGCCCTGGTGGTGGGCCTCGGCCTGGCGATAGGGACCGCAGCGATCCGCGACCACCTGGACGACCGGCTCCGGGGCCCGTCCGACGTGCAAGACCGGTCCGGCGCACCCGTCTTGTCCCTGATTCCCGCGTACCAGCCATTGAGCAGGGATCCGGCCAGCCACCTGACGATCGTTTGGAGTGCGAATTCAGTCGTGGCGGAGGCCTATCGCGGCCTGCGGACGCGAGTGATCGCAGCGGGAGCCGCCCGGGGAACACGCACGCTGCTAGTCACCAGCGCGGGCTGGGAGCGCAAGAGCATGATCGCCGCGAACCTGGCGGTCGCGCTCGCCCAGTCCGGGCGGCGGACCGTCCTGGTCTGCGCCGACCTGCGGTGGGGCACCGCGCACCGGCTCCTCGGCGTGCCGAACGAGACCGGCCTGTCCACGCTGCTCGATCGCCGGGCCGATCTGGCCTCGGTGCTGCGCGCGCCGGGCATCCATGGCCTGCGGGTACTGCCGCCAGGGCCGCTGCCGGCCGACCCGGCGGAGTTCCTGCAGCGGCCCGCCCTGCGCACCGTGCTCGGGGAACTGCGCAGCCGGTCCGACTTCGTGATCATCGACGCGCCGCCGCTGCTCGCCACCTCGGACACCGCGCCGCTGGCTCGCCTCACGGAGATGATCCTGCTGGTCAGCGACGCACGGAAATCCACACGCGGGCACCTGGACGCCGCCATGCACGAGGCAGGCGAGGTGGCAGGAAAGGTGATCGGCAGCGTGCTCTACAACGTCGGCCACCGCCGGTGGCTGCGCCGGGGGCCCGCGCCGCGCCCGGGCGCCGGTCAGCCCGACCGGCACAGCGAGCCCGGGCCCTTCCCCGGCGTGCTGGACGGCCACACGCCCACCGAACTTCATCCGGCCAACAACGTCAGCGTGACGGCTGACCCCTCGTAACGGCGCCCAGCCGAGCCTGTCTAAGGGAGGACACATCATGACGGACCAGGTCCTGGCCCCCACCCGCCTGATGGGGGCCCAGCCAGTGGACGCGTGCCGCCTGTACCTGGTGCGCCATGGCACGACCACGCTCAACGTGGAGAACCGCTACCGGGGCCGCCGGGACATACCGCTGGATGCGCAGGGGTACCAGGACGCCGTGGACGCGGCGCGCCGCCTGTCCGGCGAGGGCCTGGCCGCCGTGTACACCGGCCCGTTGCGCCGCACCATCGCCACGGCGCAGATCATCGCCGACGAGGCCCGGGTGCCCGACATCCGGATCCTGCACGGCCTGAACAACGTCGACTACGGGGCCTGGGAGGGCATGACCGCCGAAGAGGCGGCCATGTTCGATCCGGAGGCATTCGCGCTGTACCGGGAGTCGCCCGGTGACGCGGTCTGCCCGCTGGGCGAGCGGCTCAGCGACGCGCAGCAGCGGATGGTCGATGCCCTGCAGCTGATGGGCGCGCGGCACCCCGGCGAGACGGTGGCGGCGGTGTCGCACGCCGTGATGATCCGGCTGACGCTGGTGGCGCTCGGCGGCGTCAGCGGCGAGAACTGGCGGATTCCGGTGGGCCGGGGCTCGGTGACGGCCTTCGACGTGGGGCCGGACGGTATCGGCCTGGCCGCGCCGCCCGACGGGGGCGCGGCGGACATCCCGCTGAGCGGGATCGCGGGCAGCGAGGCATGACCGGCGCGCGGCAGCCACACATCCTGCTCGTGGTGGAGAACGTCGCCCTGGCCAGGGACCACCGGCTGCAGAAGCAGGTGTCGTCGCTGCACGGCCACGGCTACCGGGTCACGGTCATCTGCCGCGGCGACCCCGGCAACGAGTGTCCCGCCGGCGTGGGGCTGCGCACGTACCGGGCGCCTGCCGACGGCACCGGCAAGCTGAGCTTCGCCTGGGAATACGGGTACTCGTTCGCGATGGCCGCGTGGCTGGCGGCCGGGGTGTTCCGCCGCGACCCCTTCGACGCCATCCAGGTCAGCGGCACCCCGGACATCTATTTCGCGCTCGCGGCACCGTACCGGCTGCTGGGGCGGCCACTCGTGCTCGATCAGCGGGACCTGTCCCCCGAGCTGTTCGAGCTGCGGTACGGGCGCCGCGGGGCCGTGTACCGGGCGCTGCGCTGGCTGGAGCGGCGCAGCTACCGGGCGGCAGACCAGGTGATCACGGTCAACGCGTCGCTGCGGGACGTGGCGCTCACCCGGGGCGGCCTGCCGTCCGACGCGGTGACCGTGGTGGTCAACGGCCCGGTCCTGGCCAGCACCCGCCGGCGGGAACCACGGCGCGAGCTCAAGCACGGCAAACCGTTGCTGGGCTGCTGGCTGGGCCACATGGGCCCGCAGGACCGGCTCGACCTCGCCCTCCGGGCGATCGGTCACCTGATCTATGACATTGGGCGCACCGACTGTCATTTCGCGTTCGTCGGCGACGGTGAAGCACGAATTCATGCGATACGGCTGGCCGCGCATCTGGGGATCTCGGACTGGGTGTCGTTTCCCGGCTGGGCCGGCCAGGACGAGGCCTTCGCCTACCTGTCCACCGCGGACATCGGCCTGGAACCGAACATGGAAGAGATCGTGTCCCCGGTCAAGGGCATGGAATACATGGCCTTCGGCCTGCCCTTCGTGAGCTTCGACCTGACCGAGACCCGGGCGCTCGCGGGTGAGGCCGCCGTCTATGCGCGGCCCGGGGACGTGCCCGGCTTCGCCCGGGTGGTCGACGACTTGCTCAGCGACCCGGTGCGGCGCGCGGAGCTGGGGCAGGCCGGGCGGCAGCTGGTCGCCGAACGGCTGGCCTGGGACCGGCAGGAGGACGCCTACCTCGGCGTATACGAGCGGCTGCTCGGCAGGCCGCGGACCGGGCTGCCCGCCCCGGCCGGTGTTGGCGAACTCGCTGGCACGGTGTCCGAAGGGCGGCGGCGGAGCCGTCGCCCGGGGCGGGAAGTGGGGACAGCGGTGGAAGGGCGGCGGCGGAGCCGTCGCCCGGGGCCGGGAGTAAGGACGGTGGCGTGAGCCATGGCTTCGGCGCAGACACTCGCGGCCCGCAAGGAACGGCACCAGCAGGTGACGCTGATGCGGCGGGCCAGGCACCGGTTCCGTACCCGGCTGTCCGAATCCCCCACGCTGTACCTGCCGATCGCCCGGGTCAAGTACCCGGGGCCGAGCCCGGAGGTGATCAGTCCCGCCACCGAGCTTGTGATCGACGGTTACACCCGGTGCGCCTCCACGTTCGCGGTCTACGCGCTGCAGCTGGCTCAGCCCGAGCCGGTCCGGCTCGCCCACCACCTGCACGCCCCTGCGCAGCTCGTCGCGGCCGCGCGGGCCGGCGTCCCGGCCCTGGCGGTCATCAGGGAGCCGCGTGAAGCGATCTTGTCCCAGCTCGTCAGGGAGCCTGACGTGGCGCTGCGGGATGCGCTGATCGCCTACACGCGGTTCTACCGGCGGCTGCTGCCCTGCCGTGACCGGATGGTGGTCGCCGATTTCGGGGAGGTCACCACGGACTTCGGTGCGGTGACCCGGCGGGTCAACGCCCGGTTCGGCACCGCCTTCGCCGAGTTCGAGCCGACCGAGCAGAACACGAACCGGTGCTTCGAGCTGATCAAGCTGCGCGGCACGCTGTCGCCGGTGCTGCTCGGTTTCGAGTCCGGCACGGTGACCGCCGGGGACCTGCTCCCCGAGATCGCGCTACTGACCCGCCACAGCCAGGAACAGGCAGGAACACCGGCCGCGGCATGGGTTCCCTCCGGCGAGAGGGACCGGTCCAAAGCGGCTTTGCGGGAGCAGTGGGAACAGCCGGGCCTTCGCTTGCTCCGGGACCGTGCCCAGTGGGTCTACCAGGCCTTCCGGCGACCTCAGTAGCGAGGAGGAGCAGTGGCCGTCACCGTCATCCGGCCCGCGCCGGGCGCCCCGCCCCGGTCGTGGCGCGAGGTCGCGGCGCTCGACCGGCGTGCGGCGAAGCTGCCGTCCTGGCAGCTCACCCGGCGCCAGCGCGCCGACCTGGAATTGCTCTCGTGCGGCGGTTTCGCACCGCTGCGCGGCTTCCTCGGCCAGGACGACTATGCGCGGGTGTGCGAGTCCATGCGCCTGGCGGACGGGACCCTGTGGCCCATCCCGGTCACCCTTGACCTGCCGGAGAAGCTGGCCACGATGGTTCCGCCCGGGCGGAGCCTGGCGCTGCGGGACGACGATGACACCCTGCTTGGCGTATTGCATGTCACCGAGTCCTGGCGGCCCGACCGGTCCGCCGAGGCCGAAGCGGTATTCGGGACCGCCGACCCGGCGCATGCCGGGGTCCGCTACCTGCTCCAGCAGGTTCATCCCCGGTACGTCACCGGTGAGCTTGACGTGGTGCGGTCGCCACGGCGGCCCGCCTTTCCGCCGATCCGCCACACGCCCGCGGAACTGCGGGCCGAGTTCGCCCGGCTCGGCTGGTCGCGGGTGGTGGCGTTCCAGACCCGCAACCCGATGCACCGGGTGCACCTGGAACTCACCCTCCGGGCGTCGCAGCAGGCCGATGCGCATGTCCTGCTCCATCCGGTGGTGGGGCCGACCAAGCCAGGCGACATCGATCACGCCACCCGGGTGCGGTGCTATCAGGCGATCCTGCGGTACTACCCGCCGGGCCGGGTGCTGCTGTCGCTGCTGCCGCTGGCCATGCGGATGGCCGGGCCCCGGGAGGCGGTGTGGCACGCGATCATCCGCAGTAACTACGGCGCGACGCATTTCATCGTGGGCCGCGACCACGCCGGCCCGGGTGGGGGCGCCGACGGGCGGCCGTTCTACGAGCCGTACGCCGCCCAGGAACTGCTGAAGCAGCACGCCGGGGAGATCGGGATCGAGGTGATGACGTTCCGGCGGCTGATGTACCTGCCAGACCATGGCACCTACCTGCCCGAGGATGAGGTGCCGCCGGGGGCCACGGCCTACTCCATCTCGGGTACCGAACTGCGCGAGCGCCTTGCCGAAGGCCGCAATCTGCCCGTCTGGTTCACGCCCCCGGAGATCGCCGCCGAACTGCGGCGGGCCTGCCCGCCGGACAGCGCGGCTGGCGGCAGCGCCGGTGACGGCGCCTGGGCCGGCCCCGGGCCGGCCGAGGGCGCACCGGGGACGCTGGCGCGGCTGCGCCGGCGAAACCGGCGCCCTGGCCTGCGGCCGTCGCGACCGTCCAGCCTCGAGCCGGAAAGGCACGGGGATTGACCGACGTTTCCGGCATGCTTCGGCCCTTGTTCGCCGCGTTGCTGGTGATCGGCCTGATCACCGCGAGCACGCTGGTGGCCCTGGAGGTCGCCCAGCCGCCGGGCGGGGTGGTCTCGGAAAACGTTCCTCCGCCGCCGAACGGGTACTTCGCCCTGAAACCGGTCGGCTCGTTCGGCTCGCTGCCCGGCGATGCCGCCGCGGCCGCCAAGGTCCGCCGGTCCACGTGGGAGCCGCGGCACGCCAACGCCCCGTTCAACAAGGTCATGCCACGCCACCTGACGCTCCGGCGTGAGCGGGTGGCCATGCACGCGCACGATCCGCGCTGGAACAGGTACATCATCGGCCGGATCTCCGGCCGCTTCAGCGGCACCACCGACGAGATCTTCCAGTGGGCGGCGGTGAAATGGGGGCTGCCGGACAACCTGTTCCGCGCCATCGCCTACATGGAATCGGACTGGCACCAGCGCAACCAGGGCGACTACGTGCCCGACCGGGCCAGTTGCCTGCCCGGATACCTGCGTCCGCCGTGCCCGGTCACGTTCGGGATCGTCGGTGTCAAGTCCACAAGCTGGCGCGGCATCTACCCGTGGAACCGCGACTCCACCGCGGCGGCCGTCGACGTGCTCGGCGGCTGGCTGCGGGGGTGCTACGAAGGCTGGGTGTGGTGGCTGCGCCAGCACGGCAACCGGTCCCGCGGCGTCTACCGTGCGGGGGACATCTGGGGGTGCGTCGGCGCCTGGTACTCGGGCGACTGGCACGACGGCCCGCTCGCTGGCGCGGACGGCCAGCACTACAGCCTGAGGACGCAATACTGGGTCAAGAACCGGCCGTGGCTGCGCTCCGGCTTCTGAAGGCCGCTGCCTCGCTCAGCCCTGGTCCGCCAGCGGGGTGAGGGCCTCGCCGCACTCCAGGTACCGTTCGCCGGTCTGCGGGCAGCGCCACCGGCCGGCTCCGTCGGCCACCAGCTTGACACCGGCCCGGCCGACCCAGCCGATCCGGCGTGCCGGCATCCCGGCAACCAGCGCGAAATCCGGAACATCCCTGGTCACTACGGCCGCAGCGGCGACCAGCGCCCACGAGCCCACGACCACTCCCGGCAGGACCACGGCCCGCGCCCCGACCGAGGCGCCCCGCCGGACCACCACGCCGCGCGCCTCCCAGTCCGCCGGGCGCTTCAGCTTCCCGCTCGCGTCGGTCGCACGCGGGAAGAGATCGTTGGTGAGGATCACCGCGGGGCCGATGAAGACCTGGTCCTCCAGCCGGGCTGGCTCGTAGACGAGCGCGTAGTTCTGCAGCTTGACCCGGTCGCCGATGACGACGCCGGGGCCGACGTAGGCACCCCGGCCAACGATGCAGTCGCTCCCGAGCCGCGCGTTCTCCCGTACCTGGGCCAGATGCCACACCGTGGTGCCCGGCCCCAGGTCCGCGGTTTCGTCAACATCGGCGGTGACGTGGACGGCCAGAGCCTCCATCGCAACCCCTTCCATCACTCGCTACGGATCGGTTGGCTCGGGAGCCGATCCCCGCCCCGCGCGCCACGCAGGCGCAGGTTCGTCGGCCAGTAGCCGCTCCCTGGGCACGCGGGCGAGCCACGACCCGGCAAAGAGCGAGGTCACGATCGCCAGCATGACCAGCACCGCGTAGAACGGCTGGTTGATGATGCCTGCCCCGTAGGCCACGGATGCGACGACGATGCCGGGGCCGCCTCTCGCGTTCAGCGCCACCGCGAGGTTCCACGACGAGGCACTGGCCTGGCCCGCCAGCCGGGCGCCCAGATAGACGCTCCCCGCCTTGACGGCGCATGCCAGCAGGAGGAAGAGCAGGAAGAACCGGGCGTCGAAGCCGCGCAGCAGGTCCAGTTGCAGGCCGACGACGGCGAAGTAGATGGGGATGAAGAAGGCGAACGCAAAGCCCTGAATGGAGCCGATGGCATCCGCCGTGGCCGGTACCTCCGCCGTCGCCCCCTCGCCCCCCGCGGCCACCGCGGCCTGCCTGGCCCGGCCGACCGCGATGCCAGCGACGAACGCACCAAAGAACCCCTCAACGCCGAGGAACAGGCACAGCAGCGTCGCGGCGAGCATGAGCGCCAGGTCATAAGCGACGGGGCTGGCCTGGCGGATCAGGTTGAACCGCCAGCCCGCGGCCGCCCGGTAGATGCGCGGGCCGAACGCCAGGGCCGCTCCCAGGACGGCCAGCGTGGCCACCACGTGGTACACCATGTCAATGGCCGTGCCGGGGCCGATCCCCAGCAGCGCCGGCAACCCGAAGAGTGCATTCGTTCCCGTCTGGGCAAGGCCCAGCGACACCGCCAGGATCACGTACAGGACGATGTCCTCGGCCACCGCGACCCCGAGCACCACCCGGGCGAACGAGGTGTCCAGGATGCCCAGGTCGTGCATGATCTTCGAGATCACCGGGATGCTCGTTACCGCCATGGCGATAGCGAAAATGAGCAGGAACGAGGCCGTGTTGGCGTGCGGGCCCCATGAAGACCGCAGGTCCAGAACCTGCAGCAGCGCCAGCCCCGCTAGGAAGGGCAGGACCATGCCGGTGCTGAACACCCAGCCCACTGTCTTGCTCTCGCCCCGCCGATGGGCGGACTGGATCTGGGCACCGGAACAGAACAACAACAAGAGCAGGCCGAGCTGGTAAAACGCGCCGAGCACCGTCGGCGTCACGCCCGTTTCCGGAACCAGCCAGGACTCCGCCCCGGGCGCCAGGTGCCCCAGCAGCGTCGGGCCGAGCACCAGCCCGGCGGCGATCTCGCCGATCACCCTTGGCTGCCGGAAGCGAGCGAACAGCGCGCCCAGCGCATGCGCGGCCACCAGCAGCGTGGCAAGCGCCGCCACCAGATGAGCGACCGCCGTCGTGTCAATCGTCAAATGAGCTCCCCGCCCCCGGCGCCATGCTCGTGAAAGTATGAACGAGCAGGCCAGGGCCGTAGAACCCGCATATGTCGTAGATACCGTCGCGCCGCGCCGCGCCGCCGCTGCCTGCTCCTGCGACTCTGAGCGGCTTGGTGCCCATGTCTGGCGCCGGCCAGCCGTCGGCTTCCCTAGCTGACCTTGGCGGCCAGGGGCTCGCGGGACCGTAGCGGCACGCCGCGGCATCAGGCCGGTCAGCGCCGTCCGAGCCCGGTCTGGCCGTCGAGGAGTTCCCGGGCGATGTCCAGGTGACCGGCATGTCGTGCGGTCTCCTCGATCATGTGCAGCACGATCCAGCGCACATCCGGTGGTTCGTCTTGGCCGGGGACACCGTGCCTGCCGCGCGGCCGCGCCGACAGCGGTGTCACCGCCAGCACCGCATCCGAGCTCGCACACTGGTCGCGGTAGAAACTGACAATCTCTGCGGAGGGCTCGTCACAGACGAATGCTGCCGTCGGATCATAGGGAGTCTGGTCCTCATCCCCAGGCGCTGGCTCGGGGTGCTTCCCGGCCACGACCCCCTGGAACCAGTGCCACTCTGCCCCGCCCAGGTGCTCGACCAGCCCAGCCGGCGTCCAGCCCGACGGAACAACCGATCGGTGCCACGAGTCCTCGTCCAGCCCCGCCACGATGGACAGCACCGCGTCACGCTGGGCGGCGAGGAAGGCCAGCAGCACCTGGTCCTCGGCGTCCTCATTCCGATTACTTGTCATGGCCACCTTCCGGGGATTTCTGGTGGTACAGCAACTTGACGCACTTCTGCCAGCGCCGTTGTGCGGCGCGCTGCGGCCGGGCCGAATAATCAGGGCTAGGCCAAGGCCGCCAGACCGGACCTGGACTCCGTGAGGTCCTCGCCCTCCAAGGCGATGGTTTCAAGGAGGTGCACGCCCGCACCCACCCGGGCGCCGGGGAGAAGGACAGAGCGTTCGACCCGCGCACCGGGCTCGACGATGCTGCCCGGATACAAGACGCTTTCCCGCAGATGAGCCCCTGGCGGTAGCGGTTCGCTGGTAATGACGCCTTCCGGGGTGATGAGTGCGGGCCGGGCTCCCGGCAGAGTTCGCGGTATGTCCTTCAGCGGCAAGGCGTCCGGGGAGCGGATGAGGTCGAGGTGGCCAAGCAAGTAGCGCTCCACTGTGCCAATGTCGGCCCAGTAGCCGCTCACCGGGAACGCCTGTACGTGGAAACCTTCTGAGATCATGAACGGCAGGACGTCGCGGCTGATGTCGTGCTGCCACTCATCGTCCCGTTGCGCGGCGAGCACGGAGAGCACTTTCTCCAGGACTTCGGTACGGAACAGGCAGAAGGCCGTGAAGATCAGATCGGAAGTGGGCTCGGCCGGTTTCTCGACGAGTCTGCGGACCCTGTGCTCCTGATCTACTTCCACCATGCCGAAGAGCCGGACGAAGCGACGCTCTATTCGCTGCACTCCGATCGTGACGTCCGCTGCCGCTTGACGGTGCTCACGCAGCATCGGCCGGTAATCGAAGCAGTAGACGTGATCGGCATGCAGGACCAGGATGTCACGACAATCTCCCGTAAACAGCCACTCGGCGTTGGTCAATAGAGCGTCCGCCGTCCCACGCTCAGAGGGGCGTGCGGGCAGGGTCACATCGGCCGGCAGGCCGTCACGGCGGTCAGCCGGGCCGAATACGCGCTCATATGGCCCGAGGTGCACGTGCATCCCGCCGCGGCCGTCCCACCGGCGCACGAGGTGATCAAGCAGGTCACGTTCTAGATGCTGTGACATCACCACCAACTCCGGCACTCCAGAGTGCACCGTGTTGGCCATGCTGAAATCCACCAGCCTGCACGCGCCGGCGTAGGGCACCATCGGCTTGCACATGGCATCGGTGACCTTGCCCATCCGTTCACCAATCCCGCCGGCCAGCAGAGCAGCGCGCACATCAGGTATCGGGGCCGCTGGCTCGGCGGGGGCCCGGGGGCTCCCCTCACGCGGTCGCCAGGCTCCAAGGTCCGAGAACGCCTTGTTTGCAGTCATTAACCAGTCTTTCCGTGGAGATCTATGGTTCGCCCGGCGAGGTCGATGTACCAGGCTTCCTCGTCAATCCTGGGATCCGACAAGTTCATGGGATCCGTCACAGCGAGCCGTGCGAGCGCCCCGAGCAGGACCGTCGTCGGATCGCTGACCAGCATCACGTGACGGGCACCGATGCCGGTGGCGGTCACCGCCACTTTGTGGAAGAAGTCCGGGCAACCATTCACGACGCCGCCGGCGACGGACAGGTGCCAGCCGGGAGAAACCGCAGCGGCGTCACGGGCAGTCCGTATCCCGATGACTAGTTCGCCGATTACGGCATCGACCAGGTCTGCGGCGGCCCGGTCGCCGTCCAGCCAGGCTCGCAGCACGACCGGTGCGAGCGCGGCTACAGCCGCCTTCGGAAAGGGCATGCGGGCAAGCTTCCGGGCGAGTTCGGGCACTGGTATGCCGGCCTCTACCGTGAGCAACTCTGACAGCGCCGTGCGCTGGCCGCGCCCGTCGAGCCCGCATACCGCTGCCCGGAGGCCGCGCAAGCCAAGGTCGAACGCACTGCCTTCATCGCTGCCCAGGTACTCGCAGCCGCCGACGCGAACCGGGGCAGACCGCCCGTTCGTGCCAAGGAATGCCGAGCCAGTGCCGCACACCGTGACGACATGGCCGGTATCCGGCGGTGCGCCGAGAATGAGCGGCGTGACGTCATTGGTAACCACAATCTCGGCGTCAAGGCCAGCTGCCCGCGCCGCTGCGGTGCATCGGCGCAGCTCGACAGCTGCCGTAGCCCGGTCGACAGAAGCCGACGCCAGCCAGATGGCAGGTCTCGCGGATGTGCCACCAGCGCGCTCAGCTGCCTCGGTCGGCATGGGTGCGGATCCGGCGGAAGAGGCCGGTCAGCGTTGCGTCTGATGAATCCTGGCCGACCGAACTCGGATTTACCGACGGCAGGCTCCAGCACTCGCCATTCCAGGCTCGCACGGATGTTCCGCTTCCGCCTGCATCGATGCAATACAGCGGGCGGGACGTGCTCATCGCGAACCCGCCAGCCGCTGGGTCTGTGTCACGCCGATGACGTAGCCCTTCATCGGCCCGCGAGGGCAGAACGTATCTCGTCGTCGCCAACGTCATCGACAATCAGGGCGCTGCCGATACCCGTTGGCAGCACAAAGCGCAAACTGCCATCCCGCACCTGGCGAACCTTCTCAAGGGCCCGGATGACATCCTCCTCCCCGGGCACAACGGGAAGGTCTCCGAGGGCGACCGGCAGGCCGACGGACCGCAAGATCGCGACGATGCGCGATGCAACCGAGGGCGCGAGCACGCCACGGGCACGTGCTACCCGGATCGCGACCGTCATGCCGTA
The DNA here is from genome assembly GCA_963706115.1 of uncultured Actinomycetes bacterium. Taxonomy (GTDB): domain Bacteria; phylum Actinomycetota; class Actinomycetes; order Streptosporangiales; family Streptosporangiaceae; genus DASXKD01. The sequence continues at coordinate 171,280 of CAVPMG010000006.1, read as the reverse complement.
CGCGACGGCCTCGCCGTGCAGCACGGGCCCGTAGCCGGTCACCGTCTCGACGGCGTGGCCGACCGTATGCCCGAAGTTGAGTGTCCGGCGAAGATCGACCTCGTATGGGTCTCGCTCCACCAGCGTGCATTTGATCGCGGACGCAGCATGCACCAGTGATTGCAGGCAGGAGGGGTCAAGGGCCGCCAGTGATTCCAGATGCTGCTCGATAAAAGCGAGTAGTTGCCGTGATGAAATCACGGCCATTTTAATGGCCTCCGCCAGGCCGGAACGGAACTGCCGCGAATCCAGTGTGCTGAGCCAGTCGGTGCACGACACGACGGTATCTGGGGCGTAGAAGCTGCCGATGAGATTCTTGGCAGCGTCATGGTTGACGGCGACCTTGCCGCCGATCGCCGCGTCCACCTGGGCAAGCAGCGTGGTCGGGACGTTGACGTAGGAGATCCCGCGCATATAGATGCTGGCCACCCACCCGGCAGTGTCTATGATGGCGCCACCGCCGACCGCAATAATGATATCGCGCCGCCGCATATCAGATTGTGCCAGCCAGTCCAGCAGATGGCATGCGGCCGGCAGGCTCTTACTTGACTCTCCAGAGGGAAGTACCATTTTCTGAACTTTTGATACATGGCCAGACAGCCATTGACTGATCCGTTCGGCATGGAGTGCGTCGACCGTTTCGTCCGTGATAATGGCTACCATACGGTCACCGACAGTCTCGGCCAGCACCTTAAGAGCAGTATTTTCATCGCTGCTCACGTGAATGCTGTACGTACTGCTCCTGTGTACCGAGGTGGTAATCGGCCCGTCGAGTCCTGGAAACGGTTGGTCGTCCCGTACAGAAAGTGGCCGGTCCATAACTCACCTTCCATTCACCAGGTGCGGCCCTCGGCCGCTTCGCCGGGCAGAGATTCATTCAAGAGGCTCAGGCTCCGCATAATGCTCTGGCGTCTGGGCAGCAACGCGTCCTCGTGCTCGACGTAGAGAATGCTCTCGAAACCTTCGTCGATCAGCGTGCTGACGATCAGCGGCCAGTTGAGCGTGCCCAGGCCAAGCGCCCTGAAGCGAATCGGTGGCCCCGGGCCGTACCGGCTCCAGCCGTTACCCGGCGGGGGGCCGGCGCCGGTCCAGGTCTGAAGATCTTTCGCGTGAACTGCGATAAGGCGTGCCTGCCAGCCTCGGACTGCCTCGACAGGATCGTGTCCCACGGCCGCCAGATTCGCCGGATCGACGCATAGCGCGAGCGTGCCATTCCACTGCGGGCCGACCGCGAAAAGCAGTTCCGCGCTGGCACGGTCGTAAACGATCTGCTTGGGATGTGGCTCAAGCGCCACGACCAGTCCTGCCTCACGTGCCGCTCGGAGCACGGGTTCTACGTGCGCGAAGAACTCGTCAATGTTGTCAGCCCAGCTCACGTCGCTTCCCCACCAAGAGAGCCAGCGGGCGAAATCCGGGCAGCCGACGAGCAGTCGCACCACCGGTGTCCCGAGGCGCTCGGCCAGCCTGATTGCTCCGAGGGCGCACTGCAGCGCGTGTTCTCGTTTCTCTGCGGCAGAGCCGGGCCAGACCGGATCGGTGTGCGGACCATGTGGTCCTAGCAGCAACTGAGCGTCACGGCTGTTGCTCACACAGCCAACCGTCTGTCCTTGTGCCTGGGCGCCGGCGAGCAACTGGGCCACCTCGTCCCGGTAGCCGGCATCGGCGAAGCAGCGCCGGACATCGACGAGGCCGAGCGTGGTATCGGTCGGGAGATCCAGTGAGAGCGGACCATAGCTGATGACCTCTGCAAGCACTGTCTGCAGAGCCGTTCCGCCGAACGCGGCCAGGCACAGGCCAAGCCGCATCTGGCTCCTGGTCATAACAGCTCACCGGCCCGTCCTGCGACCAGACTGACAGCCTCCTGCCCTGGCTGCTGGCCATGCGATCGGAGGCCGGCGCGTCCTGGCCAGGTGGCCAGCATCTCGCCCAGGCCTTCCTCCGGGGTCATGGGCCGCCACTGTGCTAGCCCGGGCAAGTCGGAGAAGGTCCCGCAGGTAAGGGAAGAGAACCGGGGGCGGCACGCCCACTCTGTGTCCTGCCGTAGGCAAGGCCTGACCAAGGCGGTGTCGGCCCCTGCCAGGCGGTAAGCCAGCCGGGCGAATTCGTACCGGCTCAGCTCAACGGGACCGGCCAGGTGCCTGATGCCGGTGAGCTGCCCGCCAGACCGGCAGACAGCGGCGGTGACAGCCGACACGTCTTGGACATGGATTGGGGTGAAAAGCTGATCGGTCGGCGCGTCCATGGGGTGGCCTTCGGCGGCCGCCTCCAGGCAGCGCTGGGCGAATGTGGCCCGCTGTCCAGGCCCGTGCCACCCGTAGACGAGGCTTACCCGCAGTACCAGCGCTGCCCCGCCCGCCAGCGCAATGCTTTCAGCACGTGCTTTGACCCGGCCGTAGCCGTTTGCCGGCTCCGCCGGGTCGCCGGGGCGATACCCTCCGCGAGTACCGGGAAATACGTTATCGGTCGAAATCATGACTGCGGGAGCGGCGGAGCGGGCCACGATCGCAGCCACCCCGCAGTGCACGGCGGCTGCGGCTGTCTCGTTCTTGTCGATCCAGGTCACGTCGCTCGGCCCGTGAGCCAAGACCACGCACCGTGGACGCAAGTCAGCTATCAGCGTGCCGAGCGCCGCCCGCCCGGGCTCACTGGCGAGGTCAAGCGCCCGGTAGCCCGGCAGCTCACGGCGACGACGGCCGATGCACACGATGGGAAGTTCCGGCGCTTTACGCAGCCGCGCACGAAGTGACCCGCCGATCAGGCCATAACCCACGATGAGGGCCTCAGAAGCCGCCTCCGTCCCCGCCCTGGCAGTCATATTCAACTCGGCATGCCTGACTGCCCGTGAATACCGCGCGCATACCGGCTGGCAGGCCGCGTGGGGCACCAAATAGGAGGCGGAGTGGCGATCAGGTGGCCATCTCTGCGGGTGAGCGCCGAAAGCGTGTGATCCATATGCTCCGCCGATCGTTTGCTGCTAAGTGGCACGTTCTGGCCGGGACGACGAGGCCGTTGCCTCGTGCCGTGCGGGGGTCCGGCACGTGCGCGTAAGAGCCATCGAGTCGGGCAGGCTACGACCGCACCACCTTCATGCCGGTCCTAGCCATCATCGCGATCGTTCTGAAAATCAACCGGGACGCGTACGCGAACGACCAGTTCTCCAGATCGGAGAGGTCGTAGCGGGTCATCTCGGTAAGGCTAATCACTCCCTCCTGGATCGCACGATTGCCAGCACCGGTGGCAAGTGAGCGGGAATTGAAAAGCCCTGGCTTGGTAAGGCTCAGCACCGAGTTGATGTAAAGGTCATCGAGATCCGCCCGCAAGAACGGCCTGGGCCCGAACCACTGCATGTCACCTTTTACGATGAGCAGTATCTGCAGGATTTCATCGAGGCCGATAGGGCGGACCAGCCGACCGAACCAGGTCTCGCGAAGTTCTCCAGAAGCAACGACATTCATTGTGCTGAACTTCGGCACCCAGATATCGAAGCCGCGGTAGCCGACTCGTTTCTGCCGCCATATCGGGAATTCGTTTGATGACGTGAGGATGAACGGAAGGAAAAGCATCGACAGCAGCAACACAGGCAGGACGAAGAAGCAGGCTGCGATCCTGCCGAAGGCACTTCCGAATGAACCCAATGGCTTGTTGGACTTAAATTCTGGGGCCGCATATGCATCATGCAGCATAGCGGCACCTGGAGTACTCTTTGCTGCGCTCATGTACGGAACTCCCCAGCTAGTTCACGTTCGCCTGTGCGCAAGTTGGACACACCGGGACGCACTATCTCGCAGTAGCCCTGACGCTGTCAAGCCGAACCGAACTCACCCACCGTCAAAGCACCACCGTGCGCTGTCACCCCGCCGAGATGAAGCGCACCGGCGTGTAATGCCGCCTGCAGCCTCGGCAATCCCGCTGCCAATCGCGGGCCAGGCGACCGGCCTGCGCAGCAGGTAGCCAGGCGTTTAAAGCCTATGAAGCTATATTTCCACCTGTCTTACTAGCTATAGCAAGCACGAGCCGCCCGGGTCCGCCCGGCTCTGGGATGCCATCCGCTGGTCGCTCGTTGACAGGACAGCGGTCTTGGTAGCGAGATAATGCCTCGTGGCGAATTCAGCGGCGGACGCGGTGCGCCGGGCAGGGATCAAGCTGGCAGCCCTAGCCCAAGATGGCCTGGTTTACGCGGCCGACGGCTACAACCGAGATCGGTATCAACAGGTAGCACGGCTCGCAACGGAACTGCTGGCGGCCGTGAGCGGCATGCCCGCTGATGAACTGGCCCTCCAGCTAGGCCGCGACAGCGGATATGCCACGCCCAAGGTCGACGTGCGAGGCGTGATCTTCGATGATCGCGAGCGGGTACTGCTGATGCAGGAGAGGACCGATGGCCGGTGGTCGCTGCCGGGCGGCTGGGCAGATCCGGGAGACTCGCCGTCGGTCGCAGTCACCCGGGAGATTCTGGAAGAGACCGGATACCACAGTTCAGTCGTCAAGCTGATCGCCTGCTGGGACCGGGAGCTGCAAGACAATCCGCCCCCGATGCCGGTACACGTCTACAAGCTGTTCTTCCTGTGCCGCGGAGACGGGACCACACAGCCGCCCGCAGCACTGGAGACGCTCGACGTCGGATGGTTCGGCATCGACGCGCTGCCGCCGCTGTCGCTGGGCCGCGTCAATCACCGTCCAGGTGGAGCGGGCACTGGCTCACCACCGCGACCCGCTGCTACCCACCGAGTTCGACTGATCTCGCCTGAGCGAGACGCTGCTCGCTGGCGATGTCTAAGGTCACCAGAATCTTCGCTGACCATGGTGGCGCCTGGCGCCTACTTCCTCCGGCTGAGCTTTGCCCGGATCAGCATGCGGGCATAGGCCAGGTATTCGAGCGAGTAGCGCTTCCACAGTCGGCCTGGCTCCCTGGTCAGCCGGTAGGCCCACGCAAGCGGCAGCTTGAGCGCCCAGCCCGGGTACCAGTACACCCGCTCGGCCAGGTGATCCAAGTAGCTGCCCCCGGTGATGATCACCGGGACGTCGAGCCGGTCGGCCACCTGCCATACCCAGTTCTGCTGCATCGGCGTGGGGATGGACACGTGCAGGATGTCGGGCTTGGCCTCGTTGATGGTGTCGACCATCATGTCGATGTCTGCCTCGTCATACCGGCCGGGGTGGCCCCGCGCCACGTCCCAGTAGCCGTGCAGGGCACCCGCGATCGGGATGCCGGGGAAGGTCTCCTGGAGGTTGACCGCGGCCTTCTCCGGCGTGCCCTCGCTGCAGCCGAACAGGAAGTTCGAGAACCCGCGCTCCGCCGACAACTTGAACATCTTCGGGCAGATGTCGTCGTTACCCTGCCGGTCGGGCACCGGCAGCCCGAGCAGCCGGCCGCCAAATACGACACCCCAACCGTCCGGTAGCACGATGTCGAACTGATTCATCTTCTCAAGGAGCCCCGGCGGTCTTGTGGCCACGCAGGACGTAGTCGGGGTTGATGAAGGAGATGGTGAGCCGCGACCGGGTCTCCACCGCCTGCCGGACGGCGTCCACGAACGCCTCGTCGGACAGGCAGGACAGGCCGATGCCGAGGAAATCCCGCTTCCCGGCGCGACACCTCGCCCCGATTTCGCTGGTCAGGGGCCGCCCTGCAGAGCCGGCACCAACGGTCGGGCCTGCCTGCGGCGGCCCGTTGTCGCCGCTGGTCACCGGAGTGTCGTCCCGCCGGCCCCGGCCCATATCCTCTGGTGATCTCACAGCAGCCCTCGCCTTGCCAGATGCCCGCAGCCCCGGATCAGCCTCTGCGGTGCCCTCATCGAAGGTAGTGCACTCGAATGAATCTGTCCGCGCCAACATCCTCTTGCTCAGTCGCGGAGTCAGTCAGCTCGGGTTCATCTGACTGCCACGGCTACCCATGTAAACGGATTCGCTGTGCCGCGATAAAGCATGGGGCTAGGCAACACTACTTTCGGCTACCCGCACGATGTCCGCGCAGAGTGACCTGATCTGTGGAGCGGCGGTTGATGATCGCCAAGGTGCCATCACTCGAGCAGATCGAGTCCTCTTTGCTGTCAAGGGCTTCGCTGGGTGCAGCCGTCTGCCCTCCTGGGCGGTGGGCGCGGCGTTCATCACCGCCTACAGGTCCCAGGTCTTGACGTCCTCGCACGCCAGGTTCCCGATCACCGGGGCCACGAACCGCGCACACAACCTGCCCTGGGCATGCGCGTGCTTACGCGACCACTGCTCCCTGGGGCGGAGGACGGTCGGGGGACAGGAAATACCGTCCGCCTGGCCTTGCCTTGGGGCTGTACATGCCGACCTGCTCGGCGCGGTTGTGGGTCTTTGTGGTGATCTCAACGGTCACAGACCCGGCTTCAGCCACGACATTCCCTCTCCTCCTGCATGAACCTGCAGGTGAGAGGGCTTTCAGATGCCCTGGGGATGTGGAGCCGGTGAGCGGATTCGAACCGCTGACCTGCCGTTTACAAGACGGCTGCTCTGCCGACTGAGCTACACCGGCCGGGGACTCGCTGCATGGTAGCCCACCCGCAGGTCGGCGTGCGCATTCCCTCCTTGACCTGCTGGTTCACCAACGATGATGCGCTCAGGAGAATTACATGAAGGTGACTGACCAGGGCGTGCCTGTCGACACCTTGATCGGCGTGGTCAAGGACTCGATCAAGCAGGCAGGCGTGTCACGCACCTCCCAGACCAGGGACCTGCAGGTAGCGTCCGTTCAGCTGATCCTTGACGTGGTAGCCAGCAAGGCTGCTGGGGGCGGGCTGACTTCCGCGTTCCTTTCATCGGGATGAAACTTCGCGTCGGCACCAAGCTCACCAAGAAGGACACGCACACGATCGACATAACCCTAGTGCCGCCCGAGGACCAGGACACCCGCCAAGTTCGCAGCGGGCAGGTGGAGGAAGTCCTCGTGAACGCAATCGCCACGATCCGCGATGCAGTGACTAGGGCCGCGGAGGGCGACGATCCCTGGATCCTGTCGGCAAGCACAATCGACATTTCCTTCGCTATCACCCAAACCGGAAGCATCTCCCTTGGGGCCGACGGCGAACTAGCTAACGAACTCACCCACACCCTGCGACTCGGACTGGCGCCAGGCTCTGCGTAAGGGCGGTGGGCAGCCCATAAGCACGTCTGTCGGCAGTACAACGGAACGGCGGGTCAGTTTCACGAGCCACCGACACTTGCAGCCAGCCCAGAACCAGGATCTCTACGCACACTCCGAGTGTGCTAATCCCATCCGGCTGGCGGCCGACAGGATTCGACACGGAGGATCGCCTGAGAAGGAGGCACAGCACTGTCGGCGCCTTGCTAAGGCGAGGCTGGGCGACTACGCACGAGTATGTCGAGAGGTGCATGAGTATCGGACCAGCAAACGCCCGCAAATCGGCTAGATGGGGGGCTGTCTCACGCCCGGATCTGTTCGCGGACGGTGTCGCTGAGTTGCCCGGCACGGTCGATGATGTGCCCGGCGTTGCCCGTCTCGGCGATCATTTGCAGGCTGGCCTGCTCGCCGGTGATGCCGGCCAGGTTGATCTCGATGTTCATCCGGGCGGTGGCCGTTGCGGCGCGGGCAGCCTCGGCGGCGGCGGCGATCTCGGCCATGAGGTTGCGGCCGCTGGCCGCCGCCAGCGTCCCGCCGATATCGACCACCATCGCGGCGAGGCTGATGACCTTGGCCGATGGCCAGGTCACGTTGATCAGCGCGCCGGTGACGGCCGCCGCGCGGGCGGCCTGGCCGGCCGCGGTGGAATCGGGCAGCCGGTAGGCGCTGGCCGCGGCGGCGAACGCCTGCGTATCAGCCTCAGCGAGCCGCAAGGCGATCGCGCGCAGCTCGTCGAGTTTGGTGACAAGGCCGCCGATCGCCGCCTCATTGCCGGCGTCGCCGCCGGTGGTGTAGCGGGCGGCCATGCCCAGCAGCGCCGCGGCCATGGCAACCTGGAGCGCCGCCGCGGCACCCCCGCCCGGCGCGGGCGTGCGCCCGGCGAGCCGGTCCAGGAAATCGCCGATCTTCTCCTCGCCGATGGGCACATGTCCTCCAGGCCAGATCAGGTCACAACGCGCTGAGATCCTCCCACGACCTGGCGCCGCACCCAGTCCCCCTCCCAGGCCACCACCAACCACGGCGCCTGCCCGCGACCACCACCCGGCCGCCGCCAGGTCACCGGCCCTCTGCTAGCCCAAACGGGCCAACGGCACTCACCGCACCCGCGGGGCACGGCCAGACCAGCCCACCCACGTCGCCGCAGCGCCACCCAGGCATCTCCAGCGCGCCGGCTCCCCCAAACCGCAACACGCCAAAAGCGGCAGATCCGGATGTTCGCCAGGGTCAGGCCGCTGTGCATACTCGTGCGGGTCAATGAATTGCCGCCGAAGCGGACGCTGAGCGGCAAGCCGAGAGCCCCAGCCCCCCGGAGGGCTTGGTGACGATGCTTCCGTTCTTTCAATCTATGTGGCGGCAGATGCTGATGAACTGCGGGCTGCGGGGCAAGCATCGTCATGTTGTACCCATTTTGACCTGAAGCATTCCTGCAGAGTTCATCAGGATCACCGAATTACCCGATCTTGGCGACTCCGCCGAGGGCGGCGATGTTGGCGTGCACCCTTTGGTGGACGCCTTCGGCCTCAGCGCGCTGACGGGGGTTCTGCCCGGCGGCGCCGGTGGGAGGCCTCGCTGCGACTGCAACGTCAGGTATCTTGACCCTCCAGCGCTGCCCGCGTAGCGTATTCAGGGGATTCTGTTCGCTCCGGGGAGGAGAACGAACATGGCGGCGCAGTGGGGCGTGAATAGTTTGGCGCCGGGCAGCGCCGCGGGCTGGTTCTTTGCGCGATCCAACCAGGCGGGCTTTCTCCCGGTTCTTCAGGTAATGCCGCTGAGCCCGTCTTTGACGAATAACTTGTGGTCTCGTGCGGCGGACGGTTATCCGTACTGGAATGAGCTTGGCGTGAGCACGATATGGAGCCAGCTGTCGGACGACTCATCAAGCCTCATATATTTCATGGTTGTGCAAAATAACAGTAACAGCATCATTGAATACGCGTTCCTCGAGTCGGATCTGTAGAGTCCTAAATCTTGAGCGCCTGAGGTGTCGCACCTACGGGGATAAGGAGCGGACAGCGATGAAAGCTTCAGTACTTCATGACGAGCACGGCGAGATAATCGCGATATCCAAAATCGGTGACCTGCAGGCGGCGGGCAGTAGGTTTGAACGAGCGGGCATGGTTCCGGCGGCTGGACAGTCGTTGCTTGAAGTGGAGCTGTCTTCTGACGATGAGCAGCGCCCGTTGCGCGAACTGCACGAGCAGTACCGCGTGGATACTTCAGCGAAGAGCCTTGTGAAGAGATAGCAGCGAGGCGACCGTCATGGCAAGCCAATGGGGCAGTAACAGCCTGGCCCCCGGGCAGTCCGCGGGTTGGTTCTTTGCCCGAGAGAATGTCACTGACTTTCTTCCAGTCCTCCAGGTTATGCCGCTGACTCCGTCCTTCACTAACAATTTGTGGTTCGTGAGCCCGGATGGCTACTCCTATTTCAATCAGCTTGGCGTCAGCGCCATTTGGAGCCAGCTGAGCGATGACCTAAATAGCCTAGTTTATTTCATGGTGGTGGAGAACAACAGCGATAACATCATCGAGTACGCCTTCCTCGAAGCCGATCTCGGCCCTGCGCAAGGCTCGGTCGCGCGGCCCGGTGCTGGTTTGGGCAGCAATTCTAACTACTTCCTGTACAATTGTGATTCGATTCTTGGCCTTTCGGTAACCATCAATGTCACGCAAGACATTGTTGGCAGCGACGGGTTCGGATTCCAGGTGAACGCCTACTCGGCGTCGGGTGATTTTGATGGTGCGCAGCAGTATGTACTCGCCGTGGATCCTCAAGGCAACCTCTGGGCAGCGGTCGATAACTGGCAGAACGGTGCCACGCAACTGATTAACCATTTTGTCCCGATAGCGACCCTTCCTGGTGCCAAGCTTCCCGCTGGTTACCACCTCACAATCGGGCTGCAGAACGATGCTGGCGGGAACATCACAAGTGCCACGTACACGGTGACGGACAACGGCGGCAATACTGTTGGCAACACAACGATTAGCCTGCTCTCGCTGGATCTCTTCGGCACCAACAACCCGGTGACAGTTGCAGATCTGGCGCCAATAGTGGCATTCCAGCTGGACTTCGTAGACTGGGCGAATGGCGGAAGCACCACCCTATCGTCCGGCGCAGGAGAGGTTACGTACACGGCATCGTCTTCGTTGACAGTTGGCAACACTGAACCATCTTGCGTCGACTGGGACTATGTCACAGTGGAGACGGCCAACAGCATTTACAGCCCCATGCCGCCCGGACCAAGCCAATCATTTACACAAGCGTTCGCCACTGGGCCCGCTAGCGCGAAGATACGTAAGTTGGCGACGGTGGAGCACGCGCTAAGGCCGACGTCAGACTGACCGCAGTTACGCGTCAAGCGCACGATGCTTGCTACAGAATCGTGCATGGGTCGCCAACCCAAGAGCCTGAGCAAGCAGGCCAGCTTACGCATAGCTATGCGCTGGCTGACCGCGCCCTATTCGGCAATGCCGGATGTCCCTGCGGCATGAACTGTAAGAGACACGGTGCCCGACGCCATGTAGGCGGCGAGGATGTAGTTGGGGGCAGGTTCTTGCGAGCCCGGTCGTAGCGCATGGTGGTGCGCGGTCGGCGTGCCGGGCAGCGATCTGGACGTCCCGCAGGTCCACGCCGCATCCAGCATGGTCGTGACGTATGTATGGCGGAGCATGTGGGGTGTGCCTTGGCGACGTAGGGGCCTGCGGTGGCCGCCAACCGCTGCAGGCGCGGGAGGCCCTGGCTCAGGCGCTACGGCGCGCGACAAGGCCGAAACCTCGCACTCGGAACTGCCGGAACACCGGCACAGCCATATCAAGCTCATCGCACGCCGTCCGGCACCCAATGTAGGGAGCACCTCAACAGGCAGCGGATAGCACCGCCGCGCCCGGGGAAGATTCTCGCCATGCGGGTGGTGGAGTTGTCGGATCACCCGGGAGCACTGCTCCGGGAGACGCGGTTGCGGTCGCAGGCCGCCACCGAGCAGGAGCAAACCAGGTACGAGGATGCCCTTGCGCAACATCGCGCGCGGACCCAGCAGCTTGCGCAGGTACGTGATCAGGCCCGTGCTCAGCACCGCTGGTGGGCGTGGCTGCGCGGCGTGTTCGCGACCCGCCGGGAACGGCAGCACACCCCCTCGGCACCTCGCCCCGCCACCCATCTCTCCGATCAGGAAGACATCCTGCTGGCCGGCATCGAGGGCGAGAAACTTGTCGCCACCGAGCTGGGGCGCGTGCTGGACGATGACTGGACACTGATCAGGGGCTACCGGAACCGGCGCGGCGAGATCGACCACCTGCTGCTCGGCCCGCGCGGGCTGCTCGCCATCGAGGGAAAGCACCGCAACGCGACCGTGCACTGCGCGGGCGACCACTGGTGGTACACGAAGTTCGACAAGTACGGCAACGCCGTCGAGCGGGGGGAGATGACAGATCAGCGGGGACGTTCCCCCAGCCAGCAGGTCAACGAGCCTGCCAGCCAGCTCGAAGACTTCCTGCGCTCGCGCGGCCACCCGGTGGACATACAGCGGTTCGTGCTGCTCACCCACCCCCGGTCGCAGCTGGGGAAGTGCCTCCGGCCGACCGTGCACGTCGCAACCACGACCGGTGAGGTCATCGGCGCGCTCAACGGTTCCACGGCGACCATCTCCGGAGATGAGTGCGCGCAGCTTGAACAGCTCATCGTCCGCGACCACAGATTCCACAAGGCGCGGCACAAGTCCTGACCACGCCGTGCCACCCCGGCCCGCGGCAATGACCCGCCCGGGGCGGCCCGGGGTCACGGTCCCAGGGCGTCCACCGGCGGGCTGCCGCTCGCTTCCCGGTCGAGCCATTCCCGCAATGACCGGGTCGCCTCGACGTCGTTGCGGTTGTAGGTGAGCAGCCAGTCCCGGGCCGCATCGGGCTCGCCGGACGCGGCAGCGGAGCAGCCAGTGGCCTGGTCATACCGGAGCATCGCCTCGCCGCCACCGGGATCCTCGACCTCCCAGGTGAAGCCGCTCAGCGCGGCGACCTGCTTGAGGCCGACCGGGCCGCCGGTGATGAGCTGGGCATCAAACACGCGCAGCAGGTCCACCCACTGCCCGGACCCGATGAACGCCGAGACCTCGTCGGCCAGCCCGGCGGCCGCGGCGATCCGCCGCATCTGGCTGTTCTCCGCGGCCGCGTTGTAGCAGTAGGCGCGGAACACCAGGCCCGCGGCGGCCGCGTCCCGGCGCAGCCCGGTCAGCCACGCCCAGAACCGGCCGAACACCTCGGCTTCGGCGTCCCCGGCCAGCGGCTCCCAGGTGCCGAACGGGTGATACCCGTCCCGTTCGCCGGCCTGCCCCGGCCCGGCGGAGAGCAGGGTGCCCCACAGGTAGACGCCGTCCTCGGTGTTCTCCATGTCCACATCGACCTCGATGTCGCCGCGTGGCACCCGCACCCGCGCGACCCCCCGGCGCCGGTAGGCAGGTGCACTGCCCAGCGCGGCCCGGGCCAGGTCGATCTGCTCGGGCAGGTCCCGCATGGGTGCATCGCAGTAGGCGGCGGTACGCGGGGCCAGCGACCGGGCATCGCCGAGCACGCCGATACCCGCCCCGGCCAGCCGCCGCAGTTGCGCCTTCCGGCGCCCGCCGATGACGTCAGCCAGCGGCGTGTCATCCGGCATCGCATCCAGGGCCGCAACGACCGGGCGCAGGTCCACCCCGCCAGCGACCAGCGCCGCCGTTCGGTGGTCGAGTGCCGCCAGTTCGGCCCGGCTGGTCACCCCGTGGTCACGGTGGATGCGCCACGCGCGCCAGCCCACATCCGGCACCAGGCTGACATCTCCCGAGCCTGCCTGCAGCACCGGGCCGCACCATGCCCACCAGGGGCACTCCACGCACTCGCCGATCCGCACCGGCACCACCAATAGGCCGGCCCGCGGATCGGCCTGGTGCTGGGCGGCAGCGGCGAGGATGTCCAGCCGGAACGTGAACTCGAAGTCGTAGGTGTCCATGGTCGACCGCTGCTTGACCCGGCCGCTGGCCGACGGGGTCTGCCAGCTAAGCGCGTCCAGGTCATACCAGGTGACCACGCCGTCCACGCCGATGATGCCGCCGTGCCGCCCGTCGGGCGCGGCCATGCCGCAGGCCTCCAGCATCCGCTGGTAGTGGGCAAGCTGCAGCAGGTCGTCCCGGCGCCTGCGGGCCGACGAACCCGGGGCCGGTTCGGCCGCCTCCCAGGCCGGCCGGGCCAGGGCGGAACACAGCGCGGGCAGGCCGCCGTCGCCAGCGTCCAGGCAGCGGTGATGCTTGATGTCCACCGGCCGGTATCCCGACCCGGCCGCGGCCACCAGGAGATCCGGTTCCCCGACCCGGCGGCCGTCCGGGTCGGCGGGCAGCCGGCCGCCCACGATCACCGGCGCTCCGGCCTTCATCGCGGCCGACGTCGCCGCCTCGCGCTCCTCCCGGTCCGGCTCGGCCACCACGCAGGCACCGGGGTGCAGCGGTACCAGCCGCGCGACGACCTCGGCCTCGAATTGGCGGCCCGCCGCGAAGCGCCGCTCGAGCACCCGCGACGGCGGGAGCGGGTCGCACGGCCGGATCAGGTCCCACTGCGCCCGCACCGGGCACTGCTTGGCCAGGTAGCCGCCCTGCGGCGGTACCCCGGACACGTCGTAACGCGGCCTCACGTCACGATCGTACGGATGGCCTACGTCAGTTCCCGGGACCGTCTGCGCCCGTGGCGAGCTCGGCCCGGTGCTCACCGCTCCCCGAGGATATCGCCGAGGGTTTCCAGCAGCAGGTCGGCGTGATCGCGCTGGAAGGCCAGGGGCGGGCGGATCTTGAGCACGTTCCCGGCCGGGCCGGTGGTGCCGAGGAGGATCCCCCGGTCGCGCATGGCCTCGGTGACCTGGTCCGCCCGCCCGGCCGCGGGAGCCCGTGTCTCCTGGTCCTCGACCAGTTCCACGCCGAGCAGCAGGCCCTCGCCCCGGACGTCGCCGATGACCGGGTACTGCCGCCGCAGCGCCCGAAGGCCGTCCAGCAGATAGCCGCCCACCGCGGCCGCGTTCCCGACCAGGCCCTCGTCCTCGATGACGGCGAGGACCGCGAGCGCGGCGGCGCAGGCGACCGGGTTACCGCCGAACGTGCTGAACAGTTCCGTCTCCTCCGGCACCGCCCCGAGCACGTCCGACTTGACCACGAGCGCGGCGACCGGGAAGCCGTTGCCCATGGGCTTGCCCATCACCACCATGTCCGGCTCGATCCCGGACGGCTGGAAGCTCCACAGATGCTTGCCGCACCGGCCGTGGCCGGCCTGGACCTCGTCGGCGATGAGCAGGCCGCCAAGGGCCCGCACCCGCCGGGCCGCCTCGTGCAGGTAGGAGGGCGGCGGGGCCAGTATCCCGTCCGCGGTGAAGGCCGGGTCCACGAACATCGCCGCGAGGCCGCGCCCGCCCAGCCCGGCGACGGCCTCGTCCAGGTGGGCGGCGTAGCGCTCCGCCCAGCCTGCCTGGTCCCGCCGGTAGGCGCCGCGATAGCCGTCGGGCGCGGGCACGGTGCCGACGTGGCCCGGTCGTTCCCCGGTGGCCCATTCCTCGGGCGACAGCGCGTGCGTGGCCTCGGTCAGCCCGTGGTAGGCGAACTCGGTCACCACGGCTCCGGCATGCCCGGTGGCGGCGCGGGCGATCCGCCAGGCGAGGTCGTTGGCCTCGCTGCCGGAGTTCACCACGATCACCGCGTCCAGCGCGGGCGGCAGGGTGGCCTGGAGCCGTTCGGCGAGTTCGACGATCGCCTCGTGCAGGTAGCGGCTGTGCGTGGCGAGCAACCGCTGCTGCTCGGCCACCGCGCGCACCACCCGGGGGTGCCCGTGGCCGACCACGGGCACGTTGTTGTAGCAGTCGAGATACCTTCGCCCGCCGGAGTCGAACAGCCAGGCACCCTCGCCGCGGACCAGGTGTACCGGGTGGTCGTAGAACAGCGGTGACCGCGGCAGCGCCCGGCGCCGGCGTTCTGCCAGCGTGGCGGTCGCGGACCTGCGGTACGGCAGCCCACGGCAAGCCTCACGGAACCGCCCGGCGACCGTGTCCAGCCCCGCGGCCTCGATGCTGTCCAGGAAGGCGGGCGCACCGGCCTGGCTGTCCGCGGCGTAGGCGGCATTGTCCGGGTAGACCCCGACCCGCCACGTGGTGAGCGTGATGTCGGTGGCGAGCCTGGCTGCCACCAGGTCGGCGAGCAGGCCGGCTTCCTCGTCGTCGAGCGGCGTCACGGCGACATAGCCGGCGATCATGTCGTCGGCCGCGTCGATCGCGTCGTCCCGCCCGTGCAGCACATCCGCGATGGCGACCGCCAGATCGCACACCAGCGGGGCATGGGTCATGTCCCCGAAGTCGACGATGCCGCTGACCTGGAGATCCTCCCCGAGCAGCAGGTTGTTCAGGCTCAGGTCGGCGTGGATCACCTGGGCCCGCAGGCCGGGCAGCACCGGGGCCACCTTGGCCTCGAACCGGTCTATGACCCGTGCCACCTGCGCCCGGCGTGCGGCGTCGGGGATGTGGCCGAGCATTGGCCGCAGCGTTGCCAGGCGGGTGATGTCCCAGAGGATCTCGTAGTCCGCCGCTGGGTGGAAGAAGCCCCGCAGCGCCCGGCCCAGGCGGGCCGTGGTCTGCCCGATGGAGCGCAGCGCCCCGGCGCTGAGCGCCGTCGCTGCCATGGTCCGCCCGGGCAGGAACGTGAAGAGCCGCACCGGGTAGGTCCGGCCGTCCGGCCCGGGCACCTCCGTCCACGGGTCCCCGCTGGTGCAGGGGATCGTGCGCATCACCGGCAGGCCCGGATCGACCTGCTCGATGTGGCGCAGGGCGGCCGTCTGCATGTCCAGGACCGGGCGGGTGTCCGCCGGGTTGGAGATCTTGAAAAGAAACCGCTGCCCGTCGGGGGTGTCCACCCGGAAGTTCTGGTCCCGCTCGCCGGCCAGCGCGGCGAGGGAGCCCGTCACGCCGAAGCCTTCGTGGAGGATCTGCCGGGCCACCTCGTCGGCGAACGCGGGCGGCACGCTCGCCAGCGGATCGTCTGCCAGCGGATCCCCCGCCGGTGGATCCCCCGCCGACGGGTCACCCGCCAGCGGGTCCAAGCGCTGCACCATAGGGCCGAAGAGTATCTTGCAGTCTCGCGGACCAGCTAATTTGGGGCGGTGGAAGAGAACAGGGCCCGCCGGGTGGTCGACGCGCTACGCGACCGCGGCATCGATGCCCACATGTTGCACGCCGGGGTGGATCAGTTCGGGGTGCGGGTGAACCTGCACGACGGCCGTCAGGCCGAGTGGGACACCGACGGCACCATCGGGCTTGAGGCGCAGGTCATGCAGGACGGGGACCTGGTCGGATTCGTCCCTAAGATCGAAGGCTCCGAGGACTTCGACGAGGCGCAGACCGTGGACGCGATCGCACGGACCGACTACGACACGCCGGTAGCCACAGAGCGCACGGCGGCACCGCCACCAGAGCCTGCCCTGCCCCGGGAGGGCGGCCTGTTCCGCCGCTTCCTTGGCGGCTTCCGCGAGCAGTAACCCGCGCCCCCGGCACTATCACGCCGGGGTCATTCGTTTCTGGCGACTTCCGGCCCGGTGATGCGTGCCAGCAACGGGAAGGTGGCCGCGATGATGCCGAGCGACACGACGATCCCGCCCGCGGTGAGGAGATAGTAGGGAGCGCCGGGCGCCACCATCGGGTGCTGCTGTGCCTCGGAGGCGAACATGGCAGCGCCGGCGAACCCGGTGCCGATCGCGACGGCGGCGACGGCGAGCAGCGGGACGGCGCCTTCCAGCGCGACGACGCGGCGCAGCGTGCCGAGCCGGGCGCCGGTGAGCCGCAGCAGGCTGAACGGCCGCTTACGGTCGGCGAGCCCGCCGGCGATGCCCGCGGCGAGTGTGCAGCCGGCGATGGGCAGGCTGACCAGGATCACGACGTTCGCGAGCTGCTGGTAGTCGTTGTTCTTGGCATTGTCCCGCGCTATGAGATCGCCGATGGTGGACGGCGCGTTGACGGCGGTGCGGTAGGCGCGTGCGTTCTCGAGCACCGTCCTGGCCTGCTCGACCGCCGCGCCGCCGTCCGTTCCCACGTCGATGGCATCCACACCCAAGGCGTCCAGCCGCGTGGCCGGGACGGTCGCGGCCGGCCAGGTGATCGCGGTGGCGTCCGCACCGAATAGGGGGCCGTTGAACCCGTCCGAAGGGAACGCCGCCGCCGCCGCGCCCGCCGGGCAGCGGCCAAGGGCGGGAACGGTCGCGAGCTGCGCGCACGAGACAACGCCGGCCGGAACCCGGCCGCCGCCGAAGAGGTTGAAGCCGTGCTCGTGAAATGTCCCCGGGATGGTCAGCCGCGGAACCGCGCGGACCACGAGCACCCCCTGCACGCCGTGTATTCCGTTCAGCCGTGCCATCAGCGGCGCGATCGGTGCGGCCGGCCCCGGGCCCGCGCCCCTGCCCGGCGCACCCGGGCCGACACCGGGTCCCTGGCCCGATGCCGACAGCTGGTCGGTCAGCACGTTCGCCTCGGCGGCGCTGGCGAACCGGGTGAGGTTCTTGGCGTCCTGCGTGGTGATAGCCACCACGGCCACGGTGGTGATGAACAGGGCGAGCACCAGGCCGCTGACGGCGCGGAAGGCGGCCCTCGGGTCGTCGGCGAGGCGGCGGGCGGCGATCAGCGTGCCGGGGCGGCTGGTCCACCGGGCCATGCCCCTTGCCGCGGCCATGGTGAGCCACGGGCCCGCGATGAACAGGCCGACGATGATGAGCAGGAAGCTGGACGCCCACGCCTGGATCTGCCCGGAGATGGAGGCCGGGTGGCCGTGGACGGTCCAGAAGCCGAGCTCGGCCAGGCCGGCCAGCAGCGGTACCACCCGCCAGGCGCGCGGCGGCATCGGCGTCACCCGGCGGGCGACCCCGAGCGGGGAGATATGCACCCGGCGCAGCGCCCGCCGGGCCGCGACGGCGGCGGCCACCGGCACGCCGATCGCAACCACGAGGACGTCTGCCGGGCGGAGCGTCAGCTCGGCGGGAAAGAACGGCTGGCCGATGAGGGGGATGCCCGCGACTGGGATGCGCAGCAGGAAGAAGATCCCGAAGCCGACGGCCACCCCGAGGACAGCGGCTACCGTCGACTCGGTCGCGGCGAGCAGGGAGACCTGCCGGCGGGTCGCGCCGACCAGGCGCATCGCCGCGAACCGTTCCTCGCGGCGGGCGGCCGACAGCCGGGTCGCGGTACCGATGAAGATCAGCACCGGGACCAGGATGGCCAGCGCCACGACGGTCAGGATGAGGTCGATGGAGTTCTTCGCGCCTCCAGAGTCGGCCGGAATATAGATCAGGCCCTTGGGGCTGGTCGGGGGGACGGGCAGGCCCACCACCGTCGGGGAGATGGCCGTCACCTGCACGCTGCCCGGGGTGTGCGCCAGCTGCGCCGGGGTGCGCCCGATGATGATGACCAGCGAGTCCGGCGATGGCAGTGCGGCGGCGCCGATCGTGCCGGCGAGGCGGCCAGGGTAACGGCCGGCGAGCTGGGTCGCCGGGGTGCTGCGCAGCAGCGCGGCGAGCGCGGGGGAGGCGTAGTACTGGCCAGGCGCGGGGTCATGGGTGATACCCGGCGGCACCGGGGACGAGGCGCCGGTGGCGGCCACGTCGAAACGGCTGATCGTCTGGCCGTCGAAGATGTCGTTGCCGGGGTGCCACCACAGCGGGGCGACGCCCGTGGCCGGCCCCGGGGGCACCCACGCGGTGCCGGTCCAGAACCAGGCGTGGCGGCTGTTCCAGGTGGTCACCGCGTTGGTCGCGGCCAGGGCGGTGAGCAGCAGGCCGACGCCCAGGCCGACCGCGACGGCCAGGACGACCAGCCGGGTGATCGCCTCGCGGCCGCCGCTGACCACCAGCCGCAGCCCGAGCCCGATCATGGCCTGGCACCGGTGAGCGTGCCGACCTTGCCGTCCCTGACGACGACCTCGCGGTCGGCGTAGGCGGCGACCCGGGCGTCGTGGGTGACCAGGACGACGGTGGTGCCGCGCTCGCGGGCCGCCGCGGTGAGCAGGTCCATCACCAGCTCTCCGGACACCGAGTCCAGCGACCCGGTCGGCTCGTCGGCGAACAGCACCTCCGGCTCGGCGACCAGCCCGCGGGCCAGCGCGACGCGCTGCGCCTGCCCGCCGGACAGCTCCCCGGACCTGCGGTGCTCAAGCCCGTCCAGGCCGAGCGTGCCGAACCAGCTTCTGGCCGCCGTCGTCGCCGGGCCGCGGCGGGTGCCCGACAGCAGCAGGGGCAGCGCGACGTTCTCCTCCGCGGTCAGCTCGGGGACCAGCTGGCCGGACTGGAACACGAACCCGAACCGGTCCCGGCGCAGCGCGCTGCGCCGGGAGTCGCTCAAGGTGTCCAGCCGCTGCCCGCCGTACCAGACCTGCCCCTCCTCAGGGGTCAGGATGCCCGCCAGGCAGTGCAGCAGCGTGGACTTGCCCGACCCGCTCGGCCCCATGACCGCGACGATCTCGCCCTGCCGGACAGTGAGCGAGGCGCCACGCAGCGCCGGTGTTTCGCCGAACGACTTCACCAGGTCCCGCGCCTCGACAATGGCCTCGCCCCCGGAGCCCGCCGCGGCGGGGAGGTTCGCGGTCACCGGTCCACCGCCCGTGCGAGCAGGTCCAGCCGGGCCGCGGTGTGGTCGATCCATCGCAGGTCAGCCTCCAGTCGGTAGAGCGCGTGGTCGGCGAGGAGCACGCCGAGCTGATCGGAGTCACGCTTGAGTTCGGTGAGCTCGCGCATCCGCTGCAGGTGCGCCGCCCGCTGGGCGTCGAGGTACTTGTCGGCCGACCGGCCGAGCATCAGGGCGAGCACCACCTTGGCGAACAGCTCGCTCTGCAGGTCCGGTTCCGGCGGGGCCGGCTCGGCCAGCCACCGCTCCACCTCCGCGATCCCCGCCTCGGTGATCACGTACCGGCGCCGTTCCGGCCCGGCCCCCTGCTCGACCGGCCCGGGGCTCGCCTTCCCGTCCCTGGCCAGCCGGGACAGGGTGGCGTACACCTGGCTGTAGCGCAGCGGCCTGCCCCGGCCGAAGTACGCGTCGTAGTCCCGTTTCAGGTCATATCCATGGCTTGGCCCACGCTCAAGCAGGCCAAGCAGGGTCAGCGGAACACTCATAACTAAGAGAATACTCCAAGAGTATTCTCTTGGTAAGTAGTTTTCTCGGCTGAACTTTCACGGGCCACGCGGAACCGGCGTCATCACGGCACCGCGTTCAACCGGGCGCGCTACGACGCCGAGGCAATCGTGACCGCGTTCACCGCGCGGTTGCGGCGCACGATCGACCTGGACACGGTCCGCGGCGATCTTGCCGGCGCCGTCCATGAGGCGTTCCAGCCCGCCCACGTGTCCGTGTGGCTCCCCGGCACCCGGCCGCACGCCGCGGTCCCGGCGGCCGCCCGGGCGGCGGCCAGCCAGACACGTAGCGCCGAGCCCACCCAGCGGGACCCGGCCGCCCTCCGGCGGGGCTATGGATCTGGCTGGGCCTCGGCCGCGGCGAAGGAGTCGTAGGCCGGGCGGAGCAGGCCGGCGATCGGGTGGCCGCGCAGCGCCAGGCTCAGCGGCGGCACCTGGTCCAGGACCGAGGCGCTCGACGTGGCGGGCGGAGTCACCGGCAGCTGGGCGGGCATCGTGAAGAACGAGCCGAGGCAGTCGGCCAGCGGCACCCCGCCCGGCTCGCCCGGGTCCACGGTGACCCCGCCGCGCGCGGCGTGCAGGCCGGCCAGCAGATCCTCCCGGGTGCGCCCGCGCCAGGCCAGGATGCTGAACGGGTCGTCGTCGAAGGCCTCGGCGAGCAGATAGAACACGGCGGCGATGTGCTTGCACGGGACTTCCCAGTCCGGGCAGGAGCAGTACATCGACAGTTCGGCCGCCGAGGCCGGGAACAGCGCGAGACCCAGTTCGGCGAAGAGGTCCTCGATGTCCTCCGGCATCTCGCCCGCCAGCAGCTTTGCCGAATACCAGGCGCTGGCGGCCAGCGCGCGCTCGGCCGCGTCCCACTCCGGCACGCCGAACGCGTCGAGCCCGATGCGGACGCGGTACGGCTGCACCCGGCTGCCCTGCACCAGCGCGCTGACCATCCCCGCCGTCACATCCATGGAAAGAACCTGGCCGCGGCGGGCGTAGTTGCGGCCGCGTTCCAGCCGGCCGCCGACGATGATGGCCTCCAGGACCGCGATGAACCGCCCGGACCACCAGGTCTGCCCGATAGCGCCGCGTGTGCTGCGCGCCTTGAGCCCGCCCGCCACGGCCAGCGGCCGCGTCGGCTCCGCGGGAAACCAGCGCCGCGGCCGCCGTCCGCCCTGGTCCTCAGTCACCGACGGCCTCCGCGGACAGCTCGAACATCGAGCGCAGCTCACCGGTGGACAGCTCGGTCAGCCAGCCCTCCCCGTCGCTGATCACGAGGTTGGCGAGGGCCTTCTTCTCCTCGATCATCTCGTCGATCTTCTCTTCCAGGGTCCCGGTGCAGATGAACTTGCGCACCTGCACGTTGCGCTTCTGGCCGATGCGGAAGGCACGGTCGGTGGCCTGGTTCTCCACCGCCGGATTCCACCACCGGTCGAGATGGATCACATGGTTGGCGGCGGTGAGGTTCAGCCCGGTGCCCCCGGCGCGCAGTGACAGCAGGAACAACGGCGGGCCGTCGCCGGACTGGAATCTGGTCACCAGTTCGTCCCGGCGCTTCTTCGAGGTTCCCCCGTGCAGATAGGAGATGTCGGTGCCGAAACGCGCGGCCAGGTGCGGCAGCAGCATCGCGGCGAACTCGGTGAACTGGGTGAACAGCAGGGCCTTGTCCCCCTCGGCGAGGATCTCCTCGCAGATCTCCTCCAGCCGGATCACCTTGCCGGACCGGGCGCCCACGGCGGACCGGTCGTGCAGCAGCAGCGCAGGGTGGTTGCACACCTGCTTGAGCTTGGCCATCGCGGCGAGCACGTTGCCCCGGCGCTCGATCCCCTGCGAATTCTCGATCTTCTCCATCATGTCGTCGACCACCGACTGGTACAGCGAGGCCTGCTCGGTGGTCAGCCGGCAGTACTGCTTGATCTCGATCTTCTCCGGCAGGTCGCTGATGATGTCCGGGTCGGTCTTCAGCCTGCGCAGCAGGTAAGGGCGGGTGATGGCGCGCAGCCGCTCGGCGGGCTCGGCCTGGCCGTGCCGCTCGACCGGGATGGCGTAGCGGGTGCGGAACTTGTCGGCGGGCCCGAGCAGGCCGGGATTGAGGAAGTCCATCAGCGACCACAACTCGGCCAGCCGGTTCTCCACCGGGGTCCCGGTCAGCGCGACCCGCTGCCCGCCGCGCAGCCGCCGCACCGCCCTGGCCGCCTGGGACAGGCTGTTCTTCACCGCCTGGGCCTCGTCAAGAACGACCCGCCGCCACTCGTAGCCGGCCAGTTCCTCGATGTCCCTGGTCGCCGTGGCGTACGTGGTGACCATGAGGTCGGCCTGCGCCAGCCGGTCGGCAAGTTCCCCTTCGCGCAGCCGCTCCCGCCCGTGGTGCGCGTACACGCGCAGCGCGGGCGCGAACCTCTCCGCCTCCCGCTGCCAGTTGCCGACCAGCGACATCGGGCACAGCAGCAGCGTCGGCGGGTCGTCCGGGCGCTCGGCGCGGTGCACCGCCTCCAGCGCCAGCAGCTGGACTGTCTTGCCCAGCCCCATATCGTCGGCCAGGCATGCGCCCAGGCCGAGCGAAGAAAGGAAGGCCAGCCAGGAAAGCCCCCGCTCCTGGTAGGGCCGCAGCTTGGCCTGGAAATTCGCCGGCACGGGGATGAAACGCACATTGTCCGATACGGAGCCCCCCAGCAGATCGCCGACCCAGCCGTCGGCCTGGATCCCGGTGACCGGCAACGGGGTGGCCGAGTCCTCGGGATGGGCGGCGGCCAGGCGAAGGATCTCCCCCGCGGACATGCGCCCGGCCTTGTTCCGTGCGAGGAACTCCAGGCCCCGCTTGAGCTGGCCGGGGTCCACCGCCACCCACTGGCCGCGCAGCCGGACCAGGGGCGCCTTGGTCTGGGCGAGCGCGGTGATCTCCGCCTCGCTGAGCGTGTCATCACCGACCGCGAGCCGCCAGCGGAAGTCCATGAGCTGGTCCTTGCCGAACTTGCCCGGCTTGGCAACCACGCCGTCGGTCGGGGTGTGCGTGGACATGGTGAGCCCGAGCCTGGCCCGGCGGTCCCACCAGGACGGCAACAGCACCCCGAAGCCGGCCTCGTCCAGTGCCGGGGCGACCGTGGCCAGGAAGCGGTAGGCGCCGTCGGCGTCCAGATCCAGGGCACACGGCCGGGCCTGGCGCAGGCCGTCCGACAGTTCAGGGTAGATCCGGCTGGCCCGGCCCAGCTCGCCGAGCAGCAACTCTTGCGGGCGGGGCAGCCAGCGGCTCAGGGTGCCGTCGTCGGCCCAGGTCTGCTCGGCGGGGATCAGCAGGCTCGGGTCGGCAATGGACTGGAGGAGGAACTCCAGCCGCCAGCCCGGCCCGGGCTCCTCGTCCTGGCCCGGCGCGCTGTCGTCGTCCCCGTCAGCCGCGCCGAAAAGCACATCGTCCGGCTCCGGGGTTACCTCGGCCAGCCGGAACGTGGCCCGCGCCGGGCCGGTCTTGCCTGTGCCGATGTCCTCCCACGGCGCCAGCGCGCGGGCGAGCGCGGACAACTCCCCCGGGTCGGCATCGAACCGGCCGTCCGACCCGGTGAGCGCCGTCAGCCACGCCTCGGCCGCGGGCAGCCGGGCAGGCAGGCGGCCCCGGCGGGGCGGCACCAGCGTGACCCCGGCCCGCAACGCCTCCCGGGCCGCCGCGTCCACGAGCGACGCCAGCGCCGCCGCCATCACCTCGTGCGGATCGGCGTGCCCCGGCACCGCCCGGCAGACCGGCGGCATCGCGGCCACCAGGGCATGCATGGCCGCGACATCCGGCCCCTGGATGACCGGCCGCCACCGGGCCACCGCACCGGCGCCGTCATGATCCAGCGTGGGGAGCACCCGGCCACGGGCGACCAGTTCGCATCCGAAGGCAGCCAGGCCCGCCAGGTAATCCATGGAGGCGCCATAGCGGACGCCGGGTGCCCGCTCCGGGATGGCGGCCAGCGCCGGGGCTGCGTAGAGCATGACGATCGGGACCGTCCAGGGCAGCAGCGCCGGCTCCGAACGGGCCGCCGGGCGCGGCGTGGTCCTGATCAGCTCCGGTGAGTCAAGCGGCGCCATCCGCAGCGACGGCAGCAGCAGGTCCGCCTCGGCCGGCTTGCCCGCGTGCAGCGCGGTGAGAGCACTCGCGGGCGCGGCGAACGGGTGCGGCCGGGCCGACCGGAGGGCGTGGCTGGTGCTGGTGACCGGAAGCTCAGAGTCCTCGGCCCACAGGCACAGCCCATCGCGGGCGGTCCAGAACCCGTGCAGCACCAGCATGGGTAATTCGCTCCAGCGGCCGGGGTACGTCGCTGCAGCCTAACCCCAGGTACCGACAGCAGGGGCACGAGCGGGAAGGTCATGGGGGTACAGAACGGTCACCGCGGCACCGTTGTGCTCAGGCGCACGAAGAACAATCGGCAATACCGCGCCGGCAGGTGGCGTTACCGGCGCCGGGAGACTCCCCGCGACATCCCGATGGCACCGCTATACCCGGGAGCGGCCGCCCGCGGCGCCGGGTCGGATATCGCGGCCGCGGCGGGCATTCCGGTGAGCTCCCCAGAACTCGTGTTCGTGGGCTCGGCCGGCTTGAGTTCGAGACTGAACCGCGCGTCCAGCGCTGTGGCAAGGCCGGCGAGCGTTCGCAGGGTGAGGTTCTCTCCCCCGGAGAGGACCTGGCTGACTCGTCCCGCAGAGACACCCATCCGGCTGGCGAGGTCGGCGCGGGTGAGGCCGCGCGCGTGCATGTACCAGTTGATTTCGTTCGTGAGCTGCGTGATTAGCTGGGAGAGTTCCGCTTCCACACGGGCCTCGGTGGCCCCCTGCCCGGACGTAGCGCCAAGTCGAAGGCCCATCTCTGGCTCCCAGTTGAGTTGCGGTAGGTCTTTAGCTGTAGCTAAATATATAGGTATGCCTAAAGGAAGTGTCGCGCAGGGCACCATCTGCTTACCAGTGGACCCCTGATCGCTACGCAAAAGTTACCCCGACGTTACATGCCGCAACGTCCCAGGCTGAAGCGCGGCCCGCGCCGTCCTCATCCCCGCGTCGGAAGCATCCGGTTTCATACGCGCTGACCTGCGGCAACAGCGCGGCCGCCGGCCCTGGGGGCTAGGGGCCGCAGCGCCGTCGCCGCAGCCGGATCCCGTCACGGACAGCCATGGGCCCGTCCCATCCGTCCCTGCCGTGCGGTTCGGGCCCGGGCAGGAGGCCGGGAAGCGTGCCGGATACGCCGGGAGGGCCGATTACGCCTGGATAGATCCGGAATGACCTGCAACCATTGGGCCTGGGGAGCGCTCGCCGCCGTAATAGCGGGGAGCGCTAAGCAAGGGGGTGTCGGGGTCATGCCGGGGTGGGTTGCGGTCGCGGGGACATTCGCTCTATCCGCAGTATCGGCATACGTATTCCTGCGGCTGAGCTGCCGGAAGTCCGGGAATCCGTTCGGGCGCCGGGCGAAGTGGTGGGCGATGAGCGTTATTGTGCTCACCGCTATCGTCTCGACCGGCGTGAGCCTAGCCGCGGTCGCGGTCAGCGACCATGCCCGCGCCGCGGTTCTCGGCCTGGTGATACCGAGCGGCTTGTGGATAGGCCAGGCGTCCACGCAGCGATCGCTGGGGCGGGCCTCCACCATGCTGCGGTCGGTGGTCAGCTGCGTGACCTTTCCGCTCCGCCAGCTCTACGACAGCATGGGCGACGACATGCAGGAGTGGTGTGACATGAGGCGTGACGCCGCCTCGAGGTCGCCACAACGAGTCGCCGACGCGGCGCAGTATTACCACAACCAGGTGGCCGGCAGATTAAGGGATGGCCAGGACCGGGAGCCGATCGATCGCTGGAAGGAATCCATTGACCACAAGGTCGGTGTCATCCAGCTGATAAACCTGGATACGACCCCGGCCCGGCTGTATGCCACGCTGCAATGGCACTGGTCGACGCGGGATTACGTCAAGTTCGCCGGTGATCCGCAGGGCTTGGCCGAGCGGCTGGAAAGTGACGCACAAAACGAACTCCATCTATTCCTGGCCCACGTGTACCGGCTCGGATACCACAATCTGCTGATCTACCCGATCCGGCCATCCACGGTCGCGCGTGGCAGGCGCCACCCCGCAGGCCGGCCGTAACGCGACCGCGGCGGAGCCCCGGTCCGGCGAAGAACGGCGCCGAGGGCTGGTGAGCGGGTACGCGGCCGCCTTACCCTGTGCCCTGCAGGCCGGCCCGCGGCCACGTCGCGGCTCCATTGCGGGGGGCTGCTGAACCGTGGTACAACGAGCCGAATGATCACCGATCCGGGACCAGCGCCGCCCGCTGCCGCAGGTGACCCGGCTGCCGCAGCGGCAGCCGTTCACGTCTCCGGCCTGCGGAAGCGCTACGGGGATGTGGTCGCGCTCGCCGGGGTAGACCTTGTTATCGGGGCGGGCGAGTTCTTCACGCTGCTCGGCCCGTCCGGGTCGGGCAAGACAACACTGCTGCGGCTGATCGCCGGGTTCGAACGCCCGGACGCCGGCCGGATCGAACTCGGCGGCACCGACGTCACCCGGGTGCCGCCCTACTCCCGGAACGTCAACACCGTGTTCCAGGACTATGCGCTGTTCCCGCACATGACGGTGGCGCAGAACATCGAGTATGGCCTGCGGGTGCGGCGGGTAGCCAAGGCGGACCGGCGCGAGCAGGTGGACCGCGCACTGGAAATGGTCCGGCTGCCCGGGCTCGGTGCCCGCAAGCCCGCCCAGTTGTCGGGCGGCCAGCGCCAGCGCGTCGCGCTGGCCCGCGCGATCGTCAACGAGCCCGAGGTGCTGCTGCTTGACGAGCCCCTAGGTGCGCTCGACCTCAAGCTTCGCCAGGAGATGCAGCTGGAACTGCTCCGGGTCCAGCGTGAGGTGGGCATCACCTTTATCTATGTCACACACGACCAAGAAGAAGCGCTGACGATGAGCGACCGTATCGCGGTGCTCAACGGCGGCAGCATCGAGCAGATCGGCGGGCCCGTCGAGGTCTATGAGCAGCCCCGGACTCCGTTCGTGGCCGGCTTCATCGGCGTCTCCAACCTGATCGAGCGGGATGGCCACACGATCACCGTGCGGCCGGAGAAGCTATCTCTGGCTGCCGTTCATGATCATCCCGGTGTACGCGGCGCTGGAGCGCATCCCGGCCTCACAGATCGAGGCGTCCCAGGACCTGGGCGGCCGCACCTGGCGGACCACGCGCATGGTGCTGCTCCCGCTCGCGCTCCCGGGCATCGTCGCCGGGTCGATCTTCACGTTCTCGCTGACCCTCGGCGACTACATCACGCCGCTGCTGGTCGGCGGCACCAGCGCCAACTTCATCGGCAACATCATCTACTCGAACATCGGCATCGCGAACAACGTGCCGTTCGCCGCGGCGATGGCCCTGTTCCCCATCGCCATCATGGCCATCTACCTGCTCGCCGCCCGGGCGCTCGGCGCGTTCGAGGAGATCTGAGCGCCATGGAATCCAAGGGCCTGCGCGTCGCACTGCGGATCTGGGTGGGGCTGGTCCTGGCGTTCCTGTTCGTGCCGATCGTGCTGATCGTGCTGTACTCGTTCAACTCCTCGAACATCGAAAGCTGGCCGATCTCGCATTTCTCGCTGCACTGGTTCGCCGTTGCGTGGCATGACCAGCAGGTGCGCAGCGCGTTCCTGCTGTCGGTGCGGGTCGGGCTGGTCGCCACCGTCCTGGCCCTGCTGCTCGGCTCCGCGGTGGCCTACGCGCTGTACAAGTTCACGTTCTTCGGCCGCGACGCGATCTCATTGCTGCTCGTGCTGCCGCTGGCCCTGCCCGGCATCATCACCGGGGTCGCGCTGAACTCGTTCTTCTCCTTCACCGGGATCCAGCTCGGCACGCTGACGATCATCATCGGGCACACCACGTTCTGCATCGTGATCGTCTTCAACAACCTGATCGCCCGGCTCCGCCGCACGCCGGGGTCGCTCGCCGAGGCGTCGATGGACCTCGGCGGGCGCGGCTGGCAGACGCTGCGCTTCGTGACGCTGCCGATGACGGCGACCGCCCTGGTGTCCGGCGCGCTGCTCGCGTTCGGCCTGTCGTTCGACGAGGTCATCGTGACGGTGTTCACCGCGGGCGCGCAGAACACGCTGCCCCTGTGGATCTTCGGCGCGATCCGGCTCGGCCAGCAACTGCCTGAGGTGAACGCCGTGGTGTCGATCGTCATCCTGCTGACGATCATCCCGGTGGTGCTGGCGGCGCGGCTGGCCGGGGCCGGCTCGGTCAGCCGGGCGGGCGCCGCGGCGGCGGCGGTCACCGCCACCGGCGCGGGAGGTTAGCCATCCTTCTGGTCTGACCATTTCGCGCCGGGACGGGCTGGAGTAGCATCCATGGCTACCCACGAGTAGGGAGCTGCCATGGGACTGGCCTACGAGCGCATGGGGTCGGGACCGCCGCTGGTCCTGCTGCACGGGGTGGGGCACCGCCGCCAGGCCTGGGGGGCCGTGCTTGACCGGCTGACGCCGCACCGGGACGTGATCCTCCTCGACCTGCCGGGGCACGGCGAGTCGCCTCCGCTGGAGCGCGATCTGCCGATTCTGGACGCGCTGCTCGGCCCGGTGCGCGCGCTGCTCGACGACCTCGGCGTGGCGCACCCGCACATGGCCGGGAACTCGCTGGGCGGCAGGCTCGCGCTGGAGTCGGCGGTGGCCGGCTGGGCGGCATCGGCGACCGGGCTGTCACCGGCCGGGTTCTGGCGCAGCGAGCGTGAGGCCAAGATGGCCCGGGCGACCTTCAAGGTGATGGAGGCCGCGGGCGGCGGGCTGCAGCGCTTCGGCCCGGCACTGTCGCGGCACACCGCGGGCCGGGCCCTGATCTATGGCGCCGTCGTGAACCGGCCGTCCCGGATGAGCGCCGAACAGGCGGCGGGCGACATGACCGCGTTCCTGGCCGCCCACGACGCGCTCGAGGTGATCCTGGCGGAACTGGCGCCGTTCACCGGCCACATCCCCGACGGCATCCCGGTCACGATCGCCTGGGGGACCAAGGACCGGCTGCTCAGACCGCCCCAGGTGCTTGTCGCCAAGGCGCTGTTGCCGCAGGCCCGGATCCGGCCACTGCCCGGCTGCGGGCACGTGCCGATGACCGACGACCCGGCGCTGGTCGCCGACGTCCTGCTCCAGGGCAGCGGCCGCCTGACCGGCCAGCCCGCCGGGGGAACGGCCCGCTGACCGCACCTCCTCCGGTCAGGACCCGTCCTGGGGGGGCGTGAGCGGCAGGCGCACCTGCAGGCGGGTGTCCCCGGGCACCGACTCGGCCCGCAGATCGCCGTGGTGCCGGTTCACCACGATCCGCCACGAGATATCGAGCCCGAGCCCGGTGCCCTGGCCTACCGGCTTGGTGGTGAAGAACGGCTCGAAGATCCGGTCCTTGATGTCGTCCGGGATGCCGGGGCCGGTGTCGGCGAACTCCACGAGCAACCGGTCATCATCGAGCGCGGTGCGGACGGTGAGCGTGCCCTGGCCGCCCATGGCCGCGCAGGCGTTGTCGATCAGGTTCGTCCAGACCTGGTTGAGCTCGCTGGGGTAGGCCGGGATCCGGGGCAGGCCCGGCCCGTAGTCCTTGACCACGGTGATGCCGTCCCCCAGCTTGGTGGACAGCATCGTCAGCGTGCTGTCCAGCAACTCGTGGACGTCCACCACCTGGTACGGGGCCCGGTCCAGCTGGGAGTACTGCTTCGCGGCACCGACCAGGGACGAGATCCGGGTGACCGAGTCGGAGATCTCGTTCATCAGCAACTCGGTCTCGACCGTGTAGCCCAGCCAGCGCACCGCGCCGTCCAGCCCGTCGCCCGGCGCGGTGGCACCGCCCGGTGCGGCCTTTCCGGTGCCGTCCACCTCGCAGGCCTCCCGGGCCTCCTCGGCCATGGTCGCCGCCACCTGGTCGAGCCAGGCCGTGTCCAGGCCTGCCTGGACGAAGACCGGCGCGAGATCCCAGCCATTGGTGACGCCGTGCTCGTCGAGCCAGTCGGTGAGCGCGTCTTCGGCGTCGGACGCCTCCAGCGGGCTGAGAGATGGCGCCTTGGCGACCCGCTCCGCCGCCTCTTCCTGCAGCCTCACCAGCGCGGCGAGCGCCATCGGCGGATGCGGTGACCCCGCGATCAGGCCCAGCTTGCGGCGCATGCCAGCCACGCGCCCTCGTAGCGCAGCGGTGGCGCTCACCGCCGCAGAGGCCGGGTTATTCAGCTCATGGGTCAGCCCCGCCGACAGTGATCCCAGCGCGAGCAGCCTTTCCCGCTGGCCGATGGCTTCCTGTGCGCTCTTGTTGCCGAAGATCAGCCCTTCGAGCAGGTGCACCGCCATGGGGAACCAGTCGTTCATGAGCAGGGCGAATCTGTCCGCGCCGAGGACGAAGAACCGGGACGGCTCGGTGATCCGCACCGAGTTGTTGTAGACCTGCGGCACCCGGTCGCCCAGGTACGCCATGAACGCCCCCGCGTACACGCCGACGCTGGACGTCCGGCCGGTTTCGACATCGTCCGTGCCGACCCGGCGGGACATCACCAGCGTCCCCTCCAGCAGCACGTACAGCTTCTCCGCGGGCTCACCCTCGGTGTACAGCATCCCCGGCTCGACGTACTCGACGTGGCCTTCGCGGCACAGCCAGGCAAGCTGGTCGTCGGTGAGCTTCTCGAACAGGAACAGCGTGCGCAGTTCGGCCGGGTTGCAGACCAGGGGCGGGCCGTCGGCGGCCGGCCCGGCGGTCACGCCCGCTCCAGGTAACGGTGCACCAGCATGACGGCCATTGCGCCCTCCCCTACCGCCGAGGCGACCCGCTTGGCGGATTCCGCCCGGGCATCTCCAGCCACGAAGATGCCGGGCACGCTGGTTTCCAGGTGGTAAGGCGCCCGGTCCAGCGGCCAGCCGGGTGGCCGCTCGCCCCCGGCCGCCAGGTCGGGGCCGGCCAGCACGAAACCCCGCTCGTCGCGGTCCACCACGCCGTCGAGCCAGCCGGTCAGCGGGGCCGCGCCGATGAACACGAACAGCCACTGCGCGTCGACCACCTCGGTGCCGCCGGTGTTGCTGTCCCGTAGGGTGAGCCGCTCCAGGTGGCCGTCACCGTTCGCCTCGGCGATCTCGGTGCAGGTGCGCACCCTTATCTTGGGGATCTGCTCGATCTGCTCGATCAGGTAGTGCGACATCGACTTGCGCAGCGACGGGCCGCGGACCAGGATCGTCACCGAGTTGGCGGCCCGGGACAGGTACACCGCCGCCTGGCCGGCCGAGTTGGCCCCGCCGACGATGTACACGTCGTGGCCGGCGCAGCCGACGGCTTCGGTCAGCGCGGACCCGTAGAAGACCCCGGTCCCGGTCAGGTCGTTGCAGCCGGGCGCGGCGAGCTGCCGGTAGGCCACCCCGGTCGCGAGAATCACCGCGTGGGCGTGCGATCGCGGTCCCGTCGGAGAACCGGACCGTCCGCGCCGGGCCGTGCACCTCCAGGCCGACCACCTCACGGGTGGTGAGCAGTTCCGCGCCGAACTTGGTGGCCTGCCGCCGCGCCCGGTCGGTGAGCTGGGCGCCGGACACCCCGTCGGGGAACCCGAGGTAGTTCTCGATCCGTGAGCTCTGGCCCGCCTGCCCGCCGGTCGCGGTCCGCTCCACCAGGACGGTGCGCAGCCCCTCCGAGGCGCCGTAGACGGCCGCGCCCAGGCCGGCCGGCCCGCCGCCGATGACCACCAGGTCGTAGAACTCCGCCGACGGCGTGGTGGCCAGGCCCACCCGGTCCGCAAGCTCGGCGTCGGAGGGCTCGACCAGCGCCTCACCGTCCGGGGTGATCACCACGGGCAGCGTCAGCCCGTCCGCCTCCGCCGCGTCGAGGAGCCGCTTGCCCTCCGCTTCGTCCGAGGGGTACCAGCGGTAGGACACCTGGTTACGGGCCAGGAACTCGCGGACCTCCGAGGAACGCGCCGACCAGCGGTGACCGACCACCTTGAGCTCGGCCACCGGCCGGTGGTCGGCCGTCCGCCACGACTCAAGCAGCGAATCCACCACCGGGTAGAGCTTCTCCTCGGGCGGGTCCCAGGGCTTGAGCAGGTAGTAGTCCAGGTCCACCACGTTGATCGCGTCGATGGCGGCGCCGGTGTCGGCGTAGGCCGTCAGCAGCGCCCGCCGGGCCGCGGGATAGATGTCCATGGCCTGTTCGAGGAACTCGATGCCGTTCATCTCCGGCATCCGGTAGTCCGCCAGGAGCACGGCCACCTCCTCGCCGCGCAGCTTTATCTGCCGCAGCGCGTCCAGAGCCGCATCCCCGGACTCCGCGCGCACGATCCGGTGCCGCTCCCCGTACTTGCGCCGCAGGTCCCTGGCCACGGCACGGGACACACCTGGGTCGTCGTCTACCGTCAGGATGACCGGCCGCACCGCGTCGGCCTGGGCACCCTCCGGCGCACCCGGGGCCGTCACGGGCACTCGATCTGGGGACGAGGAACTGGAACCAGCCGATACCACCGCATCCACACATCGTAGGTCGCCCGGCGGCGGGCGGCCCGGCGCGAGGGTTCGCCAGCAGCGGAAGCGGCCGCCGGGCCGCCTCCCGGCCTACCAGGGGAGGACGCCGCAGGACCCGGTTCCGTCGGCCGCCGGGGCGGTCAGTATGACGCGGTGATCGTGCCGGCCGGGCCGTCGACGGTCATCGTGCCGCCGTAAGGCAGTATCCACTGCGGGTCGGTGTGGCCGAAGTCCACGTTGAAAACGATCATCGCCTCGGGGTTGTAGGCCTCGAACGCCGCGATCACGGCATCGCGCTGCGCGATCCGGTACGGCTCCCGCTTATCCGGGCTGACCGGGTGGTCGATGTGGTCGCCTTGGCGGTGGCGAACACCACGGCGGGGAACTGGGCGAGCAGCCCGCGCTCGCCCATGTTGCGCAGGATCCGGAACACCTCCTCCGACGAGGGCATCTCCTCGGAGGTTTCCAGGATCAGCACGCAGCCTGCGTAGTCCTCGGCCGGCCGGATCCAGCGCCCGACGGCGAGGGTCCACTCCAGGATCTCCAGGTTGCCGCCCCAGGTCGGCCCGGTCACCACCCGGTCGGCCCGGTGCCACACCCAGCCCGGGGCCGGGCGAGGTCGGCGCGGGATAGCGCAATCCCTCCGGATCTGCCCAGCTCAGCTCGACCTCGCAGAACCGGTCCACCTGATGCAACCGCAGGTCACCACCGTCGAAAAGGGCCGCCCGCAGCGATGCCGTGGACACCGGATGGAGCCCGCCGGGGCGGCCGAGGTGGACCATGGTCGACCCGCCGTGGTACCCGGCGACCCCGTGGTACCACAGCCAGTTGAGCAGGTTGGTGTTGTCGCTGTAGCCGAAGAACGCCTTGGGGTTCGCCGTCACGACCTCGGGATCGAGGAACGGCAGGACGGTGATCTGGTCGTCCCCGCCGATCGTGGCGAGCACGGCCTTGACGTCCGGGTCGGCGAACGCCGCCATCAGGTCATCCGCCCGGGCCTGCGGTGGGGCACCGAGCTGCCGGGTGGTCGGGTACTCCACGGGCTCCAGCCCGATCTCCTCCCGGAGCCGGGTCATCGCGAGTTCGTGTACCTCGGGGAACGGACCCGGCGCGGCGAACGAGGGCGACACCACCGCGACCTTGTCGCCGGGAGCGAGCTTGCCAGGGATGGTCAGGTGTGGGCGCACCCGACCATCCCACCACGCCTGGCCGCCTCGCGGGGGGACAGTATCGTGAGGCGCATGCCCGGCGACCGCGTCCTCGTGACCGGCAGCGCCGGGCACCTGGGTGAAGCGCTTATGCGCGTGCTGCGCGCCGCCGGGCGCGACGTCGTGGGCCTTGACCTGCTCGCCTCCCCGTTCACCACGACCGTCGGCTCCATCACCGACCGCGCGACGGTCCGCGGCTGCCTCGCCGGGGTAGGAGCGGTGCTGCACCCGGCGACGCTGCACAAGCCGCACGTGGGCTCGCACGGCCGCCAGGATTTCGTGGACACCAACATCACCGGGACGCTGACCCTGCTCCAGGAGGCCGTCGCCGCTGGTGTGGGCAGTTTCGTGTTCACCAGCACCACGAGCACCTTCGGCCGGGCGCTCACCCCGGCGCCGGGCGCGCCCGCCGCGTGGATCACCGAGGACGTCACGCCGGTGCCACGCAACATCTACGGCGTGACGAAGACGGCGGCGGAGGATCTGTGCGCGCTCATCCACGCCGACCACGGCCTCCCCGTCGTGATCTTGCGGACGTCCCGCTTCTTTCCCGAGCCTGACGATGTCGATGCGGTACGCGACGCCTACGCTGACGCCAACATCAAGGCGAACGAGTTCCTTTACCGGCGTGCCGATATCGCCGACGTGGTGGATGCCCACCTGCTCGCGCTCGATCGCGCGCCCGAGATCGGTTTCGGGCGCTACATCGTCAGCGCGACAACGCCGTTCACGCCCACCGACCTGGCCGCGCTGCGGGCCGGCGCGCCCGCGGTGGTGCGCCGTCTGTTCCCCGACGCCGAGGTGGAGTACGCGCGGCGGGGCTGGCGGATGTTCGGCCACATCGACCGGGTCTATGTGAACGAGCGCGCCCGCGCGGACCTGGGCTGGGCGCCGGTCTATGACTTCCGCCGCGTGCTCGACCTGCTCAAGGCGGATGAGGATCCGCGCAGCCCCCTTGCCCGTGCGGTGGGTGCCAAGGGATACCACGCGGTCTCCACGGGCCCGTACACGGTCCGCTAACGCACCTGGCACCGAATCCGCGCCGTTAAACGCCGTGGCCAGGTCCTGGAGACCTGGCCACGGCTTGATGGCGCGCCGGGAACCGCGCCGCCCGAGGCTAGGCTGTCAACGAGGCGAAGAAGTCCCGGATGTCCTGGACGAGCAGTTCGGGCGTTTCCAGCGCGGCGAAATGGCCACCGGCCTCGAAGTCGCTCCAGTGCACGATGTTGTTGGCGCGCTCGGCGTAGCGGCGGATGGCAATGTCCTCGGCGAAAACGGCCACGCCGGTCGGCACGCCGGAGGGCACGGGCCAGTCACCCGAATGCATGGACTCGTAGTAGACGTTGTTCGCCGAGGAGCCCGCGGTTCCGGTGAACCAGTACAGGCTGACGTCGGTGAGCATCTCATCCCGCGAGACCGCGTCCTCGGGCAGCGCGTGGCCGGAGTTGGTCCACTCCTTGAACTTCTCCACGATCCAGGCAAGCTGCCCGGCAGGCGAGTCGGTCAGCGCGTAGGCCAGCGTCTGCGGCCGGGTGGACTGGATCTGGAAGTAGCCGTTGCCCTCGCCCAGGAAATGCTGCATCCGCTGCACCCGTTCCTTCTCCACCGGGCTGAACGTCGCCTGGTCCTCCTCGGGGATGTCGCCGAACGGGATGAAGCCCATGGTGGCCGCGTTGACGTGGATGCCGATCACGTGCTCGGCGTCGACCCGGCCGAGGTCGGGTGCGACGAACGCACCGAAGTCCCCGCCCTGGGCGCCGTAGCGCTCATAACCGAGCCTGCTCATCAGCTCCGCGAGCGCGCGCGCCATCCGCTTGCTGCCCCAGCCGGGCCCGGCGACGGGACCGGAGAAGCCGAACCCCGGCAGGGATGGGATGACCAGGTCGAACGCCGGGGCGGAGGCGTCACCGTGCCCGCGCGGATCGCTGAGCGGGCCGATCACGTGCAGGAACTCCACGATCGAGCCGGGCCAGCCGTGCAGCAGCAGCAACGGCGTGGCCTGCGGCTCCGGCGACTTCACGTGCAGGAAGTGGATCTTCTGCCCGTCGATCTCGGTGAGGTACTGCGGATAGGCGTTCAGCCGCGCCTCGGCGGCCCGCCAGTCGAATCCGCTGCGCCAGTACTCGGCCAGCTCGCGCAGGTAGGAAACGGGTACGCCGCGCTCCCAGTCAGCCCCGGGCAGGCTGGCCGGCCAGCGCGTCCTGGCCAGGCGGTCGGCGAGGTCGTCCAGGTCCGACTGCGGGATGTCGATCCGGAACTCCTGGATGTCGGGTGTGGCCGGGCTGGTCATTGCTAAGGCCTCCGAGTCTCGCTAATCTGAACGAAGCGTTCTGTTCAAAGACTATCAGAACTGAATGATCCGTTCAAGTAGAGCCAGGGGTATCTATGTCGGCAGGCCCGGCCCGGCTGCGTGGACGCCAGGCGCAGGCGGCGCACAATGACGAGGCCATCCTCCAGGCGGCGCGCGAGGTGTTCCTTGACGATCCGGGCGCACCGATCGCCGCCGTGGCCGAGCGGGCCGGGGTCGGCATCGGCGCCCTGTACCACCGGTACGCGGGCAAGGAAGACCTGCTGCGGACCCTGTGCCGCAACGGGCAGGAGATCTACCTCGCCGAGATCAAGCGGGCCCTGGCCTCCGACGCCGGGCCCTGGGAGGCATACACCGAGTTCCTGCGCCGGATCGTGGCCGCGAACACGCACGGCCTGACCGTCCGGCTCGCCGGGATGTTCGTGCCGAGCGAAGAACAGCTGGCCCTGGCCGAGCAGATGCAGTCGCTGGCGATCGAGATGTTCGAACGGGTCCGCGGTACCGGGCTGATGCGCGATGACGTCACCATGCTCGACGTCGAGTTCATGCTGGAGTTCCTCGCGGGCTTCCGGCTCGGCGACGCCGCCCGCAGCGCCGGGCTCCGGCAGCGCTACCTAGAGGTGATCATCGCCGGGCTGCGCGCCGGACAGCAGACGCCACTGCCCGGCCACGCTCCCACCTGGCAGGAGCAGACCGAACGCTGGATCACGCACTAGCGTCCGTCAGCCACGCCAGCATGCCGCCCCGCGACCAGCAGCGGCCGATGGCCTCGGCGTGCAGAGCCGACTGGCCGAGCACCGCCAGGCCGACGATGCTGTGGCCGGAGGCGCGGCGATCGCCAAGTGTCGGTATCGCTGGCGCGACTCCGACCCCCTCCACTGACACCCACGCCACCGCCCGGCCGGCCGCAGCTTCGTCGAGGCGGTGCAGGAAGCGCAGGCGGCTCTCGAGCGGGAAGCGCGACAGCGCCCACGTCGTGGTGACGACGGGCAGGGCGTCCGCGGGCACACGGGCGAACGCGCCGGGCAGCACCTCGACAGCGTCACCCCGCAGCAGCAGCGGAGGGGCCGTCGCCGCCAGCGCCATCTCAGCTTCGAGCCTCGCGGCCTGCTCCGGCTGATCCGGCCACAGGCAGGCGCGCAGCCATCGGGCCTCATCCGCGGCGGTCACGTCGACCGGATCGCGGTCGACGCCGACCCGGACGGCAACCTCAGGAATCGCCCGCACCGGGATGGGCCGGTCTCCCACGACCGAAGACGACAGCTGCACCGGAGATGACGGGTCGCCCAGCGATTGCCCGTTGCTGTAGGTGATGCCCACGCGATCGACATTGAGATTGAGCCCGGCCGAACAGCCCACGTCGATCAGCCCCACCGCATTCGCGCCAGCCCGGCGCGCCGCCTCGGCAATGGCCGGATACAGCACGGCGCAGCGCCCGGTCTCGTTGGTGCGCGTCCGCCAGCGCGCGGCGATGGCCACGACCGAGTCGGTCATTCGCAGCAGCGTGTCTATGGCCGCGACAGCGGCGGCGTCGCCGTCCGCAGCGGCATAGGCCGCCGCAAGCGCCGGGGCGCGGCCGGCGAGGGCGAGGTCATGCAGTGCGGCGAGGATCACCGTGGGGTGCCGCTTGCGCGCCGGCGCCGCCTCGATGGCGCGCAGTGCCTCGCCGGACTCACTCAGGGCGACGGCGATGCGCTCGTACAGCGGCGAGGTTCCGGCGGCGTCGACCTCACCGAAGTGCCGGTACGCCTGAGCGAGTGTGCGGGCCCTCCCCACGGCTACGGCGCTTCCTGCGGTCGGCCCTGGCATCCCGATGATTTTAGCTCTGGGAATGGACCATCCGGCTCTTACCCGGCGCAGCGCGCAGCGGAGCCGGACGCGTCACCCGGCTGGCCGGGGCAACGCGGCAGGCGCCTTCAGTTCCCGGCTTGCTGCGCCCGGCGGGGCCGCGAGGCCGCGGTCCGGGAACGCCGGGCGAGTTCCTTGGCCCGGACGATGTCGGGGTCACGCGGGTCCAGCGGCAGCGGCTCAAGCCGCCAGTCCTCCGGGCGATGCCGCTTGGTGATCCTCAGCTGCTTCATGGCGGCCCCCTCGCACATGGTGCCCGGCCTCGCGCGCACCTGGTGAGCGGCGGCCCGGCGATGCTTTCCAGGATCGCGGCCGGGCCGCCGGGCGTCATCCGCCGATTGGCGGATAACGCATCCCTCATATGTAGGAGGCGGCAACCGCCGGACTGATACCCAACGATCCCGGGCATGAATGTGAATCTGGTGCCCCTCTATGGGCGTGGTCGTCACATTCATGCCCTACGGCGGCGACCCCCGGGGGGCGGACCCGTGGGCCAGCCACGGAACCAGGCCAGCCGGGCGGGCGTCACCCCCGGGCAAAGGCTGGGCCGCCGGGGGCCAGGTTCCGGCAAGCCTGCTGCGCGTTCTTGAGCACCGCCGAGTTCGGCGCGACGCCTTGCGGTATCTGGAGCTCGATGCCCCGGGAGTTCACCGTGGGATCGGGGAACGTCGGCAGCCCATGGGCACGCATGCACGCGACGAACTTCAATGCCGCTGCGGTGATCTTCCGCTGTTGTGCCGCGGTCATCGGCGGGGCCAGCGGCATCAAGTGCTGGCAGGCCTTGCTGGCCTTGTTCATCAGGGCTCCGTTGAGGTGGTCTTTGGGCCCGTTGATGAGGAGGTTGCCGTTGGGCTGCGGATCGGGGAATCCCGGCTCGCCGTGCGTGCGCATGCATTGCGAAAAGGCCAGCGCCTTCTGGTAGTTCGTCAGCGCCGCTGAGACCGGCTTCGCGCTGCCACTGCAGGCCCCGGCCAGCAACGCGGTTCCCGCCAGGACTGCGGCCAGGACCGCCAGGCGCCGAGCTCCCGGCAGCTGCCCCGGCGCGCCGCGTGGCACACAACGCTGCCGGCCTGGCTGGCGCCCCCGTGGGCCAGCCCCGGGATCCGGCCAGCCCTGCGCAAGCCGTCCACCGCCACTGCCGTCGTTCATCACACTGCCCTCGTAATAGCTGGATGATCGCGTGCCACCATCTTCACGACCGGACCTAAGGGCATCTCGCTGAACGCGTGTGAGTTCCGTGTGAATGCGTTTTGACCCGGGTACCACGGCACCCGTGCGCGCCGGGGGAGGCCGGCCACGGGGTGCGTATCGCGATAAATCAGGATCCGGTGCGGCGCTGCCTGGCCGCCTCGTACAGCAGGACGGTCGCCGCGGCCGCCGCGTTCAGTGAGCTTGCCGCGCCGGCCATCGGGATGTGCACCACCGCGTCTGACGCTTCCCGCCACGCGGCGCTCAGCCCGGTGCCCTCGTTCCCGATGACCAGCAGCGCAGGCTGGGTAAGGTCGAAGCTGGACACATCCCGGTCGCCGCCTTCGTCGGCGGCGGCCAGCGCGACCGGGCAGCCGCGGGCCCGCTGCGCCGCTACCCAGGCGGTCACCTCGCGCGGCCCGGGCGCGCGCACCACGGGCAGTGCGAACAGCGAGCCGGTGCTGGCCCGCACGCACCGCGGGTCGTAGATGTCGGCCGCGTGCCCGGTGACGATGATCCCCCGCGCGCCGAGAGCGTCCGCGGACCTGATGATGCTGCCGACGTTGCCCGGGCTGGCCAGGCGGTCCAGCACCACGCCGAGGAAGCCGTCGCCGGCCTCGATGCGGCCGAGGTCATCGGCGGGCATCTCCACGACCGCGACGAGTTCGGGGGTGCCCTCATCCTTCTCGCCGAGTTCGGCGAGCAGGTCGGGAGCCATCGGGACCTGCACCGCCCCGGCGTCGCGCAGCATGGCCTGCGCCCATTGCGAGAGCGGGCGCTGCGGGTCGTAGATCAGCGCGCGGAACCGCCAGCCGAACCTGGCGGCGAGCGAGATCGGCCGGACTCCCTGGACCAGGAACTCCCCCGCGCGCTGCCGCTTGTTCCTGTTGCCGAGCAGGGCATGCCACTGCTGGAAGCGTGCATTGCGGGAGGAGACCCGCAGCACGCTCGGCACGCCTCAGCCCGCCGGGCCGGCGCCCAGCAGCGTGCGCAGGTGGCGGACGGGCGGCGAGGCGTGTGCGAGCATCGCGTCGTGCAACTGCCGTTCCGGCCAGCCGGGGTGCTGGCGCCGCAGGCTGGCGGCCAGGCCGTCGATCTCGAGGAACCCCACGTAGTACGTGGAAAGCTGGGTCGACGTCAGCAGGACGCGGCGCCACTTGCCCGTTGCCTCGCCCTCCTCCTGGTAGCCCGCGCCGGTCATCAGGTCCATGGCCTCCGCCTCGGTCATCCCCAGGCAGTGCACGCGGGTGTCCATGATCGCGTTGATGATGGTCCTGAGCTTGCCCTTCAGCCGTTGCGTCCGGAGCGCGGCCGGGTTGCCCTCACCGGGGTAGCCGTGGGCGTTCATGACCTGCTCGGCGTAGACGGCCCAGCCTTCGACGAACGAGCCCGACCGCCAGGCCGCGCGTACCGGTGTGGCGCCGGTGAACCTGCGGGAGTGCTGGAGTTGCAGGGCATGGCCGGGCATGGCCTCGTGGACCATGATGTTGTGGATCATGTGCCGGTTGTACTCGCGGTAGAACGACCGGACCCGTTCCTGCGGCCACTCCTCCGGTGTCGGTGACACCGCGATGAACGTGGGCAGCGCGGCGGTCTCCAGCGGGCCGGGCGAGTCACAGTAGGCGACGGCCACGCCCCGGTCGATCTCCGGCATCGGGATCACCTCGAGCGGGTCGTCGAACACCGTGACCAGGTCGTGGGCGGTCACGAAGTCACGCTGGACGGTGTAGGCGTCCCGGACGAAACCAAGAATGGTGGCGTCATCGGGCGCGTCGGCGGCAAGCAGATCGAGCGCGGCGCGCACCACGTCCTGCTGGTCACCGGCCGGGGCGGGCCCGCCGCCCAGGAACTCGGCCGCCGCGACGCCTAGTTCCTCGGTCATCCGGGCCAGGTCGGCTTCGGCGCGGGCCAGGATCTGCTCGACCGGGAGTTCGGTGTCGAGCACCAGCCGCAGCTTGCGGGAGAACAGTTCGGCGCCAAGGCGTGGCTCGCGGAAGCCGTCGCGCCGGCCGCTGGCCAGCCGTTCCGCCAGCCACCGGGTGTGCTCGGCCAGGGCCTCCAGGGCCGGCGGCAGCACCGCGGACAGGTCTGCTTCGCCGCCGTTGACCTCGGCGGCCCGCCGGGTGAGCTCCCCGGTGAGCAGGCGCTCGGTCCCGGCGAACTGGGTGAGCGCCGTCTCGATGTGGACCTCGGGCATGGTGCCGAGCACCGACCGGGCCGCGGCCAGTGCCTCCGGCAGCATGGCGAGCCGCTGGCGCGCGCTGCGCAGCCGGTCCGGCAGGGGCGCGAAGTCGCGGGCGAGCAGGTTGTAGATCGCCCGGCCGGGGTTGGCGACCATGGGGTTCCACTCGTGCTCCCGCAGTTCGCCGATCATGAACCGGATGCGGGCCAGCTGGTTCTCCAGGATCTGCGCGTCCACCTGGTACTGCGGGGACAGGCAGCTGGCATCGATGCCCGCCAGTTCGGCCAGACGGTCACCGGCCCAGCGGCTGGCCTCCTCGTAGTACGCGGCGGTGCCCACCGTGAGACGGCCGTCGTAACGGTGATCGCCAACACCGGTGGCCCACTCCGGCTGGCGTTCCAGCAAGCCGTCGAGCGTCGCCGCGGCGTAGGTGGCGAAGGCGCCGTTCATGTCGTCTGCCATGCCCCCAACCTACGGCTCCCGCCGCGCCCGATCGGAGCGAGACCTCCCGTTCCGGGGACAGCCGCCCGCCAGGATGAGCACCGGCCCGATTTCGCTCATCGGTGGCATTGCCGCCCGCGAGCCGTCAGCGCGCTGCCGAAAGCTTGCCCAGGAACCGGTCGATCCGGACCAGCGCCTCCTCGAGTTCCGACAGTGCTGTCGCATAGCAGCATCGGACATATCCTTCGCCCGACGCACCGAAGACATCTCCGGGAACCACGGCAACACGCTCGGCGTAGAGGAGCTGCTCGGCGAATTCCTGGGAGCTCAGGCCGGTGCTGCCAATGGAAGGGAACGCATAGAACGCCCCGCCGGGCTCCGGGCAGTCCAGGCCGACTTCGCAGAGGCCTTTGACAAAGATGCGGCGGCGGCGGTCATAGTCGGCGATCATTTCATGCGCGTCGGCTTCGCCGGTGCGCAGCGCCTCCAGCGCGGCCAGCTGCGACATATGCGACGCGCAGAGCATGGTGTACTGATGGATCCGGCAAGCCAGCTCGGAGATGGCCGCGGGGGCACACAAATAACCCACGCGCCATCCCGTCATGGCGTATGCCTTTGAAAAGCCGCCAAGCAGGACGGTCCGTTCGGCCGCACCGGGCAGCGTGGCCACGCTGACATGCGGCGAAAGGTAGCTCAGCCTCTCGTATATCTCGTCAGAAATCAGGTACAGATCATGCCGTACGGCCAGTTCCACCACGGCCGCTAGATCCTCGCGAGACTGCACCGCTCCCGTAGGGTTAGCGGGCGAGCTGAGCAGGATTGCCTTGGTTCTTGGTGTAATGGCGGCCGCGATACCGGTCGGCGTGCAGGCGAAAGCCATCGGCTACCGCTGGTGGGAACGGTGACAGGCATGCCGCCCGCCAGGCTCACGCACGGCTCATACGCGACATAACAAGGTTCCGGTATGAGCACCTCGTCGCCGGGCGCCAGCATGGCCCGAAGCGCCAGGTCAAGCCCTTCCGACACACCGGCGGTAATGAGGCATTCATCTGCTGGCCGGTAGCCCAGGCCATATCGGCGATCGAGGTCCGCGCAGATGGCCTCGCGAAGTTCCAGCAGGCCCGCGTTCGACGTGTAGGTGGTGATGCCGCTTTCCAGGGCGAATATTCCAGCTTCCCTGATTCGCCAGGGAGTCGCATAGTCAGGCTCGCCCACGCCCAGCGAAATGACGTCATCCATGCTGGCCGCTATGTCGAAGAAGCGGCGTATCCCCGATGGCGGGCAGGCAACGACGGCCGGGTTCAGCGGCCTCATGGCGCCACTCTCAGGCGATGGTCCGCGGTGGCCCCAATAAGCAGTTCGCCGTCATCCTTGTACGTCTTCAGCACGAAATGTGTGGCGGTAGCGGTTACCCGGCTAATAGTGGAAAGCTTCTGGGCGACGAAATCGGCGACATCATGCATGCTGCGGCCGGTGACGACACAACGCAGGTCCTGGGCGCCGGATACCAGATACACGGACCGGACCTCGGGGAACTGCGATATCCGTGCGGCTACGTCGTCGAAGCCGACGCCACGCTCCGGGGAGACCGACACGTCTATCAGCGCCGTGATCACCTCGACGCCGGCGATCTCGCGCATCCGGTCAAGATCGACGACGGCCTTGTAACGCCTGATGATCCCCTCGTGCTCCCACGTAGCGATCTGATCACGCACGCTATCGGCGTCGAGCCCCGTCATGGTCGCAATGCGTTCGGGAGTGGCGCGCCCATCGGCTTGCAGGATGTCAATGATCTCTCGCATCCGGCAAGCCTACCGTGACGCCTTTCCCAGCACCGCCGGTTCGGCGTGCGCTGGGATTCAAGCGGTGGGAGCGGCGGGCGGTGCACGATGGCCGGGGCCGCGCCGCGTACGATCATGCCGCGAGGCCACCGCGGCTCAATGCTGGGTCAGCACCCGCAGCACCCGCGGCTGCACCCGGGAAAGCAGCTCATACGGGATCGTGTCCATTCCCGCTGCCACTTCTTCGATGGACACGCTCGCTCCCCCGTGCCGACCGTAAATCAGCACGTCGCTGCCGACCGTAGCACTCGGGCAGTCGCTGACATCCACGACCATCGAATCCATGGACACCCTGCCCAGGATGCGGCACTTGCGGCCGTCAACAGAAACATAGCCAAAATTTGACAGGCTTCGCGGAACGCAATCATGGTAACCGGCGGCCACGACGGCGACCCGTCGCC
The DNA here is from genome assembly GCA_963706115.1 of uncultured Actinomycetes bacterium. Classification (GTDB taxonomy): domain Bacteria; phylum Actinomycetota; class Actinomycetes; order Streptosporangiales; family Streptosporangiaceae; genus DASXKD01. The sequence continues at coordinate 127,130 of CAVPMG010000006.1, read as the reverse complement.
CTTCCGGCGGCACTTCATAAGTCCCCCCGTAACCGATGCGGTCACCCTTGGAAAGATCCTGTATTTCGACGATCTGGCTGACGAGCGCCACGACAGGAGTGAGGTTGATCTGCTGCGCGGTTCCGGGTGACGGATAGACTCCGTAAAGGCCAAGGCCAATGCGCACCATGTCGAAGCGTGCGTCCGGAAAGCGAATGGCGCCGGCCGTGTTCGCCGCGTGCCTGATGAAGTCCTTGAACCCAAGCTCTTCCGCGGCGTGCACCACTTCCCCGAATCGTTCGATCTGTGCCAGGGTAAAATCGTCCTCATCGGGATCGTCCGCACAGGCAAAGTGCGTCATAAGCCCGGCCAAGCTCACCGATGGCTCGCCGCGAAGGCGTTCCAGGGCCTTAAGGGCGTCCTTAGGCTGGAACCCCGTGCGGTGCATGCCTGTTTCAACTTCCAGGTGAATCCTCACCGGCTGCCGTCGCTCGCTCAGCCGGGCATGGAGGATCACCGAATCCAGCATGCTGGGCGTGTAGACCTGCGGAGTCAGATCATTCCTGATGACCTTGTCCATCTCGGCCGACGTGGCGAGAGTGACGAGAATCGGGAGTGATACTTCGGCGCGCCGTAGGGCAATGCCCTCATCCACCGTTGCCACGCCGAGCTGATCGATCCCCGCGGCCTGCAGTGACCTGCTGACGTGGACTGCGTTCGTGCCGTACGCCAGGCCCTTGACCATCGCAAGAAGCTGAACCTGAGGCCCGACAAGCCGCCGGAACGCGATGACATTGCTCTCCAGCGCGGCCCTGTCGATATAGAGCCGGGTGGGGGCGAGCGGCTCTATCAGGGTTGAGGTCACGTCCGCGAGCCTGCGTTCCCTGGGAGACTCGATCAGGACGATATCGTCGCTGCGGAGATTGTCCCGAAGGGCAGGGCGCATCGAGTCGAGGCTGGCGAAGTAGCGCACTTCCACGTCGGAACCCATCGCGCTGAGCGTTTCCCCGATCCCCCGGTGCGTGGCACAGTCGAGCGCCCAGACGCTGTCCACCTTGGAGCTGCCAAGAGTGCGGCCCAGGGCATGCACGCTTTCGGTCTGGCAGGACCCGAGGGCGTCGGACAGTACGACGCTGAACCGGCTCGACCGGCGTGCCAGGCGACGGGACACCTGGAGCGCGGTGCCCAGCGTGACGGCATCCGTAGTCGCGACGTCACGCACCACGGTCCAGCCTTCGGGTGACTGCCAGACCTCCATCCGGGTCTCGGTCGGCACGTAGTCGGTCAGCGCCTGGAGCGCGGTGCCCGGTTCCACGCCGAGCAGCCAGGAGGCGGCCAGGGCCACCTCAACATCCATGAGGATTTCCTCGAATGGCGTCTGGATGACGACGTGCCCGTCGGTGCCACCGGGGAAGCTGACCCGGACGAGCGTGCTCCTCGGGTCGCTTTCCAGGATCGTAAAGGCAGGTATCGCGGTGGCGTCGCCACGGTAGTAACCGCGGGCGGCCAGGCCCTCGGCCGCGCGGCGGGCCACGGGCTGCGGATCGCCGACGACCAGCCAGCCATGCGGGCCGTCCCCGGCGATGGACATCAGCTCCCGTGCTTGCGCTTCGGGACCAGCAAAGCTCGAGGCATGCCGCGACCCGAGGTTGGTGAAGACCACGTGGTCGGGGCGGATGATGTCCCGCAGGAGGGACATCTCACCGGGTTCGGTCGCTGCCGCTTCCAGGACGGCGACGTCACAGTCCGCTGGGCAATCCAGCAACGCAAGCGGAACCCCCACCTTGCTGTTGAAGCTCCCTGGTGTGCCGAACACACGCCGGTCAGCGCTCAAGATCTGGACAAGGGCATCCTTGGTCACCGTCTTGCCGCTGCTGCCCACCACCGCGACTACTGTCGCCGGCAGCTGAGCGCGCCACCATTGAGCCAGTTGCTGCAACGCTTCCAGCGGGTCCGGTACGACGATGACGGGGCCGCCATAGTCCTGCCCCCGGCCCTGGTTCTCTGCGAGTACCACTCCGACGGCGCCGTTTGCCAGTGCATCGCGTGCGAATTCATGACCGTCGGCTCGCGCGCCAGGCAGAGCGAAGAAGACGCTTCCTTGCATGATGTGCTTGGAGTGGATGGTCACATGCCGGACGAGATCGGCTTGTGGGGTCCAGCCGGTCACCCTGCCGCCGACGATGCCGGCCAGGTCGGTGATGCTGACTGCATCCACAGGGGGTCCTCCGAGCCATCGAGCCGCGGGTGGCCGCGGGCTAGGTCCGTGGTGAATCCGCCAGGTCGACGATCATCTCCAGGATGTCGCGCGGCGCCAGAGGCGGTTCCTCGGCGAGCCCCTGATGGTAGAACACGGTCGCGGGGGTCAGTCCGGGCAGGGAGTTGGCCTCTATGACAACGATCTCTCCGGTCTCCCGGTGCATAAACGCATCTATCCGCCCATAGCCGGCCATGCCAAGGGCATTCGCCGCACGAGCTATTCTTTCTTTCGCCATGCGCACGGCCTCGGGGCGAACTAGGCCAAGTGGTGGCGCGGGAGGCGGGGTTATGTTGACGCCGGTGCCGCCCATGAATTTCTCTTCCAGCGAAAGGATGCCGCTGCTCGCAACGGTGATGCTCGGATTCATGGCCACCATGGAGCCTTTCTTCCCGAGCACTCCGACGGTCACCTCGACCCAGCCGGTGTCTCGCTCCCGGCCCCACCGCAGGCTGGCCGCGCTCGAGGTATCGCGGCTCAGGTCATCGACCCGGATATCGTCGGTCTCGATGTACTCCTCGAACAGCAGGTGCGTCTGCTGCTCGGTCGGCAACTCGATGATCTGGCCGGCCACCAGCAAGGAGAACGAATCCCCCTGTAGCCGCGGTGCGCCGCTGGCAACGAGACGCAGGTACAGCGCGAGATCCTCCGGACGGCCGAGCGGTACCACGCCCGCTGAGCAACCATCGCCGACGGGCTTCACCACCACACGCGAACCTCCGCAGGCCGCCGTGATCTCTTGCCACAGCTCCGACGGGTCCCGCGCGAGGACGTCCGGCAGCGGCATACGGACCCGCCGCGCCGTGAAGATGCCCTCCGGAGCCAGTTCCGCGATGATCTTGCCCGTCTCGTACTTGTCCATGCACAAGCGGGAGGCGGCGACGTCTGACCCGTTGTAGCGGACGCCACGGGAGTTAAGCACCTCTTGCAGCGTGCCGTCCTCTCCCTTGCCACCGTGCAGGGCAATGAACACCAGGTCATGCTCGTCGAGGAACTCATCCATGGTGAGCCGCACGGGCGGCGCGACGGGGGAACTAAGGTCGTCCCCGGACAGGCTCAGCCGCTGGAGTGTCGAGGACGCGAGCTTGCTGCGGACGTCATCGAGGCGTTGCGCGTCCCGGCACGACTCCACGATCTCCTCGACCGAATGGCGCAGCGCCGCCGAGTACGACAACCGCCACACCGACCCGTCGGGATCCAGCAGGTAGGGCAACGGCAGGTAGCGCCGCGAGCCGAGCAGCTTCAGCCAGACGTTCGTACCGGACAGAACCGACACCTGCCGCTCGGCCGTCCCGCCGCCGAACAGCACCGCAACCGGCTGGCGTGCCGCGGGAGCGGCGGCACTGCCGAGGCTCCCGCCACCCTCCCCGATGCCGACCCTCCTGGCCGCGGTGTGAACAACAAACCTCAGGATGTCCGCGTGGCTCATTCCCATCTGCGCGGCTGAGATGAACAGGAAGCTGTTCTGCTCCATGCCGCTGATGGGATTTATGTCGGAGACGAGGATCTCGCCGTCGGGCCGAAGCCAGCTGTCGATCCTGGCAAAGTCTCTGAGGCCGAGCAGCGAGAACGCCTGCTCAGAGACACGCTGAATCTCTTTGATAACCGCCACGTCCTGTGCGGGAGGGCAGTAGTAGTGCGAGTCGTTGCTGGCAAGATACTTGCGCCGGTAATCAAATATGTCGTTCTCGCTCAAGTGATTCCTCAGCTCGATTTGCAGGGGAATCAAAGCGACCGGCCCGGATGGCCCTTGCAGGACGATGGTGGTCATCTCGATGCCGGTGATCCACGGCTGGATGACGACGCGGCCGTATCGGCTCACCATGTCCTCGACGATTCCGGCGCCCGCAGTTCTATCGGGCAGGACATGCACATCGATGCTGGACCCGCCCCCGGCAGGCTTGACGATAACCTTGCCGGCATCGGGGAATGCGCCGAGAAGCGCCTGGCTTATTTCAGCGGCTGACTGCTGCGAGGTGATCAGGATGCTCGGAACGGTGCCTACGCCTGCCGCCCGCATTGCTTCTGTCGCCCGGAACTTATCGAATGCCACCTGGCAGGCACTGGCACCTGTCCCGATGAACGGGACTCCTGCCGATTCGAGCAGGGTCTGAAGTTGCCCATCCTCGCCGAAGGCGCCGTGGATAGCCGGAAACACGAGATCCACGCTCTGGAGGCGGGCAACAAGCTCTTTCTCGGTGAGCGCGCCGCCGGCCAGCATAAGCTTGAAGTCGAAATCAGATGGAGTATTACAATAGAGGAGGCTCCGCGAAATAGGGTACGCGCGCAAGTGGCGGTCAAAGTAAATGATCTCCTTGAGCTGCACATCCGTGCCCACGAGGTGATCGGCAACGGAACGCGCGGAGTTCAGGGAGATACCTCGCTCCCGCGAGGGGCCGCCGAGCACTAGCGCAAGCGATACCATCAAATACTCCACATATCTTTGACACACACTTTATGGGTGGCCGTAGAACCCAATTCCCCCCGGCCAGTGCCACATCAACCTTGGGCTGCGTTGTAGCATAGGCGATCCGGGGCCGGCCGGGCCCCTTAGCTGCCTGATTCGCGGTTAGCCGCCGGGGTATCACCCCAGCTAGGAGCAGAGATCACGACCATGGCAGCAGTACGGCACGGGTTCGGGCCGGAACGCAGCACGGCAGCAGAGCGTGCGCGCACGATCGCGCGCCTCGACAGTGCTCCTATCGCCGTGCGCCTGACAGAGAGCTTCGCCATCTCCAAGGGCGCAGTTGCCACAGCGCAGAACGTGCTGGTCCGGGTGGTATTGCTGGACGGCACGGCCGGGTACGGCGAGGCCGCCCCATTCGAAGCGATTACCGGGGAAACTCAGGCCAGCACACTCACGGCATTGCAAGGCATGATCGCGACCGTTACCGGGCGCGACGCGGCCGGCTGGCGGGCCCTAGCGGCTGACCTGCGCAGCCTTGCCCCGGAAGCGGCAGCGGCGCGGTGCGCCGTGGAGCAGGCGGCTATTGACGCTCTGGCTCGCCATCTCGGCCTTTCACTGCCTGCCTTTCTCGGCGGCTTCCCACGCGAGCTCAGCACCGATGTCACCATCCCGGTGGGCGACGTCAGGCACAGTGTGGAATCTGCACATCATGCCGTAGATTCTGGATTCAAAACGGTCAAGATAAAGGTTGGCGCCGAAGGCTGGGAGCTGGACGTCGCACGCGTTGTGGCTATTTCCCGGGCGGCGCCCGAGCTCTCCATCATAGTGGATGGGAATGCGGGATTCTCACGTCTCCAGGCCCATAAGTTCCTGCGTGGTGTCACTAAAGCAGGCGCGGCGGTTATCCTTGTCGAGCAACTGGTTGCGGCTCCCGACATCGCTGGCCTCGCAGAACTGGAAAGAGAGCACGGCATTCCCGTATGCGCCGACGAGTCCGTCCGCTCCCCCGCGGATGCCATTCGCGTCGTCGAAATGGGTGGCATCAGCTCGGTCAACGTCAAACTGATGAAGTGCGGGGTCGCGGACGCGCTCGACATAATAGCAATTGCCCGGTCGGCGGGGATGACCGGGATGATCGGCGGCATGGTCGAAACGGCTGTTTCCATGACCTTCTCGGCCGCGGTCGCGGCCGCGAGCCACCCCTTCTTCACCCACATCGACCTCGATACTCCGCTGCTGATGCCCAGGAGGTTCGTCCGCGGCGGGATGCGCTACAGCGGCCCCGCCATCCACCTTCCGGGACATGCCGCGGGCACCGGTGTCAACGCGGCGGCCCACTTCCCGGCCTCCCCCGGCTGATGCTGCTCGCCGGTACGCCGGTGAGTCGTGCTGACCTGCTAGGCCGCCCATGCCGCGGTGCCGCCCTAGGGTGAGGGGATGACCACCGACCATGCGGCCGGGTCGCCTCAGCCGCAGTGAGCGGAGTTGCGCTCGCCCTAGTACTCGCGGCGGCCTTGCTCCATGCGACCTGGAACCGCGTACTGCACGGGGCCGAGGACCGCCTCGCCGCGTCAGCGGTGGGCCTGACCTTGGCGGCCGTACTGCTGCTGCCGGTCACGGTCGCCGCACCGCCGGTGCAGGTCTGGCCATCAGTCCTTGCTTCGGGCGCGGCCGAGGCCGCCTACTTCTCCTTCCTGGCGGCGGCATACCGGCGCGGCGAACTGTCCGTCACCTACCCGGTGGCCAGAGGGATCGCCCCGTTCCTGATCACTCTCGGCGGCGCGGCCGTGCTCGGCCAGGCGCTGACCCCGGCCCACCTCGCCGGGTCGCTCGCCCTCGCGATCGGCCTGGTTGTCATCTCACAGGCAGGGCTGGCTAAGGGCCGCGGCGCTGCACTGGGATTCGCGGCGCTGACCGGAGTCACCATCGCGGTCTACTCGGTGATCGACGCCGGGGCGGTGCGTTTCGCGAACGCGGTCGCCTACCTGGGCGCGGTCACCATCGTGCAGGCCGCCATCCTGCTCGCCGCGGTGCGACTGGACTGGCAACGGATGCGGGCCTCCGCCAAGGCCGGTGCCGGGATCGGAATTGGTTCGGTCGCCGCCTACCTGCTGGTGCTGCTGGCCTACCAGCGGGCCCCGGCGTCGCCGGTCGCCACGCTGCGGGAACTGTCGATCCTGCTGGGCATCCTCATAGCCGGGGACCGGCCGGGAAAGCGGGTCTGGCTAGGCGGCGCGCTGTGCGTGCTCGGTGCCTGCTCACCGTGCTGTGATGCCACAGCCAGCGGATGCGGCAGCCCCAGCGGCCCGCGACAGCGCAGCGGACGCGGCGGGGGCCATCGCACGCTGCCGCCCCCGGCATACGCCGACGCCCGGCACATGTAGCTGGGTCAGCGGACCCCGTGCGGCCGGAACTGCACGCTGATCCGCGGCCCGCTGACCCGGGTGCTCTTGGGCACCGCGTGTTCCCAGGTCCGCTGGCAGCTTCCGCCCATGACGAGCAGGTCGCCGTGGCCGACGTCGTGGCGGAGCACGGGCCCGCTGCCGTCACGCGGCCGCAGCAGCAGTGGCCGCGGCGTGCCGAGCGACACGATCGCCACCACGGTGTCCTCGGTGCTGCCCCGCCCGATCGTGTCACCGTGCCAGGCGACGCTGTCCCGCCCGTCCCGGTACAGGCACAGCCCCGCGGTGCACAGCGGTTCGCCGAGTTCGGCCCGGTAATGCTCGGTGAGCGCATCCCTGGCCAGAGCGAGAGCCGGGTCGGGCAAAGCCTGCCCCTCGGCGTAGAAGCAGAGCAGCCGCGGCACGTCGACCACCCGGTCGTACATCATGCGCCGCTCCGCACGCCACGGCACCGCACCGGCCAGGCGCTCGAACAGCGCATCCGCCCCGCTGATCCAGCCCGGCAGGAAGTCCACCCAGGCACCGTGGGAAAGCCGCGTCCGGCGTATGGCCGAACCCAGCGGCCCCAGGCCCACCTCGTCCGACAGGTCAAGAAGCGAACCCTGGAGTGCGGTCTGCATACGTGCATCGTACAGTATCTTCAAACATATTTTCGATAACGCTTGCGCAGGCGCCTGTTAAGGAAACGGAACAAAACCGGTGTCGGCCCGGTAACCGTGGGGCACCTGCGGCAGGTCAGGGCCATACTTGGCGCGGGGCGGCGGGGAAGAGCGCTGCCAGGGGATCCCCGCGAGGGAGGGGCTTCATGCCAGGGAACGGCCTGTCCGCCATTGAGCACGTTGTTGTCCTGATGCTGGAAAACCGCTCGTTCGACCACATGCTCGGCTTTCTTTACGCCGGCACGGGAAATGTGTCACCGTCCGGGCAGCCGTTCGAAGGGCTCACCGGCACCGAGTCGAACCCGGACGCGTCGGGCCAGCCGGTCACCGTTTTCAAGATCGAGCCGTCGACGCCCAACGCCTACTACATGCCCGGCGCCGATCCGGGCGAGGGCTACATGGCCACCAACAGCCAGTTGTTCGGCAGCACCACCGCGCCGCCCTCGTCCGCGACGGCCCCCGGCATGCAGGGATTCGTCAAGGATTTCGCGTACACCCTTTCCTGGCAGTCACATACCAGCGGATACACGATCGTGCCCGGTACGACCGCCAACGACATCATGGGCTGCTTCACCCCCGAGGCGCTGCCGGTGCTGTCCGCGCTGGCCCGCGGCTACGCGGTTTGCGACCGCTGGTATGCGTCCGTGCCCACCGAGACGCTGCCGAACCGCGCCTTTGCCTGCGCGGCCACCAGCCAAGGGCACATGGACGACAAGACACACACGTTCACCTGCCCGTCGATCTTCGGCCTGCTCGATAACCACCAGCTCGGCTGGTCCATTTACGGATACGACGCGGAGCCGCTGACCAAGTCCGATTTCCCGGATATCTCCTCGGCCGCCGCCAGCCACTTCGGGCACTTCACCGACTTCACCGCAGCGGCGGCAGCCGGGACCCTGCCCCCGTACACGTTCCTCGAGCCAAACTGGAGCGCCACCGGGAACAGCCAGCACCCGAACTACGACGTCGCGCTCGGGGAGCAGTTCATCCACGACGTGTACGAGGCGCTGCGCGGCGGCCCGGGCTGGGCCCAGACCCTGCTGGTCATCACCTATGACGAGCACGGCGGATGCTACGACCACGTGCCGCCGCCAGCGGGTGCCACGCCGCCGGACCACGACGCGGGCGAGTTCGGTTTCGACTTCACCAGGTTCGGCGTCCGGGTGCCGACCGTCCTGGTGTCACCGCTGATCCCGGCGGGCACCGTATTCCGCGTCCCTGACGGCTCCGTGCCGCTGGATCACACCTCGGTCCTCAAGACGGTGGAGCAACGCTGGAACCTTCCCGCGCTCACCGCGAGGGATGCGGCCGCGCCCGGCGTGGGGGACGTGCTCAGCCTCACCACGCCGCGCACCGACGACGTGCTTTCCGGGGTGACCGTGCCCACGGCCACCGGCCCGGCTCCATCCGCCGGCCAGCCTTCCCACCTGCAGGAGGTCCAGGCGGAGCTGATCTCGCGGCGTTACCCGGCCGGGCAGAGCGCGATCCCTGGCGCGGCGCACTCCCAGTTCAGCGAGAACAGCCTCGCCGAGTACATTCACTCCCATGGCGGCGCCCACCACGCCTAGACCCACCCCGGTGGCCCGGGGATAACCTTGGACCATGCGGCGGGCTGGGCAAGTCGTCGGCGTCATCTTCCTGCTTCTCGGCGTGTTCTGGGCAGGGCGGATGAGCAGCCATGGCCTTACCGCCTTCTGGGACCACTGGTGGTGCCCGATCCCGCTGGTGCTGATTGTGCTGGGTCTCGGCGCCGTGTTCATGGCCCGGCGGCCCACGTCTGCCGCATAAGCCAGCCGGGGCGGGTTAGCGGACGGCGCGGGCGCCGGTGGACATGCGGGCGGCGAGTTCGGAGTCGATCTGCCGCGCTGCCTCCTGGAGCCGGGGCAGGAACTGCTTCTCCAGCGTCCGCATGGGGACGCGGGCCGCGTGGGCGCTGGCGTTGATGGCCGCCACAACCTTGCGCGAACTGTCCCTGATGGGCACCGCGATCGAGCGCACGCCCGCCTCAAGCTCCTGGTCCACCGCGGCCCAGCCACGGCTGCGCGCCTCCGCGAGCACCTCGCGCAGCTTGCCCTCGTCGGTGATGGTCTGCTCGGTGAGCTTGCGCATCGTGGTGCGGCGCAGGTATGCGTCCAGTTCCTGCTCGGGCAGGTGGGCCAGCAGGATCCGGCCCATGGAGGTCGGGTACGCCGGCAGCCGGGTACCCACGGTGAGCGCGATGGTCATGATCCGGTTCGCGGACGCGCGGGCCACGTAGACCAGGTCATCGCCGTCGAGCACGCTCACCGAGCACGACTCGTGCAACTCCTCGGCCAGGTCCTCCAGGTGCGGCTGGGCGATCTGGGACACGCTGAACGACGACAGGTAGGCGTAACCGAGCGCCAGCACCCGGGGCCGCAGCGAGAACTGCCGCCCCGAACTGCCCACGTAGCCCAGTTCCTGCAGGGTGAGCAGGAACCGCCGGGCGGCGGCCCGGGTGAGCCCGGTGCGCTCGGCGACCTCGGACAGCGTCAGCGAAGGGTGTTCGGAGGAGAAGCACCGGATCACGGCGAGGCCCCGGTCCAGCGACTGGACGAAGTCCGTCCGGCGGGCCGGCGTGGCCCGCGCCGGGCCGGTGTCCCGGCGGCCGTCCACAGCGCCATCCTCCCGGGCACGGCGCGCTGACTCGGCGGAGTCCTCCCGAACGTTCACATAGCGAACGATACTGCCCGGACGGCCCGCGCGGCCAGACACATCTGGCTGGTCCCGCTCCAGCCACGCACGGCGGCCCGGGCCAGCCGCGCACGGCGGCCCGGCTAGCCGCGCGCGGCGGCCTCGGCGCGGGCCATGCGGACCTGGCCGCGCAGGGCGGCGGGAACCAGGTCGTCGTGGCCCCAGCCGGCCAGCAGCGCGGCCAGCGGGCGGGCGCCGGCGACCCCGGGATCGCGCAAGCATGCGGCCAGCGCCGGGTAGGCCTCCGGGGGCTTCCCCTGGCCGACCGCCTGGATGGCCGCCCTGACCTCATCCTCCGAGCCGGTGCACTCGAAGGGCTTGACCCCGGTGAGGCCGGCCATCTCCTGGTACACCCCGGACAACGCCGGATCGGCGAACATGTCTCCGCCGGTCTTGCGTATCGCAAGATCGTGGCCAAACAGCGCGGCCGTCGCCAGGAACACCCACGCGCACTTGGCGCAGGACCGGCACCAGCCACCGCCGCGCGCCTGATTGCAGCTCACCGTGCGCAGGTAGGTGTCCACGTCACCGGCGAGCGAGGCGATGATCTGCACCTCGTACAGCGGCCGGAGCGGGCTGCTGTAGCCGGGCGCGCCGGGCAGCCAGCGGTCGCGGTAGGACCTCGCCGCGGCCTCGAACTCGTAGCTCTTGGTCCATTGATGGTTCACCGGGCGGCCGAGGTAGGACCGCACGTTCGGCTCGTCGTCGCTGCGCGAGTTGCCCGCCATCACGGGCCCGTTGCCGCGCAGGTAGCCGGCGAACATCGCGGCGAACGCCAGGTAGGCGGAGAACGGCGTGTGCCCGTTGGGGTGGCCTGCCGCGTTCAGCGCCAGCAACTCGGGCAGGATCGCGCGGTGCACCTCCACCAGGCGCCCCCCTGACGCCAGCGATCCGGCCAGGCCACGCAGCCGCTCGCCCGGGTTGTACAGGAAGAAATCGACCGGCGCGGCACCGGCACTGGCGGCGACGATGCGGGCCAGCGCGAGCGAGTCCTTGCCGCCGCTGAACAGCACGAGCGGAGGCCCCGCCGGGGCGTCCCCCGCTGGCTCGCCGCCGCCCCGGCCACCGGCACTCGCCGGGCCACGGATGACGAGGAATCCCGGCGCGGTGTAGTCGATCTGGTTGCGGTAGAAGAACTCCCCCATCGCCCCTGGCCAGAACGCCTGCCACCAGTCCAGTTCGGCGGCATCCGGCGCCGGGAGCGCGACCTCGATGACCGGGCTGCACAGCGCCTTCCAATAGGAGAACGCCTCGACGATGGCCAGGGCGCGGATCATCCGCTGCGCCGTGACCGTGACCACGCGCTCTGCCTCGTCCGGCAGCAGCCCGGTGAACTCGACAACCGGCCGGAAGCGCAGCGCCCCCGCGGCGAACGCGAATTCCAGCCGCACCCCGGTAGGGCCGGGGACCGCTCGGGCGTCCTCGATCCGGAACACCGGGTACTCCCCGCGCAGCCGGCCCAGGAGGTCGGCCCGCGAGGCCCGTGCCGTGGTCACGTCCTGCACGCCCGGCAGGCTACCAGGACCCCGCGGCCCGGCTTGCCGCCACCGCGTGCAGCGCGATACCCGCCGCGACCCCCGCGTTGAGTGACTCCGTGTCCGCCGCCATGGGGATCCGGGCCAGCACGTCGCAGCGCTCGGCGACCAGCCGGGACAGCCCGCGGCCCTCCGAGCCGACCACGATCACCAGGGGCGCGTCGGCAACCGCCAGGTCCGCGACCGGGGTGTCCCCGCCAGCGTCCAGGCCCGCCACGAACAGGCCCTCCTGCTGGTAGGCGGCCAGGGCGCGGGCCAGGTTGGGCACCTGGGCCACGGGCACCCGGGCAAGCGCGCCCGCCGACGACTTCCACGCCCCCGCGGTCACCCGGGCCGACCGGCGCGCCGGGAGCAGCACGCCGTGCCCGCCGAACGCGGCGACCGAGCGGGCCACCGCACCCAGGTTCCGTGGATCGGTGACCCCGTCCAGCGCGACGATCAGCGCCGGGACCCCGGCAGCCCGCGCGCGTTCGGTCAGGTCCCCGGCCGCGGCGTAGGCGTAGGGCCGGACCCGCAGCGCCAGGCCCTGGTGCACGGACCCGCCGGTGAGCCGGTCCAGTTCCGCCCTGCCGGTCTCGACCATGGGCACACCCGCCGCGGCGGCCAGGTCCACCGCCTCGCGCACCCGGTCGTCGGCGTCGCGCCGCGGCCCGGCGTACAGCGCGGCCGCGGGCACACCCGCGCGCAGCGCCTCAAGCACCGCGTTCCGGCCGGCCACCACCTCCGCCGCGTCGCCCGCGCCCCGCTCTTCCCGCCCCCGCGCTCTGCTTGTCCCGCCCCCGCGCTTCGCGCCCGCCCCCTCTCTGCGCCCGCCCCCTCTCTGCGCCCGGCCGGCCGCGTCTGCGCGGGGCCGCGCCTCGCCGCCACGTTCCGTTGTCTTTGCTGCCGAACGACGGCCGCTGCCCGGGCTGGCACCGCCACCGGCCGGGTTCCGTGGCCCGTCGCCCGGTTCGGAGCGCCCGGCACGCCTGGTCCCAGCGCGGGCGGCGGCCTCGGCGCGGCGCTGCGCGGGGTGCCCGGGGCGCAGGTGCGCCGGCGGGGTCGGCCCCTTGCCCTCCAGCCTGTCCCGGCCCTTGCCCCCGGTGCCCGCGCGCGGCTTGCCGGACTTGGTCCGCCCGGCACGCCGCTGGGCGCCTGCGCTCATGCCGCCACCCAGCAGGAAACCGGGATCCGTGGTAGTCGCCCGGGAGTCATCGCTCGATGGTCCATCGTTGGCCGTCCGGCGTGTCGTCGATGTGGACTCCGGCGGCGTGCAGGCTATCCCTGATCGCGTCCGCCGCCTGCCAGTCCTTGCGGTCCCTGGCGGCTTGCCGCTGGTCGAGCGCCACACCGACCAGCGCCTTGACCACGGCGCGCAGGTCGTCATCGGCGCCGGCGGTGGCCCAGTTGGCGGCGAGCGGATCGAGCCCGAGCACGTCGAGCATGGCGCGCACCTGCGCCAGCGCGGACGCCAGGGCCACCTTGTCCCCGGCGGCCAGTGCGCTGTTGCCCTCGCGGATGGTGTCGTGCACGACCGCGAGCGCCTGCGGGACGCCGAGGTCGTTGTCCAGGGCGGCGGCGAAGGCCGGGGGGATCGCGTCCCGCCCCGCCGCGGCCGGGTCCTGGGCGTCTCCGGTCAGTTCCACGGCCCGGGACACAAAGCCCTCGATCCGCCGGTACGCGGTCACCGCTTCGGCCAGGGCTTCCGGCGAGTACTCGATGCTGGACCGGTAGTGGGCCTGGCCGAGGTAGTAGCGCAGCTCCACCGGGCGCACCTGGGTCACCATCGCGTCGACGAGCAGCGAGTTGCCGAGCGACTTGCTCATCTTCTCGCCGGCCACCCCGACGAGCCCGTTGTGCATCCAGTAGCGGGCGAACCCGTCGCCCGCGGCGCGGGACTGGGCCAGTTCGTTCTCGTGGTGCGGGAACACCAGGTCAAGACCGCCGCCGTGGATGTCGAACGTCGGGCCGAGATACTTGGTCGACATGGCCGAGCACTCCAGGTGCCAGCCGGGCCGGCCCGGTCCCCACGGCGTCTCCCACGTGGGTTCCCCGGGCTTGGCCCCCTTCCAGAGGGCGAAGTCCCGCGGATCGCGTTTGGCGTCGGCGGTGTCGGTGTCCTCGGCGGGCCGCATGTGATCGAGGCGCTGGCCGGACAGTTCGCCGTAGGCCGGCCAGGATTCAACGTCGAAGTACACGTCGCCGCCGGAGGCGTAGGCGTGCCCACGGTCGATGAGCCGCCGCATGAGCGTGATCATCTCCGGGACGTGGCCGGTGGCCCGCGGTTCCACGTCCGGCGGCAGGCAGCCGAGCACGTCGTAGGCGCGGCTGAACGCCCGCTCGTTGCGCTGCGCCACGGCCCACCAGGGGACGCCTTCGGCGGCGGCCACCCGGAGGATCTTGTCGTCGATGTCGGTGACGTTCCGGCAGAACGTGACCTGGTAGCCGCTGACCCGCAGCCAGCGGACCAGGATGTCGAAATTCACCCCGGACCTGATGTGCCCGATGTGCGGCGGTGCCTGCACCGTGGCGCCACACAGGTACAGCGAAGCCTTCCCGGGCTCGACCGGGGAGAACTCGCGCTCGGAGCGCGTTGCTGTGTCATGGAGGCGGAGCGGCACGCCGCCAAGGCTACCGCCGCCTGTCCCGCCAGCCGACCGATAATCCCACCCCGCAAGCCCGGCCGCCCGGCGCGCAGCCCGGCCCCGGGGGCCACCCCGCCTACCGGCCCCGCGCGCCCGCCGCTTCTCCGTTTGTGGTCGTTGGCGTAATCGCCCACAAACGCCGCGGGCCAGCCGCCGTCTCAGCAGTCACTACCGCACCGGCTGTCGCGTGAGCCCCGCTCAGCGCCGGGCATTGATGTCATGGGTTGGCACACATGTGGGAAGTGTCCATCCCGTCAGCCTCGCCTGCCACGTTGGTCACGAACAGGGTGCCAAGTACAGGATGCCCTCCAGTGACGCATATGGGGGGCGCTAGGTGGAGCAGGTGCCGCCGTGGCTGGACAGGCCGACCCTGATCGGGCGCCGGCCGGGGACGGAGACCTCCAGCGGGACGCAGCTCAGCCCGCTGTCCAGGTAGCCGACCCAGAAGACCGTGACCGGACCCATGTAGGTGGTCGGGCAGGCGGCGAACGTGATCCCATCCCGGCCCGCATGCATGCGGTAGCGATCTGTGCGGTTGAACGTGCCCAGGAACTGGAAGCGCGACCGTGCGGCGGGCGCCACGCGCACCACAGCCGTGGCGCCGGCCTGTACCGCCACCGGGCCTGCCCCGGCCTGCAACTGGCCATGGCCCAGCGGCCGGCCCGGGGTCCAGTGCCGGTTCGGCGTGCGTGCCCAGACGAACCAGACGGGGCCAATCCGTACGCTGCGCGTGCGGTAACCCGGGATCTCCTGGTTACCGCCGTTACCCGACTGGCAGTTGCGCAGAATGGTGCCCGGCGCTGCCCTGGCCGGGGAGCCGGGCGGGCCGCAGAACACCGGGCAGGTCTGCGGCGAGGCCGAGGCGCTTGGCCCGACATAGCGGGAGCAGCCGAAGGAGGCCTGACCAATGGTCGGGCAGGGTGATGGGCTGACCTGCCCTCCGACCGCTGGGCCTGGGCCGTTCATGGCCGACCGGAGCGCATGCGCGGCCGGCGGTGCGGCCAGCGCGATGACCGCGACAACGGCGGCGAACCCGGCGATGACCCTGACGAGATGACGCCGATGGCGGCGGCGGATCCCCTCCATGAGGCCCCCTGGTGGCGGGCTTGCCGTGGCGGACATGGCGGCGGCCAGACGGCGTTCGAAATCATTCATGGTGCGCCGTCCCCTCTGCGGACGTCTGGCCGGGCCTGCGGCCTGCCGGGGTGCCCCCCGGGGTTGTGGCCCGCCGGAGCGGTCCCGTCCCGGCGGGCCGGATCGTCTTCGCCGGCCAGCTGGCGCAACCGCGCCAGGGCCCGGGCCGCCTGGCTCTTCACCGTGCCGACGCTGCAGCCCAGGGCCTCGGCGGTCTGTGCCTCGGTCAGGTCCTCGAAGTAGCGCAGCACGAGCACGGCCCGCTGCCGCGCGGCGAGCGCGGCGAGCCCGCGCAACAGCAGATCCCGGTCCGCGATCTCGGCGGCACGATCGGGGACCGGTGGCTCCCCGCCGGGGAAGCGCATCGGCTCCTCCGGCCGCCGCCGCAGCCGCCGCCACCGGTCGACCGAGGCGTTGACCAGAACCTGCCGGACATAGCGCTCGGGATCGTCACGCCGGCTGATCCGCTTCCAGTGCCGATACGTGCGCTCGTAGGCGCTCTGCAACAGATCCTCGGCCTCGGCCTGGTGACCGCCGGTCAGCAGGCGCGCCAGCGTGAACAGGTGCGCCGACGAGCCGGCGACGAACTCCTCGAATGAGGCGCCGCCCGGGCTGTCGGCGGCGGCCCGCTCGCCCTGGCTCATCACTGACCTCGCATGGGTGGCCACATAGATAGTGCACGACGCGGCCGCGCAAAAGGTTGGCTGGCCTCCGGGGCATTCATTTGGTCAGCTTTGTGGAACGGTCCCGGGTGCAGCTTCGTCCTTGGCGGGCGAGGAGGTGGTGGCGTGACACGCGAGCACGACCACGCGGACCTGCTCCGGCGGCCGGGCCGGGAGGACATTGCCCGGCTGCTGGCCGAGCGCGGTGACCACCTGATGCGCGCCGCGATCGCACTGGGCGGCGGCCGCCAGGAAGGCGAGGACCTGCTCCAGGCCGCGCTGGAGCGGCTGCTGCGCCGCTGGCCCACGGTTCGCACCGACCCGGAGGGGTACCTGCGCCGCACGCTGTACAACCTGGCCGCCGACGGCTGGCGGCGCCGGGGAGCCTGGCAGCGCAAGCGGCCCCTGCTGGAGGCGGACCTGGACGGCCTCACCGGCACCGAGGCGGTGGACACGGTGGACCTGAGGGACGCGCTCGGCCGGGCCCTGGCCCAGTTGCCGCCCATGCAACGCACGGTGCTCGTACTGCGGTACTGGGAGGAACTCACCCAGGCGGAAACCGCTGAGCTGCTCGGCTGCGCCGAGGGAACCGTGAAATCGGCCACCACCCGCGGGCTATACCGGCTGCGGGAACTCACCGCCTCCTGGACCGGCCCCCGGCAACAGCTCACGGAGGAAAGATCATGAACACCGATGTCGCCGACCTGCTGCACGAGAGCATCGACCGGCTCACCGAAGGGGAGCGGATCCCGGTCGGCCTGGCCGACCGGGCCTTCCACCGCCATCGCCAGCGGTCGATCGCGCTGCGCGCCGCGGTGGCCACTGGCACGGCACTGGCCGCCGCTGGCGTGGCCGTCACGGTCGTGACCGGCACGGCCGTGACCGTGCCGGGCGGTGGGCCACGGCCGACGGCGCCCCGCCTGACGGCACGGGACGCGTCCTATGTGTTCCGCCAGACCGAACGTGCCCTGACGATGGCGCAGCGGGAGAACCTCATCGAGGAGATCCACACGGTGGGCCACCACTACGGCCTCGGCCTTACCCAGGTCAACGCCGTGCATTTCAACGGGGGCGGTACGGGCACGGTGATACGCCAGGCGGGCCCCACAGCCGCGCAGGAAATGATCTGGTCCTACCGGGGGCAGCTCCGCGAACAGGGACTCGACGCCGCGGGCAGGCCGCTCTTCGATGCGAGCAGCGCTACGGCCCGCGCACCGGCCGGACGCAAGTCGGTGCGTATGACGGTCAGCGGCACCGGCATCGACTACCGGGCGAAGACCTGGTGGCGCGCGGCCTTGCGGCTGCGCTTGCCGGCCAGCGCGGCGCCCGCCGCCTGCACCAGCGCCTACCTGCCCCCGCCGGTGGGGAGCACGGTTGACTGGCCCGCCGAAATCCACGCGGCGTTGTCCTGCGGGCATTACCGCATCGCCGGGCAGCAGCGGCTCGGCGCCGCCCGCGCGATCAAACTCGTCTCGGTGAAACCAGACGGCCCCTACTCGGAGACGCTCTGGGTGAGCCCGGCGACCTATCTCCCGATGCGGCTGACCTGGCACTGGCTCGACCACCGCGGCGCCGGGCCGGGAACGCTGACCGGTGACTTCCGGTGGCTCCGCCCGACCGCGGCCAACCTGGGGAGCCTGCGGGTGACGGTGCCGCACGGATTCCGCCAGGAACACTCCGGCGGCCTGCCGGTCCCCGGGATTTCCTTCTAGCCGCTGGCGCGCCTGCACCCTGCTCCGGGGCCTGCCCAGGTCGCCGGACCTGGCGGGCTCCCCGGCACAGGCCGTCTCAACAGCGTGGCCCGGGCTGTCTCAGCGGCGGGCGGCGCGGGCCCAGGACCAGGGGTACTCGGGGTCCTCGGCCCGGCGGGCGGCCGGGCCGAGGCCCAGCGGCCGGAACGTGTCGATCATCACGGCGGTCTCGTCGGTGGTGGTCTTGCCCTCGGCCAGCCCCGCGATCGCGGCCTCGACGGCACCCGGCTGCGGGCCGTGGGTGAACCCGCCGGGGTGCAGCGTGATCGAGCCGAGCCCGACCCCGGAGCCCTGCCGGGCGGTGTAGTCACCGGCGACGTAGAACATCATCTCGTCGGAGTCCACGTTGTGGTGGTTGTAGGGGATCGGCACGGCCTCGGGGTGGAAGTCCAGCGGCCGGGGACAGAACGAGCAGATCACGAAGTTCGGCCCCTCGAACGTCTGGTGCACCGGCGGCGGCGCGTGGGTCCGCTTCACCACCGGTTCGAAGTCGGCGATGTTCAGCGCGAACGGGTACAGGCAGCCGTCCCAGCCCACCACGTCGAACGGGTGCTTGGCGTAGGTGAGCCGGGTCAGGCCGGCCCTGGTCCGCACCACGACCGGCACGTCCTCCCCCTCGGCGAGCAGGGGGCCATCCGGGCCGCGCAGGTCACGCTCGCTGTAAGGGGCGTGTTCGAGGAACTGCCCGTACTGGGACAGGTAGCGCCGGGGCGGCCGGATGTGCCCGGCGGCCTCCACGGTGAGCGCGGTAGCGCCTTCCCCGCCAGGCAGCCAGCGGTGAATCGTCCCGCGGGGGATCACCACATAGTCACCGGCCACGGCGTCGATCGAGCCGTAGACGGACTCCAGCCGCGCACCGCCGTATTGCAAATAAATGGCTTCGTCGCCGGCGGAGTTCCGGTACAGCTCACTGGCGGCATCAGCGGCGGCAAAACAAATCCGGACGTCGTCATTGGCGAACAGGAGCTGCCGGCCGAGCACCAGGTCACCACCCCGGGGCAGATCGGTGGTGCGCACATGACGCGGCATCAGCGGATGGTTCGGCGCGGCCTGGCCGGCCTCGGCGCCGGAGATTCCCTCACTCTTCACGATCGCCGTGGGCGGGTGCACGTGGTAGAGCAATGAGGAGTCGGAGACAAAGCCTTCTTCGCCCATCAACTCCTCGGAGTACAGGCCGCCATCGGGGCGGCGGAAACGCACGTGGCGCTTGCCGGGAATCTCCCCGGCCACCCGGTAGTACGGCATATCGTCTCCTTTGACGCCAAGATCGCACGGCCCGGACGGCCGGCGGCCGCTCGCCTTCTGGCCGCTGCCGTTCGCGCCTGCGCCTGTGCCGTAAGGCTTTCCGTGCGGCGCGGCGCCCCCTGCGTGCCGATAAAGGCGCTGTAGTTTCGACTATAGGCGGGTGCTTTGCACCCGAGCAGTGCCGCAGGAAGGACCACCAGCCCCCGATGAGTAATTACCCTGTTGGCCGGCCCCCCCGTTCCGCAGACCCGCAGTCGACGCTCCGCATCGCTGCGCTCACCGCGGTCGTCGCGGGCGTGGTGCTGCTGGCCGCCGCCGCCTTTGTGCTCTCCTACCCAGGAATACATGCGGTCGCGCTCCAGGCCGGCGTGTCACCGCGCCTCGCGAAGCTATACCCGGTCATCTTCGATGCCATGCTGGTCGTCGCGGGCGCGGCGGCCATGGCGCTGCGCGGGGCGGGCTGGTGGAGCCGCTTCTACGCGTGGGCCTGCCTGATCGTGCTGCTCGCGGCCGTGGCCCTCGGGGACGCCGTGCACGCCACGAACACGGCATTGCCGGAGCGCGCCTCGCGCGCCGTCGTGGCGATCACCCCGTGGGTGCTGCTGCTGCTCGCGTTCGGCCTGCTGCTGACGATGCTCCGGCACTTCCGCAGGGCCAGGGCCACGGTGGTGGCCAGGCAAGAGGCCAGGGCCGCCGCCGCCGGGGACGCGAGCCCCGGCGGCCGATCCGCCAATGCCAACGGCACCGCGGCCGGGCGGTCGGCGGTGACCTGGGCCGCGGCAAGCGCGGCCGGCACGGCGGCCAGCGCAGCCGGTACGGCCGACGGGACGGAAGGCCACGCGCTGCCACAGCACCTCTCCACGCTGGACATGCTGCTGGGACCAAGACCGGGCCAGGCGCCGACCATCGAGGCACCTTACGACGCCGGGGACACCGGGATCGACGACGACGCCAGCCAGGGTGACCCGGTGAGCTACGGCGAGGAAACCGGCTACGTCCATCCGGACAGCTACCAGGACGAGGGAGAGTACTCGCCGCACGGCGATTCCGGCGGGCCAGGCGCGTACACCGGGTACGCCGGCCAGGACGAGCAGGCCGGGGACGGCGACGCGGCGGCGCAACGGGGCACCGCCGCGGACAACGACGGTGCGGGCGATGGCCGCGCGGACGACGGTGCACAGCCGGGCCAGGCGGACCAAGCTGGCCAGGAGGACGCTGGCGCACAGCCCAGCCACGCGGACGCTGGCGCACAGCCCAGCCACGCGGACGCTGGCGCACAGCCCAGCCACCCGGACGCTGGCGCACAGCCCAGCCACCCGGACGCTGGCGCACAGCCCAGCCACGCGGACGCTGGCGCACAGCCCAGCCACCCGGACGCTGGCGCACAGCCCGGCCACGCGGACGCTGGCGCACAGCCCGGCCACGCGGACGGTACGGCGCAGCCGGACCAGACGGACAGTACAGACCAGGCGAACAGCGCGGCCCAGGCGAACGGTACAGGCCCGGGCGAGCAGCGCGGGCCCAACGGACGGTGCGGGCCCGGCGGACGGTGCAGGTGAGGCGGCCCAGGCCGACGGTGCGCCAGCCGGGGAGCAGGCCAAGGTCGACGCCAGCGCCGAACCGGCGGCCGCACAGAGCCCAGGCCTCGAGCGGATGAGGAGCACCCCCACCCGGCCCGAGGAGTGATTGCGGGCCAACCGCGGGCGGGCCGCGTCAGGCGCGCTTCACCAGCGCCGTGGCCACCGCGGCGATGCCCTCGCCGCGGCCGGTCAGGCCCAGTCCGTCCGTGGTGGTCCCCGACAGGCTGACCGGTGCGCCGCCGAGGGCCTCGGACAGCACCTTCTGCGCCTCGTCCCGCCGCGGCGCGATCCGCGGCCGGTTTCCGATCACCTGGATCGCGACGTTGCCCACGGCGAATCCGGCACCGGCGAGCAGTGCGGCGGTGGCACGCAGCAGCGCGGGGCCGGACGCTCCGGCCCACCGCGGCTCGGCCGTGCCGAAGTTGGACCCGAGGTCACCGAGGCCGGCCGCGGACAGCAGGGCGTCACAGGCGGCGTGCGCCGCCACGTCCCCATCGGAATGACCGGTCAGCCCGTCTTCGCCGGGCCAGAGCAGGCCCGCCAGGTAGAGCGGCCGCCCCGCCGCGAGTGGGTGCACGTCAACGCCGACACCCACTCTGGGCCCATCATCAGCTGACGGAGCATCGGGCACGTGATACCAGCACCAGGAAAGGCGGCTGGGTCAGGAAGCGAGGATCTCGTCGAGCAGTGCCTCGGCCTTGTCCTCGTTCGTCTTTTCGGCCAGGGCAAGCTCGCTTACAAGAATCTGCCGAGCCTTGGCCAGCATCCGCTTCTCGCCCGCGGAAAGCCCGCGTTCCCTGTCCCTTCGCCACAGGTCACGTACGACCTCGGCCACCTTGTTCACGTCACCGGAGGCGAGCTTTTCCAGGTTGGCCTTGTACCGCCGTGACCAGTTGGTCGGCTCCTCGGTGTGCGGGGCGCGGAGCACCTCGAACACGCGCTCAAGGCCTTCCTGCCCGACGACATCGCGCACACCCACCAGTTCGGCGTTGTCCGCGGGCACGCGCACTGTCAGGTCCCCTTTATCAACCTTGAGGACCAGGTAGCTCATTTCCGCACCCTTGATAGTGCGGGTTTCGATCTCCTCGATGCGAGCAGCCCCATGGTGGGGGTAGACGACCGTGTCGCCGACCTTGAAAGTCATGTGGCACATACCCCTTCCGCTATACCAATGCTACCACGACGACCGCTGTCCAATGGCCTGCCTTGACGGTAAACATGCAGGTCAAGGAGACAATTAACCGATCTGAAAGAGATACAGGCCAGCATGGGCGCCCCCGCTGCAAGGCTGGACGCTTGCTCAATGTGTCCTTGGCGATACCCCGGGTGGTAATCGACCGTGCCACCCTGCGTGACCAGGGAGTCAATACCCGCGGGCCGAAGCCAGACGGGCAGGGCTTTGCCGGTGACGCCACGCACCTGGCGGGCTCATACTGGAGGTGAATCAGGCCGCTCGTGCAGGAGAGATGTGCGTGAATGCTGGCGGCGACCAGGGGCGGGACGATTACGGCCTGCCGCCGGTCGACATCGAGGTTCCCGATGATGCCCGGGAACTCGCCAGGGATGTGCAGGCATATCACCGCGAGCTGAGGTCGCGGCGCAGGCGCCACCTGGCCAGGCGGTTTTACGGGCCGCTCACCAGGGACGGCATGATCCTGCCGCTGCTCGCCGGGTGCCTGGCGCTGACACTGGTCGCCGCGACGTTGCTCACCGTGTTCACCGCCAGGCAGCCCACGCCCGGCCTGCGGCCGCAGCGTCCGGCCACCGGCGCCGGGTCCCGTGCACCCGCCCGGCCGGGCGCGGCACTGGTCAACACGCTCCTTTTCGACGCGGGCCAGGAGACGTCGGTGAGCGCCCTCTCCGGCCAGGTGGTGGTGCTGGCGCTGGTACCGCGGCGCTGCCGCTGCCTGGCCGAACTGAAGAAGCTCACCGTCGCGGCGTCGCAGGCGAACGCTCGGTCTACCTGGTAGGCGTGCACAACGCTCAGGTGACCGGCTTGACCAGCCCCCTCGGGCTCGGGAAAACCCAGGCGCTGGAGGACTCCCACGACATGCTGCCCGCGCCCTACCAGGTGGCGGCCCTGACGGCCGTCGTCGTCCGCCCGGACGGCACCGCGCAGCCCGTGCTGGTCCGTGACCATGGCGACGGGTTCCAGCTCGACAACGACGTGCGCGCGCTGACCACGGGCAGCAGCCCGGCGAGCCCGGCGCGGCTCGTGCCGGCGAGCGCGTCGCCGGCCGCGGCCAGCGCGAGTGACAGCCCGGCCCCGGCCGCCAGCGGCGCGCCGTCCGGGTGAGTCCACCAGGGGCGCTGTGACCGCCGCGGCCCCGAGCCGATACTCTTTCCCGCGACGCAGGCGTGCTCGTTCGAGCCGGAGGAGAGCACAGGGTGATCCGCAGCAGGCGCGGCCTTCTGTCGCTGCGCGACCTCGTGGTGGTAGCCGCCGTGGGGCTGATTCCCGCCATCGCTGGCTGTGAGGCCGGTAACAACGCCCCCACCCAGCAGTGGCACCAGCCCACGCCCGGGGCGTCGGCGATCGTGGACAACACGCTCCGGATCAACAACATGTTCGTGCTCGGGCCGACCCCCGGCTTCACGTTGCCCCGCGGCGCCTCGGCGGGCGTGTTCTTCGCCCTGGCCAACGACGGCGCCCCGGACCGGCTGCTCAGCATCAGGGCGCCCGGCGAAGCCATCTCGGTCCTGGTGCCGGCCGGTGGGATCTCGCTCGGTCGGGAGCAGTCGCTGTTCTTCACCGGCCCATCCCCCCGCGTGGTGCTCGAGCACCTCACCCGCACGCTGAACGGCGGCCAGTGGATCCGGCTGAACCTGCAGTTCCAGAACGCAGGCTTCGTGTCACTGAAGGTCCCGGTGATGCCGCGCACCGAGTCCTACGGCACCTTCTCGCCCGCGCCGCTGATCGTGCGCCCCACCCCGACGCCCTCGGCGGTGTCTGCGTCTCCGACGCCAAGCTCTTAACGGGACGTTACGCACCCCGTGGCACCGGGCGATCCTGCCCAGGCACGGCCCCGTGGTGCCCCGCCGCACAGCCCGTGCCCCACCCGCCTCCCCCTCCCCCTTCATGGCAGGGCCAGCGCGGCACAAGGCGGTGCGTCAGTCGCCGGGCTCGAACTTGTAGCCCAGGCCGCGCACCGTGATGATGTGCCGCGGGCTGCCGGGATCGGTCTCGATCTTGGCCCGGAGCCGTTTGATGTGCACATCCAGAGTCTTGGTGTCGCCCACGTAGTCCGCGCCCCAGACCCGGTCGATGAGCTGCATCCGGGCCAGCACCCGGCCGACGTTGCGGAGCAGGACCTCGAGCAACTCGAACTCTTTGAGCGGCACCTGGACCTGCTGGCCCCGCACGGTCACCACGTGCCGGTCCACGTCCATCCGGACGGGGCCCGACTCCATGATCGAGCCACCCGGCTCGTCCGGCTCGCCGCGGCGCCGGAGCACCGCGCGCATCCGGGCGACCAGTTCCCGTGAGGAGAACGGCTTGGTGACGTAGTCGTCGGCGCCGAGTTCCAGTCCGACGACCTTGTCGATCTCGCTGTCCTTGGCGGTAAGCATGATCACCGGAACGTTGGAGCGCTCGCGCAGCGTCCGGCATACCTCACTGCCGGGCAGGCCGGGCAGCATGAGGTCGAGCAGCACCAGGTCGGCGCCGTGCCGGTCGAAAGCCTCGATCGCGTCTGGCCCGGTCGGGCAGACCGCCACCTCGAAGCCCTCGCGGCGCAGCATGTAGGACAGCGCGTCGCTGAAGGACTCCTCGTCTTCGACCACCAGCACTCGGGTCACTTGACCGCCTCCCTGACATGCTGCGGGGGACCGTCGGCCGGTTTGGTGCCTGCGGTCGGGGGCTTGCTCACGATAGGCATCTGCAGGGTGAAGGTGGACCCGACACCCTCCTGGCTCCACACCGTGACCTTGCCGCGGTGCGCGGCCATCACGTGCTTCACGATCGCCAGCCCGAGGCCGGTCCCCCCGGTGGCCCTCGACCGGGCCGGATCCACCCGGTAGAACCGCTCGAAGATCCGCTCAAGATCACGCTCGGGGATGCCGATCCCCTGGTCGGCGACGCTGATCTGTGCGGTGCGGCTGCCGTCGCGCGAGGCCGAGACCACCACCCTGGTCTTCACCGGGCTGTAGGCGATCGCGTTCTCAAGCAGGTTGCGCAGCGCCGTCACCAGGAGATCTTCGTCGCCGAGCACGAAAATGCGTTCCTCGCTGGCGGCGACGACTTCGATGCCGTCCGCGCTCGCCTTCATCCGGACCCGGTCCACCGCCTCGGCGACGATCGCGCTCAGGTCGACGGCTATCGGGTCGGGCATGGGCTCGGCCGCCTGGATCCGCGACAACGTGATCAGGTCCTGCACCAGGTAGGTCAGCCGGGAGGCCTCCTGGCGCATGCGGCCGGCGAAGCGCCGCACGGCCTCCGGGTCATCGGCCGCTTCCTCCATGGTCTCGGCAAGCAGGGCGAGCGCGCCGACCGGCGTCTTCAGTTCGTGGCTGATGTTGGCCACGAAGTCCCGCCGGACCTCCTCCACCCGTCGGCTCTCGGTCTGGTCCTCGGCGAGCAGCAGGATGAGGCCTTCGGTACCGAGCGGGGCGACCCGCACGGCGAAACTGGTCCGCCGGCCGCCGAACGAACTGCCGGACAGGTCCACCTCACCCTCACGGGTCTGCCCATCCCGCCGGACCTGCCGCACCAGGGCGAGCAGTTCCCCCACGATGAGCTGACCGTCCTTGACCAAGCCGAACGTGCGGGCCGCCTGGCTGGCCATCAGCACCTTGTCGGCGTGGTCGAGCACAACCGCGGAGGAGGAGAGCACGGACAGGACCGACGCCACGCCCGGCGGGAGCCTGGTGGCGCGCGGCCGGTCGGCGGCGGGCTCCAGGTCAGCGACGCGCCCGCGGGCGGTCACCAGCGGGCCTTTGCCGTGGCGGGGCAAAATGCTGGCACCAGACCACCAACACCAGCCGTCACGTGCACGCTCACGCTTCGATGGTATGCAAAGAAGGTCTGGGGCGCCTCCGGCGGTATCCCCACGATGGTCCTGTTCCTCAGGTATTCATAAAACAGTCACCAATTGGTCACGCCCGGGATCTTCCGCCCATAACGAGCAGTCCCCGGATGTTTCCACATCGTCACCCCGGCCGGTCATCGTCCCTGGTTGCGCACTGCCTCGGCCGCCGCCGACGCTGCCTCCGGGTCCAGGTACCTGCCGCCGGGCACCTGGGGGCGGAAGCTCCCGTCCAGCTCGTACACCAGCGGGATGCCCGTCGGGATGTTCAGCCCGGCGATATCGGCATCGCCGATCCCGTCAAGGTGCTTCACCAGGGCGCGCAGCGAGTTGCCGTGCGCGACCACAAGGACGGCCCGGTTCGCCGCCAGATCCGGCACGATCGCGTCGTACCAGTACGGGAGCATCCGGTGGAGCACGTCCGCGAGGCACTCGGTGCGGGGCAGCAACTCGGATGGCAGGTGGGCATAACGGGGGTCGGCCGCCTGGGAGAGTGGGTGATCATCGGGCAGGGGCGGCGGCGGGACGTCGTAGGAACGCCGCCAGATCATGAACTGTTCGTCGCCGAACTCTTCCCGGGTCTGCGACTTGTTCTTCCCCTGGAGCGCGCCGTAGTGGCGCTCGTTGAGCCGCCAGGATCTGGTCACCGGCAGCCAGAGCAGGCCCGCTTCCTCCAGCGCCAGGTTGGCGGTCTGGATGGCCCGGGTCAGTACCGAGGTGTGCACGATTTCCGGGCGAAGGCCATGCTCGCGCAGCAGCGCGCCGCCCGCGACGGCCTCCCTGGCGCCGGCGTCTGAAAGCCCCACGTCTACCCAGCCGGTGAACAGCCCTTCCGCGTTCCAAGTGCTCTCGCCGTGCCTGAGCAGCACCAGTGTGGACATGGCCGAGAGCCTACGGGAACACGCGGTGCGGCTGCGTGGTTGGCCCTGGCGGGTACACGTGATGTGGCGGGTACACGTGATGCGGCCTGCAGGTCGCCCTGTCGGAGGTGGATGCCTGTGCCGCGACGGGTGCCAAGGCGGATCGCGACCATCAGCGTGCACACCTCGCCACTGGAACAGCCGGGCACCGGCGACGCGGGTGGCCTCAACGTCTACGTCGTCGAGGTCGCCAAGCGGATGGCCGCCCTCGGCGTAGAGGTGGAGATCTTCACCCGGGCGGTGTCCCGCGACGCCGCCCCGGTGCACGAACTGGTGCCCGGGGTACTAGTGCGCCATGTACAGGCGGGCCCGTTCGAGGAGCTGGACAAGGCCGACCTGCCCGCCCAGCTCTGCGAGTTCACCCTGGGAGTGCTGCGCACCGAGGCCGCCTACGCGCCGGGCCGGTATGACCTGGTACACGGCCACTACTGGCTTTCCGGCCACGTCGGCGCGGTCGCCAAGGAACGGTGGGGTGTGCCGTTCGTGCAATCCATGCACACACTCGGCAGGGTCAAGAACGCTGCGCTCGCCCGCGGGGACACGCGGGAGCCGGACATCAGGCTGCGCGGCGAATCGGACGTGGTCGCCTCGGCCGACCGGCTGGTGGCGAACACCGACGAGGAGGCCCGCGAGCTCGCCAGGCTCTACGGGGCGGAACCGGCCAAGATCTGGACCGTCAATCCGGGAGTGGACCTGTCGATCTTCCGGCCCGGGCCGGCCAGCGCCGCCCGGCGGCGGCTGGGCCTGCCCGAGCACGGCCCGGTCATCGTGTTCGCGGGCCGGATCCAGCCGCTGAAGGCACCGGACGTGGTGCTGCACGCGGCCGCGGACCTGATCCGTGGCGACCCGGCGCTGGCGCGGGAGCTCACGGTTGCCTTCGTGGGCGGCCCGAGCGGGACCGGTCGCGCCGACCCCGACCAGCTCACCGAGGCCGCACGGGCGCTGGGGCTCTGTGACGTGGTGCGGATCGAGCCGCCCTGCCCGCAGTCGGAACTGGCCGACTGGTACCGGGCCGCCACGGTGGTCATGGTCCCGTCCTACTCGGAATCGTTCGGGCTGGTGGCCGTCGAGGCCCAGGCCTGCGGCACGCCGGTGGTCGCGGCCTCGGTGGGCGGCCTGCGCACCGCGGTACAGGACGGCCTGTCCGGCATCCTCGTGGAGGGGCATGACCCGGCTCGTTACGCCGACGCGCTGCGCCGGCTGTTCGCCTCCCCGGCGTTGCGGGCCGGGCTGTCGGCGGGCGCGGTCGAGCATGCGAGCCGGTTCGGCTGGGGCAGCACGGTCGACCGGCTGCTCCGCGTGTATCGCGGAGCCATGAGCGCGCAGGCTGAAGGGCGCCCGGCGCTGGCAGGATAGCCCCATGGCAGTGCTAGCCCGGGGGAGCGACCCCCCGGAACCCCCCGATGGCTCAAGGCCCCGCTCCTTCGTCGCGGAGCCTTGGCCGCGCCGGCTTGGGAAACAGCCCCGCGGCGCCCGATGGGCTATAGGCCGTGGCTGAGATGCCGGCCAGCCAGGCGGCTGCTACGGCGGCGGTGGAGGTGGCCTTGGCGGCGCTGGAGCTCACGGCGGAGAGCCCGGAGGCGGGCAGTTATCTGGTCCGGCTGGAAGGCCAGCGCAAGCTCGCGACCATGACCTGGCTCATTGTGGGCGCGCACAGCCTGCACGTGGAAGCGTTCTTCTGCCGTCAGCCGGATGAGAACCACGCCCGCTTCTACCGGTTCCTGCTGGAGCGCAACGGCCGGATGTACGGGGTGCATTTCGCCGTGGACGAGCGCGGGGACGTTTACCTGACCGGGCGATTGCCGCTGGCGTCGGTCTCCACCGAGGAGATCGACAGGGTGCTTGGCTGCGTGCTCAGCTACTCCGACGACAACTTCAACTCCGCGCTCGCCATCGGGTTCGAGTCGTCGATCCGCCGGGAGTGGGCGTGGCGGATCAAGCGCGGGGAGAGCACCGCGAACTTGCGCGCCTTCGCCCAGTTCGGTCCCACCAGCCACGGCCCCGGCTAGCCGTCGCCGTCAGGCTCACCACGCACACGGATCCGGTGGGACCACGGGCTGGCCCGGGAATCAGTCAGGAACGGACCAGCCGGCCGATGGCTTCCGCGGCCTCACGCACCGATTCCGCACCCTCGTCCCCGCCCTTGCGCACCGCGTCGGAGACACACGCGCCGAGGTGATCTTCGAGCAACCCGAGCGCGACCGCCTGGAGCGCCCTGGTCACCGCCGACACCTGGGTCAGCACGTCGATGCAGTAGACGTCCTCATCCACCATGCGCGCGATCCCGCGCACCTGGCCCTCGATGCGGCGGAGCCTGCGGAGATAGGCGTCCTTGTCCTGGGTGTAACCGCGCATGCCCGGTACCCTACGTGATCGGTAGGGATTCCGGCCACCAGCGGGGCACCCTCCCGGGCCGGCAGGGCCAAGGCCCCGTGACGAAGGAACGGGGCCTTGAGCCAGCGGGGGGTTCCGGGGGGTCGCCCCCCCGGACTAACACTGGCAGGCTATCGGCGTGGACAGACGGACAGGCCCCCTGGAAGGGCTCAAGGTCATCGAGGTGGCAAGCCTGGCACCGGCCCCGTTCGGGTGCATGGTCCTGGCCGACCTGGGGGCGGACGTGCTGCAGATCGACCGCCCCGATCGCTCGGGCCGGCAGCAGTTGCCACCGGTCGATCCGCTGCGCCGCAGCCGCCGGTCGATCCGGCTGGATCTGAAGAACCCGGCCGGTGTGGACATCCTGCTCCGCCTGGCAGCCGAGTCAGACGTGCTGGTGGAGGCGTTCCGGCCGGGGGTGGCCGAGCGGCTCGGCTTCGGGCCGGACGTCTGCGCGGAGCGGAATCCGCGGCTGATCTACACCAGGATGACCGGCTGGGGCCAGGACGGCCCGCTCGCCACGACGGCCGGGCACGACATCGATTACATCGCGGTGTCCGGCACCCTGGAGCCGATAGGGCGCGAAGGCGAGCGCCCACTCCCCCCGCTGAATCTGATCGGGGATTTCGGCGGCGGCGGCATGTTGCTGGTGATCGGGGTGCTCGCCGCACTCCTGGAGCGTGAGCGGTCGGGCCGGGGCCAGACCGTCGACGTGGCAATGGTCGACGGGTCGGCGATGCTCGCGTCGTTCCTCTACGGGCTGCGCGCGGCGGGCGGCTGGCAGGACGGGCGGGGCACCAACGTGCTGGACGGCGGGGCGCCGTTCTACGACACCTACACCACGGCCGACGGGCGGTACATGGCGGTGGGCGCGCTGGAGCCGAAGTTCTACGCCGAGTTGCTGGCGGGCCTCGGCCTGGACGAGGCAGGCCTGCCCGCCCAGTACGACCGGTCCGGCTGGCCGGAATTGCGGGCGCGGTTCACCGAGGCGTTCGCCGGGCGCACCCAAGCGCAATGGGTGGAGGCCTTCGCTGGCTCGGATGCCTGCGTGGCACCGGTGGTCAGCCCGGGGGACGCGCCGTCCCACCCGCACAACGCGGCCCGCGGCACCTTCGTCGACGTGGGCGGGGTCATCCAGCCGGCCCCGGCGCCGCGCTTCGGCCGCACCCCCAGCGGCCCGCCGTCACCGCCGGTACGGCCCGGCCGCAATACCAGGGAGATACTGACCGGCCTCGGCCTGACTCAGGCTGAGATCACCGGCCTCCAGGACCGCGGCGCGGTCAGCTGACGCTGCGAGGTGACAGCGGGTTCCAGGGGGTGCCCCTAAGCTAGCAGGGCCAGCGGGGGTTCCAGGGGGTCGCCCCCAGGCTAGCAGCGCCACAGCGGACCCCTGACTTTCGCTACCCGCTCACTGCGTTTAGCCTTGATCTCGCAACCGACATGAGGGAGGTGCGGTCGTGCTCGGCGATCCATGCAGTACAACCACGGCGGGCGCGGCTGTCATCAGGGGCCGGGCCGCCAGATGCTGCCCGTTCCTATCCCTACGCCTGCCGGGCCTTCCCGGGTAGCCCACCCGGATCGGCCGGCGGTCCAGGAGGTTGCTGTGCCGGACCGGCGATTTCTGTCACGCGCCCGGGAGCCTGCCCGGCGGGCCCGCAACGGCCACCGCAGCGCCCCGGGCCAACTGCTCGAGGCTTACTCCCACCGCCTGACGACGTCCCGGCAGGTGCGGCACAACATCATCTCGCTTGTCGGCCTGGACGGCGCCCCGGTGCTGAACCAGTCCGGCGAGGAGGTCGGCCACCTCGTCGATCTGGTCGCCAGGGTGCATGGCGGCGATGACTACCCGGCGGTGACCGGGATGGTGGTCCGGGTCGGCCGCCGCCGCGCCTACCTTGACGCCTCGGTCATCGACCACATGGACCGGCGTTCGGTCACGCTGCGGACCGCCCGGATGGACCTGCGCGAGTTCCACCGCCGTGAGGGCGAGGTGCTGCTGGCCAGGGACATCCTCGATCACCAACTGGTGGACACCGACGAGGTCCAGGTGATCCGGGCCGCCGACCTGTACCTCGCCCAGGTGGGCGACCAGGTCCGGCTGGTCGGTGTGGACGTGAGCCTGCAGACCCTGCTGCGGCGGCTCGGCCCCAAGCGGTTCCGCTGGCATCCCACCCCGGACCGGGTGATCGACTGGGCCGCGGTCGAGTCGTTCGGCGAGGACTCGCCCGAGGAGCCCGCCGCGATGAAGCTGCGCACCCCGAGTTCCGCGCTGCGCCGGCTGCGGCCCGCGGAACTCGCCGACGTGCTGGAAGGGCTGGGCAGGTCCGGGCGCAAGGAACTGCTGGCCAGCCTCGACCACGACCTGGCGGCGGACGCACTGGAGGAAATGGAGCCGGACGAGCTGACCGCGCTGTTGCGGGAGATGGAGCCCGCGCAGGCCGCCGACCTGGTCGCGGCGATGGAGCCGGACGAGGCCGCTGAGGCGCTGCGCGAACTGCCCGAGGAGGAGCAGGCGCAGTTGCTCGCCCGGATGCCGACCGCCACCCAGCGGGAACTGGCCCGGCTGCTCGGCTACGCGCCGGACGAGGCCGGCGGCGTGATGACCACGGTGCTCGCCCTTGCTGCGCCGCACGAGACGGTCGAGGAGGTGCGGAAGAGGCTGGTCAAGCTGGCCAAGCACCAGACGGAGATCGACTCGGTGGCCGTGCTCGACGCCGAGGGCCGGCTCATCGGCGACGTCTCCGCGTTCGACCTACTTGTCAATAAATCCGGCAAACAGCTTGCGGACATCATCGACCCCGAAAATCCGCCGGTCACCCTGCGTCCCGACGCGGACATCGACACGGTCGCGACCGAGATGGTCGAGTCGCGGCGCTCTTCGCTGCTGGTGGTGGACGACGAGGGCAAGCCGCTCGGCCGGATCCTGTCCGACGATGTGCTGGACGCGCTGGTGCCCGGGCACGGCAGGCTCCACTTCCCGAGGCTGTGGCAGTGAGCAGCGACAAGGAGGAGGCCCAGGTCCCCGGGGCCGCCGCGGCGCCGGAGCGGGAGACGCCCGGCGAGCCGGCACACACGCGCACGGCGCGGCAGGAGCGCAAGGCGGCTGCTGCCCGGGCGGCACGGGCCAAGCAGGCGGCGGGCGCCAGGTCGACCGGCGGCGCGGCGGCACAGTCCTGGGCGGGCCTGACCACGCTCCCCCGGATCCGTCTCGGCGGGGTCCGGCTGACCAGGGTGCGCAAGAGCCGGATCTTCCTTTTCCTGGCGATCCTGGGGCCCGGCGTGGTCGCCGCCAACGCCGGAAACGACGCGGCCGGGATCGCCACCTACTCCTCCGCGGGTTCCCAGTTCGTCTACCGGACCCTGTTCTTCATGGTGCTGGTCACCGTGGCGCTGGTGCTGGTCCAGGAGATGGCGGTACGGCTGGGCACCTACACGGGCAAGGGCCTGGCGGCGCTGATCAGGGAGCAGTTCAGCCTGCGGTTCACCGCGCTGGCGCTGGGCTGCGTGCTGCTGGCCAACACCGGGCTCGTCGTCTCGGAGTTCGCCGGCATCGGCGCCGCGTTCGGGCTCCTCGGCGTCAGCCGGTACGTCATCATCCCGATCGCGGCCGTCGCCATCTGGGCGCTCGTGCTGTTCGGCTCCTACCGGTACGCGGAGCGGATCTTCCTGATCATGTCGCTGGCCTTCCTGGCCTACCCGATCGCGGCGATACTCGGCCACCCGGACTGGTCCCAGGTCGGGCAGAACCTGGTGATACCGCACTTCGAGTACAGCAAGGCCTTCCTGCTGCTCGGCGTGGCACTGATCGGCACCACGGTAAGCCCGTACATGCAGCTCTACGCCGCGGCGGGCGTGGTGGACAAGGGCGCCGACCCGGACGACTACCCGCGGGCGCGGATCGACGCGATCGCGGGCGCGCTCTTCGCCTGCATCATCTCCATCACGATCATCATCGCGACGGCCGCCGCCATCGGCGGGACGGGGCCGCTGACCTCGGCGTCCGAGGCCGCCCAGGCGCTCAAGCCGGTCGCCGGATCCGGAGCGGAGGCACTGTTCGCGATCGGCCTGATCGGCGCGTCCGCGCTCGCCGGCGCGGTGGTGCCGTTGTCCAGCTCCTATGCGATCAGCGAGGCGGTCGGCGTGGAGCGCTCAGTGTCCCGCCGGTTCACCGAGGCGCGGCTGTTCCTCGGGCTGTTCACCGTGCAGGTCATCATCGGTGCCTCGCTGGCGCTCACCCACATCAACCTGATCTCGCTGCTGATCGGCACCCAGGTGCTGCAGGGCATCGTCACCCCGGTGATCCTGATCTACATCCTGATCCTCACCAATCGCCGCAGCGTGCTCGGCAAGGCCGCCAACAGACCGTGGTTCCGCATCGTTGCCGGGATCTGCGTGACCGGCATCTCGGCGATGAGCCTGCTCCTGCTGGGCAGCACGATCCTCGGCTTCTTCGGCGTCGGCTGATTCGCTGAACTCCGGCGCGCGCAATCCCGGCAACGTCCCGCCGGATGAGGGCGAACGGCCTGACAGCATCCAGGGCCAGCAGGCCCCGGCCCGGTGACGAAGGAACCGGGCCGCAGGCCACCGGGGGTTCCAGGGGGTCGCCCCCCCGGGCCAGCAGGCCCCGGCCCGGTGACGAAGGAACCGGGCCGCAGGCCACCGGGGGTTCCAGGGGGTCGCCCCCCCGGGCCAGCAGGCCCGGCCCGGTGACGAAGGAACCGGGCCGCAGGCCACCGGGGGTTCCAGGGGGTCGCCCCCCCGGGCCAGCACTGTCAGGCCACGAAGCGGTAGCCCATGCCGGACTCGGTGAGCAGGTAACGCGGGCGCGACGGCTCGGGCTCCAGCTTGCGCCGCAACTGGGCGACGTAAACCCGCAGGTAGTTGCTCTCCGTCTGGTAGGACGGGCCCCACACCTCCTGGAGCAACTGCCGCTGCGTGACCAGGCGGCCCTGGTTGCGGACCAGGACTTCGAGCAACTGCCACTCGGTAGGGGTCAGCCGCACGTCGCTGCCATCGGCGCGGGTGACCCGCTTGGCCCCGAGATCGACGGTGAAGTCATCGGTCTTGACCACCGGCTCGTCCGCCGCGGGCGAGGCGCGGCGAATGGCGGCGCGCAACCGGGCGAGCAGTTCGTCCATGCCGAACGGCTTGGTCACGTAGTCATCGGCGCCCGCGTCGAGCGCCGCCACCTTCTGGCTTTCATGGCCCCAGACCGAAAGCACGATGATCGGCGTCGTGGCCCAGCCCCGGACCCCCCGGATGACCTCGGTGCCGTCCATGTCCGGCAGACCGAGGTCGAGGATCATCACGTCGGGCCGGTCGCGGGCCATCGCGGCGAGCCCGGAGGCGCCGTCGCTGGCCGTGCTGACCTCGTAGTTGCGCGCGGACAGGTTGATCCGGAGCGCCCGCAGTATCGATGGCTCGTCATCGACCACGAGTACCCGGGTCAAGAGTCGGCGCCCTGCATGGACTCGGCGCCCGCGACCGCGACCGGCAGTGTGACCCTGACGGTGAGCCCGCCGCCGGGGGTGTCGGCGGCCACGATGGCGCCGCCCATGGCCTCGGTGAAACCCTTGGCCACCGCGAGGCCCAGGCCCACGCCGACCTTCTTGTCATCGAACCGCTGGAACGGTTCGAAGATCCGCGCCTTCAGCTCGTCCGGCACGCCCGGCCCGTGGTCAACGACCTCGATCACGACGGTGTCCTGTGCCCGGTGGGCCTGCAGGACCGGCGGCATGTCCGGTGGCGAGTGGTCAAGAGCGTTGGCGAACAGGTTGGCCAGCACCCGTTCCAGCAGGCCCGGGTCCGCGAGGACCATAGCCATTCCGTCGGGTACCTCGATCCGCAGGTCGGCGGGCGCATCGAGGCCGCGAAGCGCGACCGGCGCCACCTCGTCGATCGTGATCGGCCGCAGGAACGGCTGCAGCGAGCCGGTGTGCAGGCGGCTCATATCCAGCAAGTTGCCAATAAGTCCGTCCAGCCGGTCCGCGTTCTCCTCGATCGTGGCGAGCAGCGCCTGCTGGTCGGATTCGGTCCAGGTCACGTCGGTCTGGCGAAGGCTGCTGACGCTGGCCTTGATCGAGGCCAGCGGGGTACGGAGGTCGTGGCTGACCGCGGCGAGCAGCGCGGTCCGCATTCTGTTGCCCTCGGCCAGCGCCTCGGCCTGGGCGGCCTGCGTGCGCAGCCGTTCCCGGTCCAGCGCCGCGGCGGTCTGGGCCGCGAAACCCGCCAGCAGGCCCGAAGTGATCGGGGCCGGCTGGCCACTCACCTCGAGCGCCAGGTCGGTGCGCACGTCCACGCGGATGGTGGGGGCGGCCTGGTCCATGGCACCGCCGCTGGCGGCGATCCGCACCCAGCGGCCGCCGACATGCTCAAGCAGTTCGGCCTGGCCACCCAGGGTCGCCACGAGATGGTCCAGGACCGCCGCCGGGGTGTCGGCACCACCGAGGACCGTCTGCGCCAGTGTCAGCAGCAGCCTGGCCTCCTCCCGGCTGCGGGCGGCCTGCGTAGCCCGGCTCGCGGCAAGGTGCACGACGCTGCTGACCAGCATCGCAACCGTGACGAACAGCAGCAGCGCGAGCAGGTTGTCCGGCTTGTCGATGGTGAACGTGTGCAGCGGCGGAGTGAAGTACCAGTTGAGCAAGAGGCTGGCGGAGGCGGCGCCGAGGACGGCGGGCCAGAAGCCGCCGATCACCGCGAGCGCGACCACGGCCACCAGGTAGATAAGCAGGTCGTCGGTCAGGCTCAGGTGATTCCTGGCCAGCGCCAGCAGCAGGGTCAGCAGGGGCAGGCCGACCGCGGCAACGATCATCCCGGTCAGCGCACGGCGCGCGCCCACCGCATAGGCCGCCCTGGCCAGTACCGAGCCAGGCTCCGGCGCTGGCTGGGCAGCCGCAGCCAAGCCGTGGCCATCCCGGCCAGGTACGGTGCCCGGCAGCCCGGCGTCACTACCCACGCCTTCCAGTATGTGCCTGTCCGCCGATTGGCGCAGTACCAGGCCAAGGCCGCCCGCGGCAAGCACGCAGGCGCCCATGACGATCGCGGAACGCCCGGCGAACGGGCCGGTGACCCGCAGTTGCCCGTAGGGCGGGTGGGAGAAGCCCACCGCGCTGAGCCAGCCGACGACGCCGAGCGGTATCGCCGCGAGCGGCTCGGAGATAAACGACAAAACGGTCACTACGGCCGCACTCACGATCAGCACAGCGGTCGGCGTGACCCGGCCGTGCAGGGCTGCCGTCACCGTGCCGAGCGCGAAAAGCAGCCCGAAGCCGATCACCAGAGCGAACGGCGCCGCGAACCCACGCTGCCTTGAACTTCTCATCTCAGGTTGAGTCAAGCGCCGAATGTGGCGAAAATTAATGATCTTGATAAATCCTTAACGCGCAGGTCAGCACTCTTGACGCGGCCTTAGCACCACCCCGGGGCAGTCGCGCATAGCGTCGAGGCAGTGATCACAGCAGGCCGGTCAGGACCCTGACCCGGACCCGCCAGCAATCGATGATCGCGGGTCGGTGCGCCCCCTTTGGCCAGGCGACTCGCCGGCACTGATGACGGCCCGGCCCTAGGGCCGTAGGGATAGAGAGGAGAGGCGTTGGCCCTGCGCAAGGCGGCTGATCTCCTTGACGGACGTCGGCGGAGGTGATCTTCCGGAGAGCTTCTGGTACTCCGCGAAGCGGCGCCTCCTCGGCCCCCCGATGGTCAACGAGCAACTGCAGCAACGAGCGCCTGTCGCAGGTCGCTCGCCCTTGGCGTGCTTTCCCTGCGACGGCATCTCCTCGGCGGCCTACGGCACCGAGGAAATCCTCATCGAGATGCTGCCGATCGTGCGGGCTCGCGGCGTTCACGCTGATCCTGCCGATGACCCTGGTGGTCCTGGTCGTGATCGATCCTGGTGGTGCTGTCCTACCGCGAGGTGGTCACCGTCTACACCCGGGCGGGCGGGTCCTACGTGGTGGCCAGGGAGAACTTCGGCCCGCGCATCGCACAGGTCGCGGCGGTGGCGCTGCTGATCGACTATGTGGTCACGGTCGCGGTGCAGACGGCGGCCGGTAGCGCGGCGATCGTGTCCGCGTTCCCGCAACTGGCCCACTCGGCGGACTGTCCACCAAGACCGTCCTGCTGATCACCTCCCTGGCCGCGTCCTCATCATGTGCTACGGCAACCTGCGCGGCATCCGCGAGGCGGGCAAGACCTTCGCGCGCCGACCTACCTGTTCTCCGGGGCGGTCGGCCTGATGATCATGATCGGGCTGCGTCCGTGAGCTCTTCGGCGGCCTGCACCCCCAGGACGTGCACAACATCGCGGGCACCGTGTCCATCGGCTCGGGCACAAGGGCAGCAGCCTGCTCACCTTCGCGATGATCTTCACGCTGAGGCGCGCGTTCGCCAACGGCGGTTCGTCGCTCACCGGGATCGAGGCCGTGTCCAACGCGGTCAGCGCGCTCCGGCCACCCGAGGGCCGATCAACGCACGGCAGATCCTGGTGACCGAGGGCATCATCCTCGCACCCTGATCGCCGGAATCTCCTGGCTCGCACACGTCACGCACGCGCGGCCCTACGAGACACGGCTATCCCGACCGTGATCTCGCCAGGAAGCCTACCTGGTGTTCGGCGGTCGGCATCGGCCACATCATGTTCTACGTCGTCCAGGCGGCGACCGCCTGCATCCTCTTACACCGGCGGCAACACCAGCTTCAACGGGTTCCCGTTCCTGACCAGCTTCGTGGCCGAGGACTCGTTCCTGCCCCGGTGGATCGACCAAGCGCGGCCATCGGCTGGTGTTCTCCAACGGGATCATCGTGCTCACGATCGCGGCGTCGCCCTGCTGATCGTCGTCGGCGCGAACGTCAACGCGCTCGTCCCGCTCTACGCGATCGGGGTGTTCACCGGATTCTCCATGGCCGGCTTCGGCATGGCCAGGTACCACCAGCGGCGTCAAGGAGCCGGGCTGGCGGCACGGCGGATCGATCAACTCCGTCGGGGGCATGCTACACCGCGATCTGGTCGTCGTGATCTTCGCCGTCGTGAAGTTCACCGAGGGCGCCTGGGTCATCGTGATCCTCTTCCCGCTGCTGGTCTACGGGCTGATCCAGGTCAACCGCCGGTACCGGATGGAGGCCGAGGTACTGGAGAACATCGGCGGCCGCAAGGCACCGGACCCGCCGAACTACACCCGCCGGACGGTCCTGGTCCTGGTCGACGAGTTCAACCTGGCGACGATCGCCGCGCTGCGCTACGCCCGCGGCCTGCGGCCCACCGGGCTGCAGGGCGGTGCACTTCGTGATCGACACCGACCGGGCGAAGGAACTGCGCGAGGCATGGCTCCGCGCGGACCGTGGCATCCCGCTCGACCTGATCGACTGCCCGGACCGGCGGCTGCCCCGGGCCGCGGGCGAGCTTGTCGCCAGGGAGGCCGCCGAGCCGGGCACGCACGTGACCGTCGTGCTGCCCCGGCGCAGCTATCCGGCGCTGCTCGGCCGGCTCCTGCACGACCAGACCGCCGACAAGATCGCCCGGGTGGTGAGCCGGATACCGCGCTGCGCCGCCACCATCATCCCGTTCGACGTGGAGGCCCGCATCGAGGTGCTGCACGAGCGGCAGGCCGGTCAGGCCGCCAAGGTCGCCAAGCCTGAGGCGAAGATTGCCGAGCATGACCAGCCCGCTGTGCGCCCGGGTGTCACCCCGATCGCGTCGCTGACCAGGAACGGCCGGGCGACCGTCGAGGGCCGGGTGCACAGCCTGGAGATCCGCCCGGTGGACCACAGCTGCGTGCTCGCCTGCCAGGTCACCGACGCCACCGGCGAGATCACCGCGCTGTTCTACGGGCGCACCCACATCCCGGGCGTGGAGCCGGGGAGCATGATCCAGCTTCGCGGCAGGGTGGGGGTGAAAGCTACCGGCACGGTCATGGTGAACCCCGCGTACGAGCTGCTGTCCTCAGACACGCTCGGTTAACCGGCGGCAGCAGCATCACGCTGCGGCAGGCAACGAACCAGTTCAGCCATGCCCCCTGGTCAAATCGCAGGCGAACGGTGGTATGAAGGCCACGAGAGCACTTGCGATCGACGGGACAGTGGGACGTGGCCATTCGCAACGCAGTCGAGTTCCTGGGCGGCGGCGGTGACGTGCCCGAGGGCTTCTGGTACTCGGTAAAGCGCCGCCTGCTCGGGCCGCCCATGGTCAACGAGGAACTGCGTCACCAGCGCCTGTCCAACTTCCTCGCGCTGGGCGTGCTATCCCCGGACGGCATCTCCTCCTCCGCTTACGGTACGGAGGAAATCCTCATCGCCTTGCTGCCGCTGTTCGGGCTCGCGGCCTTCACCATCATCCTGCCGATGACCCTGGTCATCCTCGTGGTGATGACGCTCGTGGTGCTGTCCTACCGCGAGGTGGTGATGGTCTACATCAGGCCCGGCGGTTCCTACGTGGTGGCCAGGGAGAACTTCGGGCCCAAGATCGCCCAGATCGCCGCGGTCGCGTTGCTCATCGACTACGTGGTCACGGTCGCCGTGCAGACCGCCGCGGGCACCGCCGCGGTGGTGTCCGCCTTCCCGTCGCTCGGCAAGTTCAGCCTTGAGATCACCATCGCCGTGATCGTGGTCATGTGCTACGGCAACCTGCGCGGGCTCAAGGAGGCGGGCAAGGCCTTCGCGGTGCCCACGTACCTGTTCTCCGGGTCGGTCATCCTGATGATCGTGGTCGGGCTGATCCGCGAGATCGCCGGGGACCTGCCGAAATATGACCCGCATACGCTGCACGACACCTACACCATCGGCAGCGGCACCGCCGGCCTGATCACCTTCGCGATGATCTTGACGTTGCTGCGGGCGTTCGCGAACGGCGGCGCGTCGCTGACCGGTATCGAGGCGGTCTCCGACGCGGTGGGTGCGTTCAAGCCGCCGGAGGGGATCAACGCCCGCCGGGTGCTGGTCGCGGAGGGCTTGATCCTCGGCTTCCTCGTGGCGGGGATCTCCTGGCTGGCCCACTCGACCCTGGCGACCCCCAGGAAGAGCGGCTACCCCACGGTGCTGGCCCAGGAGGCGCAGCAGGTCTTCGGCAGCGGCGTCGGCCACATCATGTTCTACGTCCTGCAGGCGGCCACCGCGCTGATCCTCTTCACCGGCGCTAACACCAGCTTCAACGGGTTCCCGTTCCTGGCCAGCTACGTGGCCGGGGATGCCTTCCTGCCGCGCTGGCTGCTCAAGCGCGGGCACCGGCTGGTGTTCTCCAACGCCATCATCGGGCTGACCATCGTGTCCATAGCCCTGCTGATTGTCAGGGGATCGAACGTCAACAACCTGGTCCCGCTGTACGCCATCGGCGTGTTCACCGCGTTCACCATGGCCGGGTTCGGGATGGCCCGTTACCACAAGAGGCGCAGGGAGCCCGGCTGGCGGCACAAGCTGGTCATCAACGCCGCCGCGGGCGGCCTGTCGGCGGTCGTTGTCGCGATCTTCGCCGTGGTGAAGTTCACCGAGGGCGCCTGGATCGTCGTGGTGGTGTTCCCGATACTGGTGTTCGCCCTGATCCGGCTGAACCAGGAGTACCGGATGGAGGCCGAAGTACTGGAGCGGATCGGCGAGCGGAAGAAGCCGCCGGAGCAGCCGAACTACCCGCGGCGCACGGTGTACATCCTGGTGGACAGCTTCGACCTGGCGACCCTC
This sequence comes from uncultured Actinomycetes bacterium, assembly GCA_963706115.1. GTDB lineage: Bacteria > Actinomycetota > Actinomycetes > Streptosporangiales > Streptosporangiaceae > DASXKD01. The sequence continues at coordinate 86,203 of CAVPMG010000006.1, read as the reverse complement.
GCGGCCATGCGGTACGCGCGGAGCCTGCGGCCGACCACGCTGCGCGCCGTGCACTTCGTCATCGACACCGCCGAGGCGGACATGCTGCGCGAGGAGTGGACCCGCGCCGACCGGGGCATCGTGCTCGACTTCATCGACTGCCCGGACCGGCGGCTGGCCAGGGCCGCGGCCGAACTGGTCAGCGCGGAGGCCGCGATGCCCGGCACGCACGTCACCGCGGTACTGCCCAGGCGCAGCTATTCACAGTTGCTCGGGCGGCTGCTGCACGACCGCACCGCCGACAAGATCGCGGCTGTGGTCAGCCGCATCCCGCACTGCGCGGCCACGATCGTGCCCTTCGACGTCCGCAACCGCCTTGAGGTGCTGCGCACCCGCCAGGCCGCCATGAACGGCAAGACCATGGCCCCGCCAAACGGGCAGCCGTCCGCCGACGGCAAGAACGCCGCCGATGGTCAGACCGCCACGCCGGACGGCAAGACCGCCGTACTAGGGGCCGCGGCCATGCCGGGCGACGGCAAGGCAGCACCGGCGGACCCAGCACCGGGGGCCGTCGCTGCCGGGGCGGGCGAGGCCGGGCGGGAGGACGGCCACGGGGCGGCCCCGTCCCCGCCGCCCTCGGCCATGCGCAGCCTGCTGCCGGGCCGACGGTCCCGCCAGCGCCGCGGCGACTCCGCGCCGGACGCGGCCAAGGCCGGCAAGGCCAGCTACGAACGGCCCGCGCCCTCCCCCGGGGTCAAGCCGATCGGCTCGATCCAGGCCCCGGGACGGGCCACCGTCGAGGGCCGGGTCCGCGCGGTGGAGATCCGCCCGGTGGAAAGGAGTTCCGTGCTGGCCTGCGAGATCTCCGACTCGACCGGTGACCTGACCGCGCTGTTCTACGGCCGCTCCCACATCCCGGGCATCGTGTGCGGGTCCCGGGTCCGGTTCCGTGGCTCCGTCGGCATCCGCGCGGACGGCCCCATCATGATCAACCCCGCCTACGAACTTCTCGCCGCCGGCGAATCCCCGCCCAACTCCGAGGGCTAAGCGCTAAATCCGCACTTACGTTGAGGCGGGACACCCCGGGACGGCTTGTGCGCGGACACCAGCCAAAGGCCTTTGCTCATGAATGTGACGCTCATCAGCAAAGAAAGTGATGAACGTAGCAATCATCACTTTCAGGCAGCGCCGACGGGGTCCCCGGGGGAACGTGCCGGGCCGGGAAGAATCTGCGGTAGGGAAGCAGCCTTAGCCTGGCAGTGGCAGGACCAGGCCCCAAGGGGAAGGGAAAGCGGCAATGGGATCCGGGCACGGGCACGTGCTCACGGCGACGGGGCGGCACCGGGGCAGGCTGGCCGCCGTGCTGGCGATCACCGTCGGCATCGCCGTCGCGGAGGTGTGCGGCGCGGTGGTCAGCGGCTCCCTGGTCCTGCTGGCCGATGCCGCGCACATGGCCGCCGACGCGGCGGGCGTCGGGCTGTCGCTGCTCGCCGCGTACGTGGCCAGCAGGCCCGCTACCGACCGGGCGACGTTCGGGTACGCCCGCGCCGAGATTCTGGCCGCCACGGTCAACGCGCTGCTGCTGCTCGGCATGGCCGTGTTCATCGGGGTCGAGGCCGCCCGCAGGTTGGCCGCGCCACCTGAGGTAGCGCCAGGCCTGATGATCGTCTTCGGGGTGGTCGCGCTGGCCGGCAACGGCGTGTCCCTGTTCCTGCTGCGGCACGGGCAGGCGGAGAGCCTCAACGTCCGTGGCGCCTTCCTCGAGGTCGCCTCGGACACCTTCGGCGCCGTCGCGGTGATCGGCACCGGGATCGTGATCGCGGTTACCGGATTCACCCTGATGGACCCGATCGCCTCGCTGGCAGTGGCCCTGCTCATCCTGCCCCGCACCTGGCGGCTGCTGCGGGACGCCGTGGATGTGCTGCTTGAGGCCAGTCCCCGGGGCATCGACCTGACCGAGGTCCGCACCCACCTGACCGCGCTGGACGGCGTCGTGGGCGTGCACGACCTGCACGCCTGGACCATCACCTCCGGCCTGCCCGTGCTCTCCGCGCACGTGGTGGTCGACCCTGGTGTGCTTGCGAACGGCCGCAGCGCGGCCATGCTGGACGCCCTCCAGGGCTGCCTGCACGGCCACTTCGACGTCGGCCACTCCACGTTCCAGCTCGAGCCGGCCAGCCACGCCGGGCATGAGCCGTCCGTGTGCTTGTGACCACGGGGAGCGTATTGCCGCAAATCAGAACGCCACGGCGGGCGAGCGAAGCGGCAAACGAGATCTGGAGCGCCTTTATACCAACCAGTAATATGTGCACTAGACGCCACCCAGGGAGCCAGCGTGAGCACATACGACGCATACACAATCCCCGTCGAGCCCGGCACCTGGGATGTTCCCGCCGCCGGCGCCACCCGCTTCAGCTGGGAGTACGACGACGGCCGGCAGCGGCTGCTCGACCTGTACCAGCGCGGCAAGGACAAGCAGTGGGACGCCACCAAGCGGATCGAGTGGGATCTGCCGGTGGACCCGGCCAACATCATGGAGACCCCGGACGAGTTCGTGCCCATCTACGGCTCGCGCCAGTGGGAGATCCTGAACGACAAGGAGCGCGAGGACCTCGGGCATCACCTGGGTGCCTGGCTGTTCAGCCAGTTCCTGCACGGCGAGCAGGGCGCGATGACGGTGGCGGCAAGGATCGTCGAGTCCGTGCCGGACATGGATTCCAAGTTCTACGCCGCCACCCAGACCATGGACGAGGCCCGGCACGTCGAGCTGTACTCGCGGTTCCTGCGCGAGAAGGTCGGCCTCTACTACCCGATGAACAGCGACCTGGGCAAGCTGCTGGCCGAGTCGCTCAACGACTCCCGCTGGGACCTCCCCTACCTGGGCATGCAGGTGCTCATCGAGGGACTGGCGCTCGCCGCGTTCGGCGTGCACCGGGACATGGCCCAGAACGCGCTGGTCAAGCAACTGCTCGCCTACGTCATGCAGGACGAGGCACGGCATGTGGCCTTCGGCCGGCTCGCGCTGCGCGACTACTACCGCGAGCTCACCGCTGCCGAGCGGGCCGAGCGCGAGGAGTTCGTGGTGGAGGGCTGCTACCTCATGCGCAACAGGTTCCGGGCGCAGGAGGTGTGGGAGCGGATGGGCTTCGACGTGGCGGAGTGCCTGGAGTTCACCGAGCACTCCCCGGTCCAGCAGGCGTTCCGCACGCTGCTGTTCAGCCGGATCGTGCCGTGCGTCAGGGACATCGGGCTGTGGGGGCCCAAGGTCCAGCGGGCCTACGCCGACCTGGGCGTCCTCGACGCGGCGAACACCGACCTGGAAGCGCTCATGGCTGACGACGAGCGGATCGCCGAAGATGTCGACCGGCGCAAGTACGAGGCCGAGCTGGCCGCCCGCCAGGACGAGGTGCACGCGGCCATCGCCGAGGCCGGCGACTGACCGTAGCGGCCCGGTCTGGGAAAAATGCACGACTGATCGCGCCCATCCAGGGCAGGGGAAACATAGGCAGCCGGGGACTGGTGGAATCCCCGGCTGCCCCTTGTCTTGTGTTTGCGCAGGTCAGCTGCCCTGTTCCGGCCCGGCGGCACCGGCCGGCCCCACGGCAACGGCGCGGCGGCGGCACCGGTGGCCCGGGACCGGCCTGCCGGCGCCACCGGCTGGCCCGGCGGCACCGGCTGGCCCGGCGGCCAGGCCGCTCCGGCGCCGGCCGGCACGCCTGCCTGGCCACAGCCTGCGGCGGCACCGGGCTGGCCGCGGCGGCACCGGCCTGCCCGGCGGCACCGGCCTGCCTCGGTGGCAACGGCCGCCACGTGCGCCGCGCCGCGGTCGCCGATCGCCGTAGCGGCCCCGCTGCGGCGCCACCGGTGGCGCTCTCGTCGGCCCGGCGCCCTGCGCCGCGCGGCCAGGCCAGCATCAGCAGGAACGACAGGCCGAACACGCCGACCTGGAACCACAGGGTGCGGGCGGCCGATGTGGCGAAGTCGCTGCGGACCGCGGCCGCTCCGGCCTTGGCGAGGACAGGACGTACCGCGGCCCTCACCTTTCCCGCGCGCGGCCGGCAGGACGCCGGGGTGACCGTCGGGTCGGCGGCCACCAGCCGGTCGTGCAGGCAGGTGCGGAACTGGCCCACCAGCGCCCCCGCGTCGCGGGCGGGAACCCCGGCGGCCACCGCGCCGGACCGCAGCGCCGGTGCGACCGTGTTCGCCGCCGCGCCGGACTGGGTGCCGAGCAGCGCGAAGAAGATCACGCCGATCACCGCGATGCCGTCCGACGTAGCCGCCGTTGCTGGTGGCACGTTCTGCGACGTACTGGCCGCTGTCAGCCCTCGTGATCGTCCACGCCGGATGCCGCACTTTGATCCGGGCTAGCACCGCCGCTGGCGTCGTCCCCACCGCTGCTCCCCCTCCCGCTAGTGGCTTCGATAATCGCGGCCAGCTCGCTGGCCCTGTCGGCTTGGATCACGTTCAGGATCGGATCACCATACCGGCGCGCACACCACGTCATCCCTCCGCTTAAGGCGGAAGGCACGTACCAAACTTCGAAACCTGGGAACGCTGCTTGCAGCAACTCCAGGCGCCGGCGTGGTGGCATTGGGGCGCTGAAATCAACGTCGGACATAACCCGGAGTCTATATCGCTCTGTATCAAACTGGATCAATTCAGTTTGCTCCACATCTTTGCCCTGGTCAGGAGCGATCTAGTGTGGGCTGCATGGGAGTGCCGCAGTTCGACCCGCACGCGGGGCCACCCGCGTACATGTACGTGCGGGTCGCGAACCACCTGGCAGCCCAGATCGAAGCGGGTGACCTGGCGGCCGGGAACAGGCTGCCCAGCGAGGCGCCCTGGCCGACACCTACAAGGTCGCGGTCGGCACCATCCGGCAGGCCCTCGATGAACTCCGCCGCCGTGGGCTCGTGAGCACCCTGCCCGGGGCGGGAACCTTCGTCAGCGAAGGCGGCTGACCGGAACGCCTTCAGCGCGCAGCAGGGCCAGGCGTTCCAGTGCGATCCAGAGCACTCTGGTATGGCTGGATGGCCCCGCAGTCTCAGAACTTCCTGGGGCCGCACAGAGCCGCGCGTGGGCCGGGACACGGGGTGGCCCGGAGTGCTTTTGCGTCGAACGGCGGGTGCTGGGATCCTGAGGTCAGGGGCGCGGCACTTCATTCGGACTGTGGCTACAACCTTCCGGCCGCGCCCCTTCAGCACGTTTGGGCCGGTATGGTCCGGCTCATGATCAGTTTCCCTGGCGACGAGGTGCTCGCCACCTACTACGAGCACGTGTGGGACGGCAAGAGCTTCGTCTGCCTCGGCGACGACTGCCCGCTGTGCGAGATCGGTGACGAGCCCGCATTCCGCGCTCTGATCCACGTCACCGATCTGGATGACTGATACAGAGCCAAGAGCACGAACGGCTATGCGTCGGCGTCGGCCCGGTCGTGCAGCTCTCCACCGAGGAACTGGGTGCTGTCGAAACGATCCCCGGCGAAGGTCTCGAACGAGACAACGTCCTGGAGATCGTCCTCGAACGGGTCTCCGGACTCCCGGCCGCGCTGCACCCGGATTGTCATCCCGAGGCTCATCAGGAACGTGCGCTTGTCGGCATCAGTCTTCAAGGTCGCCCAGAATTCGCCTACCGTGTCGTCGGTCGGCCTGCGCTCAACCGTGGCGGGTACCGACGGAGTGCCCGCAGCCGGGCCCGTTCGGCCAGGAGCGCGGCCACTGCTTCCCGGTGAAGCCGGGGTCGTCGAAGTCCAGCTCACGGAGGTCGCGCTCGACCTCGTAGATCTCCTCTTCGTGGCCGTGGCCGGGGGTAGTAACGATCTCGTACCTGGGCCACCGGGCGAGCGTCACCGTCATGAACTTCTCGACGCGCGCCTCCAGTTCCTCCATCGGGTACAGGTTCCGGCACATACTCGGCTCGGCTGCGGTGCCGTGGCACCGGTAGTAGAAGTAGTCCCGCCTGGAGCCGTCCTTCCGCTTCCGGCCGCAGTTGAGCCGGAACATCGGGCCACCGCACTTCAGGCACACCGCCACACCGGTCAGCATCGCCGTGTTCCCGGGTGCCACGCCCTTGCGGGCCGCCTTGCGGTCCATCTCGGTCTGCAGCTTGCGCCATGTGTCCAGGTCCAGCAGCGGGGGCACGCGGAGCACCGTACGGCCGCTCTCGTCGGTACGCCGCCCCATGAGCACCGGGTTCCGGAGGAGCTGCGCTAGCGACTTCGGGGCCCACCGCTCACTGTTCGGCGGCGGCATCCCCGCGTCGTCCAGGTACGCACACAGGTACCGCAGGGACCGGCCCTCCAGGTACATCAAGACCACCGTCCGGAGCGCCGCAGATTCCTCCGGGTGCAGCACCAGGGTCTTGGCCTTGGCGTCCCCGGAGACCCTGTACCCGAACGGCGGCCTGCCGACCAGAGACTTGACGTCCTTGAGGTACACCATCATCCGCCGGTAGCGGGCGGAGGTGTTCTCCCACTCGGCCGAGGCTATGTTGACCAAGCTGTCCCAGACTATGGGGGTTGCGGTGTCACCAGGCTCAGGCGGCCAGCACAGCTCGGGGCTGACCACGACCAGCTTCTTGTCATGCTCCTCGGCCCATGACCGGATCCCCCAGTCCCGGCCACGGCTCAGGCGGTCGAGCTTGCTCACCACGATGCCGTCGTACTTCACCATCAGGGCCGGGTCGGTCAGCCACGGGCCCAGGTTCGGCCGGTCGAACGGGCTGGTCCGCCCGGAGATCTTGTCGGCCGCCGTGGCGATCACCTCGTGGCCGTTCCGCTCCGCCCACGCGCGAGCGTCGGTGTCCTGGCTGTCCAGACCGGTCTGCCCCGCCCGGTCCTTCGATAGCCTCGCCGCCAGAAGAAGCCGCATGATCCCCTCCGCGTATGACCTGGACAGGACCAGATTAGCCGCGTTAAACTTGAGTGTCTACTGTTGAGCAGGTTCATGAACGCGGCCAGCAGCAGGATCGTGAGTGTCAGCCAGCGGCGTGGGTCAGCACCCTCGCCCGCAGCCGCGGGAGGTGCCAGGATCTGAGCGTCCGAAGTCATCGTCGTCTCCGCTCACCAGGAGGTATCCGAATTACACTAGGGAAGCTATCATCTTGTGAGTCAGACATCTAGTTTAATTAGATAATAAGAAGGTGAAGCATGTCTGAAGACTCCGCCGGGGCGGGTTCTGGGCAGTCGGCGTCCGCTCAGGAGGTGCCCACGCAGGGAGTCTCCGGGCACGGCGGCGCCACGCAGGAAGGCACCACGCAGGAAGGCGCTGCGCAGGGGGACGCGGGCCGGGGGAACGCCGGGCAAGGACAGGCGGGGCAGGCAGACACCGGACCGGGAGACGCCGGCCGGGGCGACCCCGGGCCGGGAGACGCCGGGCCGGGGAGATCCCGGGCCGGGAGACGCCGGGAGCGGGGACGCCGTGGATATGGCTGTCGTCCAGCAGCGGGCCTGGCAGACCGGCGCGGGGCAGCATGGCCCCGGCGGCTGGGACGTGCCGTGGCCCGAGCCGCCGGCCGCCGGCACAGCCACACCTGGGCGGGCCGACCTTGAGCTGGCCTTCGCCACGGCGATGCGCCGCACCGGCTCACTGATGCAGCTCATGGGCCAGGCGGCCGCCGATCGGATCGGCATCAACGCCACCGACCTGAACTGCCTGAACATCCTCAGCTTCAGCGGGCACATGACCGCCGGCGAACTGGCCAGGGCCACCGGGCTGACCACCGCCTCGATCACCGGGGTGATCGACCGGCTGGAGGAGGCCGGCTACGTGACCCGGGAGCGGGACCCGCGGGACCGCAGGCGCGTGGTGGTCACCCTGTCCCTGGACAAGGCGATGCGGAACGTGGCAAGCGTGTTCCTGCCCGTACTGCGGGACTGGCGGGAGCTGGCAACCGGGTACTCCGACGACGAGCTACGGCTGATCGTGGACTTCTACGCGCGGATGGAGCAGGTGTTCCGCAATCACCTGGTCCGGCTGCGGACCGAGGGCCGCGACGGATAACTCCGGCGGCTGACCGACCGCCAGCGCCAGCGTTGCGGCCTCGGCCTCGGACAGGCCGCGTCCCTGCGCATAACGCTCGGCGAACCGCTCCCGGCCAAGCGTCCTGGACGCCAGCGCACGGACCCGGTCACGGTCGGCGGGCCCGCCCTGTCCGGCGCCGACCTCGCCGCCTGCCCGGTCCAGCGCCGCTTCCACCGCGCCAAGCAGGCAGGCTCCGGTCACGGCGTCGCCCAGCGCGGTCGCGCCCCAGGCCAGCAGTGTCTGGTGCCGCCAGCCCACCTCGGTGTACCCATGCTCACGGGCGACCCGCAGACCTTCCGCCGCGTGCTCCACCGCCTCCGCCGCACGGCCGCAGTCCAGTTCCGTCGCGCCCAGCACGACGAGCGTCTGGGCCAGGCCGTAGGGATCGCCGGCCCGGCGGAACCCGGCGACCACCTCGCCGAGGGAATCGGCCAGGGCGGCGCTGTCCCCCGCCGCGCTGACCTCCGCCTCGCTGCGGGAGATCACGGCCGCGAGGGAGTCGCTGCCCGCCCGCCGGGCCGCGGCCGCGGCCTCGCGGAACAGCGCGGCTGCCGCCGGGTAGTCGCCCTCGGCCCACGGAAAGTCCGCCTGGCAGTAGAGCGCCAGGGCGAGCCCGTTGTCGTCGCCGAGCAACCGGGCCTCGGCCAGCAGGTCGTCGGCGTACACCCGGGTCTGCGCCGGGCGCTCCGCGTCCGCCGCTTCCAGGCTCAATATCAGCGCGTAATAGGTGAACACCCGGTCCAGCGAGGGACCGGACGGGATCGCGACGGCCCGGGCGGCCAGTGGGCGCAGTTCGGCGATCCGCCCGGTGACGTTCCACCACCGGTACACCGCGGCGATCAGCGCGCAGGCCTGGTCCCCGTCCCCCTGCGCCAGGCACCAGGACAGGCTGGCCCGCACCTCGTCAGCGGCCGCCGCCACCGCGGCGAGGTACCCACCGGTCTCAGCGGTGAACCGGAAGATGGGGTCGCGCGGAGCGAGGTCGCCGACCAGGAAGGCGGCGCGGCGGCGCTCGGTCTCCTCACCCTCGCCGCGCTCGGCCAGACGCTGCGCGGCGTACTCGCGGACCGTGAGCAGCAGCCCGTATTCGGTGCGGGCGGCGACCTCCTCGGCGGCCACCAGGGACTTGGCGACCAGCCCGTCCAGGAGATCGGCCACCTGGCCACCGGCCAGCGGGCCGAACCCGCACACCTCCCGCGCCCAGTCCAGCCGAAACCTGCCCGCAAACACCGATAGCCGGGCCAGCAGGACCCGCTCGGCATCGCCGAGCAATCCGTAGCTCCAGGCGAGGGTCGCCTCCAGGGTCCGGTGCCGTTCGGGCGTGCCCCTGGCCCCGGTCGCCAGCAGTGTCAGCGAGGCGTCCAGGCGGGTCAGCAGGTCACCCGGGGCCAGCGTGGCCACCCGGGACCCGGCCAGCTCCAACGCCAGCGGCAGCCCGTCCAGCCGGCGGCAGATCGCCGCGACGACGGGGGCGTTGGCCGCGTCGAGCCCGAAGTGTGGCCGGGCCGACCTGGCCCTGGCCACGAAAAGCCGCACTGCGTCGGCGTCCAGCAGGTCCTCGAGCGCGGCGTCAGGCGGCGCGAGCGGCAACGGCCCGAGCTGGAAGCGGGCTTCCCCGGCGACCTCGAGCGGCATCCTGCTCGTGGCCAGCGCCCGGACGTCCGGCGCGGCATCGAGCAGCCGATCGGCCAGCTCGGCCGCCCCGGCCAGCACGTGCTCACAGTTGTCCAGGACCAGCAGCAGATTCCGGCTGGCGAGGAAGGCCAGCACCGCGTCGTCGGGGCTGCCACCGGCGAACCCGGGCAGCGGCAGCTCCCTGGCGACCGCATCGGTGACCAGTTCCGCGCCGGTGACCCCGGCCAGTTCGACCACCCAGGCTCCCTGGGCGAACGAGTCGGTCAGCTCGCCCGCCAGCCGGTAGGCGAGCCGGGTCTTGCCCACGCCGCCCGGGCCCAGGATGGTCACCATCCGGTGCTCGGCCAGCAATGTCCGCAATTCGGCTGCCTCCTCATCCCGGCCGACAAAGCTGGTACGGGACAGCCGCATATTGCCGGGGACCACCCGGGGGGCACGCGGCGCCGGGGATTCCCCGGCCAGGGCCGGGTGGCGCAGCTCGAACAGCACGGCCGGCGCGTCGAAGTCCTTCAGCCGGAAGCTGCCCAGCGCCGCGAGGGTCGCACCGGGCTGGAGCCGGCCGCTGGCCCGCTCGGCGACCGCGGCCGAGCACAGCACCTGGCCACCGCTGGCGGCCGCGGCGACCCGGGCTGCCTGGTGCACCCCGAGAGCGACGTAGCCGTCGCCGGTCGGCACCGCGGTCTCGCAGTGCAGCCCCATCCGGCTGCGCAGCTCCAGGCCGGGTGGCCAGCGGTGCCCGGCGATGGCAAGCTGCGCGGCCAGGCATCCGTTCACCGCCCGCGCGGGATCGCCAAACGCCGCGAACAGCCCGTCGCCCTCGGTCTCCACGATCACGCCGTCGTCGGCCGCGAACGCGTCCCGCACCAGTGCATGATGGGCGCGTAGCGCATCCGGGTAGCGCTCCGGGTCCGACCGGAAGGCGCGCGTGGAACCCGCAACGTCTGCGAAGCAGAACGTCACCAGCCCCGAGGGAAGCGCGCGCACCCGTCACCTCCGTTGCCGCTGGCCGTCCCGGGCACCGGCCGCCCCAGGCCACACCACGCCGCGGCATCATCACGGTGTACCGGCAAGCGGCCCCCACGGTCAAGGCGCGGCAAGGTCGGCGGCTCGTGAGGATAAAAGAAGCGCTGCATTACGGCGGGCCGGGGGAAGGCCCACCCTGGCGGGCAGATGTCCCGCCCGGGTGGGCGTGATGAAGCCGGTTCCCCGATTCAGCATGTGGGTCCCCTACGATCATGATGAAATACCTGGTCAGAGGGATTGCAGCGGGGGGCCAGGGGCGGGCAAGCCCGGTGCCGCAGGGCCTCGCGGCACGCGCGATCGGCGCCACGCGGGATGCTGGAGGGTATGGGCGCCGACGAATCGCTGGAGCGGCAGATCCGGTTCGTGCTCGAGGCCGACCGGCTGAAGACCGTGGCCAGGCAGAGCCGGATCACCGACGGATCCAGGCACGAGAACTCCGCCGAGCACTCCTGGCACCTGGCGCTGATGGCGCTGGCCCTGGCCGGGCATGCGCCGCCCGGCACGGACCTTGCCCGGGTGATGGCCATGCTCGTGGTGCACGACATGGTGGAGATCGACGCTGGCGATCTCTTTGTCTACTCCGACCGCGCGGCGCTGGCCAGGCAGGAGGAGGCCGAGCGCGCGGCCGCCGACCGGATCTTCGCCATCCTGCCGGATGCGCAGGCCGCGGCGGTGCGCGCACTGTGGGACGAGTTCGAGGAACGGCGCACACAGGAGGCACGGTTCGCCCGCGCCCTGGACCGGTTGCAGCCGATGCTGCTGAACATGCAGACCGGCGGCGGCACCTGGGTGGCGCACGGTATCACCGTCGATCAGGTGCTCGCCAAGGTGACGTTGATCGAGGACGGGTCGGCGTCGCTGGGCAGCTACGCGCGGGCGATGATCACCGCGGCGGTGGCCGAGGGATTCCTCAAACCGGGCAGCCCGCCAGAGCCTGCCGGGCGGTAGCGGGCCCGCCCGCCGGGTAGGACTCTGGATATGAGCCGAACCTTTCCCAGGCTCTTTCCGCGCGCCCGCCCGGCCCGTCATGCCGGCCCGCGCCGCAGGCGCGCGCCCGGGCCTGCCGAGGCTGCCCGCCGGGTCGGTCATGCCCAGCGCCTGGACCCGGCCGCCCGCACCCTCACCGCCGCGGTCCAGCGCCGGGTCGGCACCGGGCCACGGGCCGATGCGCTGCACGGGGTGTGGCTCGGGCAGCCGGTGCATCCCACGCTGACCGGGCTTCCCATGGGGTTTTGGACCTCCGCGGCCGTGCTCGACTTCGTGCCTGGCTCGGAGCGGGCCACCAAGGCGCTGATCGCGCTCGGGCTCGCCGGGTCGGTGCCGGCGGCAGCGGCCGGCCTGGCGGACTGGTCCGCGCTGCACCGGGAGCAGCAGCGCGTGGGCCTGGCGCACGGGGCCGCCAGCGCCGGCGCGTGGGCGCTGTTCGCTGGATCGCTGCTGGCCCGCGCGGCCGGGCGGGAAGCGAGCGGCCGGGCGCTTGCGCTCGGCGGCCTCGCCACCTTGACCGCCGGCGCCTACCTGGGCAGGCACCTGGCGTTCCCGCTGGGCGCGGGGGCCAGCCATGCCGAGTCCGTGTCGCACCTGGCCCCGCTCGGCTGGCACGATCTGTGCCGGATCTACGACCTGCCGGACGGCCGGGTGACCCGGCGCCAGCTCGGCTACCTGAGCCTCGCGGTGGTCCGCCAGGGGTCAGACGTGCTGGTCCTCGCCGACCGGTGCGCGCATCTGGGCGGCCCGTTGCACCAGGGCACGCTCGGCGAGGCCGCCGGGGAACCGTGCCTGACCTGCCCCTGGCATGGCAGCACCTACCGGCTTAGTGACGGCGCGGTCGTGCACGGTCCTGCCACCGCGCGCCAGCCCGCCTTCGACAGCAGAATCGCCGAAGGCGGCATTGTCCAGGTCAGGCCGGCACAACCCGGCGCCTGACCGGCTTCTTTCAGTGTGGCCGCTGGGCCGCGGCGTCAAGCACTTCGGGATGTTCCCGGCGGTAGTGCTCCGTCATCACAGTGCTCGCTTCGCCTGGCCTGGACGCCAAAGTGCGCCGGCAGATCTGGCAGCGAATGACCGGAAGGCGGGTGACGGTCACGGGAAAACGGCGGGTCCTGGGGCTGCTCATCGCCTCTGATCATGCCAGATGCCGGGCCAATGCTCACCATAGAAAGCGGCCGCTATTGCCAGCCGGCTCACTGGGACGGCGAATCGGTACCGGGAAGCAGGACATAACCGAGAATCCGGCGGCTGCGGCCCGCGCCGGGCGGATTGGCCATTCGCGGCTGCAGCACCCGGGTGAGTTCGCGCATCATTTCCGCGAACTCGCCATCATCGAGCCAGAGCCCGGCCAGTCGGTAACCCACCCCGTCCCGGAGCAGGTCACGGTCGTCCCGGGCGAGGTACCGGTCGAAGTCACCGAGCAGCCCGGCGACAAAGGCCATGAACGCCTGCCGGTGGTCATCGGTGCTCATCTCGCTGATCTCATCCAGCCCGATGGTCGCCGCGCTCACCCGGAGCACATACGTGCGCTCCAGCGCGCCGCGCACCCGGCGCTCCCCGACGACCGCGAGGACGCCCGCGTCGACCAGCCGGGCCACGTGGCGGTACAGGCTGGCCGCCGGGACGTCCGCCAGTTCGGCGGCCAGGGCGCTGGTGGTCAGGGCCCGGTCACCGAGGAAAGCCTGCACGATCCGCAGGCGGACCGGGTGGAGCAGGAGATCCGCGCTTGCCATGAAGTAACGGTAGCGTTTTGATCTCAGTACTGTTAACGTTCCCAATCCTGGGATCAATGAGCCGTGCGCGCCGGCGCCGCCGCGGCTACCTCGCTGAGCCGCCCGCCGGCCCGGCCCCGCGGTACGGCTCGGGGCGCCGCGGCGCGGGGTGCTCGACCAGTGCGAGTACCCGGCTGGCCATGAAGCGGGCCGTCCGGACCACCACGCCGCTGCGGGTGACCTCGGTGACCTCGAATACCCCGCGCCGGTTGACCACCTCGACCCGGCGGCCGGCCCGGGTGGCTACGACCTCGTAGGTCTTCGTGGTGCCACCCGCTTCGATGACGATCTCGACCCGGTCACCCTTCATCGCTGCCACCCGATAGCGGGCGGCCTATTCCGGCCGGTGCGGCACATACCTGTCTTCTGCCCCAATGGCACCGGCCGCAAATCTCGGCAGCTGCAATTCCACCTCGCCCTTCTGTGACCGGCTCCTGCATGCCAGGCCGGCCGACCAGGAATTCCCCATGGCTCAGCCGAGCGTGGAGCACATGAAGGTCTCTTCGGTCGCCGTGACCAGCACGGGCAGCCGGCCGCGCAGTTCCTGAGCCCGCCGGGCGTCCGGGTCCGCGCCGACCGCGGCCTGGATGCGCTCGTAGGCCTGCCGGTCGTCGTACTCCCACACGGCCACGACACGGTCATCCTCGGTCTGCCATCGCCCCACCAGCCGGGCACCGTGGCGGAGCTGGACCGGCAGCAGGTGGGTGCGGAAGAACTCATGGAACAGCGGCAGGTTCTCCGGCACGGCACGGTAGATACGCATCCGGTACAGCACGGCACAGTCCTACCGCACTCGGGCCTGGTTACAGCAGCGTCCGGGCGGACCAGCGGGACTTGCGGTGCTCGATGGCCAGCGGCACGCCAAAGCACTTGGACAGGTTCTCCTCGGTGAACACCCGATCCAGGCGACCCGAGGCGAGCACCGCACCGCGGCGCATCAGCAGCGCGTGGGTGAACCCGGCAGGCACCTCCTCGACATGGTGGGTCACCAGCACCATGGTGGGCGCGGTGCCGTCCGCGGCCAGGCGGGCGATCCTGCGTACCAGGTCCTCCCGGCCGCCGAGATCCAGGCCGGCCGCGGGCTCGTCGAGGAACAGCAGTTCCGGGTCGGGCATCAGCGCGCGGGCGATCTGGACCCGCTTGCGTTCCCCTTCCGACAGCGTCGCGAACCGGCGGCGGATCAGGTGCGCACAGCCCAGCGCGTCCAGTAGTTCCACCGCGCGGGTGACGTCGGTGGAGTCGTACTCCTCCTTCCACCGCCCGACGATCGCGTAGGCGGCGGTCAGGACCAGATCGATCACCTTTTCCCCGGGCGGTACCCGGTCCGCGAGGGCGGCGCTGGCCAGGCCGATCCGCGGCCGCAGTTCGAACACGTCGGCCGCGCCGAGCCGCTCGCCGAGAATACGTGCGGTGCCCTCGGTCGGGTACAGCTGCGCCGCGGCCACCTGCAGCAACGTCGTCTTGCCCGCGCCGTTCGGGCCGATGACCACCCAGCGCTCATCGGCATGGACGGTCCAGGTGATGTCGCGGAGAAGCATCGAGCCGCCGCGCCGGACACCGACACCCCGCAGCCGCACCACCTCGTCGGACATCCGGCTCCTTTCAGCGCACCCGTCAGGATGAACCTACGTCATACGGCGGGGCACAATGGCGCTCTGCGCGCCCGGCGTTTTCATGCCTTTTTCAGGCCGGTGAATGGCGCACGGCAAACAGCGCGGCCTGCGTGCGGTCGGCCACACCGAGCTTCGCCAGCACCGAGCTGACGTGGGTTTTTACCGTCTTCTCCGACATGTTCAGCAGGCGTGCGATCTCCCTGTTGGACCGGCCCTCGGCGATCTGCGCGAGCACCTCCCGCTCCCGCGCGGTCAGCGCGTCGAGGCCGCCGACCGCGGCCGGCCTGCTTCGCGACCGCACCAGTGTGCCCGCCGCCTCGGGTGCCAGAACCGTGTGCCCGTCGTGCACCGAGCGGACCGCACGGACCAGCGCGTCCGGGTCCACGTCCTTGTACAGGAAGCCCGCGGCGCCGGCCCGCATCGCCACGGTGACCGACGCGGGGTCGCCCACGCTGGTGAGCACGAGCACCCTGGCCGGCAGGTTCCGGTCCCTGAGTTCGGCCAGCACGGCCAGCCCGTCGAGGCCGGGCAGCTTCAGGTCGAGCAGGACCACGTCCGGCGCGACCGCGGCGGCCAGTTCGACGGCCTCCGCACCGTCGCCGGCCTCGCCCACCACTTCGATGTCCGGATGCAGGCTGAGCAGCACGCGAAGCCCCTGCCGCACCACCGGATGGTCGTCGGCGATCAGCACGGTGATCTTCCGGGCCCCGGCCGCGCTCACGGCACGCTCCCCTTGGGTGGGGTGGCGGGGTCAGAGCCAGCAGGGCGTGGGGTGGCGGGGTCAGAGCCAGCAGAGCGCGGGGTGGCGGGGTCAGAGCCAGCAGAGCGCGGGGTGGCGGGGTCAGAGCCAGCAGAGCGCGGGGTGGCGGGGTCGGGGCTAGCACGGCTGCCGCGGTCCACCGGCATGACCACCCGCACCGTCGTGCCCTGCCCGGGGGCGGAGCGGATCGCCAGCGAGGCACCGGCCCCGGCGGCCCGTTCCCGCAACGACGGCAGGCCGCGGCCACCGGCGGCCAGTTCCGGTACGAAACCCTTGCCCCGGTCGCTCACCTCAAGGGTGACCCGCCTGGCCGACGCGCAGACCGACACGCTGACCTCGGCCGCGCCGGAATGGCGCAGCGCGTTGTGCAGCGCTTCCTGGGCGATCCGGTACAGCGCGGCCTCCCGGTCCGCGCCCAGCGGCGGCAGGTCGTCGGCGGCGAACCTGACTTGCACCCCGTGCGCCCGCCCGGCCAGCAGCGCGTACCTGCGCAGCGACCCGGCCAGGCCGTCCTCGGTGATATCCGGCGGGGCCAGCCCGTCGATGACCGCGCGCAGTTCGGCCTGTGCGTCACCGGCCAGGGCGGCCACGCTCTCCATCTCGGCCGCCGCCCGGTCGGTGTCCCCGCTGGCCGGGTCGCGGCTCGCGAGCACCGACGCCGCACGCGCCTTGACCCGGATGCTGAACAGCTTCTGCGAGACCGCGTCGTGCAGGTCCCTGGCCAGCCGGGCGCGCTCCTCCAGCACAGAAAGCTGCCGGGCGCGCTGGTAGAGGCGGGCATTGGTCAGCGCGATCGCGGCGTGCGCGGCGAACAGCGCGAGCACCTCCTCATCGCGCTCGGTGAACCCGCCGCCCCCGCTGGCCATCTTGTTGGCCGCGAAGATGAAGCCGAGCACCCGGTCGCCGTCCTTGATCGGCACGGCGAGGATGTCGGCAAGCTCGGGATGCGCCGACGGCCAGCCCTCGAACCGGGGGTCGGCGCGGATGTCGGCCAGCCGGAGCGGCTGGCCCTCGCGGAGGATGACGCCGAGCATGCCGTGCTGGCGCGGCAGCGGGCCGATCGCCTTGCGCCACCGCTCCGAGATGCCATCCACCACGAACTCCGCGAACGAGCCGCGGTCGTCGGGCACGCCAAGCGCCGCGTATCTGGCGCCCGCAAGCGAGCGCACCGAGCGCACGATGACCTCGAGCACATCGCCGACCGACAGTTCCCTGGTCACGGCGAGCACGGCCGCGCTGACCCGGCGGAGGACCTCGTCCTGGCCGGGCGCATCATCCCGGGCCGCGGCGGCAGAGCGCGATCCCGCCGGCGCCGCGGCCCGCGAGCCCGCGGCGGCCGGGCCACCGGAGTTCCCGCCGGCCGCCGGGCGATACTTGCCCATGACACGACGTTACCGGCGCGGGCCGCCGCGCGGATCGGGCACCGGTCCTAGGACCAACGTCGCAGGGAGCCGGACCGCGCGGCCGATGCTCCCGCCGACTGCCCGGCCTAGCGTGGCTGCCATGACCGACATACATGCTGACAACGGCACCGGGCAGGCCCCCACCCGGGGCGCCCGCGTCGCCGTGGTGACCGGCGCCTCCCGGGGGCTGGGCCGGGCGCTCGCGCGTGCCCTGGCCGAAGACGGATACCGGCTGGTGGTGGACGCGAGGGACGGGGCGGCGCTGCGTGCGGCCATGGCCGGGCTGTCGGCCGGAGCGGTCGTCACCGCGATCGCGGGGGACATCACCGACCCGGCCCACCGCGGCGACCTGCGCCGCGCGGCCGAGGCCCTGGGCGGCCCGGACCTGCTGATCAACAACGCCGGCACACTGGGCCCGAGCCCGCTGCCCGCGATCTCCGCCTTCCCGCTCGATGAACTGCGCACGGCCTTCGAGGTGAACGTGATCGCCCCCATCGCCCTCACCCAGATGCTGCTGCCCGCGCTGCGTGAGCGCGGCGGCGCCGTGCTCAGCGTCACCTCCGACGCCGCCGTCGAGGCGTACGCGGGATGGGGCGGCTACGGCGCGGCCAAGGCCGCGCTCGAGCAGGCCTGCAACGTGCTGGCCGCCGAGGAGGTCGCCGTCCGCGTCTGGCGGGTGGACCCAGGAGACCTGCGTACCCAGATGCACCAGGACGCGTTCCCCGGCGAGGACATCTCCGACCGGCCGCTGCCGGAGTCGGTGGTGCCCGCGTTCCGCAGGCTGATCGGTGAGCGGATGCCGAGCGGCCGCTACCGTGCCGCCGACCTCATGCCCGCCGGCGACCAGGCGGCGGCTGTCGCCGAGCCCGCGGTGCCGTCATGACGGCGCTGGCCGGCTTCGAGCTGCCGCCCGCCCTGGAGGCGAGCGAGCCGCCGGAGGCGCGCGGCGTCCCCAGGGACGCGGTCCGGATGATGGTCAGCCGGCGCCGGACCGGCGAGATCACCCACCATCCGTTCACCGACCTGCCTGGCCTGCTGCTGCCCGGGGATCTGCTCGTAGTCAACACCTCGGCCACGCTGCCCGCCGCGGTCCGCTGCGGCCCGGGGCTGGTCATGCACTTTTCCACGTCCCTGCCGGACGGCAGCTGGCTGGCCGAACTGCGGGCCGTGCGCGGGAACGCCACCCAGCCGTTCCCCGGCGGCTCACCGGGCCAGGCGCTGCCGATGCCCGGCGGTGCGGTGGCAACGCTGGCCGAGCGGGTCACCGGCCGGCTGTGGCGGGTGCGGCTGTCCACCGCGGTGGTGCCCTACCTGCTGCGGCACGGCTCGTTCATCCACTACTCCTACGTGGCTT
This sequence comes from uncultured Actinomycetes bacterium, assembly GCA_963706115.1. Taxonomy (GTDB): domain Bacteria; phylum Actinomycetota; class Actinomycetes; order Streptosporangiales; family Streptosporangiaceae; genus DASXKD01. Next base: position 67,653 of record CAVPMG010000006.1, on the reverse strand, counting down.
CGGACTGGCCGGCCGAGGCGTACCAGACCGTATTCGCCACCACGCCGGGCAGCGCCGAAATGCCGAGCGCCAGCCGGCCGTTCACCGCGGAGATGCTCGCCCGGCTCGTGGTGCGGGGCGTGACGATCGCCCCGCTCACCCTGCACACCGGCGTGTCCTCCCTGGAGGGCGGCGAGGAACCGTATCCCGAGCCCTACGACATCCCGCCGGCCACGGCCCGGCTGGTCGACGCGACCCGGCAGGCCGGTGGCCGCGTGGTCGCGGTCGGCACGACGGTCGTGCGCGCGCTGGAGACAGCGGCGGCCGCCAGGGCGGGAGGGACGGACGGCGGCCGGTGACGAAGGAACCGGGCCGCCGCCAGCGGGGGTTCCGGGGGTCGCCCCCCGGGCTAGCACGGGCGGCCCGCTGCCCGCATCCGCCGGCTGGACGCACCATCTGGTGACGCCGCAGACCCCGCCGAGGGTGGTGGACGCGCTGTTCACGGGGCTGCACGAACCGCGCTCCACACATCTTTTGATGCTGAACGCCTTCGCCGGGGCTGACCTGCTGCGCAGGTGTTATGCCGCCGCGGTGGAGCATTCCTACCTCTGGCACGAGTTCGGCGACGTGCACCTGCTCCTGCCTTGACATTCCCGGCGCCGCCGGGGCGGCAGCCTCGCCCCGGCGTCCGGAGGAGGGGCCCGGTGACGGTAGCGTTACGCGCGATGACTGCTGGCCGTACCACCGTCCTGGTGACCCTGACCGGCCGTGACCGGCCCGGGGTCACTTCGCGGCTGTTCTCCGACCTGGCCGCCCACGAGCTGGCCGTCGTGGACATCGAGCAGGTGGTCATCCGCGGGCGCCTGATCCTCGGTGTGCTGCTGGCCTGCGAGGGTGACCCCGACCTCACCGGGATCCACCGGGCGGTCCGGGCCCTCGCCGCCGATCTGGATATGGAAGCCGAGATCACCACCGGCTGGGGTGAGCCGCCCAGGCGCCGCGGCCGGCTGCACGTCACGGTCATGGGCAGCCCGCTGCTGCCGAGCGCGGTCGCCGCGATCGCCAGCCGGATCGCCGCGAGCGGGGCGAACATCGACCGGATCGACCGGCTCGCCGACCGGCCGGTGACCTGCATCGAACTCGACGTGTCGGGAGCCGACCCGGACGGCCTGCGGGCGGCGCTCACCCTTGCGGCCGCGGAGCAGCGCGTCGACGTCGCAGTCCAGCGCGGCGGGCTGCACCGGCGCGCCATGCGGCTGATCGTCATGGACGTGGACTCGACGCTGATCTCCGCCGAGGCGATCGACCTGCTGGCGGCCCGGGCCGGTTGCGCGGAACAGGTCGCCAAAATCACCGCTGCGGCGATGCACGGAGAGGCCGACTTCGCGACATCGTTGCGCGAGCGAGTGGCGTTGCTGGCCGGGCTGGACGCCAGCGTGCTCGGCGAGGTGCGCGCGGAGATCCAGCTTGCGCCGGGTGCCCGCACCCTGATCAAGACCCTGCAGCACCTGGGGTTCCGCTGCGGCATCGTGAGTGGCGGATTCACACAGCTCACCGAGGGCCTGGCGGCCAGCCTCGGGCTGGACTTCGCGGCGGCCAACACCCTGGAGATCGCCGAGGGGAAGCTAACCGGCAAGCTGGCCGGGCCGGTGATCGACCGCGCGGGCAAGGCGGCGGCGCTGCGGCGGTTCGCGGCGCAGGCCGGGGTCCCGCTCAGCCAGACCGTCGCGGTCGGGGACGGCGCCAACGACCTCGACATGATCGCCGCCGCGGGCATGGGGATCGCCTTCAACGCCAAACAGGCCGTCCGGGATGCCGCCGACGCGTCGGTGAGCGTGCCGTACCTGGACACCGTGCTCTATCTGCTCGGGGTGTCCAGGGACGAGGTGGAGGCCAACGAGACCAAGGCCCCGTGACGGAGGAACGGGGCCTTGAGCCAGCGGGGGTTCCGGGGGTCGCCCCCCGGGCGGCACGGCCAAGGCCCCGTGACGGAGGAACGGGGCCTTGAGCCAGCGGGGGTTCCGGGGGTCGCCCCCCGGGCGGCACGGCCAAGGCCCCGTGACGGAGGAACAGGGCCTTGGCCCCCGGGGTATCGGGGGTGCCCGGGCGCGTTAACTCCGTGGCGTGCGGGGTCCATAGACCGGTCAGTTCCCCACCGCCGGGTGCCGCGGCAGCCCAGCTTTCACCGAGCCGGACAATCGCGAGCGCGCACGCAGGGAAGGCGATGTCCGAGCGCCCGGTGAGCCAGGCGACCAGTTGCCCGGAGGCCGGGTTGTGGCCCACCGTGAGCACCATGCGTGCGTCGCCGGGCTGCTCGTTGACCAGGTCGAGCAGATCGTGGGCACCCGCGTCGTAGAGCCGTTGCTCGAAGCTCACCGCGTCATCACCGGGTGCCACTTCCCCGAGTGCGGCACGTATCTGTTCCCAGGTCTGGCGGGTACGCCGCGCCGTGGAACACAGCACCCGGTCCGGCGTAATGCCGCGGTCCAGCAGCCACCGGCCGGCCGCGCTGGCATCGCGACGGCCACCGGCGGTCAGCGGGCGCTCGACGTCGTTGATCCCTGGCTCGCCCTCCGCCTTGGCATGCCGAAGCACCAGAAGCGTGCGGCCAGTCCCCATCGCGTCCCCTCCCTCACGGCCGAAGTGTGGCTTTCATGATCACGGGCACTTTCCCGCAAATAGAGCGGAAAAGTGCCCGTGACCATGGTTGCCGTATGGCGGGACGCTAGGGCGCCGTTTGCCGGGGCTGGCTGGCCGGGGCGGTGCCGTTGGTGCCCTCGCTGACGGGCTTGGGCGCGGACACGGCCTCCGGGCCGGCCGCCGCGACGGCGGCGGCGCCGCTCCCCGGGTCACTGGGGGTCAGGCTGGAGGAGCGCCGCTTGGAGATCACGACCGCGGCCACCACGATGGCTATCGCGACGAGGGCCACGCCGGTCCGCAGGCCGACGTTGTGGCTGTACTTGACCACGCTCGTGGCGACCAGCAGGGAGACCAGGTTCATGACCTTGAGCAGCGGGTTGATCGCGGGGCCCGCGGTGTCCTTGAACGGGTCACCGACGGTGTCACCGATGACCGTGGCGGCGTGCGCCTCGGAGCCCTTGCCGCCGTAGTTCCCGTCCTCGACCAGTTTCTTGGCGTTGTCCCAGGCACCGCCGGAGTTGGCGAGGAACACCGCCATCAGCACCCCGGCCGCGATGGCCCCGGCCAGGTAGGAGCCGAGCGGCGCGTAGCCGAAGGCGAACCCGACCGCGATCGGCGTCAGCACCGCGAGCAGCCCCGGAGTGGCCAGTTCCTGCAGCGAGTCCTTGGTGCAGATGTCCACCACCCGCGCGTAGTCGGGCTTCTCGGTGTAGTCCATGATCCCCGGGTGGTCACGGAACTGGTTGCGCACCTCGATGACGACGCGCTGCGCCGCGCGGCCGACCGCCCGGATGAGCAGGCTGGAGAACATGAAGACCACGGCCGCGCCGACGATCACGCCGATGAGCACGTTCGGCTTGTCCACCGACAGGCTGAAGCTTCCGGCGGCGTTGCCGAGCGCGAGTTCCACCGTGGTGCGGAACGAGCCGAACAGGGCCGTGGCCGCGAGCACCGCGGTCGCGATCGCGATGCCCTTCGTGATCGCCTTGGTGGTGTTGCCGACCGCGTCCAGGTGGGTGAGCGCCTGCGCCGCCTCGCCCTCGACGTCCCCGGACATCTCCGCGATGCCCTGGGCGTTGTCGGTCACCGGGCCGAAGGAGTCCATGGACACGATGACGCCGACCGTGGTGAGCAGGCCGGTGCCGGCCAGTGCCACCGCGAACAGGGCGAGGGTCGCGCTGCCCGTGCCGAGCAGGAACGCGCCGTAGACGGCGCCGCCGATCAGCAGGGCAGCGTAGACCCCGGACTCCATGCCGGTCGCCACGCCGGACAGGATCACGGTCGCCGGGCCGGTGAGCGAGGCTTTCGCCGATCTCCCTGACCGGCTTGCGGTTGGTCTCGGTGAAGTACCCGGTCAGCAGCTGGATGGCGCTGGCCAGGACCAGGCCGATGATCACCGCGCCGATGGCAAGCCAGCGCGGGTTGCCACCGTGGGACAGGATGGTGCGGTCGGTGACGCCGGTCAGTTTGCTGAACGAGTCGGGCAGGTACAGGAACGCCGTGACGACCACGAGGATCAGCGAGATGACGGCCGAGACGAAGAAGCCGCGGTTGATCGCGGTCATGCCGCTGCGGTCGTTCTTGCGCGGGGCGACCACGAAGATGCCGATCACCGCGGTGATCACGCCGACCATCGGCACCAGCAGCGGGAAGACCAGGCCGTAGTTCCCGAACGCCACCTTGCCCAGGATCAGCGAGGCGACCAGCATGACGGCGTAGGACTCGAACAGGTCCGCCGCCATGCCCGCGCAGTCACCCACGTTGTCACCGACGTTGTCGGCGATGGTGGCGGCGTTGCGCGGGTCGTCCTCGGGGATGCCCTTCTCGACCTTGCCGACAAGGTCGGCGCCCACATCGGCGGCCTTGGTGAAGATACCGCCGCCGACGCGCATGAACATGGCCAGCAGCGCCGCACCGAAGCCGAAGCCCTCCAGCACCGACGGGGCGTTCTGCTTGTAGATCAGCACCACCACCGCGGCGCCGAACAAGCCAAGCCCGACGGTGAACATGCCGGCCACGCCACCGGTGCGGAACGCGATCCGCATGGCGCGCCGCTCGCCGCTCTCCCGCGCCGCGGCCGCCACCCGCACGTTGCCGCGCACCGTCAGCGACATGCCGGTGAACCCGGTCAGCGCCGAGAACACCGCGCCGACCACGAAGAACAGCGACCGGCCCCACCGCACGCCGCCCGAGTCGGCGGGCAGCAGCAGTAGCACGAAGAAGATCAGCACAACGAACACGCCGAGGGTGCGGAACTGACGCCGCAGATAAGCCGCGGCCCCCTCCTGCACGGCACGGGCGATCTCCTGCATCTTGGCCGTGCCCTGACTGGCCGCGAGCACATCCCGCACCAGCCAGCCCGCCACGGCAAGCGCGAGCAGAGCGACCACTCCGACGACCACAACCAGGGTCAGGTTGCTGCCGGTCAGGCTGACCGCCCCACCGCCTGCGGCGAGGTTATGCCCTGTCATCAAGTCCTCCTCGACAAGCGCACGGGTCTTCGCGCGCGGGTAACGCCCCCCGGGCAACGGCCATGGCATCCAGGCACGGAGCACACTGGATAAAGGCAAATGCCACCAGGACAGACCCGGGAGTCTACGCATGCCCGCCAGCGCATGGCGAGGCGGGGTCAGTTCCGCCAGGGCAGCGCGATGCGTTTGGTCAAGCCAAGGTAACCACAAATCGGTCGCCCATGCCCACCGCCAGCGGGTCTGCCCGGGGGGCAGCTCCCGTTACGCACGCCGGGCCGGCGCGGCCGGTCAGCGTGCCGGTGCCCCGGATGGCCAGCTCATCCGGATGCTGAGGCCATCGCCGTTCCTGGACACCTGGACGTCATCCGCCAGCCCGGCGATGACCGCGAGGCCGAGTTCGGCGGGCAGGGCCGCCGGATCCTGCCCATCGGTGGCGGGCTGTGGTGGCCACGCCATGCTGCCGTCGCCGACGGCGGTGTTGGTCACCACGACTTCGAACCGCTCCCCGGCACCGGTCAGGGCAACCCTGACCGGCTCGGCCGGGCAGTGCTCCTGATGCACCTCGACGGCGCGGGAGCATGCCTCGCCCACGGCGAGGCGGACCTCGTCGAGCAAAGCTTCCGGTACGCCGCTGCGCCGCGCCACGGCCGTGGCTACCAGCCGCGCCGTGCGCACATGCGCAGGCAGCGGCGTGAACGTCATCTCCACGGTGGGCATCGTCTGCGATGGTGCGGCGTCACTTCTCCGACTTCCGGGCGGCGATGGCCTCGTCCACGCCGTCATGGATGCCGAAGACCTTGGTCAGGCCGGTGATCCTGAAGATCTTCAGGATGCGCTCCTGCGTGCACACCAGATCCAGCGAGCCGTCGTGCGCACGGACGCGCTTGAGGCCGCCGACGAGCACGCCCAAGCCGGTGGAGTCAAGGAACTCCACCTTCTCCATGTTCACCACGAGCTGGTAGTGCCCGCCGTTCACGAGGTCGATGAGAAGCTCACGCAACCGCGGGGCGGTATAGACGTCGATCTCGCCCTCGACATCGACGACCTCGATCCCGTCCGTCGTGTGATGCTCCAGCTTCAAGTCCACAAAATCCTCCCGCGCCATGCGGTCTTTCGTCGTCGCCTGTGTTGGCGTCCGCCCGCTGCCCACCCCGGGGCATGGGCACCCCGTCGCGCATTCAATCACGCGCTGACGTCATGTCTACACGAGTTCACGCTTCGAGGCACCCCGCCTACGGGCAGCACTCCCGAATTGGCGCTGTCTATTTCGCCTCCGCCGCCATCAGCCGGTGCCTGCGACGACGCAGAGGACCGCGTAGGCGAGCGTGCCGCCGTTGAGCACAAGGGCTCCGCCGGGGACGGTACTGGTCTGCACGGTGAGGAAGGTGCCGTCGGTCATGGCCGTCACGATGTCCTGCTGCAACTGGCCCATGTCGGTGCCCCGGGGAAGGGTGTAACCACCCGGCACGTCATGGGTGGGCGCGGTAGGCGACGGAAGGTGTATCGCCGGCGACGGCAACTGGGCGCCGGTCGGGTGTGAGCCGTGCGGGCCGGGGATGGTGAACGACACCGCGCCGGCATTCCGCGCCGACACCACAAGGGTTCCCTGGAGTGGATAGCTGACTGGCAGCTCGACCGGCCCAGCGGCCAGTTGTTGTGCCAGCGCGTCGATGTCAAGATCCTGGGGAACTTCCCAGTCGGTCGGGTCGGTCCCGATGCGCAGAATGTACACCGGTGGGTTCCTCTCCGGGCTAGGGCCGCTGGCGTGACGGGGACGGCTGACCGATCTCCAGCCGCAAGCAGACCGCCGCCGCCTCGGTACGGTTCCGTACGCCAAGTTTGTCAAAGATGCGGGATACGTGCACCGCGACGGTGCGCTCGCTGATGAACAACGCGCGCGCGATCTGGCGGTTACTGTCGCCCCTGGTAAGCAGGACGAGCACCTCGGTCTCCCGGCCGGTGAGGTCAAACCGTGCCGGGGCGACGGCAGCACGTGCCGGCTGGTCGGCACGTTCGGTGAGCCTCGCCCGCCGGGCCAGTTCCCCGGCAAGGCTGAGCAAGGGAGCCGACGGGAGTTCCCTGGCCAGGGCCTGGCCTGATGCCAGGGACCGGGCAGCTTGCTCGCGCCGCCCGGCCCGGGCTGCGGCCTCCGCCTCGCGCAGCCGGGCGTAGGCCTCCCGGTATGGCTGGCCCGCCACCCGCCACGCTTCGGCCACCGCACGCCAGGTAGCCCGGTCATCCTCCCGGTTCTGGCGGGCGTGCTCGGCGGCCGCCTGCGCGCCGAAGGCGGCAACACCGGGCCGCCCGGCGCCGTCGGCGTCCGCGATGGCGCGGGCCCGCGCACCGAAGGTGGCAACCGTTGGCTCCCAGAGTTCCGGAAGGTCCCCCGGCCGGGTCGCTGCGGGCAGCGCCGCGAGGTCGGCGGCAACCCGGGCGCCGTCGGCGAGCAGCCGGATCTCTTCCTCTGACCAGCCGGTGCCCGCGAGCGACGCGAGCCCGTCCAGTACCTCGCTGGCGGCGGTGGCCAGTTCGCCCGCATACAGCGCCTGTTCCGCGAGACAGGCGCGCACCGGGCCGATAAGCCCAGGATCGGGCGGCGCTTTCAGCAGGGCCTCGGCCAGCCCCGCGGCGCGCTGTGTGTCGCCCCGGCCGACGGCCAGTTCCAGCTGCAGGAGTTCCAGGTACCTGGTGACCTTGCCCTCCGATTCGCCGATCACCTCGGTGAGCAGCTGGTCGGCTTCCGCCCAGCGCCCGGTTTCGTGCAGCACCGCCGCGGTGTTGTTGTCCAGCGCCGATGTCAGCGCGGGCGGCGCATCCAGGGACCTGGCGGCGCGCTGCCCTGCCTCCGCTACCTGGAGGGCCTCGGCGAAGCGCGCGGCGGTGTGCAGCAGATACATGAGATTGGTGGCTGCCCGGACAACATCCTCGGCGTTGTGGGCTCGGCTGGCGAGTTCGAAGGAGCTTCGCAGCGCCACCACCCCGGCGTCACGTTCGCCGTGCTGTGCCTGGAGGATGCCAAGCGTAGCGAGGCCATGGGCGTGCTCCGCGACCGCGCCGGCCTGCTGCGCTTCATCGACCGCACGCACCGCGATCGGCAGGGCCTCGGTGAATTCGCCGAGCAGCATGTACCAGGTCGCAAGCGCGGCGAGAACCCGGGCGCGCAAGGCATTGGGAGGGCCGTCGGGAAGCGTTGCCACCGCCTGCTCGGTGGCTTCGGCAGCGGCACGGAGGTCTCCCGCCTCAAAGCGGTAACGGCCGATCCGCTCCAGCAGCCGGGCCCTGTCCTCCCCGGCGCCCGCGCCGGACTCGCCAAGTGCCTGCGCCGCCCATTCGGCGGCGCGATCAGGGTCTCCGGCCCAGCTGGCGGCCTGTGCTGCCTCCTCCAGCAGCATGGGACCGGCCTCCGGGAGCCACTGTGCCAGCTCGAGGGCCAGGGCATAGTAACGGTCTGCCTCAGGGTAGGCACGCGCCGTCACCGCACGGCGGGCCGCCACGATGGCCGCGGCAGCGGCCTGCTCGGGGCAGGCTGCCAGGTGCCAGTGCTGGGCGAGGAGCCCGGGGTCGGCGTCTGCTCGCGCAGCGAGCGCACCGGCCAGGCGACGGTGCAAGCGGTGCCGATCACCGGGGAGGAGGCCGGCGTAGAGCACCTGCCGGATCAGTGCGTGCGGGAAGGCGTAGCCGTCACCGTGGGAGATCAGCAGTCCCGAGTCAACGGCCTGCCGCGTGGCGTCAAGCAATTGCTCCTCGGGCAGTGCGACGGTGGCGGCCAGCAGTTCATGGGACATCCCCCCGTCGGCCACGCACACCTGATCCACAAGTGCGCGGGCCGCCGTCGTGAGGCCGGCCGCCTTGGCGAGTACCGCGTCGGCGATCGAGGCGGGCGCACCGTAAGGGCCCGCGCTGGCGAGTTCCTTGGCGTACAGCGGGTTGCCTTCGGCGGCCGAGACCACCGCCGCCACCTGGTCCGCGCTGGCACCGGCCGGCAACTGGCCCGTCACCAGCTCGGTGATCTCGGCATCGGCGAGGCGGCCCAGCCGCAGCCGGGTCACCGTGGGCCGGTGCTCCAGTTCGGTGAGCCAGCGCTGGGCATCGCGGCCCAGATCGTCCTCCCGCAAGGTCGCGGCCACCAGCACCGGAACCTGGCGCAGCCGGACGGCAAGGAACGCCAGCAGCTCGCGGGAGGACTCATCGGCCCAGTGCAGATCCTCAAGCACGAGCACTAATGGGCTGGCCGCCGCGAGTCCGCCGAGCAGCCCCAGTACCCGCAGGAACAGGCGGTGCCGGGCGGCGAGCATGCCGCCCGTGCCGTCGTCGTCGAGCAGCCATGCGGCCTGCTCCCCCAGCGCGGCGACGAAGGGGCCATAGGCCAGGGCCGCACCGGCCAGCGGCGCGGACTCCCCGGTCAGCACCTGCGCTCCGGCCTGGTCCGCCTCCCGGATCAGCTCCTCGGCGATCCTGGTCTTGCCGATGCCGGCGGCGCCGGTGATCAGCGCCACCTGCGGATCGCCCGATGCCGCCCGCGCGTAGGCGGCGGAAAGGACGGCAAGCTCGGCAGACCGCCCCACGATCGGCATCGATCCAGCCACATAGCAAAGTGTCCGGGTCTGGTGTGCCCCGTGTCGATAGCGGAGTGCCCTCCACCCCCAGCGGCCCGCAGCCGGCGGCCCCGTAGTCATTTACCGCAGGCCCGAATACGCATCACTGCCGATGTGCGAGCACACCCGTTCCCCGCAAGCTGAACGGCGATGACAGACGCTGACCGGCCGCCGCACCCGCGGCATCCACCCCGGCAGCGATCGCACCTGAAGGGGACCCAGTAATGCGTAAGATTCTCGCCTCAGCAGTCACAGCGGCCGCCGCTGCCACGGTGATCGGCGGTGCCGGGCTGGCCGCGGCCAGCGCCCACACGGGGGTTAGTGGGACCGAGCACTTCCAGGCCATGTCGACCTCGGCCACCTCGAACGCTTCATCCGTCATCGCCAGCGGCGTGTTTACTGCCCCGGCAGTCGATCACGAGGGCCCGAACAACATCGGCACCTTCACGTTCTCCAACGGCACCATCACCGTGAAGCACTCCAACGGCACGGGCCCGCAGACCTTCGACCCGAAGACCTGCCTGCTCACGATCAACCAGCACGGCACCTACAAGCTGCTCAAGGGGACCGGCGCCTACGCCGGGATCACTGGCAGCGGCAAGTACCAGCTGAGCATCCTGGCCATCGGCGCGAAGTCGGGTGGCAAGTGCGTGCAGAACAAGCCGCCGGTCGCCTTCCACCAGGTGATCAACGCCAGCGGCCCGGTCAGCCTGCCATAGACGGCCGGCATCATCAGCCCGCCCGGCTGCCGTCACCCAGGGGGAAGGCGGCAGCCGGGCGCGCGTCCGCCCGGGCTCGGGCAGTGGACTGGCCTGCCCGGCGCGCAGGCGTGCCCTGGCCACCAGCACCGTGGCCAGGGCACCGGCATGTCCGGCCTTCGCCGGTGGCGGAAAACGCGGACTTGTCCGCCGCGGATGACACACTGAAAGCCGTCGCTCTACGCTGCTCGCACTTCACCGCCGCGGATTCCGCGGGCGGCCGACAGGGAACCCGGCATGAGGCACCCCGGACGGGACACCGTACCCGCCGCGCGCATCCTGCGCCGCGGCGCGCGGTCGGGCAGGCTCATGCATGTCGAAGAGATCGCCGCCCGCCCCGGAGAAGGCGTTCCGTGGCCGGAGTGGGTGCCCGAGCAGATCACGCTCGCGTTCTCCAGGACCGGGGTGAGCAGGCCCTGGGCTCATCAGGCCGCGATGGCCGAGCACGCACGCCAAGGCAGCAACGTGATCATCGCGACGCCTGCCGCCTCCGGCAAATCACTGGGCTACCTGCTGCCGGCGCTGACCGCGGTGCTGCACGGCAGCACGGTCCTGTACCTGGCGCCGACCAGGGCCCTGGCCGCCGACCAGGTCCGGGCCATCCAGGCGCTGGACATACCAGGGGTATGCGCGGCCGTGGTCGACGGCGACACCCACTTCGCGGACCGCGAGCGAGCCAGGACTCACGCCAACTACCTGCTCACCACGCCGGACATGCTTCATCACGTGCTGCTGCCCCGGCACTCCAGGTGGGGGGAGTTCTTCGGCCGCCTGCACTACGTGATCGTGGACGAGTGCCATGGATACCGCGGTGTGTTCGGTTCGCACGTCGCCCATGTGCTGCGGCGGCTGCGGCGGGTGGCCACACACCACGCCCGTCGTCATCCGGCCCGGTCTCGTGCGGATGCCGTCGCACCCGATGGCCTGGTGTTTCTGCTCGCCTCGGCCACCGTCAGCGAACCGGGCAACTGCGCCCGCCTGCTCACCGGGCAGGACGCCCAGGCGATCACCGAGAGCACGGCGCCCCGTGGGCCGCTCACGTTCGGGCTATGGGAGCCACCGCTCACTGCCGCGCGGGGGGAGGGCGGCGCGCCGGTCCGCCGCCCAGCGACCTCGGAGGCGGCCACCCTGCTGGCCGACCTGGTGGCGCACGACGTGCGTGGGCTCGCGTTCACCCGGTCACGGCGCGGCGCGGAGGCGGTGGCGATAGCGGCCCGGCGGACGCTGGCCGGGACCACCGCCGCGGCGTCCCAGCGTGCCGCGGCACGAGCGGCCAAGCGAGCCGCCGCGCAGCCCGCTACGGCTGCGGCGCAGCCCGCGCCCACAGCGCAGCCCGCTGCGGCGGACGTGGCGCCCGGCGGCACGGCGGCGGAGTGCTCGCAGGCCAGCGGGACGCACGCCGCCGGGACGGCACCGCCGGGCGCGGCCAGTCTCGTGGGCCGGCTGACCACCGTCGAGACGGGCCGCCGGGTGGCCGCCTACCGCTCCGGGTACCTGCCCGAGGACCGGCGCGAGCTTGAGGAGGCGCTGCGGGCCGGCACCTTGATGGGTCTGGCCGCCACCACCGCTCTGGAACTTGGCGTCAACATCTGTGGCCTGGACGCCGTGCTCATCGCGGGCTGGCCCGGCAGCCGGGCCGCGCTGTGGCAGCAGGCGGGCAGGGCCGGCCGGGAAGGCCAGCCCGCCGTGGCTGTGCTCATAGCCAGGGACGACCCGCTCGACACCTACCTGGTCCACCACCCGGAGACGCTGCTGCACCAGCCGGTGGAGGCCACCGTCCTGGACCCCGAGAACCCCTACGTGCTGGCGCCGCACCTGTGTGCCGCGGCAGCCGAAATGCCGCTGACCGAAGCCGACCTGAGCCTGTTCGGCGGGTCCGCAGCCGGTGCTGCACAGGACCTGGTCGAGGCGGGCATGCTGCGCCGCAGGGGGCACCGGCTGTACTGGACCCGGCGTGGCCGGGGGCACTGGCCTGACTTGCGCGGTGAGGGGAACTACCCGGTCAAGATCGTCGAGAAGGGTACCGGGCGGCTGGTGGGCACCGTCGACCGCCCGTCTGCGCACATCTTCGTCCACGCCGGCGCGGTCTATCTGCACCAGGGTGACCTGTACCTGGTGACGGCGCTGGACCTCACCGAGGGCGTGGCGCTGGTCGAGCCGGGTGACCCCGGCTACCTCACCTCGGCGCGCGAGGTGACCGGGATCGATGTGGTCAGCGAACTGCGGCAGGCGGCCTGGGGCCCGGCCACCGTGTCCTTCGGTGAGGTCGACGTGGTGCGCCAGGTCACCTCGTTCACCAGACGGAACCCGGAGACCGGCCAGCCGCTGGGCGAGGAGGCACTCGACCTGCCGCCACGCGCGCTGCGTACCCGTGCCGTCTGGTGGACGATCTCCGCAGGCCAGCGGGATGCGCTGCGGCGCCGTGGGGTCGACCTCGCCGGGGCTGCGCACGCCGCCGAGCACACCGCGATCGGGCTGCTGCCGCTGTTCGCGTCCTGCGACCGGATGGATATCGGCGGTGTCTCCGCGGACCTGCATCCCGCGACCGGGCAGCTGACCGTGTTCGTCTACGACGGGAACGCCGGCGGCGCCGGGTTCGCCGAGCGCGGCTTCGCCGTGGCGCAGGCATGGCTGCGTGCTACCGCCGAGGCGATTGCCAGCTGCGAGTGCCAGGCCGGATGCCCGTCCTGCGTGCAGTCGCCGAAGTGCGGCACCGGCAACGAGCCGCTAGCCAAGGCCGGCGCGGTCCTGCTCCTGGAAACCCTGCTGGCCGGCGCCCCCACCACGACCGCCCCCGCGCCCGAGCCGGCCCGGTGACCGCTGCGGGCCCGCCGAAAGGCAAGGTCCGTCCCAGGGGCACCAGCAGTCCCATGAGCCCCAGAGTGCCGCCCGCCTAAGGTAGAGATCGGCCCAAAAGGTTCTGCAAGCAAAGGACCGTCGTGACAAACGAGCCATTTGTCACCCGCCAGTCAGTACCGGCACCCTTATCAATTTGTGAAGCCGAACCTGTGAAGTCTCAAGAACGGCCGCCCCTCAGGGTCAAGTCACCCATCCACAGCAACCACTCGCCGCACAGACGCACGCCCGGCGAACGTGGGGGTTCCGGGGGCTCGGCCCCCGGGCGAGTGGTTTGCGGGGCCAGGCCGAAGCAGCCCGGAGCGGCTGCGAGCAGGGGTAACCGACCCCCGCAAAGGGGGCGACCCCCGCCGGGGGGGAGAGCGGGGGTCGCCGCACGGTCCAGGTCCGGGTGCGGACGCCAGAACCGTTCCATAGAAGCTTAGATGCGCGTAGGACCAAGTTACCAATCGACTACGCGCAGATGCCATGGGGTTACGAGTCTTTAACGCCTATGCTGCCGGATCGTGGGCACCTCCGTCGAGGCCGTGAGGCCTCCGAAGTCTGATTTTCCGCCAACGGCCGCCTTCTTCGACCTTGATAAAACCCTGATCGCCCGCTCGAGCACGCTGGCATTCGGGCGGTCGTTCTATCGGCACGGCCTGCTCAGCCGGACCGACATGATGCGCGGCGCCGTCGCCCAGGTCCGGTACCGGCTCAGCGGAGCGGATCACCGGCAGATGGAGAGGCTCCGGGCTCAGGCGTGCGCCGCCTGCAGGGGCTGGCCAGCCGACCGCGTGACCGAGATCGTCAGCCGCTACCTCAAGGACCTGATCCTTCCTTACGTGTACGCCGAGGCCCGCGTGCTGCTCAGTGAGCACCGCAGCGCCGGCCAGGACGTCATTATCGTGAGCACGAGCGGCCAGGAGGTGGTAGCCCCGATCGGCGCGCTGCTTGGCGCGGAATCGGTGATAGCCACCAGGATGCGGATCGCGGACGGCCACTACACCGGCGAAATGGAGTGCTACGCCTACGGCGAGGAGAAGGCCGTCCAGGTCCGCCGGCTCGCCGCCGAGCGCGGGTACTCGCTGCCCGGCTGCTACGCCTACAGCGATTCGATCACGGACCTGCCCTTGCTCGAGGCCGTCGGGAACCCGCGCGTCGTCAACCCCGACCGCGCACTCCGCCGGATCGCCACGGTACGCGGATGGCCCGTGCTCTCGTTCAGCACCGCCGAGCGCCGCACCGCGCAGCCGATGGGAATGGAAGCGCCGTGATCAATCAAGATCACCAATTGATGCCGTGCAGCATCTATGCAGCGCGGCCGATCCGTCGTAGAAAGGTTTTACGGACCTGCGGGTCCGGGCACGGCAACCGGGCACCCACGCGCGACCAGCCGCGGGAGGCGAGCCAGGGCAGTCGGCCACAGCGCATTGGCACCGGCCTCCGGTGCCCGCCGTGGCGGGCCGCCCGGCACAGTGAATGTGCGCTTGGTAACCCGGGCCTGACGTGCCAGCGACGGCGCTCCAGCGGGAGCGCCGTTCGCTTGCCCGGGATCGTTGGCCACGCCAGCCGAACAGCAGCACCCATGTGCTGCCCGGCCGCGCCATGATGATCCCGTAGGATCTCTTGCCGTAGGCGGCTCGTCACCTCTGCGCACGGCGCCTGGCCGGTCCCGGCCGGCCGAACGGATGAAGCGGCGGATGCGTGCCGCGCGGTGCGTGCCGCACGGGAGGGTGCCAGCCGACCCAGTGCCCGGGCGCAGGAGGGAAGAGAGCGCGATGGCCGAGCCCGGAGCCGCAAGGCCGGCGAAGGTGGACGACCGGTCGGTCGGCGACCTCGTTTCCGAAGCGGTCAGCGATATCACCCGGCTGGTCAAGTACCAGACCGACCTGGCCAAGCAGGAGTTGCTCGCCGACGTGCGGCGGATTGGCGTGTCCGCGGGGCTGGCGGCAACGATCGTGGTCACCGGCTTCCTCATGCTGGTGATGCTGTGCTTCGCCCTGGCCTACGGGCTGCAGACGCTCGGCGTCTGGGACTGGGCCTCGTTCCTGATCGTCACCGGCGTGCTGATCGTGCTGGCCGCGGGCTTCGCCGGAATCATCTACCTCAAGGTCCGGCGCCTGGACCGGCTGCGCAAGACCAGGGAATCGGTGCAGGGCGACATCGCGATGCTGCGCCGGGATGAGCACACCGAGCCACCCGCAGCCATCCCGCGGTGATCGCATGCCCGTGACCGGAGGCTCAGCCGTTTACCTGGACGGACCATGGTCACACCGGTTCCTCAGCGCCAACGGCAGCCGGTTCCACATCGCCGAGAGCGGTGAGGGGCCGCTGGTCCTTATGCTGCACGGCTTCCCGCAGTTCTGGTGGACCTGGCGGCAGCAGCTCACCTCGCTGCCCGGTGCGGGCTTCCGCGCTGTCGCCAGCGACATGCGTGGCTATGGCGGCAGCGACAAGCCGCCCCGCGGCTACGACCTGATCACCGCCGCCTCGGATGCGGCCGGCCTGATCCGGGCGCTCGGTGAGGCCAACGCGGTGGTGGTCGGCCACGACTGGGGCGCCCTGGTGGCCTGGACCATGGCTGCCTACTACCCCAAGGTGGTGCGGCGGCTGGCAATCGTGTCTGCGGCGCACCCGCTGCGCATGCGGGCCGAGATGCTGGCAGGCCCGGTGCGCCGGGGCTGGCGCAACGGCAATACGGTCGGCTTCCAGCTGCCGGTGCTGCCCGAGTCACGGCTGGTCCGGCGCAACGCCGAGCAGGTCGGCCGGATGCTGCAGGCCTGGTCGGGCCCTGGGTGGCCCGACCAGGAGACCGAAGCCAGATACCGGGCCGCCATGCTCATCCCGTCGGTGGCGCATTCGGCGCTTGAGTACCACCGCTGGTTCCTCCGGTCCTGGCTGCGGACCGACGGCATCCGCTACGCCCACCGGATGCGCGCCCCGATCGGCGTGCCCACCCTGCACCTGCACGGGGCGATGGACCCGTGCGTACCGACCCGCAGTGCCCAGGCCTCGGCCCGCTACGTGGACGGGCCCTACCGGTGGCGCCTCCTGGAAGGTGCCGGGCACTTCCTGCCCGAGGAGCAGCCCGGCAAGTTCGACTCCGCCCTGCACAACTGGCTGGCCGATCCCGAGCCGGAACGATGACCCAGCAGCCGCCGGAGCCTGTAGCCGCGCCACGCGACAGGGACGCGGCGGGCCGGGCACGTAACGCACGGCCGCGCGACGCCCTGGGCCGGCCGCTGCCCCGCGGCGCCGCGGGGGACGAGCGCATTCCTGATGACCTGGCGCTTCCGCCCGCACAGGCACTCGCGCTGGCACAGCAACTGCTCGACGATGGCCGCCCGTTCCATGCGCACGAGGTGCTCGAAGCATCGTGGAAGACCGCGCCGCCCGCCGAGCGGGAGCTATGGCAGGGGCTCGCCCAGATCGCCGTGGGCCTCACCCATGCGCGGCGGGGTAACGCTCACGGCGCCGCGGCCCTGCTCCGCCGGGGCGCGGACCGGGTAGCCGGGTACGCCGGGTCGGCGCCGCACGATATCGACGCTGCCGCCATCAGCCAGGTGGCCCGCGAGATGGCGGCGCGTATCGAGCGGGATGGCCTGGCCGCGGCCGGAACGATGACCGTGCGCCTGGTCACCGCCTGACCACGTCAGCCCGGACGCGGGCAGCCCTGGGTGGAAACATGCGCGGTGGCGTTGCCGCCGCGGCGGACGTCGGGCCGGACAACGCTCGCCGTGAGCGCGAAACCGGTGTCCCGGGCGTTGGTCGAGGCCGCGAATATGACCCCGTAGACCTTGCCGTTCTTTGCCAGCAGCGGGCCGCCGGAGTTCCCCGGTTCCACGGTCGCCCGCACCGCGTAGATCTCCCGGGTGACCGTGCCGGTCCGGTAGATGTTCGGGCCGCTGGCCGCCCACTGCGAACCGACCCTGGCAGGGTCCGCACGGAACGGCCCGTTCTCCGGGTAGCCGACCACGACGGCGCTGCTGCCGCGGGCGGCCGTGCCGGCGAAGCGCAGCGGCGGCGCGTGCAGGCCAGGCACGTAGAGGATCGCCACGTCGTTGTTCCAGTCGAAAAGCACGACCGTGGCCGGAAGGCCGTTGTCGCCGCCGAAGCTGACGAACGGGCCGTTGGTCATGCCGGCGACCACGTGCGCGTTGGTCAGCACGTGCTCCGGTGACACCACGAAGCCGGAGCCCTCCAGGCTCCGGTCGCATGTGTATTTGGCCTCGCCCCAGATCTTCACCACGCTGTTCCGGTCTTTTTTCACCGCGGGCCAGGCCAGCGCCGCTTTGTCCGGTGCTGGCACATTCGCCGAGCCGTTGATGCCGAGCGCGCCGAACACCTGGGTGTAGGGGCTCTTGTCGATCAGGTGCCGGAAGTCGGAGAACATCGTCAGCGCGGCCGGCGGCATGACGTCGTTCACCCCGCGGAGCACCTCGGAACTGCGCACCTGCCTGGCCACGGCGGGGAATGGCGCCTGGCCCACCGCCGAGCCGATGAACCAGGCGATGAGGAGCACGGAAAGGACGCTCACCACGGCCCCGCCCAGGGCATCCACCATGGCCACCGGGCGCCAGGTCACGTGCGAACGGGCCATGACGCCGAGCAGCGAGGCGAGCAACTGGCCGACCATCGCCGCGATGAATACCAGGATGATGGCCACCAGTGCCTGCTGTGAGGTCCCGTGTACCAGGAACTTGGCCACGCCGGGGGAGAACGTGGCGCCGACGGCCGCGCCCACGAGGAATCCGATGCAGCTGAGCACGCCGACGATGAAACCCTGCCGGTACCCGGCGACGGCGAAGGCCGCCGCGAGCACGATCAAGATCAGATCGAGCAGGTCTCCCGGCATCCATCCACGGTATAGGGCCAGGGCAGCACGGTGCACCGGTCGTGACCGCACTGCATCCTGACCGCCATCAGGTCCCCGCGCACGGCCCGCCAGCCACGCCAGGCGGCGCCTCGGCAGCAGCGGCTAGCTGCGCGCGGCGGCGTCCAGCACGTCCGGGGGGAGATCCTCCTGCCGGCCGGTGTCCCACGGCTGCTCCCACCCGCCGAGCGCGACCAGCCGGTCCACCAGCAGCGCGGTGAAACCCCAGACAAACATCCCGTGCACCCGGAAGGCCGGGCCAGCGGCGCCGGAGGGGTGCCGCGCATTCAGCCGGTGCGCGGGATCGGCGAGCTCGGCCAGCCTGACCCGGGCCGCCGAGACGATCTCACCGTCGGCGGCCGCAACGAGCGGGCTTGGCTCACGCCACCAGGCCAGCACGGGCGTGACGCGGAAACCGCTCCGCGGGATGAACAGCTCGGGCAGCACCGCGAGGACCTCCACCCCGGCCGGGTCCACGCCCACCTCTTCGGAGGCTTCGCGCAGTGCAGCCCCCACCGGTCCCGGGTCGGCCGGTTCGATCGCCCCGCCGGGGAAGGCCGGCTGGCCCGCATGGCGGCGCAGATGCTGCCCGCGCTGCACGATCAGCAGGTCCGGCTCGCCTGCCGTCTCGCCGAACAGGAGCAGGACCGCCGAGGACCGCCCGCCGTGCGCCGGAGCCCGCAACCGTGGTGGCACCCGCATCTCCCGCGCCCTGGCCGCCAGCTCGGTGAGCCAGGCGGGCGGCGCGCCGGAGGACGCCGCACCTGGCGGGACGGGGCCCGGTGTGCCTGGACCGGGCTGGGCCGGGGTCACGAGAAGGGCCCCTCCTTGACCAGCTTCCTGGCCTCTTTCTCATCCACCGGGCCGATGCCGAACGACGGGCACAGCCGCGCGACGGGGCATGCGCCGCAGGCCGGCCGCCGGGCATGACAGATGCGCCGGCCATGCCAGATCAGCCGATGCGACAGCATGGTCCACTCCGAGCGCGGGAACAGGGCCCCCACCTCGAGCTCGACCTTGACCGGGTCCGTCTCCGTGGTCCAGCCGAACCGCCTCGCCAGCCGGCCGAAATGGGTGTCCACGGTGATGCCGGGCACGCCGAACGCGTTCCCGAGCACCACGTTCGCCGTTTTCCTGCCGACGCCGGGCAGCGTGACGAGGTCTTTCAGGCGGCCTGGGACCTCACCGCCGTACCGGTCGCACAGCGCCTGGCCAAGCGCGATGAGGCTGGCCGTCTTGGCCCGGTAGAACCCGGTCGACTGGATGATCTTTTCCATGTCTTCACGGTCGGCCGCGGCGTAGTCGGCGGCGGACTTGTACCGCGCGAAAAGCACCGGAGTCACCATGTTGACCCGCTTGTCGGTGGTCTGCGCGGACAAGATGGTCGCGACCAGGAGTTCCAGCGGCGAAGAGAAGTTGAGTTCGGTATGGGCGTCCGCGTACACCGCGGCCAGTTCGCGGTTGATGCGCCGGGCGCGGCGGACGAGCGCGGTCCGGGTTTCGGGCGGCTTCACCAGCCCAGCCTATTGACGAGTGACCCCGGGGCGGGCACCCTCCGAGCCGGCCGGTGGCAGGTGACGGCCGAGCACGACCACCGCGACCCACCGGGCACCGGCGCGCTTGAGAGCCACCGCGGCCGACTGGGCCGTGCCGCCGGAGGTCCAGGTGTCATCCAGGAGCAGGACCGCAGCCCCGGCGAGCGGCCGCGGTGCGCGGAACCGGCCGGGATCCAGGGCGCGCGCCCACGTGTCGCTACCTGGCCGGGCCGCCAATGCCGTCCAAGGCAGGGCTAAGCAGCCATGCACGAGCGCCTGCAGCGGATGCGGCCCGGGCCGGCCGCGGCCGCTGGGCACCACGCAGGCACAGGTCGGCACCGAAGCCGCGGTCCGCCACATCCCCGGCGCGTTGTCGTGCAGGAACACAAGCAGCATGGCGAGCAGGGCCGCCCCGGCCTCCCGCGACCCGGTCCGCTGCGACTTGTACAGCCACAGGTCCGTGGCCAGGCGGCTCCCCTTCGGGGCCCAGGCCACCGGTGCCACCACGTCGGCAAGCAGGCCGGGCGCGCTCTCCGCATGCAGGCCGCAGTGGAAGCAGCGGGCGTAACCGCGCCGGGCCGGGCCACGGCACGACGCGCACACCCCCGGGCCCGGCTCGGGAACGGCGGGCAGTCCCGCGGTGGCCGCCCGCGCCCTGGCCCGGAGGATCTCCCACCCCCCGGCCTCCCGGCCGTTCGACGCCGCCGACATCATGGCGGCCATGCTAGGAAGCGCCGCCGACAGGCCGGTCCGCGCGGCACCCTGAATATCCTTGACGAGGGTGGCCGGAGCGGCCCGTGGCAGTGCGGCTGGCCGGAGCACCGGCCGCGGCGGGCCACGGCCGGCCCTCCGGGCAGGCGCAACGCGCCGCCCGCGAGGTATGGCTACCTCGAGTTTGGCTATGCTTACTCGGTGCTGTTCGGGGGGCGGTTCTTCCCGCGGGCCAGCCTGAGCAGGCTAGCGTGACGCAGTGTCAGCGTTCGCGGCGGGAAGGCAGGAGCCGCCCGGACGAAAGCCTCCATCGTGCCGGGATTAACGTTCATGCGAATGCCGATGACCGCCGCGGGTGACGCCGCGCCCGCATCCGGCCAGCCCGGCCCGCAGACCGGCCGGCTCGCGCGGCTGCGGCAGCGGGCCCGCCAGGTCCCGGCGGTCGCCCGCCAGCACTGGCTGTTCACCGTACTGCTCACGGCCGGCCTGGTGCTGCGCGTCCTCACCCAGATCGCCTACCGCCCGGCGCTGCTCTACATCGACTCGACCAAGTACCTGCTGAACGCCTACCCCGGCGACGACCCGCCCGGCTACCAGCTGGCGCTCAAGCCGGTGCTCGCGCTCGGCAACCTGGACATGGTCGCGGTCATACAGCACCTGCTGGGCCTGGGCATGGCCGTCGCCATCTACCTGCTGTTGCTGCGCCGCGGCGTGCCGCGCTGGCTGGCGGCCCTGGCCACCGCCCCGGTCCTGCTCGATGCCTACCAGCTGCAGATCGAGCAGAACGTCATGCCCGACGTCATGTTCGAGGCGCTGATCGTGGCCGGCGTGGTCGCGCTGCTCTGGCGGGCCACCCCTTCGCCGTGGCTGGTCGTGGTGGCTGGCCTGGCCCTGGGCACCTCGGCCACCGCCCGGCAGATCGGCGAGATCTTCATCCTGCCCGCGCTGGGCTACCTGCTGATCGTGACGCCAGGCTGGCGGCCGCGGCTCAAGCAGGCCGGGCTGCTGTGCCTGGCCTTCGCGCTGCCGATTCTGGCGGCCAGTTACCGGAACTACACCGACCCGCAACTGCACAGCTTCTCGCTGGCCCCCTACGCGTCCGGCTCCATCTACGGCCGGATGGCGGAGGCCGCGAACTGCGCCACCCTGCGGCTGCCCGGGTACGAGCGGCCGCTCTGCCCGGATGCGACGCAGAAGCTGCTGCTCGGCCCGGACGGGCTGGACCACAACACCAAGTCGCCGATCAGGGGGACCTGGATCGCACGCCTGAGCACCGCGGACTACCAGGCACTCAAGCAGGTGTGCCCCAAGCCGGAGCAGGTCACGGTGGGCGGCCAGGTGCAGTACCGCGTGGTGGCGAGCATGTGCGGCCAGGTGACCAGCGACTTCGACCGCCAGGTGCTGAAGCAGCAGCCCCTCAACGTGCTGGCCTCGATCGGCAAGGACACGCTCAAGCTGTTCGCGCTGGGCCGCACCACCAGCGCCGGGGATCCCTCGATCACCCGCTGGCAGTTCCAGACGTACTACCCCCAGTACCCGCCGTACATCGTCATCAGCCACGGGGCGTTCGTCTTCGGAACCTTCAACCGCAACGGGGTCGAGGAGCAGATCGGCACCGGGTCGGACTTCCGCGGCGGGAACCCGGCCGTCATCGCGCCGGTGGCGAGCTTCTTGCGCGGCTACCAGTTCCACGGCGGTTACACCCCCGGCCCACTGTTCGCGTTCACCGTGCTCGCCGGGCTGGCCGGGAGCCTCACCGCGCTGCGCCGCAGGTCCAGCCCGGCCCGGCGCGCCACCGCCCTCGCCTGCCTGTTGTTCTTTGCTACCGGCGCGCTGGCGCTGCTGTCCTCCGACGTGTTCGAGTTCAACTGGCGCTACCAGCTTCCCGCCCTGGTCACGCTGCCGCCCGCGGCGGCACTGGCGATCACGCTGCTGCTGCGCCGCCGCTCACCGGCCACGGCCGGGGGTGAGGTGATCCCTGACCCACCCGAAACCGGCTACCGACGCCACGATGACCAGGCCGAGCGGGACCAGGATCACCAGCGGCACCCAGGCGCGGGCCTCCTCCAGCAGGACGCTCGCGACGACCGCGCCGATGATGAGGGTGGCCAGGACGCCCAGGCTGCGGGCCATCCCGTCCGGCTTGCTGCCGGTCACCAGCCCGGCGATGAGGGCCGTGAGGGTGCTGGTCAGGTAGGTGGTTGACATCTGGCCCAGGCGCCGGACCGCGGCCGCCTGCAGGCCCATCGCCGTCGCGAGCACCGCCACCAGCGCGAGCTGACCACCACCGGACGGGTGCGTGCCGGCCAGTTCCCAGCCGACGGTGAACGCCACCAGGATCACCAGCTCCACCGCCAGGGTGACCGTCACGCCGGGCGGCCAGGTCCCGGTGGCGTGATGATTGTGCCGGGAGGCCAGCGGTGCCCCCGCCATCACGCCCACCAGGTAGCCGGCCAGCGCCACCCCGCTGTGCACCGCCAGCTCCGGCCTGCCGGTGCCGGCCGCCGCGCCGAGCAGCACCATGTCACCGGTGACCACGCTGCTGAAGACGTTGCCGAGGGCGAGGAACGACGTGACGTCCACCGCGCCGGTGGTGAGCGTGAGCAGCACCACCAGCGAATCCCTCATGGACACGTGCGAGCGGATCATGGCTGACCCTAACCTCCTGCCAGGCGATCGGCGCGGAACCGGCCGCGCTTGGGCGGGGTGGCGGGGTGAGAGCTAAGCTGTCGTACCCCGGTGGTAGGACGAAACCATGCTGACTGGTTTCGTCTTGCCGGGCGGCCCGGCCACCGAGCAACTGGAGCAGGCGGTACTTGCCGAACAGTCCGGCTGGGACGGGGTATTCGTCCCAGAGCTCGCCTACGGCGTGGACGCATGGAGCCTGCTGGCCGCGATGGCTGCCCGTACCGAGCGGATCCGGCTGGGCACCCTGCTGACCCCGCTGCCGTGGCGGCGACCGTGGAAGGTGGCCAGCCAGGTCGCCACGGTGGACCAGCTTTCCGGTGGGCGGGCAATTCTGTCGGTTGGCGTCGGCGCCGTCGATACCGGCCTGCCCAGCACCGGCGAGGAGACGGACAAGCGCCTGCGTGCCCTACGCATGGACGAGGGAATCGATCTCATCAGGACACTGTGGGATGGCGGGCTGAGCTACCACGGGCAGTTCTACGACTTCGAGTGCGAGGGCGACGATCTCGTCCGGTCGGTACGGCCGGCCTCCGGCCGGATCCCGATCTGGGTGGTCGGGGTGTGGCCACGGCCGAAGTCGATGCGGCGGGTGCTGCGCTGCGACGGGATCATCCCGCAGTACGACCTCGGCGGCCGGGATGCGGGGCCGGACGACGCCCGGGCCGTGCGGGAGTGGCTGACCGGGCACGGCGCCGGGCCGGGCCTGGACGTGGTGGCCGAGGGTGAGACGCCAGCGGATGACAAGGCGGCGGCCGCGGCGCACGTGACGCCGTGGGCACAGGCCGGGTGCACCTGGTGGATAGAGAACCGCTGGCAGCTGCCCGAGGGCACCACGGATCCCGCCGCCGTGGTCAGGGAACGGCTGGCCGCCGGCCCGCCCGCTGCCGCAGGGCCAAGGCCCCGTGACGAAGGAACGGGACCTTGAGGCCATCGGGGGGTTCCAGGGGGGTCGCCCCCAGGCCAGCACGGCCATAGCCCAACGGGGTTTCAGGGGGGTCGTTCTCCCAGGGTCAGGCTGCTGAGCAGTGCCCGGCCTTCCGGCGTGCCGAACCAGCGGGCATGCCCGAGGAGGTAGGTGCGGTAGGCGAGATCGGCGTTTTCGCGCGACCGGACGACGGTGGTGAAGTACTCGACCTCCGACAGCGCGTACTCGAGGTGCACGACGGGCAGCAGTAGCGGCAGCGCCCCGAGTTCCGCCTGGCTGAGCGGGCGGACGGACTGGTAGCCGTCGAGCAGAGCGGCGACGGCGGGGATGTCCGGCCGCGCCCGCCCCGATTCGGCGAGGTCCAGCCAGGAGACCGCGCTGCGCTCGATCGCGACCGCGAGATCGTGGGCCGCGAACGTGCGGTTGGCCAGCCCGAGGTCGATCACCGCGGCAACGTCGGCATCGGGGCCCGGCGAGGTCCAGGTGAGGTTGGACGGGTGCCAGTCCCCGTGTCCCCAGAGCCGCCCCAGGCCAGGAAGCAGCGGCGCGAGCCGGCCGATCGTGGGCAGGAGGTATCTGGTGAGGTCATCTCGCCAGGGCTGCTCATCCAGGTAGCTGGCCAGGCCGCGGCGGCGGGCGGTCAGGCGGGCCACGGCCGCGAGCGGGTCGGCGGCCGTGATGACCGCGCAGGAGTTCATGAGCACCGCCGGGGGGCGGGCCGGCAGGCCGAAGCTCGCGCTGGCCCGGTGGAAGCGGGCCAGCGCGGCGCCCGCCGCCCAGGCGTGCGCCGCGCTGGTGAACGGTTCCCACGACAGCACGTCCCGGTACAGATCGAACCCGGCGGCCGGTGCGTGCACCTCGTAGAGGTAGTCGCCGGCCAGCACCGTGCTGGCGCCGCCCGGCAGGCGCAGCACCGCTGGCACGGCCACCCCGAGGGCCTGCAGGTGGTCAGCGAGGGCGTGCTCGGCGGCCAGTTGCGCGGCGGTCCGGACGAGCACGTGGTGGCGTTTGACGAAAACCTCCGCGCCGCCGCCGTCCACCAGGGCCGCCGCGGACATCGGCCGGGGACTGCGCCACCGGACCGCCGCCTGGCCGGCGGTCCACGCGTACCGGGCCAGCACCGCGCCCACCTCCGCGTCGGTGAGCGGCGGCCAGTCGGGCTCGACGAGGTCCCTGCCCATGCCGTGCGCGAGGGTCACGTCGGTGCTAGCCCGGGCGGCAAGCCGCCCCGGAACCCCCCCAGTGCTATCCCGGGGGGACGACCCCCCGGAGCCCCCCGCTGGCCTACGGCCCGCTTCCTCCGTCACCGCGCCGGGGCCTGGCCGCCTCCGGCCAGCGGCGCGCGGGACCGGGTGCCTGGGCGGAATCGGCGTGTCCCCGGCGGGCCCCTGCTCGGTCATCGCGCCCCGGTCACCGTGCCGCCTGCTCGCCGAGCGGTG
Source organism: uncultured Actinomycetes bacterium (assembly GCA_963706115.1). Lineage (GTDB taxonomy): Bacteria > Actinomycetota > Actinomycetes > Streptosporangiales > Streptosporangiaceae > DASXKD01. Next base: position 42,201 of record CAVPMG010000006.1, on the reverse strand, counting down.
CGCCGTTGGCGCGCTGGCGGGCGGCGGCGGTGAGGCCGCCGACGGCCAGGGTGACCACGGCGGCGACCACGAACGAGCAGATCGACGCGGACATCCACACCTGGGGCGTGAACCCGATCGCCTGGGCCACGTGCGTCCACGCCGACGCCCACCAGGAGACGTAACCGGGGTTGATGAGCTGGTAGGTGACGAACCCGGCGGCCCACGGCAGCAGCATCAGCCAGCGGGTGGGAGCCCGCGGCGACAGGTCCCACCGGCCCCTGGCGAGGATGAAGAAGTCCACGATGAGCACGGCGGACATCGGCACGAACACCGAGCCGAGCAGGATCAGGAAGTTCTCGTAGTCGCTGATGTTGAGGAACAGCGCCCCCGCGGTGGTCGCCGCGGAGATGGCGATGGCCAGCACCCGGCGGTCCCAGAGCGGGCGCAGGTTCTGGGTTGACGCCGCGGTCGAGTACACGTTGGCGAAGGACTGGTCCAGTTCGCGCAGGGCGAGAATGCCGAAACCGATCGCGCCGAGGGGCAGCGCGATGAACGCGCCGTAGATGTCATTGGCGTTGCCGTGCGCCACGGTGACCAGCGCGAGCAGGCCGATCACGTAGCACAACGTCTGCGTGACGCCGTATCCGAAGAACGCGCCGTTGAAGGCCGCCGCCTGGCTGCGCGAATGCCGGGTGTAGTCGGCGGCCAGCGGCGCGAACGAGATGGCGGCCGCGACCACCGTGTCCACGGCCACCCAGAACCCAGCGCCCCAGGTCCCGTGGGTGAACGGCGGCAGCGGGTGCCTGAGAAGCTGGATGAACAGGTAGGTCAGGACGATCACGACCGCCGTGGTCACGTAGCGGCGCAGGATCCGGATCGCACCCAGCGGCCGGATCGTGAGCAGCGCGGTGGCCACGCCGGCCAGCAGGATGTAGGCCCACCTGGGCAGCGATGGGGCCACGGTGTGCGCCGCGGTCGCGATCGTGACCAGCTCGAAGATCCCCCAGCCGAGGCACTGGAGGATGTTGAGCGCGGTGGGCAGGTAGGAGAGCCTGGCCCCGAACAGGCCACGGAGCAGCACCATGGCCGGCGCTCCGGTGCGGGTGCCGGGCAGCCCGGCCAGCGCGACCGGCAGGGTCCCGAGCACGGTGCCGAGCACGATGGCGGTCAGGGCCGCGGCGAGCGACAGTTCCGGGGTGCCGGTGCCGCCCGGCTGGAGCACGAAGATCGCCCCGGTGAAGCCGAGCAGGCTTACCCCGAGGTTGCCCCAGAGCCCGAGCTGGTCGAGTGCGCTGAGCGCTTGCGGGACCGGTTCGGCGAGGGTGTGCGCCACCTCGGAGTGCCGGTCCCCGGGGACGGTGACGAACGACCCGGGCGCAGCGGTGGCGGTAGATGTGGATGTTGAGGTCACGACTGCCTCCCTACGCCGGCATTACCCGGTCAGGTTCAGACGGTCGGTGGCGCGAGCCCTGTGGCCAGCCACCCTCTCAGCCCGGTTAGCCCGAGCTCCCGTGTGGTTGTGTCCGATGTTACCTCGCAGCGTCGATCCGGCGACAGAGCCGTTGCGGGCGGTGGGCAGCGGGCGGGCCGGCTGGCAAACTGGGCGCAAGCGGCGGTGCAGCGCCCCGTAATGGGCGGGCCGCCGCCAGGCCGGGATCGGTGGCGGACGGTCCTGGCCGGGCCTGGAGGTGCCATGCCGGGAAAGGGGCAAGGCGGTGCGGACATGCGCAGGGCGGCGGCGGCCCTGCTGCTCGTCGCCGTCGCGGCGGTAGGCCTGCGGGCTGGCGGGGCGTTCTCGGCGGCAGGCAGCCCGGAGATCCTTGGCCTGAGCGCGCAGGCCGCGTACTGGCTTCTCGCGGGTGCCGAGGTGATCCTGGCGCTGGCCGGGATCACGCTGCTGATCCTCCGGATGATCTGGGCCCGCAAGAGCGGGAAGCCGCTGCAGCGCAAGCGCCGGTCGATCTGGTGGGTGCTGCTGCTCCCGCTGGCCGCGTTCGGGCTGGCGAAGATCCTGCAGCGGTTCCGGCAGCAGCATGCGGCCGCGGCCGCGGCGGCCGCGCACGCGGCGAGTGCCAGAGCCGGGCCTGCCGGGCATTTGCGGGTGGGGAACCCGTGGCCGCTGCTGGTGCTGTTCGCCGTGGTGGCATTGGGGGTGGCCGCGCTGACCCTCTATCGCCGCCGTCGTCGTACCGTCCTGCTGCTGCCAGAGCCGGACCTGGAGTCAGACGCCGAGCCGCTGGTAGCGGCCCTGGCAGCCGGTGCCCAGGTGCTGCACGAGGACCCCGACCCGCGTACCGCGATCATCGGCTGTTACGCGGCGATGGAGCGCAGCCTGGCCGATGCGGGCTCGCCGCCGCGGATGGCGGACACGCCCGCGGAGGTGCTGAGCCGTGCCACCGCGAGCGGCCGGGTGCGGTCTGCCCCGGCCACCACGCTGACCGGCCTGTTCCGGCAGGCCCGCTACAGCAGCCACCCGATGACCGAGGCCGACCGGGCGGTGGCGATCGAGGCGCTGGCGCAGGTGCGGGCCGACCTGGACAGCGGCTCGCTGGCGCAGGCGGACCTGGGCGGCGACCCATGAGCCGGGGCAACCTGACGCTCGCGCGGCGGGTCGCGGCGGTCGGGCTGGCGGCGCTCGCGGCGCTCGCGGCCGCCTTCGCGATCGGCGGCCCGTTCACCTTGGCCGTCACGGCCGAATGCCTGGCCGTTCTGGCCTTGGTCGTTGTCCTGGCCCGCACCCCCGGCGGCACCCGCGAACGTGGCATGCCCCGCGCCGCGGCGTGGGCCCGCGCCACGTGGGCCCGGCTGCGGCGGCGCAGGCCGCCCGCCGAGGTGCGGTCCGGCGACTTCCCCGCCTACGCCAAGATCAGTTCCGACCTTGGCTGGGCACCGGTCTCGCAATGGCACTATGACCACGGGATCCGCCCGCTGTTCGGCCGCCTGCTCGAGTCGGTGCTTGCCGAGCGCCACCGGGTGGACCTGGCCAGGGATCCGGCCCGGGCCCGCGATCTGGTCGGAGAGGACATCTGGCCGCTCGTCGACCCGTCCCGGCCGGCTTCGTTCGACAGCAAGGCGCCCGGGGCGGACCTGCGTACCCTGACCCGCATCGTGGACCGGCTGGAGCAGCTATGACCGGCACCCTCGCCCCCTCGGTCACCGCAACGGCGCAACGCTGCGCCCAGGTGCTCGCCGAGGTCGAGCAGGTAATCGTGGGTAAGCGCGAAGCGGTCTCCCAGGTGCTGCTTGGCATACTCGCCTCCGGGCACCTGCTCATCGAGGACCTGCCGGGACTGGGCAAGACCCTGCTCGCCCGCACCTTTGCCGCCACCCTGGGGCTGCAATTCACCCGGGTCCAGTTCACGCCGGACATGCTGCCGTCCGACCTTACCGGCTCGCCGGTGCTGGACCCGCGCTCCGGTGAGGTGGTCTTCCGGCCGGGACCGGTGTTCACGAACCTGCTGCTCGGCGACGAGATCAACCGCACGCCGCCGAAGACGCAGGCCGCCCTCCTCGAGGCCATGGCCGAGGGTCAGGTCAGCGTGGACGGCCGGACCCACCTGCTGCCACAGCCGTTCATCGTGCTCGCCACCGACAACCCGATCGAATACGAGGGCACCTACCCGCTTCCCGAGGCGCAGCTTGACCGGTTCGTGGCCCGGATCCGGCTGGGCTACCTGGACGAGGCGGGCGAAGCGGAGATGGCCAGGCGCAGGCTGGACCGGGGCTCGGCACCACCGCAGCCCGGGGAGGTGCTCGACGCCAGCGCCCTGCTCGCCATGCGCGAGTCCCTGGAACAAGTGCACCTGGACGACGACCTCCTCGGCTATATCGTCCGCCTGGTCGCCGCGACCCGGTCCCATCCGCAGATCAGCGTCGGGGCGAGCCCGCGCGGGACCCTGGCGGTGATCCAGCTTGCCCGCGGCCACGCCGCACTCGATGCTCGTGACTACGTGATCCCCGAGGACGTCAAGGCGGTCGCGGTCGCCGCCCTCGCCCACCGCCTGGTGCTCCGGCCAGAAATGTGGGTCCGCAGGGTGACCGGCGAGGACCTGATCACAGAGATCCTCACCGCCGAGCCGGTGCCCAGGGCCAGCCAGTGACCGAGGGCCCGCCGACGGCACAGCGCGAGCCACCGATGCCGGTGCGGAGCGCCGCTGCGAGCCAGGCACCGTCCTCGGCCGCCACACAGCGCCCCGCTCCGGGCCCGGCCAGGGCGGCACCGCTGGCGCCGGTGCCCGTCACCTGGCAGGCCGCGCCGAGGCTGCGCAGGCTGGCCACGATCGGCGTGGCCGTCGCCCTACTGGCGATCCTGACCAGGCACGCCGACCTGCTGTTGCTCGGCGCGCCCGCCCTGGCCGCGCTCGCCGCGGCCCGCCGGGGCGGCCGGCCGGAAACCCTGGACGCGGCCGTCACCGCATCCCCGGCGCGCTGTTTCGAGGGTGAGGACGTCGAGATCATCGCCACCGTGGCGGCCCCGGTGGACGAGGTGACGTTCCGGATCGAGCCCGGCCCGGCGGTGACCGTCATCGATGGCCCGGTGACGCAGGTTGCCGTGGCCGGGCAGCCGGCCAGCGCCCGCTGGGTGCTCCAGCCGCACGCCTGGGGCCGCCACCATCTGTGCACCGTGACGGCCAGGTGCACCGACGGGATGGGCCGGGCGAGCCTTACGCTCCGGCCGGAACGGGTCGAGGTCTTCCCGCACCCGCCGCCGGCCAGGGCCAGCCTGCTGCCCGCCGACCTGCTGCGGCGGATCGGGGAACACACCGCGACGGCGTCCGGCGCGGGCATCGAGTTCTTCGGCATTCGCGGTTACCAGCCCGGTGACCGGCTGCGCGACCTGAACTGGGCGGTGACGAGCCGGCTGGGGCAACCGCACGTCAACCAGCGGGCGGCCCTGCGCGCCGCCGACCTGGTGATCATGATCGACGCGTTCTCCGAGGTCGGGCCGCCCGGTGACACCAGCCTTGACCTCGCGGTCCGCGGTGCGGCGGGCCTGGCCACCGCCTACCTGCGGACCGGCGACCGGGTCGGCGTGGTGGTACTCGGCGGGGTGCTTAAATGGCTGGCTCCCTCCCCGGGCAACCGGCAGTTCTTCAAGATCGTGGAGATGGCGTTCGGCGTCCGCTTCCCCAGCGAGGCCACCCCGGACCTGGACCGCGTGCCGAGGACCGCGCTGCCACCGCGCGCCCTGGTGGTGCTCTTCTCGCCGCTGCTCGACCGGCGTGCCCTGAGCGCGGTGACCGACCTGAGGCAACGCGGCGTGTCCCTGGTGATCGTGGATGTGCTCACCCGCGAACCGCCGGTCGAGCCGCGGCTGCCCTTGTCACAGCTCGCGGTCCGGCTCTGGCGCCTCGACCGGGGCGCGCTGCGGTCCGGTCTCACCAGCCTCGGGGTGCCGGTGCTGAGCTGGGACAGCAGAACGGGACTCGAAGGCGCGCAGGCCCCGCTGCGCGGCCGCCGGATCCGGGCGGTGCGGTGATGAGCGAGATGAACCGCGGCACTCGCCAGGCACGCCTCGGCGACGTGATCACCCGGCTGGTCACCGGCTGCCTGGGCGCTGGCATGATCCTCCTGCCCGCGCGGCATCTGACCGGCCGTTCCTGGGTGCTCGTGCCGCTTGGCCTGGTGCTGGTGGTGGTGAGCCTGGCCGGGCCACTGGTCAGGTGGCGGATCGTGGGCACGCTCGCCGCCGCGACCGCGGTCACCGAGGCCGCCCTCACCCGGCCGGACCTGGCCATACTGGCCTGGGAGGGCCTGCTGATCCTCGGCTACCTGCTGCTGGTGGACGCGCCGCGGGGCATGCCGGGGACCGTGACGGCACACTGGCTGTGGCGGCAGTTGCCGCTAGCCGTGTGGGGCGTGTTCACCGCGGTCGTCGTGCTCGCCGTGCTCGCGGTCCGCGTGCCGGTCTCCGCCTGGCTACTCGTCGCCGGGGCTGGTGCCGCCGCTGCCGCCGTCGCCATCGCCCTGCCCCGGCGCCCGTCCCAGCCCCGGGAGCCCAGGTAGTGCGCGCGCTGTGACCTGGCTCTCCACCAGGCCATAGGCGATAGCTTCGGCGACGCTGAACAGCTTGTCCCTGCGGGCGTCGTCGCGCACCTGGGCTACGTCGCGCCCGGTGACCTCGGCGATCCTGCCGAACAGTTCATCGAGCATGGCTCGCGACTGTTCCTCACGGGAGGCAAGCGCGGTCACCGTTCCGTCGAAGCTGACCTGCGGCTCGGACAGCACGAGCAGCGCGTTCGGGTAGGCCATCCGGTGCCGGCACGCGGCGAGGATGCCCAGTGCCGGGCCTTCGATCCGGCCGCCGGCATATCCCGACACCGGCCCGCGGACCACGTCGAGAATGCCCATCACGGACAGGGCCGCGGGCAGGTCGGCACTCAGGTTCTGCAGCTCGAGCCGGATCGGCGCGGTCCCCTCGGCGTCGAGGGTGAGCAACTGAGCGGCCAGTCGCGTCGCCGCCTCCCCGTCGAGATACCCGTGCGCCATGATGATGCGCCGGTCCAGCAGCCGGTCATAGAGGTGTCCCGGCCAGCCACGCGGGTCGATCCATACCCGGACCGGCGCCATGGCCGGGTTCTGCCCCGGCCTCGCCGGCTCGGGCATACGTCCCGGCTTTGGTGGCGGCCCCGGCGGCATCGGCCCAGGCCAGGGCGGCGTGGGCCCGGGCGGTTCAGGCTCCGGCGGCCACGGCCGTAGCGGGTGCCCATGCGCGCGCGGCGTCATCGTCATCGATCCTCCTGCCCTAGTTGCCAGGCGAGCTGGCTACCGATCGCGGCCGCGTAGCGTTCCAAGGTGGACACCCGCACGTCCGCGTCGCCGGTCTCCAGCCGGGCCACGGCGGACTGTGACGTGCCCATCCGCGCCGCCACCTCGGTCTGCGACAGCCCCGCCGACCTGCGCTGCTCGGTCAGGTCCGCGACGAGCCGGCGCCGCTGGTCAGACATGCGCCGCAACGCCATCTCCCGGAACCCCGGCATCACCGGCAAGTCCAAACCCTCCGGCGCACCGGTCACCTCACCGGCCCCGGGTCCGTCCAAGTTACGAGGCTGACCTAGCCCCGGCTCGTGCTTCATACACCCAAAGGTATCTCGAATTTGAGATGCCACCTCCGGTGTACGCGGAGAGCGAGCAAAGACGACGGCTGACGTCATTTGCCCGGCCGCACGCTGGCAGCACGCGGGCGCCACAGAAGCAGCAGCGAGGGAGGGCAGACAGTTACGCAAAGCCCAACGGCAGCGGTTGCCCGAACAGCGGGCCTCGGTCGGCCGGTGGTATGCCCGGGCGCGGAGTTTTGTCTCCGCGGCCGGGTATGCCCCGGACGACCCCACAGCACTGAGCCCAGGGAGCAGCCGCTATCCGACGCGAATGGAGACCGGCCGACCCCAATCCTCGGCCAGGATCCGCTTGAGCGCCGGAACCCCGCCGCGCCCGGCAGCCAGATGCCTATCGGTGATCTCGCGTTGCGCCTTCGCGTCTCCCGCGAATGCCGCCACACACCGCTCAGGTTCGACGTTACCCAGAGCCAGCAGGGCCCCGGTGGCGCCAAGCTGACCGGCCATGACGAGCAGGGCCGAGGAGCCGACGTACGTGTCGCCGGAATAGTGCTCAAGCTCATCGAGCAGGCGGTTCGGGTCGCCGGAGGAGTCCTTCTGCCCGGCAATGGGCAGCCCGGCCAGCGCCTCCACCGTGATGCCTGGCGGGTACACCCGGGGAAAGTGATAGGCCAGCACCGGGCGGCCCTGCGCCGCGCCGGCCACGGCCTTGAAGTACCCGGGCAGATCCTCTCCCCCGGGCGGCGGCCAGGCCAGCATCGCGTCCGCACCGGCCGCCACGGCCTCCTCGGTCAGTCCGGCCGCCTGCCTGATGGAGGGTGCCCCGGTGCCCGCGATCACCGGGACGCCGTCCGGGATGGCCTGCCGTATTGCAGCGATAAGCGCAGAGCGCTCGGCATTGGTGAGCGTCGCGGCCTCGCCGGTGGTGCCGGCCACCAGCACCGCGCGCATGCCGCGCTCCACAAGCTCACGGGCGAGATCAGCGGTGGCGCCGGCGTCGATGGAACCGTCGTCATGGAACAGGGTCAGCAGGGCCACACCCGGGCCGCGAAACAGTGCGCTCATACCGCGATAATGCCCGGGAGAGAGACGGGTGGTCACATTGGGGCGCAGCGTTCGCTGGGGAATCCTCGGCACGGCCAACATCGCGCGGAACCTGTTCCTGCCCTCGCTGCGGGAGGCGGGCGGCGATCCGGCCGCCGTGGCCGGCCGCGACACGGACCGCACCGACGAGTGGGCGGCAGGCAACGGAATCGGCCGGGCGATCACCGGGTACCGGGACCTGGTCGACGATCCGGACATCGACGCCCTCTACATTCCGCTGCCGAACGCGCTGCACGGAGAGTGGACGATCATCGCGCTGGAGGCGGGCAAGCCGGTGCTCTGCGAAAAGCCGCTGACCGGGTCGGCCGCACAGACCGAGCGGGTGCTCGCCGTGGCCCGCGAGACCGGGACGCCGCTGTGGGAGGCCTTCGCCTTCCCGTTCCACGATCAGATGGCCCGGCTGCGCGGCCTCCTTGCCGCCGGGACCATCGGGGACCTCCGCGAGATCCAGTCAGACTTCCATTTCCTCATGAGCGACCCGCAGACCAACGTCAGGATGTTCACCGACCTGGAGGGCGGCGCGCTGCTGGACGTGGGCTGCTACCCGGTCCGGCTGGCCCGCGACCTGTTCGGCGCGGAGCACGTCGGCGCCTGGGCGCGGGCCGAGTTCGCGCCCGGCGGTGTGGACCGGGCGACCTGGGGCTGCCTGGACTTCCCCGGCGGCCGCCACCTCTACCTGTCCTGCGGGTTCGGCCGTGCGGACGACACCTTCACCCGGCTGCTCGGCACCGGCGGCCAGATCCACGTCACCAACCCGTTCCACCCTCTCGCCCGGGACACCTTCGTGGTGTGCCAGGACGGCCGCTCCCCGGTGACACACCGGGGAATCGGGCCCTACCGGCAGTCCTTCACCCCGCTGATCCGGCACATCCACGCGGTGATCCGTGGCGAGGAGCAGCCCCGGCTGCTGGCGGCCGACACCGCGCTCGGCTCCGCCCGCGCCCTGCACGACCTGGCCCAAGCGGCTAAGGCCCCGTGACGAAGGAACGAGGCCCTGAGCCAGCGGGGATTCCAGGGGGCGCCCCGGGCTAGCAGGGCTCCGGCCCGGTGACGAAGGAACCGGGCCGTAGGCCAGCGGGGGGTTCCGGGGGGTCGCCCCCCCGGGCTAGCAGGGCTCCGGCCCGGTGACGAAGGAACCGGGCCGTAGGCCAGCGGGGGGTTCCGGGGGGTCGCCCCCCCGGGCTAGCAGGGCCAGCCGCCCGGGGGTGACGCTCAGGTCTGGCGCGGGGCAGGGATGCCACCGGGCGGCACGGCGCGCAGCAGCCAGACCGGGTTCGACAGGCCGACCACGGTCCCCGTGGAGTCGAGCACCTGGGTGCGCACGAAGCTGTTCTTGCCGGTGTCGATCCGCTGCGTCACCGAGCCGCCGGTGAGCTGCCCAGCCGAATAGGAACCGATCACTTTGGTGTTCGCCGACAGGCCGGCGGCACCGGCGTAGTCGACCGTCCCCTGCAGGACCTGCAGGCTGCCCTGCGCCGGGAGGGCGGTCGCGCTGGCCACGAGCTTGCGGCTGGTCACCTTCGAGACGCTGACCGAGCCCATCGGCACCGTGCCGTCGATCAGCAGGTCCAGGCTGCCCCGGTACCGGGACAGCGACGCGCACCAGGCCCGCCCCGAGGCCAGCGCGGCCAGCAGGTCGGCGATGCCGGTGCCGCGCGCCCAGGCCGAGCTGAACCAGTTGTTCATCGGGCCGAGCCAGTTCTGGCCGAAGTGGTCGTCGTTGGTGCCATTGCCGGTGAGGAACAGCGCGTTGCGGGACATGATGTCCCACAGCGCCACGTGGTGCGCGAGGTCCATCCCCTGACGCAGGGCGTAGCCCACCTCAAGCAGGTCGGCGCCGAGCGCGGCGGGGGTGCCCGCCGCCGGCAGCATGCCCTTGGCGGTCTGGACGAGCATGGCGTCCTGTTGCGCCTGGGGCAGCTCCGGGATGTCGCCGTACCCGAACGGATGGTTGAAGCTGATCAGGCCGCCGGACGCGTGCACCTTCGGTATCAGGTTCTGGGCCAGGTAGGCGTCGTACTCGTGGCGGCCCGAGGTGCTGCCGTAATCGGGGATGGACACGGACTTGCCGAACCAGTTGACGTGCGGCAGCGACAGGGACACCTCAAGGCCCTGCTGCTGCACGACCGAGCGATACCGCGTGGCGAGGGCCGCGCCCATGTCCGCCTGCTGCTTGAAGAAGGCCTCGCCGCTGATGGACCGGTTGAACCTCAGGTAATCGAAGTAGCCCTCGACCAGGTCACCGGTGCTGACCGCGGACAGGGTCAGCTCGTACAGGCCGAAGTCGCGGTGGTCCATGTCCGGCCACAGGGCGGCGATGTCCTCGGCCGGGTTGATGGTCATCGTGCCCCACGGGTTGTTGCCGCTGTTCGGCGTGACCGGGATCGTGACCACCCCGTTGATACCGTTGGCGGTCCGCCGTACCATGCTGGCTCCGGCCCCACCACCCCGCCCAATGCCCCCGGGCGGCACGAACCGGTAGGAGAGCTGGTAGCCGCCGGCCGGGCGGCCGCCGATCGCTTCGTGGTAGGAGCTGACGATCAGCAGTTCGAGGTAGCCGGCCTGCCAGCCCTTGGTCAGCAGCACGTCGATGGTCAGGGACTGGCCGTTGAGATTGTCACGGTAGTTCCAGCTCGCCTGGTGGGTCTGCGCGTAGAAGCCGAACGTGGCCGCCGCGCCGGTGGTGCTCTTGGCGATGAGCTGCATGCTCCCGCCGGTCACCGGGTCACCGGGCGAGCTGGGGTTCTGCACGATCCCGCCGGTGGACTGGCTGCCCAGCGGGCCGGAGGTGACCTTCGTCCAGTCCCAGGCACGGCCCTGGCCCGGCCCGCCGCTTTCCTTGGTGAGGCTGGTGAAATGCACCACCTGGCGGTAGCCAATACCGTCCATCCGGGTGTCGTGATCGGTCCACCACAGCACGTCCACCGAGTTCTTGGTGGCCTGGAAAAGCTGACCGTCCATCGAGCCGTCCTGCTCGCTGAACGAGGAATGCACATGCATAGCCATCGAGTAGGCGGACAGGCCGTCAACCGAGATGGGCCGGGCCGGGGAGCGCAACGGCAGCCGGGGGAACCGGCGCAGCAGGGCGGCCGCCGCGGCCGCACCGGCCGACGCGTGCATGAACCCCCTCCTGGACAGCGGGTTTCCGGTCGTCGTCGGTGCACTCACCGCAGCGTGGTCATCGCACACTTCCTGCACCCTCCTCGTCCTAGGACCGGCTGCGGGTGCCGGGAAAGCCCCAGCCCGTTTATAGCGGACGCGATGGTAAAGAAAATGAGCAAACCTCAAGATCCGGCGTTATTTAGCAAATTGCTGACCGCCGGAAAAACCCCGGATGAAGCCCGTACTGGCAAAGCCGAATTAACCTCCAGGTAAAGAGGGCGGCGCGGACGAGGGTTAATGCGGGACCGGGGCCACGCCAGGGCGGGGTCACGTGGGGCGGGGTCACGCGGGGCGGGTCACGCGGGGGCGGGGTCCCGGGAGCGGCGGTCCTCGGGGGTCACGCGTGGGGGCCGGCCAGGCCCAGTCCGACGGCGGCCGCGTAGCGGTGACCGGCCGGCACCCCGGCCAGGGTGCCGCCCACGCTGGCCCGGCCGACCGGGACATCACCGGGCAGCGCGCGCAGCAGCACCCCGAGCAGCTCATCGTCTCCGGCCGGCCCGCCGACCAGGAGCACCTGGGGCAGGGTTCCGCCGAGCGTGTCCAGGGCACGGCGCAGGTTCGCGGCGAACACCGCCTCCTTGAGCCGGAGCCGTATCGCCCGCCACTCGGCCGGGCTGTGCGCACGGTCGAACGGGATCAGCCCGGCCGGGCCACGGGCGGCGAGCATCCCGGTGGTGGCGGCCGGCGCGGGACGGTCCAGGAAACCCCGGCTGCCATCCTCTGCCTCGAACCGCTGGCCGCCATCCACCCGCAGGCACGGGCCGCGTTTGACCCAGTCCGCGGCGGCGCGCGGGATGTGCAGCGTCTCCGCGACCGCGGCGGTAAGCAGTTCGCCCGCGCCCGCGGCCACCACCTCCCCGTGCACCGCGATCACATCCACCGTGCCCGCACCCAGATCAACCACGGCCGCGTCCGGGCGCGCGCCGGGGGTGGTGAGCGCGCCCAGCCGGGCGGCGGCGGGCTCGGAGGACGTGGTGTGCACCGGGATCCCCAGCAGGTCCGCCAGCACCGCTGCATGATCGGCGCCATCGGTCAGCCTCCGCAGCGACGCGACGAGGGCCGCGGAGCCCAGGCTGCCCCGGCGCGCGGTAGCCGCGTCCGCCACCTGCGCCAAGTCGAGCGCGAACAAGTCATCGAGTTCGGTCCGGCCGTCCGCGGAGCCCAGAGCGCGCACCGTGCCCACCGGCCAGCCCGCGACCTGTGCGCACGCCGCCCGCAGCGTGATGCGCTCACCAGACGCTTCCACCCATGGCCCGTGGGCCCCCCCGATTCCGGCCGCAGCGGCGCCGGTCGAGCAGGCGCCGGCCACGCCGGGCATGGCGAGGTAGGGGGCAGCCGAACCGGAGGCGACCGGGCCCCGGCCGACCGCCCCGGGGCCACCCGCGCCAGGGCCGGCTGAGCCAGGGCCGACCGGGCCGGCGGCTCGATCCCCGGTGGCGCGGCCGACCCGGCCGGATGCTGGGGCGCGGCCGACCACGGCGTTGGAGAAGTCGACCAGTGTGCGGCACAGCACCGCCGCGTCCGCCGCCTCGCCCGGGCCGAGCGAGAAGGCATCGGCCAGCGCGACCGGGTCAGCCAGCAGGGTCAGTGGGTGGCCCGGCGGGCGGACCTCGACCGCGACCAGGTCGCATCCGGCGACGGCGGCCAGGTCGACCTGGTCGATCACCGGCAGCACCGCGCCGAGCCGGTTGAAGATCAGCACGCCCTCGTCCCCGCCTACGAGCACAGCACCGAGCGGGACCCCGGCGGCCAGCAGCGCCCGCAGGTGTCCGGCTGCACGGGCGTAGCCGAACCCGGCGGGGACGATGGCCACGGCCGGCGTCCCGGCAGCGCCTTTCCCAGCCGCGCCGGTGACAGCCGTGACTGTCCCTGCCGTGCCCGCCCCCGCGAAGGCCTGCCCGGGCGCCGACCTCGTCGGGCCGTCCAGCCAGAGCGGAACGCCGGCCCAGGCGCCGGAGCCTCCGGGCGTGGCGACCCCGGCGGCCAGCAGCCGCAGCCGGCCGGTGTCCGGCGGGGCCGGCGGGATCGTCATGGTGGTGGTGTCCACGGCCCGCAGCGGCGCCACCCTGGCCTGCGTCACCCGGCAGCCGAGCCGGCGTTCCAGCCGGCGCACCAGTGCGGCGGCGCCGCGGAGCGAGTCCGCCGATCCCTTGCGGCCCCGGGTGGGCACCCGGTCCACGCCGAGCAGCCGGTCCCCGTCGAGAAACGCGACCTCAGTGGTCGCATTCCCCACATCAACCCCAGCTACAACGCTCACCGCGACCTAGCGCAGGCATGAATGTGAATCTGGTGCCCCTCTAGGGGCCCCGTCGTCACATTCATGCCCCAGCGGGGCGGGCGGCGGGCCGGCGTGATGCTCATGCGGACAGGCCGCGGCGGGCGTAGACGTCGGCGGCTTCGGCCACGAGCGCGGCACAACGGGGCAGCCCACGGCCGGCCAGCGAGTCCGCGAGCGCGGTCAGCTCGGCCGGTGTGGCGCGGCCGGGCCGCAGCGTGTCGTAGATCGCGAGCACCTCCTCGTCGCCCAGCCGGGTCAGCTCGGCCGCGCGGCGCAGGTTCTCGGCAAGCTGCGTGTTCGCGTGCTGCTCCGCGATACCGGCCTGCCGTTCCAGCGTCTCGGGATGGATCCGCAGGTCCTCGAGCCCGATCTCGCCACGGCGGACGGCCTCGAGGGTCAGCTCCCCCACCGGCTTCCCGGACAGCGCACGTACCTCGGTCATCGCAGGCCCTCCAGGGAGAGTTCCTCGGGCGCGGCGCCGGGTTTGACCCAGGCGCGCTCCAGTGCCATCAGGGCGATCACCGTGGTGTGGTACCTGGCCTCGATCGCCTCGTCGTTGTACGGGTTGCGGGCCGGGTCCGGCGTGCCGCCCTTGGCGTGCCGGGCGGCGTTGGCGCCGAGCAGCCGGTACAGCTCCGGTGTGACCGCCGGGGCAACCGAGTAGAGCTCCAGGTTGGCGAGCGGGGCCAGGTCCCTGCGGTGGATCAGCGCGGTGCCTTTGCCCTGCAGGCCGATGCCGATCCCCGAGCCGGCCAGCCGGGCAGCGGCCAGCCCGATGCGGCCGAGGTCCACGGTGTCGTTGAACCTGACCACCCGGCCCGTGCAGCCCTCCTCTTCGAGCCCGGCCAGCAGTTCGGCGAGCACCTCGGGGACGGTCAGCCCGGACAGGCAGCGCCACACGTCCCGGCCGACCGACGGGGAGACCCCGATGACGACCTCGCGCGGATCCTGGCCGGGCGCGGCCGCCCGGCCGGCCCCATTCCCCGGCGCCGGCCCCGCCACCGCGAGCAGCGGTACCGCCGAGGTGGCCTGCTCCGCGCGCAGATCCTCGACCCCCCGGGCCTGGCGGATCGCGTCGATCTCGGCCTGGCGCTCGGGTCCCGGCTCGAAACCAGTGCCCGGCCCTGCGTAGTCGTTCGGGTCGGTGACCAGCGACAGCACGCGAAGCTGCTCGTCGAAAATGGCCGAGGTCTGCAGGTAGTCACCGGCCAGCCGCTGCGCCGTCATGGCCAGGATGCGCTCGGCGGCGGCCTCGTACCCGGTTTCGTCCAGCGCCGCGACCACGTCCACCACGGTGATCCCGCCGTCCCTGATCGCCTGCGCGGCGCTGACCACGGCCAGCGTGTCGGTCTCGCCGAGGTCCTTCGACCCGGCGGCGTCCACCGCCCGCTCCAGGTGATCGTCGGTGAAGTCGGCCAGGCCCAGGTGCTGGTACACGGCGCGGCACAGCTGCGCGGCATCCCGGCGCAGCTGCTCGATCCGGTCCGCGGTGACCGTCCGCAGCCCGCCGTCCACGCCCCAGTCCCGCTGCATGGCGAGGAAGTCGTCGATGTCCTCGGCGTTGAAGTTGCTCGGGCCGAACATGTTGTCGTAGCGCTGGATGCTGCCGAACCCGCTGAACATGAAGTCCGAGCCGGCCAGCACGATTGGCAGCGTGCGCGAGGTGCGGCGCATGTCCGACTCGCTCATCAGCGCGTCATTGCCGGAGCAGGACTCCAGGTTGCGCATCATCACCATGAGGTTCTCGGACATGAGTTCGCGCAACCCGGACGGCACCGCGGCGGCGACGCTGGCCCCGTCGATGCCGCCGTTCTGCACCCCCTGGGCACCCATGGCCCGGGCCAGCGCCACGCAGCGGGATTCCAGGTAGAGCATGGACTTGCGCTCCGCGCCCGCCATCAGGACCTCGGCCCCGGCGCCGGAGGAGACCCGCATCTTCATGCCGCGCGACGCGTACGCCGAGGTCAGGAACGCCTTCGACCAGGGCGTGTCGTCACCGTCGGTGAACACCTGCTCGGTGCCGTACAGCGAGACGGTCTCCGCGTACGAGGTGAGGCCGCGCATGCCAAGTTCCAGTTCCAGCGCCTCCTCGACCGAGCACTGGATGAGCACGCCCTGGGCGCCGGCCGCCGCCCCGACCAGGCAGGCCACCGCGTTGCTCGGCGCGTCGGCGAGCACCGGGACCGTGGTCTCCACCTCGCGGAACCCGAACGCCGCGGCGGTCGCCGAGTCCGCCGCGAGCAGCAGCGGGTCGTCCAGCCGGTTGGTGACGTGGGCCTGGTTGCTCGGGGTGCGCCTGGCCCGCATCTTCGTCATCGCCTGGCACAGCTCGGCGGGCCGCAGCAGGGCAAGCACCCGGGCCAGCTTGGCGGGCGTGGCGCCCGCCGACAGCCGGACGATCTCCGACCGGGGCACGTCCGGGCTGACCAGCCTGCGCGCGAACTCCACATCGGGCAGGCTCATGACCTCCGGCGCCACGGCGAGGTCCAGGCCGTGCCTGGCGATGTAGGCGTCGATGGAGTCGAAACGGTCCTCGGGTACGCCGTCCAGCTCGGTGACCCGGCCGTCGCGAATCGCCAGGCTGGGCTCGGGGTCGTAGGGCGAGCGCATCGCCACCAGCCCCAGTTCGGCATCCTCAACCGCGAACCCGTCCAGGTTGACCCGCTGGGCGTCCATGAACCTGACCCGGCCCACCGGCCGGCCAGCCGCCGCGTTAGCCTCCGCCGTCATGCCCGGCTCCTCCCTGGTCAAGGCACTGTGCTGCCCCGGGCAGCCCGGCGTCCCTTCCTCCGCTGCCATCGCCCGGTCGCTCCGTTCTCATGGCGCTGCCTGGGCCCGCAACTCGATCACTTGGCCCCGGCCCCGCGACGCGCGCGTCACGCTGCCCTTGCCCGGGGTGCGCACCACGATCCGGGTCCGGTCACCGCGGAACAGGTCGTGGGAGAACTCGATCGGCTCATCCTGGCCGTCGGTGGTGGTCCGGGTGATGGCCAGCAGCGGGGCACCGGCCGCCACCTCGAGGATCATCGCCTCGTCGGAGGACGCGCTGACCACCTCGATGCGCTCCACCGCCTCCTTGGGCCTGGTGTCGTAGCGCTCTTCGAGCAGTTCGTACACCGACCCGCCCAGGGGCATCTCCAGCATCCCGGGGAACCGGTCGGCGGGCAGCATCAGGTGCTCGACCGAGAACGGGCTGCCGTCCGCGAGCCGGATCCGCACCAGGTCGATCACCAGCTCACCGGGGCGCAGCCGCAGCGCCCTGGCCGCCGTCTCGTCGCACGGGGCCAGCCGCGCGGACAGCACCCTGGTCCCGGCCACCACGCCCTGGCTGCGCAGCAGGGCCGGCACGCCGACCACACGGGACAGGTCGCGCTCGATCTTGCCCTTGCTGACGAAGGTGCCGCCGCCCCGGCCGGGCACCCGCCGGACCAGCCCGCCCTCCTCGAGCACGGCCAGCGCCTGGCGCAGGGCCGCCCGGCTGACGCCAAGCTCGGCGGCGAGCGCGCGCTCGGCGCCGAGCCGCTGCCCGGGCCGCAACCGCCCGGCGGAGATCTGGTCCGCCAGGATCCGGCGCACGTCCTCGTGCGTGCGCGCTGGCTCGGTCATCAGCCGTCCAGGGCTTCGAGCGACTCCGGCAGCACCTGGCCGCCGTCCACCACGATGGTCTGCCCGGTGATGTAGCCCGCTTCGTCGGTGGCCAGGAACAGCGCGGCGTACCCGATGTCGTCGACGCTGCCGAGCCGGCGCAGCGGGATGGAGGCGGCCATCCCCGCCATGTAGTCCTCACCCAGGTCGGACAGGCCCTCGGTGATGATGTTGCCGGGCAGCACCGCGTTGACCGTGATGCCGCTGGCGGCCAGTTCGATCGAGGCGGTGCGCAGGAACCCGAGCTGGCCGGCCTTGCTGGCGCCGTAATGGGACCAGCCGGGGAACCCGGTGATCGGGCCGGTGATGGACGAGGTGAGGATGACCCGCCCGTGCCCCGAGGCGGCCAGCGCGGGCAGGCACGCCTGCACCGACAGGATGGTCCCCTTCAGATTGGTGCCGAGTACCTCGTCGATGTTCTCGTCGGTCATCTCGGCCAGCCTCGCCGAGGGGAAGATCCCGGCGTTGGCGCACAGCACGTCGATGCCGCCGAGCCGCTCGGCCGCCGTGGCGGCGATCCGCTGGCAGTCCTCGCGCCGGCTGACGTCACCAAGGACGTACGAGGCCTCGCCGCCACCAGCGGACAGCTCGGCCACCGTGCCCTTGGCCGCATCCTCGTCCCGGCCGGTGATGAGCACGCGGGCGCCCGCGCCGGCGAACACCCGGGCGATGCCCTTGCCGATGCCGCGGGTGGCTCCGGTCACCACGACGGCCCGCCCCGCGATGGATGTGAACATGCTCGCCTTCCCTTTCCCGGCCGCCCGCGGGCGGGCCCTGTCTGTCGCGGACCTGCAGGCCCTCAGCCGAGCCGGCTGAGATAGGCCTCGGCCAGGTCGCAGCTTCCTGCGGTGTATCCGGCTCCGAGTTGTTGTGCGATATCGACCGCCGTGTGCGAGCCGATCCACGCGACCAGCAGCAGGCGGCGGTACAGGATGAACGTCCAGATCTCGGCCTCATCCTCGGCGGGCAGGTCGAGCACCCGGCGGTACCCGGACAGCCAGGCGCTGACCAGGCCGGGGACATGCGGCTCGTGCTCGAAGAAGCTCACCGCCGTGCCGACGTCGTAGAGGTACCAGCTGAACCCGCAGTCGTCGAAGTCGATGACGCTGACCGCGTCCCCGTCGGCCAGCAGGTTGGCCAGCCTGGTGTCCGCGTGTACCAGCCCGTACCGCCGCGGCCCGGCGCCGAACGCGGTCAGCCTGGCCCGCAGCGTCGCGTCGAGCCGCCCGAGTATCTCGCGCTCGGCCGGGCCGACCCCGATCCCGTCCTGCCACCGGCCCCACCGGGCGCCCGCGCCGAACGCGGCGTCGTAGTCCCAGTGGAACCGGGTGAACCCGGCCGGGCGCTGCCAGGCCCGCGCGTGCCGGTGCATCCGGGCGGTGATCTCGCCAAGCTCGGCGAAGTGCGGCAGCGAGTCGTCGGCCGGTTCGGTCCCGGCCAGGAACTCGAACCTGACGCAGTTGCGCTGCTCGCCGCTGGCCTCGTCCACCACGGTGACGATGCGCTCGCCGCCCGGGGCGGGCAGCACCTGCGGCGTGCGCACCCCCGCCTCGGCCCGCAGCGCGTCCATCCAGGCAAGCTCCGAGGCGATCTCCGCTGGCGTGTGGTAACCGAGCCGGTGTACCCGCAGCACCGAAGGCCCGGCGTCCGGGTCCTCGATCAGGTAGGTGGCGTTCTCCGACACGTTGATGAGCCGGACCGAGGCGCCGGGGTGGCAACCGTACTCGCCGAGCGCCCGTTGCGCGCAGCGGGTGACGCGGTCCAGCACGTCGCTGCCGGCGGACAGGTCATGCCCGGACATGAGCTGCCTCGCTGTGGTCCCGCCCTTCGACGGCGGCCAGCACGTCCGCCATCGCCTGCTGTGCCCTGGTCACGTCGGCGGTCTGCCCGGCCAGGTAGATCCGGCCCGCGACGCCGATCATGGACACGTCGACCAGGGTCACGCCGGGCGCGGCACGCTCGGCCTCGTTGGCGGCCACGGCCGCGAACAGTGCCGGGGTCACCTCGCAGACCCCCAGGGTGTCCCCGGGGATCACCATGGACCCGCCCCGGTTGCGGTTGATGATGACCGCCTGCCGGTCGGTCAGGTCCTCGATGACGTCGGCGAACAGGATGCGCGGCCGGAGTTGGTCCGCGGGGTCCGCATCCAGGCCCGCCAGGATCGCCTGGCCGGCCCGCTCCACGTCGGCGAGGTCGCCGCCGTGCACCTCAAGCACGCCGAACTGCCGTTCCACGTACAGGATGCCCGGCTCGACCGTGGGCACCGCGCGCAGCGCCAGGTCGGTGACCCGCTCGATGGCGAGCGCGGGCGCGACCTCCACGATGAGCGAGTGCTCGCCGGCGAACGGCGGGTAGCCCCGGGCGCGGGTGGGCGTGCCCAGGTAGGCGGCGAACTGCCGCTGCAGGTCCTTGACCAGCAGGTAGACGCGCAGCTCCGGGCGCGGCGGGACGGGCGCGGCCACGTTACTCGGTGCGGATGGTGAAGTGCCTGCCCAGCTCGGCGTGCGGCCGCGGGATCACGTGCACGGACACCAGTTCGCCGACGCTGGTCGCGGTCTCCGAGCCCGCCTCGGTGGCGGCCTTGACCGCCCCGACGTCCCCGATGATGGTGACCGACACCAGGCCGTCGCCGACGTCCTCGCGGCCCACGATGGTCACGTTGGCCGCCTTCACCATGGCGTCGGCCGCGGCCAGCGCGGCGACGTAGCCCTTGGTCTCGATCATTCCTATCGCGTTATCAGCCATGTGCCTTTCCCTTCTTCCGGTCAGATCCGGCCGCCGCGGCCGCGCCTCTGCTGGCCCGGGGGAGCGACCCCCCGGAACCCCCCGCGGGCTGGCGGCCCCGTTCCTTCGTCACTGGGCCGCCGCCGGCCGGCTCGTCGATCGAGCCGATGATGAGCGCGTCGATCGGCGGCGCCTTGCCGGGGAACCAGGCGGCGGCGACCGAGCCCTGCGCGACGAGGACACGCTCGCCCACGCCGCTGCCCAGCACGTCGAACGCCACCAGCCGGGTGCCCGTGCCCTCGGCCTCCACTTCCAGGAAGGCCCCGTTCGGTATCTCCGCCAGCCGGCGGGTGGACCAGACGTTTCCGACCACCGTCGCGGTAAGCATCAGCGCTCCTTCACGATCTCGACGCCGGTGGCGCGGGCACGGTCGCGGGCGAGCGGCGTGAGCACCGCGCGGCGGCCGAGCACCAGCCGTGTCCCGGCCCGGGCGGACGCGGCGACCATCGCCTCGGTGACCGCCCCCTTCTCGATGCGGTGGCTGGGCTGAGCCTGCCCGCCCGCCGCGGGCGCTGCCAGCCGGAACCGCAGGCGGCCGGCGCGCAGAGCGTCCCGGTGCTTCGGGTTCTCGAACAAATGCAATAGATGCAGAACGAACGACCCCAGCTCGGCATCCGTCCTGATCGACACGACTTCCACCGACTCGACGTCTTCGCGGACGGTGTGCGGCAACCCCGGCTGCGCGGGCGCACCGGTCACCGTGCTCACCCCACCGGCCGGGCCCCCGGGAAACCCGGTTCCCCCGGCGCCACCCAGGTTCCCCGGATCACGTGCGGCCGCCGGGAGCAGGTCGGCCAGCACCTCCCGCACCAGCGCCCGGATGGCCTCGGTGTCAGCGGCCTGCGGCCGCTGGCCGGTCATGCCAGGCTCCGCTCTGTCGTCCTGCTACCCTCTGCCGTCCTGCTACGCAGTGCATCTTCGGCGGCCTCGGCGGCCTGGCGCACGTCCGCCTCGGACCCGGACAGGTACACCCGCCCGGTGGCCCCGATCATCCGGTAGTCGACCACCTTGATCCGGGCTGCCTTCTCCGCCTCGTTGGCGGCCAGGATCGCGTACGACGCGGGCTGCATCTCCAGCACGAACAGCGACTCCCCGGCGAGCGCCATCGACCCGATCTTGTTCCGGTTGATCAGGAACGCATGCTGCGGGTCCAGCATCGAGATGATCTTCGACGCCAGCACCTCGGGCCTGGTGGCGTCGGTCGCCCTGGCGCCCAGTGCGTCCAGCACCGCCGACCCCGCCGCGCGTACCTCGTCGTTCCCCCCGTGGATCTCCAGGTACCCGAACTGCCGCTCCACCACCAGGATCCCCGCGCGCACCCCCGCGTGCTTGAGCGCCACATCCGTCAGGGGCTCGATGTCCAGCCCCGGCGCCACCTCGATAATCTGCGCGGCCACATCGCTACGCGGCAGGCTCCCCCGGATCCACGTGCCCAAATAACACATGGTCTGCGGCTGGAGCCGGTTCAGGAAGATGAACGATCGCAATTCAGCCATGGGATCCCCCCGCGAACCGCGCCAGTTCCTCGATAACAACCCGCCTGATCTCCTCCCGCAGCGCCGCAACATCCAGCCCAGCCGCCGCCCCCGCGCCCCCCGTCACGTGGGGCAGGGGGGTGCCTGGGCGCGAAGTTCTGTCCGCGCCCAGGTATGCCCCTGGCCCGCGCTCATCCCCGGCCGCATTAGACGCGATCGGATACGGCGGCACAGGCCCGGGCGGCGATTCCCACGGGATCAGCCCCGAGAAGTTCCCAAACGCCTCGTCCGCGTCGGCGTTGTAGGCCATCCGCGTCCACTGCACCAGGTGCTTGGGCTCCAGGTTCTCGGTCAGCGAGGATCGCCCGAAGAACCCCGTCCCCACGGTCATCGATGGCGCCAGCGCCGTGGAGATCCCCGAACTGCCCAGGCTGTTCCCAACGTTGACCGACACGCGCAGCACGTCCACGCTGGCCCCGAAATCCATGATCGTCCGGGGGTCGGTGCTGTGGATCGCCGCCGAGTGCCCGCGCCCGGTGATCCGCAGTACCGCGCGGGCCACGTCGATGCCGCGCCTGGTGGTCGGCACCTGGACCAGGCCCAGGACCGGGCACAGCTTCTCGTGCGCGAGCGGTTCCTCCGGCACGGCCATCCCGAACGGGGCGAGCAGGACCCGGGTGGTGCCGGGCACCCGAAGGCCCGCCTCGGCCGCGATCCACGGCGCGTCCTTGCCCACGAACCTGACGTCGAAATGCCCGCCCGGGAACAGCAGCGCGGCGACCTTGGCGGCCTCGTCCGGCTCCAGCAGGTGAGCACCTTCCCGCTTCAGGTGGCGCAGCAGGGTGGCGGCAACGGGCTCCTCGACGATCAGCACCGACTCGTTGGTGCACAGGATCGAGTTGTCGAAGCTCTTGCTTTCCACGATCCGCTTGGCCGCCTTGGCCAGGTCGGCCGTGGCATCCACGAACACGGGCACGTTGCCAGGGCCCACGCCGATCGCGGGCGTGCCGGACGAGTAGGCGGCCCGGACCACCGGGGACCCGCCGGTGGCGACGATGACGCTGGTCCGCTCGTCGGTCATGAGTGCGTCGATGAGCGGCACCGAGGGCCGGTCCACCACCTGGATGACCCCGTCGGGGGCGCCGGCGGCCACGGCGGCCCGTGCCAGGGTGCGCGCGGCGTCGGCGCAGCACTCGGCGGCCTGCGGGTGCGGGCTGATGACCACCGCGTTGCGGGTCATCAGCGCGAGCAGGGCCTTGAAGAACACCGAGGCGACCGGATTGGTGGAGGGAGTGAGGGCCAGGACCACCCCGGCCGGGCGCGGGATCTCGACGATCTTCGCGGCCGGGTCGAACCGCGGGGTCACGTAGTCATGGGTGGCGTACGCCTCGACCAGTCCGGTGCTGCACGCCATGTTCTTGATGACCTTGTGGTCGGCGACGCCGAACCCGGTCTCCCGGACCGCCCATTCCGCGTACTCCCGCGCCTGGGCGGCCCCGGCCTGGGCGGCGGCGTGCACCACCCGGTCCACGGCCTGTTTGTCGTAGCGGGCGAACGAACGGGCCGCCCATTCGGCCCGTTGCAGCATCGCCCTGGCCCGGGGCACACCTGCGGGGTCGCTGAGCACCTCGAAGCTGATCGCCTCCGACGGCGCGGCGGCCGCACTGCGGACCGCACCAGAAACACCGGCCACACCGGCCCCACTCTGCGTGCTCACGGCCGCCTCCCGCCCGGGAGGCGTTTGTGATGGTTGCGCCAACCATCACAAAAGAATGTGATGGTTGCGCCAACCATCACAATTGGCCTGTGTCCGACGGGCGAGCCGGGTCCGGTCGAGGCTTGGAGCGGGCGGCGAGGGGGCCGGTGGGCGGCGGTCATGGCTGGCTCCGGCCGGAGCGGGCGTCGCGGGCGGCGAGGCCGATGGCCTGCTCGGTGCGGTCGAGCAGTTCCTCGCATAGTGCGGGCGTGATCAGCACGCCCGGCTTGTACTGCAGCACCCGGGGGTCGAGGGTCGAGAAGATCGCCCAGACCCCGGCCTCGTAGAGCCGTCTCATGACGAACTGGGCGCCCTTCGGGTGGTCGAACTCCAGGCCCATAACCAGGCCGTCCTGTCTGATGCCGACGAACCAGTCCGGGTAGAGCGCCTGTATTTTCCGGCACCCGTCGCCGATCAGGGCGGCGCTGTAGTGCACCATCGACCGGACCTCGGGGCGGCAGGTGATTTCCAGCGTCTTCAGCGCCGCCACGCAGCCAAGCTCCGCGCCGCCGAAGCTGGACATGTGCGCGAACCCGTCCTCGCTGAGCCAGCCCGCCGCCGCCTCGCTGACCAGGACCGCGCTGATCGGGTACATGCCGCCGGAGATGCCTTTCCCGGTGACCAGGATGTCCGGCACCACCCCGTGCTTGCTGATCGCCCACAGTTCGCCGGTGCGCATCAGCCCGGTCTGCACCTCGTCGGCGATGTACAGGGCACCATGTGCCTCGCACAATCGCTTGACGCCGGCCAGGTACCCGGGGGCCGGCAGCGGAAAGCCGTAGGTGGCGGGGATCGTCTCCATGATCACCGCGGCCACGTCCTTGCCACGCAGTGCCTGCTCCATGGCGGTGAGGTCATTGAACGGCACATGGCTGAACTCGTCGGGGCGGTCGGCGAGAAACAGCGTGGAGAACCGCTCGTCTCCGGTGGCGACGGCGAGCCCGGTGTGCCCGTGGTAGGCCTTGGCCACCGAGACGATCTTGCGGCGCTTGGTGGCATGCCGGGCGGTCTTGAGCGCGATGTCGATCGCCTCGCCGCCGCCGCTGCCGAAGACCACCTTCGCGATGCCGGGCGGCCCGGTGCTGACCAGCGCCTCGGAGAGTGCCGTCCTGGCCAGCGAGGGGAAGTGATGGTTGCCGATGTCGAAGTGCTGCATGGCGGCGGTGACGGCGGCCACCACCTCGGGATTGCGGTGGCCCAGGTTGTAGGTGCCGCCGTTGAGGTGGGTGTCGATCAGGCGCTTGCCCTCGACGTCGTAGATGAAGTAGCCCTCGCGCCTGTCGATGACCAGCGGGACGCCCGAGTCCACCCAGAACTGGGTCTTGGACGGGTTCCAGAACTCCTTGGACTTGGCGAGCATGTCGCCCTTGGAGGCGAAGGCGATGAGTTCCTCGGCCACAGTCACCTCCGCGCCTCCGGCACGGCACCCGGCGCCTCTCCCAGCGCTGGGCACTCCGCGCGCCTCCGGCGCGACGTCCCCCACGCCGGTGGGCACTCTGCACATCCGCGCCCCCAGCGAGGGCACGATCGCACCCCGCCCATTTGGTTCAACCAAATAAATACTGGATGTGACCGATTAGTGTCAACCGGTCCATGTTAAGTCCATATTTCCGGAATCAGAAGTCTTGTCACGCTTTCTACCAGGTGATACTGTCCGCGCTGTGACGTGTACCACAACGCACACGCCAGACCAATAACCCTGCTCCCGGACCGGCTCACCCGGGGCGCGCCCCGCTGTGGGGGAGGAATCATGGCACAGTCAGACACCTCAACTGGCGGGGAGGGCGTTCCGCTCGCTCCCGGCATGTTCCCGGAGGACTTCGACGTCTCCCAGCGCAGCGACGTCGCCAAGCTCCGCAGGGGTGCCGTCGGGCTCGGCGGCGTCCTGTTCCTGACCGTCACCGGGGCCGCGCCGATCTCGGCCATGATGTTCAACACGCCGATCGTGGTCGGGTTCGGACAGGGAATAGGCGCCCCCGCGGCGTTCATGTTCGCGACGATCGTGCTGACCATCTTCTCGGTCGGCTACGTGGCCATGGCGCGGAAGAAGACCACCGCGGGCGGCTTCTACTCCTACATCAGCCACGGGCTGGGCCGGGAACTTGGCATCGGCACCGGCTTCGGCTCGCTGGTCGCCTACTCGGTGTTCGAGGCATCCCTGGCCGGCGGGTTCGCCTACTTCCTCAACCTGAAGCTGGCTTCGTTCGGGTGGAACGTCGGCTGGCCCTGGCTGGCCTTGTTCATGATCGCGCTCATCGGGGTGCTGGCCTACTTCGACGTCCGGGTCTCCGCGAACCTGCTGGCGATCGGCCTGCTCAGTGAGGTCGCCATCCTGATCATCTTCGACATCTTCCTGTTCGGCCACGGCAACGTGAACTTCAGTTCGATCAACCCGGTGAACGCGTTCAAGAGCTTCCCGGTCTCGCACGGCATCGTCGCCGGGGCGATCGGCATCGGGCTGTTCTTCGCGTTCTGGTCCTGGGTCGGCTTCGAGATGGCGCCCAACTACGGCGAGGAGTCCCGGGATCCGAAGCGGATCGTGCCCCGGGCGCTGTACATCTCGGTGATCGGCCTGGGCATCTTCTACACGCTGACCTCGTGGGCACCGCTGGGCGGGTACCCGAGCGCCCACGCCGCCATCGCCGCGGCACAGAGCGACCCGGCCAACTTCTACCTGCACCCCGCCGCACAGTACGCCGGCCACTGGGTCGCCTCGATCATGAGCTACCTGATCATCACCGGGTCGTTCGCCTGCGGCATGGCGTTCCACAACACCACCGCGCGGTACTTCTACTCGCTCGGCCGGGAGGGCTTCATGCCCAAGCCACTCGGCCGCACCCATCCCAAGTGGAAGAGCCCGCACATCGCCTCGGTCACCCAGTCGGTGATCGCGGCCTTCATCATCGCGCTGTTCGCCTTCTTCACCGGCACCAACGACCCGACCTCCCAGGCCTACGTGCAGGTCTACGGGCTGATGGCGCTCATGGGCGTGATCATCATCCTGTCCGTGCAGGCCGTGGTCTCGCTGGCGATCCTGGTCTACTACGAGCGCTACCACCGCGACGAGGTGCACTGGTGGAAGACCCGGCTGGCGCCGCTGCTGTCGTTCTTCTCCCAGGCGTTCGTTGTGTATCTGCTGTTCACCAACATCGGGTTCCTCGGCGCGTCCAGTTACAGCTACGCCTACTGGCTAGGGCCGATCGACCTCGCCGTGGTGCTGATCGGCATCGGTGCCGCGTTCTACTACAAGAAGCGAGATCCGGCGAAGTACGAAAAGGCAGGCCGCCTGATCAACGAGGGCCTCTAGCCGCCCGGCTCCCGCCCTGGTGCCGCCTGGCGGGGCGTTATCAGGGCGGGCAGTTCCCGGCTCAGCCCGGGAGACTGCCACCGGCACGGTCCGTCCGTGCCGGTGGCATGTCCGTCTTTGCCAGCGCGATGTGCGGCATCCTGGTGACCGTGAGGCTTCCCCGGTCTACCGCTCGCCCCGGCCCGGCCCTGCCAGCCCGGGGGGACGACCCCCCTGGAGCCCCCCGCTGGCCGCAGGCCCCGTTCCTTCGTCACCGAGCCTGGGCCCTGCTGGCCCTGGCCGCGGTGCTGACCGCCGGCTGTGGGGCAGGCGCGGGCCTCGTACCCGGGCAGCCCCGGGACCCGGGTTCCGCCACAGCCAGCGCAGCCACCTCGCCGGCCGCCCGGGCGGTCAGCACCGGGCACGCCGCCGCCGCCGGAGGGCCGTGCCGCGCGGCCCACGGTCCGCCAGCTCATCACGGTGACCGCTGCCTCCTACGGGGACACCTACGCGGTGCTGAACGCCTACCGCCGCACCGGCCATGGCTGGCAGCGGGTCTTCGGGCCGTGGACGGCACGGCTCGGCCGGAACGGGTTCGCCCCGCCCGGAGACAAGCGTGAGGGCGACGGCCGTACCCCGTCAGGATCGTTCAGCATTCCTTTTTTCTTTGGCGCCGGCCCGAATCCGGGATTCCGGTTCCGGTACCGGCAAATTCGCTCCTACGACTTCTGGGACGACGATCCGGCCAGCCCCGGCTACAACGAGTGGGTGGATAGCAGGAACGCCAGCCCGGGCCGCGACCCCGAGCCCATGGACGTCTCCGCCTACGACGCCGGCCTGGTGATCGGCTACAACACGGCTCGCACGCCGGGGCTGGGCAGCGCCATCTTCCTGCACCTGAATATCGGCATCGCGACGGCCGGCTGCGTGACCCTGCCACCCGGTGAACTGCTCCCGCTGCTGCGCTGGCTGGACCCGGCCCGCTCGCCCCGGATCCGGATGGGGGTCCGCTAAGCCCGGCCGGCCCGGGAGTGATGAACTTGGGGCATGGCAAC
Source organism: uncultured Actinomycetes bacterium (assembly GCA_963706115.1). Classification (GTDB taxonomy): domain Bacteria; phylum Actinomycetota; class Actinomycetes; order Streptosporangiales; family Streptosporangiaceae; genus DASXKD01. Next base: position 14,619 of record CAVPMG010000006.1, on the reverse strand, counting down.
GAACACCTCCCAGCCGCAGGGCGTGCTGCATGTGACCGACAGCCGCACGGGCCGCGCCTACGAACTGCCTATCGTCGACGGGGCGATCAAGGCCCTCGACCTGCGCCAGATCAAGGTTTCCGACGACGACTTCGGGTTGCTCTCCTACGACCCAGCCTTCATGAACACGGCAAGCTGCCGCAGCGCGATCACCTTCATCGACGGTGAGAAGGGCATCCTGCGCTACCGGGGCTATCCGATTGAGGAGCTTGCCGGGCGCGTCCCGTTCCTCGACGTGGCCAACCTGCTGATCTATGGGGAGTTGCCGGGGAAAGAGACGTCGGCCATCTGGGCCGACGAAATCACCAAGCACACGTTCGTGCACGAGAACGTGAAGAAGTTCATCGACGGGTTCCACCACGACGCCCACCCCATGGGCATCCTGGTGAGCACGATCGCGGCGCTGTCCACCTTCTACCCGGGTGCGAAGGCGATCACCAACACCGAGCAGCGGCACGAGCAGATCGTCCGGCTGATCGCGAAAATGCCGACGCTGGCGGCATTCGCCTACCGGCACGCCATGGGGCTGCCGTATGCCTACCCCGATAACGAGCTTTCCTACGCCGGCAACTTCCTGAGCATGATGCGGCGGATGACCGAACCCCGGTACAACCCGGATCCGGTCCTGACCCACGCGCTCGACGTGCTTTTCACCCTGCACGCCGACCACGAGCAAAACTGTTCCACCAGTGCGATGCGGGTGGTCGGCAGCTCACGCGCCGACCCGTACTCGGCCGCGGCCGCGGCCACGGCCGCGTTGTACGGGCCGTTGCACGGCGGGGCGAACGAGCAGGTGCTGCGGATGCTCAACGACATCGGCTCGGTGGACAACATCCCCGCCTACATCGACCGGGTCAAGCGTGGCGAGCTACGGCTGATGGGGTTCGGCCACCGGGTGTACAAGAACTTCGACCCGCGGGCGACCCTCATCAAGAGGGTCGCAGACCAGGTCTTCGAGGTGACCGGCGCCAACCGGCTGCTCGACATCGCGCTGGAACTCGAGCGCATCGCGCTGGCCGACGAGTACTTCGTGAGCCATCGGCTCTACCCGAACGTGGACTTCTACTCGGGCATCATCTACCAGGCGATGGACTTCCCGGTGGAGATGTTCCCCGTGCTGTTCGCGATCGGCCGGATGCCCGGCTGGCTGGCCCAGTGGGAGGAAAACATCCTCGACCCCGAGCAGCGCATCTCCCGGCCGCGGCAACTCTACGTGGGTCACGGGCCGCGTCACCTCGACGGTGCTGCGCCCTGAACCGGCACCGGTGGCCCGGTGGCGCGGGCACCCGGCCCGCGGTACGCCAATGGGGGGCCGCCCAGCCCGGGCGGGCCCCCCATGTGACGGCCTAGCTCACTCCGGGACGACGACGGTGCTGACGATCTTGTCTGCAAACGTCTGGCGCTTGGCGTCCCAAAGCGGGAACAGCCAGCCGATGTAGCAGGCAAGCGAGTCCAGGATGTGGCAGATGTCCCGGGCGAAGGCCATGCCGGCGCCGATCGGCTCACCGGTCTTCTCGCTGAGCAGGCGCAGGTGGAGCGTCTTCTTCCCCAGCGACTGGCCGGTCTGGCCGGCCTGGATGCACCGGTTGTAGATCCACCACCCGAGGGACGCGAGGGCGAACAGGAGCGCGATGATCACGCTATGGGTAAAGCCCCCGATCAGCTCCAGCACGATGATGGGCGCCCAGTCGATGAGGTAAGCGCCCACGCGCTGGCCCCAATTCGCATACGCGGCCGGGTTGGCCGCCGGGCTATCTGCTGCATACGCCATTGCAAGACCTTTCCGAGGTGATGGACCGCCCCTCACATCCGGAGAGCGGCGGCCTAGATGAATCCGAATCTGTGCAGCTGAAAGAGCCAGCTCAGGGCGACCACGACGGCCATGGCCCAGCGGACCCGGCGGCGCTTCGCCTCCGGCCAGGGGCGCGGGCCCCCGGCCAGCCCCACGGTTCTCGCCGCCAGCACCGGCAGGGTGCACACGACGAGGATCACGGCCAGGTACACGAGTGGGTTGGCCGCCGCCGCGCTTCCCCATTCACCATGGCTGAGGGCCACCGTCGCGGTGGTCATACCGCAGAACGGGCAGGGCACCCCGGTGAGCGTGCGAAGCGGGCACGGCAGGCCCGGCCAGCCCGTGTGAGCCTGCATGGCCGGGTACACGGCACCGAGGCTCGCCGCCCCGACGGCGAACATGGAGACGTGCTCGGGCACCGAGTAGCCCCGCCGGAGTACGACCATGTGCCTTCCCGCCCGTGAGGACCGCCCGTCCAGCTAGCGGTTGGAGCGCAATCGTACGGGCTGGGCGTGCCGGGTGTGCGGTAGTTCCCACGGCTTTCTCACGACAAATCCCCCGTCATGCCGTCCCCGTTTTCAGCTGTATCCCGACGGTGCGGAAGCCCCAGCAAACCGTGGGCGTGGCCAGGCGCGATGCCGGCCACGCCCGCGTCCCGGTCAGGTGTCGTCGCGCCCTTCCGCGAGGTTGACGTGATAGGCGTCGCGCGGCCACTTACGGTAAATCATCCGAGCGGGCCGTAGCGGTGCCTGGCGGAAATTGAAAGCGTTCGTGAACGGGTAGGCCTGAGCGTCGTTGGGCCCGAGCGGAGACAGGCCGAAATTGTGCTCCGTGAAGCTGAGAATCCCGGCGAACGACGTCGAGGTGGTGTCGGTGAAGCCGCTCTTGGCGAACGGGCTCACGATGATCAGCGGGCTGCGTGGCCCCTGCGCGGTGCCGTCCGAGTTGACCCCGGGCCGTACCTGGTCGTAGAAGCAGCCACAGTCGTCCCAGGTGATGAACAGCACGGTGGACCGCCAGTCCGGGCCGCTCATGATCGCGGATGCCACCTGGCCGAGCCAGTCGTCACCAGCGGTGATGGAGAATCCGTTGTGCTCGCTGAACTGGGCGTCCTTCCCGCCCGGCGTGATGATGGAGAAGTTCGGCAGGTTTCCGGTCTTGGCGTCGTGGACGAACGACGCGCTGGCGACGTTGTTCGCCTTCTGCCCGGTGTCCAGGCATTCGGCGAACGAGGGGCAGATGTCCCAGACGTAACCCGGTGAAGACTTGCCACTGGTCTCCGCCTTCGGCTCACCGTAGATGCGCCACGACAAGCCGGCGCTGTCCAGCCGGTCCAAAATGGTCGGCGCGTAACTCACCGGAGTGGGCTCGAATGCGCCGCCGTTCTGCAGCCCGAGGGAATAGTCAGGAATGCAGCTCGGCACCCATTGGACGGCGCCGCCGCGGCCGATCCACTGGGTGATCCGGTTGGAGTCGCAGCCCCAGCCCGGACCCGCTGCCACGCCCGTGCCGGGCTTGGGGTTGTTTCCTTCGAAGCCGTCCAGCTGGCCCATGGCCGCGTACAGGTGGCCGCCCCAGGACGGGCTGTCGGCCATGGAGAAGGTGCGGTCGCTGATGGCGAAGTGGTCCGCGAGCGCCGTCAGATTGGGCACCTGTGCGGGCGTGTAGCCGCTGATGCAGGCGTACTTCTTGCTGGCCTGGCAGCCCTGCACCTTCTGCCAGCCGTCCATCTTGCCGCCGTCAATGGCAGCCTGCTGCGACGCCACGGAGTGCGATACCGCCGGCACGAGGTCCGGGCTCACGGTCGGGGTGACCACGGTGCCGTCGGACAGGGTCACGCGGGCAGGCATGCCCCCGTCCGGGCACCTGCCCGGGTTGTCATCACACCAGTACCCGAGCAGGCTGTCGAAGGAGTGGTTTTCCAGGTAGAGCACGACCACGTGCTGGACCGGTGACGGTTGCGCACTCGCCGAGCTGGCCATGGCGAGGCCGAAGAGCCCGGCCACGGCCGCGGTCAAGAGTGCGATCACCCGTGTCCGGGCCGAAAACCATCTGCCGTGAGCTGCCACTAGTGGGGCCTCCTGTCGTTAACGGCATGCCTGGCGTGCCGCAACTCACGCGCCTGACCATGAGCGTGGACAGGATCACTACCGAGCCGGCCGCCCGAGCAGATTAAAGCATATTTTTCCAGTCGGGAATATATGTAATCTGTTCTCCCCAATGCTCGGGTCAAACGTGCCCAAACTTGATGAATTTTGACATGGAAGTGCCTGGGGAAGGCCTGTGCGTCACATGAACGTTTATGGATCTCATGCGGCAGACGGGACAGAGGTGACACAAGGGACTAAACCCGCCGGTTGCGGCCGCCGGTTCAGGCCCGGCGTCCGGCGCGCACCGCATCTCAGCCCCGAGCACCAGTGGTCCGGGCCGGGCCGGAGGTAATCCGTGCGCGGCTAACCCGCTCTTAACCCACCACTAACACACCACTAACCGTTATGGCCGATTACCTTGCCGCCCCTCACCCTTTGTGGCCGCATTGCAGCGCTTGGTTCGTATTGATGCGGTTCTGTGATGGGCTCAGATACATCGGTAACAATACTTTCTGGCCTCGGCAAAGCCGACACCACGGACATATCTCAGAATGTCCTGCATGAGGGGTCTTCACCGCAGTAGGCTGCGGCCCGATCAGTTTGTACGGAGGGAGGCGCACATAGCCGACTGTGCTGGCAGCTGCCAGCACGGAGTGATGTCGTCACAGATCATGCTCCGTGCCGGGCAGGACTCCTAGCCCTGGAGGTTCAGTGAAACCCCGCTACTTCCGGTTTGCAGCAGTTCTCGCGCTTTCCCTAGCTTTCGCCTTGCCCGCCGCCCAGGCAGGCGCGGTACGCCTCCCCTCACGGCAGGGTGCCGCGACGTCGGGGGTCAGCGGTGGCGCGCTCTTCGGCGGCACCGTGCCTCTGCTCGGCGAACAGAGCCAGTTGGGCCGCAAACTGGCCATCGTCCGCGTCTATTACATGATCGGCAAGAAGTTCAACATCCCGAAGATCGACCGGGCGATGGCGGCCGGCACCACGGTGCTGGCCAGCCTCGACGTCCCCCACTCGCGGGGGATCACCTACGCCTCCATCGCGGCCGGGCGCCAGGACACACAGATCCGTGCCTGGCTCACCGAGGCCGAGCAGGAAGCCGTGACCCATAACGTGCCCGCGGTCTACGTCGCCTTTGAGCATGAGGCAAATAACCCCCCGAACCATGTGCTCGGCACCCCCTCCCAGTTCCAGGCCGCCTGGAGACACATCCACACGCTCGCGGCCAAGGCGCATCTCGACGCGGGCACCGGCGGCCGGCTGCGCTGGGCGATGATCCTCATGCACATGGCATACTTCCCGGCCAGCCAGCGGCCGAAATGGTCGCTGCGCGCCGGCTTCGCCTCGGACTACTTCCCGGGTGCGGCCTACGTGGACGTGATCGCCGCGGACGGCTACAACCGTGGTGGCTGCCGGCTCCACCGGACCACCACCCCCACGAAGCCCTCGGTCACCCCCGGCTCACTGTTCGACCCGGTGCTCGCGTTCGCGCGCACCCACGGAGGGAAGCCGGTGTTCATCGCCGAGTGGGCCAGCGCCGCCTACTCCGACGTCCCGGCCTGGCAGGCGCATTTCATCGGCCAGATGAAGGCGTACGTGCTGGCTAACCCGAGCATCGCCGCGGTGATGTACTGGGACGACATCGGATATAACGGCTGTAAGTTCGCCGTGACCGGCCATCCCCAGTCGGTGACCGCCCTGGCCGCCATGGGCAAGGTGATCAACGGGCACTTGGGCTGACACCCCAACAGGCCGGAGTAACGCGGGTAGACGAAGGGGCCCTTCCCCGCCGGGAGGGGCCCCTTTCGCCTGCCAGCACGGGTCCGCACACGGTCAGGCTCTGATGCAGGTGTAGGCGCCGTAGATCGAGCCGTCGAAGCCGGCCGTCACGATGGTGAACCCGGCGGCGGCGAGCATCGGTTCGAGCAGCCAGCGGAACGTGCTGAACTCGGTACGGAGGTGCTCGGCGAAGTCCTCGCGTGTGTAGCCGCGGGACGGATCCTGCACCGCGCCATCGAGCCAGTCATCGAGAACGGCCGCGGCCTCGCCGGGCTGAAAGTCGAAGATCAGATCGCGAAGGCGCAGCACGCCACCGGGCCGTAGCAGGCTCGCGATCCGCTCCAGCGCGAGAGCCTTCCAGAAGTCCGGCAACTGGTGGAGAGCGTTGCGGGTGTACACCGCGTCCGCGGGCGCGCCCGTGTGCTCGTAGCTGAGGAACCCGGCTTGCACGCACTCGACGTTGCCCAGTCCGGCCGCGGCGACACGCTCGCCCAGCACGGCCAGCATCGCGGGAGAGACATCGACGGCCACCATGCGGTGCACGAGCGGCGCGGCGGCCAGCGCGAACCGCCCGGTCCCTGTGCCGAGGTCGACCACGGTGGCGTCTGTGCCGATGCCGTGCTCACGCAGCACGGCGAGATCCTCGGCAGGATCGGGGTAGCCCTGCTTGCGGTCGAAGCCCGCGACGAACGCCGGATCGAGATGCTCCGGGCCAGCATGCGCCATCTCGTCGAGCATCCACGACCGTGCCATATGCCCGATTCTCGCACCCCAGCCGGCGGCGCTGCCGGGGCGCCGGCGGTTATCCGGGCTCGCGGCTGCTGGGGACCGGTACCGCCCGTACGTTCGCCCCGGCCAGTGCGGCGAAGGCGAGCTTCGGTTCCCAGCCGAGGCCGTGATAGCCGGTGCCGGGGCCGCCGGGCAGCATCTTCACCACCCCATAGCTGGCCATGTCCAGGTCGCCGCGGGGATCGGCGTCGTGCACGAGGGGATAGCCGGCGAAGGTGAACCAGAATGCGAGGTCCACCCCCTCCTCCGCGAAGACGGCGCTCAGCTCCTCCAGGTACCTGACCTGCTCCGCTTCGTCGCGCACGTAATCGCCGTCGAGACGCGGCGGGTCGGCACTGACGTCGATGATGGCCCAGCCCATGCCGCCGCGTTCACCGGCGCCGGCGTAGCCGCAGCAGCCGAACTCGGTGACCGCGAGCGGCTTGCCGTGCTGAAGCTGCTTGCGCAGTTCGGACCGGAACGTGGCCGCGTTGCCCGCGTCGCGATAGGCGTCGGTGGCGGCGATGTCGAACGGTGCCCAGTCGACGGGCTCCCACATGCCGGAGGCGTAGGTCAGCGGGCCCGCGAACCGGCTGCGGGCCGCCTCGGCGGTCGCGGCCAGGAAGCTGTTCAGCTTGCCGGGCAGCGCGGCGAACGCCGCGTACAGTTGCTGGCCGCCGGCCTGCAGGCCCTGGATCCGCTCATAGACCGTGTCGCCGGGGAGGAAGCCGGCCGCGAACAAGGTCAGCTCGCAGCCCGTCACCAGGACCACGTTCGCACCGGTCCGGCGCAGATGCTCGGCCCGGTCCGCGCAGTCGGCGAGCAGCGGTGCGAGCTGATCGGTGTCCAGCTCGCACGGGAATGGCGCGAACCACACCTCCAGCCCTTCGGCCGCAGCGAACTCGGCGGCGGCGCTGAGCCGTGCGGGCTCGCCGCCGGAGATCCGCACGGCCGTGCAGTGCAGTTCCCTGGCGATGACGCGCATCTCGCCGCGGACGATGTCGGGGTCGAAGTGCTCGCGGCTGCTCCGGCCGGCGGGAGAAAACCCGGTGTCGTAGTTGATGCCCTTGCCGCGCATGGAATCCCTCCGGTCAGGACGCGCTTGTGTGGTCAGGAGGCAGCCGTTTCGGCGTCAATCATCTTCTGGAGCGGGCCGGCCGCGGCGCCACCTGCGACGATGGCCACGCCGATCGCGCCCAGCGTCATCACGGTGCCCAGCCACACCATCGTGGTGACCGGCAGCGTGTAGGCGCCCACCAGGCGGGCGGCACACTCGACCAGCAGCGCCAGCCCCCAGATGGTGCTGAACAGCAGCTCGAGCCGGCGGAACCGGGGCGACGCCGCGGACAGCCGCTCCCACGCCGCCGTCCGCTGCGCCTCCCCCTTGGTCATGAACGGCTTGAGCCCCGCGGACATGAGCGGGCGGCGCAGCAGGACCGAGCCGAGGATGGCGAACGCGATCACGCTGCTGACGGCCGAGTCCTTGGCGATCATCGCCCGCGGGTCACCGGTCAGGAAGCTGACCGCGATGCCCGCCAGGTTGACGGCCAGCATCAGCACGGCCAGCAGGTTCAGCTTCCGCTCCGCCACGAGGCCGCCGATCGAGCGCACCGCGGGGCCGATACTGCTCAGCGCCAGGGAGAGCCACAGGCTCACGCCGAACGCGTCGCGGAGCAGGTAGTAGGTGCCGACCGGGATGCCGACGTCGATCAGCAGCGGCCGCAGCGCGGCGGCGGCAGCGGACCGCCGGTCCGCGGACCCGGGATCTGCCGGCCCGGCACGGCCTGCGGGCGCGTGCGCCCGGGGGCCGGTCACCCGGGCCGTCTCGCGATGCTGCGTTTGTGTCGCTGTCATGACCGCCAACTTAGGTCAGACCTAAGTTTATGTCAATCCTAATCTTGTATCGGACCTACCTCTTGACTATCGTGCTGTCATGGCAACCGGACTGCGCGAACGGCGCAAGCAGGAGACCCGGCAGGCGATCTCCGACATTGCGACCAGGATGTTCGTGGAGCGCGGCTTCGACGAGGTGACGATCGCCCAGGTCGCGGACGCGGCCGGTGTTGCCAAGATGACGGTGACGAACTACTTCCCGCGCAAGGAGGACCTGGTCTTCGACCGCGCCGAGGCGGTGGTGCGCCACCTGGCCGACGTCATCGCCGCCCGGGCCCCCGGCGAGAGCATGCTGGCCGCGATCCGCCGCGACTACGCCGAGGCCGTCGCCAGGGCCGACGTCACGATCGGGCTTTCCACTCCGGGCTTCGCCCAGATGATCGTCAGCAGTCCGGTGCTGACCAGCCGGGTGCTGGAAATGCTCAACGAGCGCGAGCGGGTGCTCGGCGATGCCATCGCCGCCGAGACCGGGACCGACAACCCGCAGCAGCGGCTCGTGGCGGCCCTGCTCTGTTCGGTGCCCCGGGTGCTGTCCGCGGAGGCCAGCCGGCGCAGCCTCGCCGGGCAGCCCCGCGAGGAAATCTGTGCCATGCTCGCCGGCGCCGCCACCCGCGCCTTCGATCTGCTCGAACCGTCCCTCGGCAGCTACGGCATCCGGCCGCCGGGAGGCTCGTAGCCGGGGACGGATGGCCAGCGAACGCCCACGACCACGCAGTCCGTTTCGGCCTCCCACGAATGGCTGATGCCGTGGAACACGATGTAGTCCCCTTGCTCGGCCAGGATGACGCTCCGGCCCGGCAGCTCGGCCCTGAACCGCCCGCTGATCAGGATGATCGCGGTCGACCGCCGTTCCTCAGCGACCCACTCCTCGCGCCGTTCGCCGCGCCGGTGAATCGCCCATTTGATCTCCACGTCCGCGCTGTGCCGGACATCGCCGGGCGGCATGAAGTGACCCAGTATCCATCCGCGACGGTCTTCCCCATCTACCTCGGCGTTCCCGGTATAGACCAGATCTGTCACGGCGGGTGACGCTAGCACGCCGTCGATCGCACCGCCGGCCCACGCTGCCGAGCGAACCCGGTCAGGCGGCGTGACTCCCCCCGGCGCAAACGGTTCCGTAGGCGCCGCCCGCCCGGCCGCGCCTCGGCTGGCCCGTGCGCCGTCGCGGTTCCGGGCCTGCCCGGCCGGCGTAGCGAGAGAATTGGTTTCTTGCGCGAATCGGTTTGTATTACTAACCTGTTGTCTATGACGACCGGCTCCGCATACTCCGAAGACGACCCGCACCGGCTGCTGTCCAGCACACGCGAACTCGCGCAGCGGGTCCGCAAGGAACAGCGCGCGACCTGGTTCCCCCTGCTGGTGCTCGCGGCGGTGACCTTCGCCGCCATCCCCGTGTTGCGCTCCAGCGGCCGCCACCTGGGCCCCTGCGCTGTCACCGGGCCCGGCTTGAAGGTCTGCACCGTCTACCCCAACGCCCAGTTCGTGTACTGGCCGATCGCCCTGGTGCTCGCCTATATAGCGATCGCGGCCTTCTACATCCACAGGTCACGGACACGAGGTATCGAGACACGCGTGCGGCCATACGCCATCGCCGGGATAATCATCGCGCTGGCGCTGACTGGTGCAGCGCTCTGGGAGGTGCACGTTGCCCCCTCCTCCGGCGTCCGGAACCTGATGGGGCTGAGCGGGTTCGGCCGCGGGCTGGCCAGCGAGGTCCCCATCGGGCTCGCACTGCTGGTGCTGGCGTGGGCGGAGCGCAACCGCGCCTTGCTGCTGCTGACCATCGCTTACCTGGCGGTCGTGCTGGTTCCCATCACCTTCAGAACCCCCATCCCGTATTGGAACATCTGGCCGCAACTGGTGGCCGGCGGCACCGTGCTGCTGCTCGGCGGTATCGGCTTCGCCCTGGCCCAGCGGCCGCCCCGGTCAACCACGCCATGACCAGTCATCCCGCTAACGGCCTTGATGACACCGTCCATCAGCGCGTCCGGCTCGGCATCCTGACCATCGCGCACGAAGCGCGGCGGGTGGAGTTCGGCTACCTGCGCAGCAACCTGGACCTGACGGCGGGGAACCTCTCCCAGCACCTCGGCGTGCTGGAAAACGCCGGGCTCATCACCATCGAGAAGGGCTATGCCGGAAAACGCGCCCGCACCTGGGTCACCCTCACCAAAGCGGGCCGCACCGCGCTTGCCGAGGAAATCGCCAACCTCAAACTCCTGATCAGCCGGGTGGAGCAGCCCGGGACGCCGCCGGACTAAGCGCTCGCCCACGCCCAGGCGGCACCGGGATCAGAACAGGTCGATTCGCCAGTGGTTGCAGCGAAGGGTCCGGCCGGCGAACTCGAACTCGCACTCTCCCAGATTCGAGAAGCCGTTCTTCTCGCAGATCTTGTTGGAAGGACCGTTCGTGACCGCGGGAAAGGCGTGGATCTGCCCGAACTTCCGCTCCGCCCGCGCCTTCTCCAGTACCTCCCGCACAGCCTGGCTGGCAAATCCCCGATGCTGAGACTCGGGCAAGATCATCCACCCGATCTCATAGATCGTTTCGCCCTCATGAGACGACTCAAAGACATCGACTCCGCCAGCGGGCGAGGATGCCCCGTCCGGGATCACCTTGAGCGGCCAGCACCTTCCCTCGGCGGCCAGAGCCAGCGACCTCGCGTGCGCCCGCTCGATGGCTTCCCGCGGCCGGGTGCCACCCAGCTCGGCCATCATCTGAGGATCGGTTTGCTGTCGCACCCGGAGTTCGACATCCTGCTCGGTCATCATCTCCAGCCTCATCACGGCCACGTTAACGCCTGCGCCTGACAGCCCACCGATCCCGGCCCTGGCGGTAGCATCGGCCGCTTGCTCATATGCTCCGGCTTCGTCAACACATCGAAGACGAGCCCGATCGGAGCGTCGAACTCCCGAGTGATGAGAACGTCGAGATCATTCGGCAGTTCGACAACTGCCGATCCATGCCGATCAGGTGTCACTGCCGCTCTCCTCTTGTTGTAGCTCCTGCAGGTAGTCATCCAGCCGATCCAGGCGGTCATTCCACGCCTGCTCGTACTTGGCCAGCCACTCGTGCAACGGCCGGAGGCGCGCAGGCTCCAGGCGGTACAGCCGGCGACGTCCCTCCGCCCGGCACCTGACGAGCCCCACCTCACTGAGCACCCGCAGGTGTTTTGACACCTGGGGCTGGGACATCGAGAGGTCGTTCACGATCGCCCCGACCGCCTTCTCGCCTGTGATCAGCACGTCCAGGATTTCGCGACGGTGCGCCTCGGCAATCGCGTTGAAGACATCCGACGTCGTGGAGGAACGAGCCACGTAGCCAACATATTCCTATATCGGCATGTATTCAAGCCTGCCGGGATGGCATCTTCCAGGACAGGGTCCAGGTCGTCGGCATGTTGCCTGGTGACAGTGGCAGTCTGACCTGCTGATAATGATGCAAGCGCACGCGAGCGACCCGGAGTGGCCGACGCTTCATCGCCATGGTCTGGGGCGGGCTCGCAACTGCCTGCGAAAGGGTAGCCATGGCGACAGTAGCTGCTCCGGCCGACCTGCTGGACGTGACGACGACCGATGCGCTGCAAGAGAAGAAGAAGCTGCGCAAGCATTTCGCGCGTTTCGACATCGTGTTTTTCCTGATCTGCACGCTTGTCGGGGTCGACACGCTTGGAGCGGTCGCGAGCAACGGGCCGCAGGCGTTCACCTGGCTGATCTTCCTGGCCATTCTGTTCTTCGTCCCGTACGCGCTGCTGACCGCCGAGCTTGGGACGGCGTTCCCGGAGGAAGGCGGGCCGTACATCTGGACCAGGCTCGCCTTCGGGCGCCGGATAGCCGCGGTGAACGGGCTGATTTACTGGGTCTCGAATCCGATCTGGGTTGGCGGAACACTGGGCATCACCGCGCTTGCGGCCATCGAGACGTTCTTCAACCAGGGCAATTCGCTGCCGGGTGCCAAGATCCTGGGTGGCGCGACGATCGTTGACGTGGTGTTCGTGCTGGCATTCATCTGGTTCACCGTGGGTGCGGCGATCATCTCCTTCAGCATCGGGAAGTGGGTGCCCACGATCGGGGCGTTCATGCGGTCGTTGCTGCTCGGCTTCTTCACGATCTCGGTCGTCATCTACGCGATCAAGAACGGCATACACGACACGTTCGGCGGCGGCGCGTTCCGCCCGAGCTACGCGATCTTCATCGCGGCCGTCCCGGTGCTGTTCTTCAACTACGTCGGCTTTGAGTTGCCCAGCGCGGCTGGTGAAGAGATGAAAAACCCGCAGCGCGACGTTCCGGTCGGGGTAGCGCGCTCCGCCGTGGGGACCGTGCTGCTGTACGGGCTGCCAATCCTCGCGATCCTGCTGCTGCTGCCGAAAGGGCAGGTGACCGGCCTGACCGGCTTCCTGGCCGCGATCAAGTCAGTGTTCACCGTGTACGGCGGCCACTTCGCCGCGAACGGTACCCCGGTTCTCACCGGGGCAGGCAAAGTGCTCGGCTATGTGATGGCGGTGGCGTTCGTCCTGGCGCTGCTCACCAGCGGGACCACCTGGATCATGGGCGCCGACCGGGCACAGGCCATGGCCGCACTCGACGGCGCAGGCCCGCGGTTCCTGGGCCGGTTCTCCGCCCGGTTCGGCACGCCTATCGCGGTGAACCTGTGCTCCGGGGTCGCCGCCACAGCGGTCATGGTGCTTGCCTTCGCTATCACCGGAGGCAACGCCCTGAAGTACTTCACCGTGGTGCTGGGCCTGGTCATCTCGACCACGACGATCTCCTACATCGTCATCTTCCCAGCGCTGATCAAGCTCCGGAGATCCCACCCGCACGTCGAACGCCCATACCGGGTGCCCGGGGGAATGCCGATGGTCTGGATCGTCGGCGGGCTATGCACGTTCTGGGCGGTCCTTGCCTCGATCGTGCTCGTCTACCCGGGCTTCGGGACGAACTGGTTCGGCCAGCACGGCAACCCCGATAGCTCGCTGCCCACCGGGTTCACCCGCATGCAGTTCGAGCTGTCACAGATCATCCCACTGGGGATCTTGCTGATAGTAGGGATCCTGTTCTACGTGGCCGGAGCGCCGACCCGGCGCCATGCGGTGACGGTACCCATCGCGCAGGAAATGGGAATCGGCAAGGCATCCGACGTCGGCCCAGCCGCGGCGGCGGAAGGGCCGCATCTGAGCGACTCAGGCCTGGTGGGCGATTCCGGCGCGGGCCCCTCGAACCCTGAACCCACGGACTAAAAGCTTGAGCGACGGAGGGGTTACGCGAGCGCTAACCGGGAGCCGCCTGATGTTCTGGCGCCCGGCAGGTTAACGGAAAGCTTAGCTCCGTCGGAGTTTCGCCGTGATGATCCCGTACCGCTTGCCGGCGTTCTCATGGTCGTACGGAACGCCAGCCTTGACGCTAGCGTAGACATTGTCGATCGACTTCTCCAGATGGCGTGTTTCGACGGCGTGGAAACCGGTGAAGCGGTCGATGATATCCCACGAAAAGGACAGTGGCTCGGTAAGTGTCGGGTTATGCCCTACATCACTGATAAGAAGCAGCAACCCACCCGAGGCAGTGACCCGGGTTATCTCCGCGACGGTCGCATCCAAATTATCCACATGGTCCAGTGAGTTAAAGGATGTCACGATGTCGAAATGTCCATCAGGAAACGGTATGTTCTCTGAGTTGGCCTTGACGTAAGTCATCTTGTGCTGGCCGATCCCCAGTGCCCGGTATTCGTCTACTAGAGGGTCCAGGCCGACCCGCTCACTTGCCATGTCTGCCCATTCCAACGAGCCCCGAGGGCCGCAACCTATGTCCAGAATCTGGCGGTCACTGTAGTCGGCAGGACTTAGGCCAAAATAGCTTGTGTAAAACCACATGTAGTGATCGTTGGTTAGCGGGCCTTCGCGTCGATAGACTCCCCGCCAGTACGCGACTTCGGACTTGTGTTTGACCTTCGTCATATTGCCGAGCCCGCTGACCAAGATGGCAGCAGTCTCCATCCGTTCTCGCCATCTCCCCATAACAGCCCCCGGCATCTCGAACCGGCCTGCTCCAACGCCTCGGACATACACGCCCACACTACGCTGCTGCGCCGCATATGTGCTCGTGACCATGTGTGCCTGCGGGCGCGCGTCTGCCTGGCTGGATTGCATGATCAGGCCTCCTCCGCGCACCTGGCCACACCTGTTAGCAACGAGGCCCCTTCCAAGATCGGAAGGGGCCGCTGAGCTGGGAGCCGCCCATCGGAATCGAACCGATGACCTACGCATTA
>CAVPMG010000005.1:0-68880 GCA_963706115.1 uncultured Actinomycetes bacterium | reverse complement strand
GAGAGCGCGTCAAAGTCGATCAAGTGGAAGCTCAGAAGCAACGTGGGCGACCGTGTCCGCTGGTACGAGCTACCAGAAGAAGTCGCACACTGAGGGATACGTCCTGCTTGACGCCGGTTTCCCGCTAGTGCTACACGTTGCACAGAGCGCACGTCAGTTGCGCAGGGTGCGCGGGAAGGCGTAGGTGGTCCCGGTGCGAGTCTTCTTCGCCACCGACATTCACGGCTCGGAAATCTGCTGGCGGAAGTTCCTCAATGCTGCCGCCTTCTACAAGGCTGACCTGGTCATCCTCGGCGGCGACGTCACCGGCAAGGTGATGGTGCCGATCACCACCCACAACGGGTACTGGGAAGTGGTGTTCGGCGGCGAGCGGCGCCGCATCGAGTCCAAGGAAGAACTGGAGAAGATCCAGACCCAGATCCGCAACCGCGGGTCGTACCCGGCGCTGATGAGCCCGGACGAACTGGATCACCTCAGCAAGGAGGAGGGCGCGGTCGACGAGCGGTTCGGCACCGAGATGCTCTCCTCCCTCGACCGCTGGCTGGATATGGCCGACACCAAGCTCGGCAGCGGCCAGGTGCCGTGCATCCTGAATGGCGGCAACGACGACTTCTTCGAAATCGACCCGGTAATCGAGTCGTCGCCTTCCGTGACATTCGCCGAGGGGAAGCTGCTCGACCTTGACGGGTTCCACCTCGTGTCGATGGGCTGGACCAACCCGACCCCGTGGGACACCTTCCGGGAGGCACCGGAAGAGGAATTGGCGCCGAGGATCGACGCGGTCGCCGAGCTGGTGCCGGACATGGAACGCACCATCTTCAATTTCCACGCCCCGCCCCATGGAACCGGCCTTGACGAGGCGCCCGCCTTGGACGCGACACTCCGCCCGATCCACGGCGGAGCGGTGATGAAACCGGTTGGATCCAAGGCCGTCAGGGACGCAATCGTTCGCTATCAGCCCATGCTTTCGGTGCACGGTCACATCCACGAGAGCCGTGGCATCAAGAAAATGGGAAGGACCCTCGCGATTAATCCGGGCAGCGTCTATGGTGATGGCGTCTTGCAGGGAGCGCTGCTGGAACTGAACGCGAAGAAGGGCAAGGTCACCAAATATCTTCTCGTGAACGGTTGAGCGCTGCCCCACCGGCCCGCATCGCCGGAGCCGGTGATAGCACGCCCCGGATCAGCCCACATGGGAGGCAAGTAAATGGCGACTGAAGCACTCGGCGAGGAGAGACCTGCCCTCTTCCTCCGCAAAGCCACCGGTCTAGTCCGAGGCTGGTCGGTCAGGGACTCGATGATCTACGCGTGCCTGGCCACCAACTTCGTCACGCTGGGCATCTACGAATTCACCTTCGCCGGCCCGGCGCTTCCCGACCGGCCAGCTGATCACCGCGGTCATCATCTCGGGCATCTGGGTCTCGTTCCTGGTCATCGCCTACTCCGGGCTCATCGTGACGATCCCGCGGGCAGGCGGTGACTACGTCTGGCAGACCCGGATCCTGGGCAGCGGCATCGGCTTCGTGATGTCCGTCACCGGCTGGTGGTTCATCCTCTGGCTCTGGGCGCCGATCTACGGCAACATCCTGGCCGTCCAGTTGTTCGAGCCGCTGTGGGCGACGCTCAGGCTGGACCTGGCCGACGGGGGCTACGCCTGGTTCGGCACGCATAACGGGCGTCTTCGTCATCTCGCTGATCACGATCGTGGTGGCGGGCGTCCTGGTCTCGATCGGGATGGCCGGCTATGCCAAGATCCAGCGCTGGTGCTTCATCGGCGGGCATGATCGGGTTCGCGGTCATCGTGGTGCTGCTGCTGGTCAACTCGCACGCAAGCTTCATCAGCTCGTTCAACCTCGAGGCGCACAAGCTCTTCGGCGTCGACAACGCCTACGCGGCCACCAACGCGGCCGCACACAAGATCGGCTTACGTGCCGCAGTCGCTGGGCTTCGGCCCGCTCGGGCCGACCATGCTGCTGGTCCCGTTCCTGATGTTCTTCATCCTGTGGCCGAACTGGGGCGTCGACCCTGTACGGCGAGATCCGCGGTGCCAGCGACTTCCGGCGGGTGTTCACCGGCATGTTCGCCGGCCTGTGGATCACCGTGATCTGCACGGTCATCTTCCTGCTGCTGATGGCCAAGACCTTCGGCTGGGACTTCTACCAGAACCTCAACGCGCTGGACAACAACCTCACGCCGCAGTTCGGCATCTGGCCGTACCCGTTCATGTTCGCGAGCTGGATGGTGCACAACACCGCGTTCCAGGTCGTGACTGATCCTGGTGATGAGCCTGTGGTTCTTCGGCTGGGTGGGGACGCTGTTCCTGTCCTCCACCCGGGTCATCTTCGCCGCGGCCTTCGACCGGGTGCTCCCGGACCGGGCCGCCGAGGTGTCGGAGAAGCGGAAGGTGCCGTTCTACTCGCTCATCCTGATGCTGCTCCCGGCCGTCGGGCCTGAGCGCCATTTACGCCTACAACTCCACGTTCGTCACCTACACGCTGGACGCGACGCTGGTCATCGCGGTGACCTACCGTTCAGCTCGATCGCGGTGGTCATCCTGCCGTGGCGCAAGCCGGAACTCTGGCAGGCGTCGCCCGCCAGCAAGATCAAGGTGCTCGGCGTGCCCATCGTGCCCGCGGCCGGGGTGATCACCCTCGGGCTGCTCGGCTTCTGCCTCTACGAGTGGCTGACGCAACGACCTCTACGGGTCCAACAAGCGCGACTCGCTGTACTACATGGGCGCGATGTACCTGCTGGCCATCGTCATCTATCCTGGCGGCGCGGGTCATCCGCAGGCGGCAGGGCATCGACCTCGGCCTGATCAACAAGGAGATCCCGGTCGAGTAGGAAGCGGCATCGTCTCGCACGGCGTTGACACCGGCCCCGCCGCCAGCAGTCCGGCGGCGGGGCCGTGTCCGTGCCGGACGGCGTGGGGAAGATAGTGCGGTGACATGGGAGATAGGCGGGAAGCAGCGGCATGACTGAGACTCCGGCCGGGCACGCAAGGCCCCGTGACGAAGGACGGGGCCTTGGGCCCTCGGGGGTCCGGGGTCGCCCCCCCGGTCGGCCGGGGGGCGGGCATCGTCGGCAACAGCCTCGTCCACCACCTGGCACTGCTGGGCTGGCGTGACCTCGTGCTCGTGGACAAGGGCCCGATGCCGAACCCCGGCGGCTCCACCGGGCACGCCTCCAACTTCATCTTCCCGATCGAGTACTCGAGGATGATGATGGAGCTGACCCGCGACAGCACCGAGCAGTACCAGGCACTGGGGGTGTTCACCCAGAGCGGCGGGATCGAGGTGGCCCGGACCGCCGAGCGCATGGCCGAACTGCGCCGCCGCTGCAGCGCCGCCAAGGCGTGGGGGATACCCGCCGCGGTGCTCACACCCGCCGAGGTAGGCAAGCTGGTGCCGTACCTGGACGAGTCGGTGATCCTGGGCGGGGGGCACTTCCCGACCGTCGGCGTGGTCGACTCGCTCCGGGCCGGCACGCTGATGCGGGAACAGGCGCAGGCCTCGGGCGCACTGACCGTGCTCGCCGGGACCGAGGTGCTTGGCATCGACACCGACGACACCGGGAGCAGGCCTGCGGTGCGGGCCGTGCGTACCAGCGCGGGAGACATCGAGACCGGCATCTGCGTGATCTGCTGCGGCGTCTGGAGCCCGCGCATCGCCCGGATGGCCGGGGCGCGGCTGGCGCTGACCCCGATCGTCCACCAGATGATCAGTGTCGGGCCCATCTCGCTGTTCGCGGGCACCGCCGGGGAGATCTCCTACCCGATCGTGCGGGACGTGGACACCAACATGTACGAGCGCCAGCACGGCGGTGACATGGAGGTCGGCTCCTACGCGCACCGCCCGATGATCGTCAGCCCGGAGGACATCCCGTCCAACGAGGAAGCGGCGCTGTCCCCGACCGAGATGCCGTTCACCGCCGACGACTTCGACCCACAGCTCGCCGAGGCCCTGGAACTGATGCCGGACCTGCTGGGTGACGAGCGGGCCGGCATCCGCTACGCGATCAACGGGCTGATCTCGATGACCCCGGACGGCCATCCGCTGCTGGGGGAGATGCCCGAGGTCAAGGGGCTGTGGTCGGCCGCGGCGAGCTGGATCAAGGAGGGCCCGGGCTGCGGCCGGGTGGTGGCCGAGCTGATGTCCGGCCGGGTGCCGACCGTCGACGTGCACGAGGCCGACGTGGCCAGGTTCTATCCCTGCCAGCAGACGGTTGCGCACGTGCAGGCACGGGCCCGCGAAGGCTTCAACAAGATGTACGGCATCGTCCACCCTGCCGAGCAGTGGGAGTCGGGCCGCCCGCTGCGGGTCAGCCCGTTCTACCAGCGCGAGACGGACCTGGGCGCGGTGTTCATCGAGACGGCGGGCTGGGAGCGCCCCAACTGGTACGGCTGCAACGAGGCGCTGCTCGGGCGCTACGCCGGCCGCCTCGCCGAGCGCTCCGCCGAATGGGACGCGCGCTGGTGGTCGCCGATCATCAACGCCGAGCACCTGGCCATGCGCGAGTCCTGCGGCCTGGTCGACCTGTCCGCCTTCGCGGTCTTCGACATCACCGGGCCGGCCGCGCTTGACGCGGTGCAGTCGCTGGTCGTGGCGCAGGCCGACGTCCGCCGCGGCCGGGTGATCTACACCTCGCTGCTGGACGACAACGGCATGTTCACGGCCGACCTGACCGTGATGCGCCTGGGTGCCGAGCACTTCCGGGTGGTCACCGGTGGCGCGACCGGCATGGCCGAGAAGAAGTGGTTCACCGACCACCTGCCGCCCGGAGCCCAGCTCACCGACCTGACCTCGGCCTGGACCACGCTGGGCGTCTGGGGGCCCCGGGCCAGGGACGTGCTCCAGCCGGTCACCCTGGGGGATCTGTCCCACGAAGGCGTTCGGGTTCGGCACCTGCCGCGAGGTGGAGATGGGCGGCGCGACCGTGCTCGCCTCGCGCATCTCCTACGTCGGGGAGCTGGGCTGGGAGCTGTACGTGCCGATGGAGCAGGGCGCCAGGGTGTGGGACACGGTCTGGGGCGCCGGTCAGCCGCACGGCATGGTGCCCGTCGGCATCGGCGTGTACGGCACGACCGGGCGGCTGGAAAAGGGCTACCGGGCCTTCGGCAACGAGCTGACCCCGGAGTACAACCTGGTCGAGGCGGGGATGACCCGGCCACGGGTCAAGGCGCAGCCGTTCATCGGCAAGGAGGCCTACCTGGCGCAGCGGGACCGGCCGCCCACGGCGGTGCTGTGCACCCTGACCGTGGACGACCACGCCGCGGCCGACGGCCAGCTCCGCTACATGCTGGGCGGTGAGCCGGTCCTGTCGGCCGACGGCGAGCGTTTGGTCGACGCGGACGGCCGGCCCTCCTACGTGACCAGTGCCGGTGCCGGGCCCTCGGTGGGCAAGCATCTGCTGATGGCCTACCTGCCGCCACAGCAGGCGCAGGAAGGCACCCGCCTGCTGGTCGAGTGCTTCGGTGAGCAGTACCCGGTCACGGTGGCCGTGGCCGGGTCCACTCCGCTGTTCGACCCGGAGAACAACCGGGTGCGGAGCTGAGCGGTATGGAGATCGGCGTCTGCGTCAAGCGTGTGCCCATGGTCGGCGGCAAGATCGTGCTGACCCCGGACGAGCAGGAGGTGGACACCCGGCTCTCCGGGTTCACCATCAGCCCGCACGAGGAATGCGCCGTCGAGGAGGCGGTCCAGATCACCGAGCGGCTCGGCGGGACCGTCTCCGTGCTCACCCTTGGCCCGCCCGAGGCCGCGGATCAGCTTCGCGAGGCGCTGGCCCTCGGGGCCAAGCGGGCGGTGCTGCTGGAGACAGACGGCAGGGAATGGGGCCCGATCGCCACCGCGGAGGCCATTGTTGCCGAGATGCGCCGCCACGCCGCCGACGGGCCAGGTTACGACCTGCTGCTGTGCGGCAACGAGGCGGCCGACACCGGCGACTACCAGGTCGGCATCCGGGTGGCCTGCGCCCTCGGCTGGCCGTGCGTCACCGGCATCAAGAACCTGGAGATCACGCAGACCGACGGCAGTGGCCTGGGCCCCGTGACGGAGGAATGGAGCCCAGAGCCACCGGGGGGCTCCGGGGGGTCGCCCCCCCGGGTCAGCAGGGCCACCGCACGGGCCCGCCGGGAGTACCAGGGTGGTGAGGAGACGTTCGAGTTCGCGCTGCCCGCAGTCATCTGCGTCAAGGAAGGCATCAACCTGCCCCGCTACCCGTCGCTGCCCGGACGGCTGCGCGCCAAGCGGGCGGCAATCGAGCGGGACGAACCGCAGTGGCGCGACGACGGGCTCCGCAAGCGTTCCCTCCGGGTGCCCGCGACCCAGCGCAAGCAGGCCACCGTGCTGGGCGCCGGGGCTGACGGGGTGCCCGCGCTCGTCGGCGTACTCGAAGAGTGGGGCCTGCTGCCATGACCGTGCTGTGCCTGATAGAACTCGATGCCGACGGGCCCGCCGACGCGTCGCTGCGAGCGCTGACATTCGCTACGGGGCTGGCGAGCGCCGGGCCGGCCCCGGTCGCGGCCCTCCTGTTCGGGCCCGCGGATCAGGTTCCCGGTGACGCGCTGGCGGCGTACGGGGCCTCCAGTGCGCATGTGGTCGAACCGGGACAGCTCGACGGCTACGCGCCGCGCGCCTGGGCGCAGGCCCTCGCCGGCCTGGCCGCCGAGATCGGCGCGTCCGCCGTGGTCGCGGCGGCCACAGACCGTGGCAATGAGGTGATGGCCTACCTCGGCGCGCTCACCGGCCTGCCGATGGCGGCAAACTGCGTCCAGGCCGGGCCGGGCGAGGACGGCACGCACCAGGTCGTCCGGCACCGCTGGGCCGGCCTGCTGCTGGAAGAGGCAAGCCTGGCGGGCTCGCCCGCGCTGATGACCGTGGCCACCGAAGCTGTCCCGGCCGCCACCGTGGCCGAGCCCGCCGGCACGCTCCCGGTTGCGCCGTATGTCCCCACTCTGAGCGACGAT
Organism: uncultured Actinomycetes bacterium; assembly: GCA_963706115.1. Lineage (GTDB taxonomy): Bacteria > Actinomycetota > Actinomycetes > Streptosporangiales > Streptosporangiaceae > DASXKD01. The sequence continues at coordinate 61,913 of CAVPMG010000005.1, read as the reverse complement.
GACCTGCGGGTGCGGGCCACCGAGACGGCCGGGCACAGTTCCGGCGCGTCGCTCGCTACCGCGCGGGTCGTGGTTGGCGGGGGACGCGGGGTCGGCGGGCCGGACGGCTTCGCGCCGCTGGAGGAACTGGCCAGCCTGCTTGGCGGGGTCGTCGGGGTCTCGCGGGTCGTGACCAGCGAGGGCTGGCGGCCGCACCGGCAGCAGGTCGGGCAGACCGGCACCAAGATCACGCCGGAGCTCTACCTTGCGTGCGGGATCAGCGGTGCCATCCAGCACATGGCCGGGTGTGCCGGGGCTAAGCACATCGTCGTGGTGAACACCGATGCCGGGGCGCCGATCCTGGCCCACGCCGACTATGCCGTGATCGGGGACGTGGGAGAGGTCATCCCCGCGCTGGTCGCCGCCGTCAAAGCTCGTTCTGGCTCGGGCTAGGTCTGGCGGCTGGGGAGGCCGGCGGGCGCCCGGCTCCGGCGGGCTGGCATGCGTCGGCGGTGGGTGCTGTTCGCTGGCCCGAGACGCGTTTGGCCTGTTCGCGAACGCGGCCACGCTACGCCCGCCTCCGCCCCGCACCCGCCGGCCCGCTGGTGACCCTCGCATGTGGTGCCGCTTGCGCGCATAGACTCTGATCAAGTGTATGCCTTGACAGGAATATGCCTGAGTGGGCATGGTGGGGAGGTGAACTCGGTTTTTGAGGTGCTGGCGGAGCCTCGTCGGCGGCAGATCCTTGATCTGGTGCGCGCGGGGGAGTGCTCGGTCAATGAGCTGGTCGCCATCCTGGAGATGAACCAGCCCGCGGTGTCCAAGCACCTGCGGGTGCTCCGCGAGGCGGGGCTGGTCCGGGTGCGGGTCGATGAGCAGCGGCGGCTCTACCGGCTGAGCCCGGCGCCGCTGCTGGAACTCGACCGGTGGCTGGCTCCGTACCGGGCCGCATGGGGCGCCAGCCTCGACAAGCTCGAACAGCACCTGGACCAGATGGCTGACGACGAGACAGGGGAAGAGCGATGACAGCAGGCAAACTGGAGGACCTCGGCGGTCGGTGGCGGCTGCGGTTCACCCGCGAACTCGCGCACCCCCCGGAGAAGGTGTGGCGCGCGATCACCGAGCCGGAGCAGATGCGGGCATGGTTCCCGCAGCATGTCTCCGGTGAGTGGGTGGTGGGCGGCCCGCTGACGTTCTCCAGCCCCGATGGCCTTGTGCCGGAGTTCGACGGCGAGGTGCTCGCCTACCAGCCACAGTCGCTGGTGGAGTTCCGCTGGGGCACCGACGTGATCCGCCTGGAACTGGCGGCCCGCCCGGACGGCTGCACGCTCACGCTGCTGGACACGTTCGGCGAGGTGGGCAAGGCGGCGCGGGACGCGGCCGGCTGGCACGAGTGCCTCGACCGGCTCACCGACGACCTGGGCAAGGGCGAGCTTTCGTTCCAGCCCGGCCAGCGCTGGGCCGAGGTGCATCCGCGCTACGTCGAGGCGTTCGGCCCCGAGGCCGCCGCGATCGGCCCGCCGCCGGGCTACTGATCAGGTTCCATGGGGGCTTCGCGGTCGGCAGTTCCGGCAGGCTTCTTCTCGCCGTGGGTCTCGTCGGCCCGCTCCACGGCCCCTTCGAGTTCGGTGAGCACCTGTCTGAGGAAGCCCCGCGCGTTCGAGTCGCCCAGCTTAGGCCCGACGGCCTCCTTCAGGCCCTTGGGGATGAGGTCCACGGAGAGCCCGATCGGCACGAGCAGATAGACGACGGGTGCCACGATCAGCGTGAGCATCGCCAGGCCGATGGAGATGGCCGAGAACTGCGCCAGACCCGGATCGCCCGGCGCGGCGCCGTCGGCCAGCCAGATGAGGCTGCGCATCTCGGTAATGCCCAGCAGGAGGAAGACCACAAGCCAGACGATCGCGCCGACGATCGCCAGCGCCCGCTCCACCTTGTACGCCGTTGACACCCCGGGAATGTCCTTGAGATAGGCGAAGATCTCCCTGGGCGCCTGGCTCATGTCCAGGTCGTGTTCGGCGTTGTAGGCGGCGAACTCCCGCTCCCATTGCGGATCGGGCTGGCGCAGCCGTTCCCTGACGCCCCGCGCCTCGGCCCCGGCAGCGAGCGCGAAGATCGGCACGATCACCGCGACCGCCGACGCGTACGCCTCGGTCATCTGCATGCCATCACTCTTCTGTGCGCGGGGGAAACCAGTCAATCCCGCCGGGCTCAGGCCCGCGTGGCGGCCGCCAGATTCTCCCGTGCCGTCTGGGTGAGCGGGTGATCGGGCCCGAGCGCGCGCTCGGCATCGGCGAGCGTGCGCTCGAACAAGCGCCTGGGCCTCGGTGTACCGGCCCACCGTGTGATAGGCGTGAGCCAGGTTGCTGCGGGAGGTCAGCGTGTCCGGGTGGTCCGGCCCGAACACCCGCTCGCAGCCGGCCAGGTTCTCCTCGTACAGCGGGATGGCCTGGGCCAGCTTGCGCGCCGAGTGGTAGGCCGAGGCAAGGTTGCCACGCGCGGTGATGGTGTCGGCATGGTCGCGGCCCTGGCGCGCTTCCCGGTCGGCCAGGGTGCGCTCATACAGCGGCACGGCCTCCTTGTACCGGCCGGCCAGGAAGCACGCGTCCGCGAGGTTGCCGCGCGCGGTGATCGTGTCGAGGTGGTCCGGGCCCTGGGCCCGCTCCCGGCCGGCCAGCGTGCGCCGGTAAACCGGCAGCGCGTCCTTCAGCCGCCCGGCGCTGCGGTAGGCATAGGCCAGGTGGCTCCGCGCGGCCAGGGTCTCGGGGTCGTCGGGGCCCAGCGTGCGCTCCTGGTCGGCCACGAGCCGCTCGTGCAGCGGCAGTGCCTTCTCCGGCTGGCCGGCCGCCCGGTAGGCGTGGGCGAGGTCGGCACGCGCCGCGAGGGTGTCCGGATGGGCTTGCCCGAGCACCCGTTCCCGGTCCGCCAGGGTGCGCTGGAACGCGGCGATGGCCCGGTCACCAAGCCCGGCGCCAAGGTAGGCCTCGCCCAGCTCTTCCCGGGCGGTCAGGGTGTCCGGGTGGCGGGCACCCCGGCCCTGCTCGGATTCGGCGAGCACGCGCTCGGCAAGCTGGACCGCCTCGCTGGCACGGCCCGCTTCCCGGTACGCGCGTGCCAGGTTGGCCCGCGCCGTGACCGTATCGGGGTGCCCCGCGCCGAGGAGCCGCTGCCGCTCGTTCAGCGACTGCTGGTATACCTCCGCCGCGTCGTTCGGGCGGCCCGCCGCCTCATACGCCGCACCCAGCCGGTCGCGGGCCAGGATCGTCTGGGCGTGGTTGGGCCCCAGTTCGGCCTGGCTGGTCTCCAGCATGGACAGCCAGTAGCTGGCAGCAGTCTCGGTGAGGCCCGCCGCCTCGAGGCTGCGGCCCGCCCGCACCAGCACTGGATGGCACTCGGGCGTCCACAGCACCCGGCCCACGGCCGCCTCCAGCCGCATCGTGCAGTCGCGCAGTGCCTGCTCGAACGAGGTAGGGACGGGGGTGCGGGGCCACGCCTGGAACAGCGCCTCCGCAGCGGCGCGTGCGGCCTCGTCGCTCTCGGCCGCGGTGAGGTTCTGCTGCACCGTGGCCTGCACCACGTTGTGCACCCGCACCGTGCGGGCGGCGCTGGTGGTGTCGATGCTGACCAGGCCCGCCCGGGCCAGGTTGTACAGGGCCGCGCGGGCCTGCATCTCATCGACCGGGGCGCCGCGCCGGTAGCGGGTCAGGTACGCGCAGGCGGCCTGGCTGGTGAGCACCGCCCCCGGGATGCCGTTGGGATCCAGCATCGCGACCAGGGCCAGGGCCGGCCGGGCCAGCCCGGCCGGCGGGATCTGCTCGGCGAACTCGGCGGCCAGCGCCCAGGTGGACGCGACGATCGACGGGTAAGTCCCCGCGGCACCGCCGGCCAGGCGCTGCATGCGGTCCGCGATACGAGCCCGGTACTGGCGGCAGTCCAGCCCCGTTTCGGCCATCAGCGCGGCCGCCTGTGCCAGCGCGATCGGCAGGTGGCCGAGATCACCGGCCAGATCGAGCGCGCCGATCCACTGGTCGGGATCGGCGTGGAGCCTGCTGGACAGGTAGGCGAGGGACTCGCGGGGGCTGAACGGTCCCACCTCGACTGCGCGCGGGCGGTACGCGCGCACCGCGGTGTCGGGCCGGCGGCTGGTGACCAGCACCCGGCCATGTGGCCCATGCGGCCAGAGCCCCTCAAGCGCCGTGGCGTCGGCCAGGTCGTCGAGTATCACCAGCCATGGGCGGTCGGTCTCGGTGAGCCAGTCGAGGAAGTGCGCCGCCGTGGCTTCCGGCCCGTCTGTGGTGGGCTGGCCCACGTCCTGCATTGCCTGGGCGTAGCCGTTGACGACGGCGTCCCGGCTGGACGGGGTCAGCCAGAGGACCAGGTCCAGCGCATGGCGGTCCCAGAGCGCGTGCGCGACCGCGAGTGCCAGTTGTGTCTTCCCGGTGCCGCCGAGGCCGCCCAGGGTCCGGTTCGCCTCATCGGCCGGGATCAGGACGGCGGTGTCCCCCGGCGCCAGGGTGGCGGCCAGCCCGAGCCCGGTCTCCTGCCTGGGCACATACGAGTCCGCCAGCTGCGGGATCAGCCCCGAGAGCAGCGGCCAGGTCACCTCGCCCGGACGTGCCGGAACGCCGTCTGGGTACCTGTCGCTCATTGCTGTCTGGTCACCAACCCGCATGCGTTCTGCCGGGCGTTCCCGGGTGATGTCAACCAAACCTCACGCCGGTTATACACGCCGATTTCAGATCACGGAACGAAAACGGAAACCGGGCTCCGGGCCCGGGGCAGTGCAAGCGATTGTATTTTCCGCAATTACGAAACGTTAGTCGTGGTTGCTTATACGTAGCGGTATTCCTTCGCCCCGACTAGTGCAAAGCGGACTAGTCGCGGGGGAGGACGCCGGGAGGTGACCCTGGCGCGGACAGAACTCCGCCCCGGGGTCACCTCCGGCCGGCCAAGGCGGCTGGGGTCGTGGGAGCCGCCCTGGTCAACGCCATTGCGGACAACGGGGAGGTGGAGAGCACGGGTTGCCCGGCCGGTCGTGGTGCGCGGGGCGCACGGTGGCCATCGGCGGGGGTGGGGACGGGTTGCTTGGGTAGTCGTGGGTTCGTGGGCCCATGGGTGCCACCGATGGGGGGCTGGGGCGGGTCTTGGGGTGGTCAGGGGCGGGCGGGAGCAGGGGTGTCGCCTATGCGGGAGAGGAGTTCCAGGCGCCATTGTTCGGTCTGCTGGACCTGGTTGAACGTGAAAAGGTGCAGTCCCGCGACCCCGGCGGCCGGTGCGGTGACGGCCGGGCCCAGCCTGGCGAGCAGGCGTTCCGGCCGGTAGCCACCGGGCGTGCCGAACCGCAGGAACCACTCCACGTGCCCCGCAAGGAACCGCGCGGACTCGCTGGCCCCGGCCTTGGCAGCCATCCGCAACAGCCGGGCCCGCTCCACCGGCCCGGCCAGCCCCACGTATATCGGCAGGGTGACTCCGCGGGCGCGGACCCGGCGGATCCAGCGGCGCACCGTGGCCGGGTCGAAGCACAGGTTGCTCACGATGTAGGCGGCGAGCCGCCGCTTGTCCCACATGGCCTGGATCGTGATGTCGTCGTCGATCCTCGGATGCGACTCCGGATACCCGGTGATCCCGGTCCGCGGAAAAGGGTTGCCCATTTCGGCGAGCCGTTCAAGCAATGACAAAGCACTGTCAAAACGCCCCGCCGGGGGATCGGCGTCGCCGGCCGGGATGAAAACGTCATCCACCCCGCAGGCGATCAGCCGGGCGGCGATGTCGGCCAGGTGCGCGTCGTCGCGCACCAGCCGGGCGGACAGGTGCGGGACCACCTGGTAGCCGAGCCCGGCCAGTTTCTCGGTCAGGTCAAGCGTGGCGTCCAGGCCCTTGGTGGGAGAGGCGGTCACGGTCACCGTCATGCCGGCCGGCACCCACTGCGTCACCGCGTCCGCCACGCCGCCGGCCGGGAACACCTCATACCGCGGGTGCTCAAGCAGCGGCGCCGCGGCGGCCAGGCCGCCCCCGAAGGGCCCGCCCCGGATCACGGCGAGCCCCCGGTACCCAGCCCGCCCCGGCTACCAGGACCTGGCCCGCCCCGGATCACGGCCTGCTCCAAGTGTCTGACCCGCCCCGCAGCACACCTTCGTTTGTGGTTGTGGGCACTCCACCCACATTCTTTTGTGGGTGGAGTGCCCCTGACCACATACCTTCGCTGGCGATCAGGGTTTCCAGTTCGTGTTCCAGGCGAGTCGTCCCCGTTTCGACGACGGTGAGTGGCAGGCCGAACCTGGCCGCCACCTGCTCCGCCTGCGCTGCCAGCCCTGGCTCGGGGTCCTGGGCCAGCCAGACCAGACGGCGGTAGTGCCCGAAGTAGTCCGGCCACAGTTCCGGGTGCCGGTCCAGGCCCAGTTCCGCGAGCACCGTCCGTTCGAAGCTGCGCACCAGGAAGTCGGTGAGCACATACGTGCCGGGCTCGGCCTCGAACACCGCCCGCATCCGCTCGGGCCCGGCCAGCACGTCGTAACAGTGCAGCCCCGGCAGCCGCCGCAGCCCCAGCCGCGCGCACACCTCGTCCAGCGCGCCGTACGTGCCGCAGTCGGCGTAAGCCACGGCGACCCGCTGCCCTCGGGCCAGGGCCTGGCGGGCCAATCGTTCGGCCTCCAAAGCAATTTTTGCCGGGCGGTTGTGCAGCAGGGCGGGCAGGCAGTGCAACTCGGCCAGCCAGCCGCGGCGGGCGAGGATCTCCCGCAGGTGCCCGCCGAGGGCACCGCAGGCGATCACCACAACCGGGGCGGCGGGCGGGTCAGCCGGGGAACGGCAACTGCGCGACGAAACGGTCGTTGAAGTCGGCGCGGTCGGACAGCTCGACATACCTCACCTCCTCCAGCAGCGCCAGCCCGGCGGCCCGCTCGCGCAGCGAAAGCAGCGCCATCTTGGCCCCCTCGCCGGCCACGTTCCCGGCGCTCACCACGCGCAGCACCCCGATCTCCGGTACCAGGCCGAGCCGGATCGCGTTCGCCGGGGACAGGTAGCTGCCGAACGAGCCCGCCAGCAGCACCTGCTGGATGTCGCCCGCCTTCAGCCCCGCCTCCTCGAGCAGGATGCGCCAGCCGGTGGCGATCGCCGCCTTGGCGAACTGGAGTTCCCGCACGTCCCGCTGGGAGAGGTAGATCGATTGCGCCACGTCGCCGGACGAGCCGAGCCAGTGCAGCACGAACACCCGCTCCTGGCCGAGCCGGGTCAGCCGACCGGCCAGCCCCGGCGCCAGCGCGGCGGCCTGGTCCTCGGGCACGAACCTGCCGGACGGGTCCAGCAGGCCCAGCCTGACCAGCCCGGTCACCGCGTCGACGAGCCCGGAGCCACACAGCCCGGCGGGCTCGGCGTCGCCGATGACGGTCAGCTCGCAGGTCTCGGGGGTCATCGTGACCACCTCGATGGCCCCGTCGGCGGCGCGCATCCCGCACCGGATCGCCGCGCCCTCGAACGCGGGCCCGGCCGGCGCCGCGGTGGCCAGCAGCCAGTCCCGGTTGCCGAGCACGATCTCGCAGTTGGTCCCGATGTCCACGAACAGCCGGATCCGCGCGTCACGGTCCATGCCCGAGGCGAGCAGCCCGGCGGTGATGTCGCCGCCGACGTACGCGCCGAACGCGGGGAACACCACGGCGCGGGCGCGGGGGTGCACCGCGATGCCGAGGTCGGCGGCGAGCACCTCGGGGAACAGCCGGGTGGCCATGATGAACGGGGCCATGCCGAGCGGCTCCGGGTCGATGCCAAGCACCAGGTGGGTCATGGTCGCGTTGCCGGCCAGCGCCACCTCGTACACCTCGGCCGGGTCCGCGCCGGCCTCCGCGCACACCTCGGCGGCCAGCCCCGCCAGGGTCTCCTGGGCCAGGGAACGCAGCCGGTCGAGCGCCGCCGGGTCCAGCATCGTCGCGCTGATCCGGCTGATCACGTCCGCACCGAACGGCTGCTGCGCGTTGAGCACGGACGCCACCGCGGCCGGGGTCCCGGTGGACAGGTCGAGCAGCGTCGCGACCACCGTCGTGGTGCCCAGGTCGAACGCGATGCCGAACCGGCGGGCCGAGGTGTCGCCTGGCTCCACGCCGATCAGCACGTCGTCCACGACCACCGCGGTGACCTTGTAGTCGGCGGCGCGCAGCACCCGGCCGAGCGTGCGCAGCACGTCGAGGTCGATCCGCGGCTCCAGGTCGTCCAGCGCGGCGAGCACCCGCTCGGCGTCGGTCACCTGGTCGCTCAGCGACGGCTCGGCCAGTTCCAGGTAGCGCTTTTGCACCGCGGGGCGCAGGATCACCTGCCTGCCGACGCCAACCGTGGCGGCCTTGGGCCTGGTGACCAGCGGCGGTACGTCCACCCTGGTATCGGTCAGCGCCTGCGCCCGGCAGGCGAGCCGCCACCCTTGGCGCAGCTCCTCTTGGGTGAACGCGCGGGCGTCCAGTTCGGACGGCGCCGCCGCCCCGTCCAGCACCTGGACCTTGCACTTCTTGCAGGTGCCGTGGCCGCCGCAGGTGGAGTCGATCGCGATCCCGTTCCAGCTCGCGGCGTCGAACAGGGTCACCCCGTGCGGCACCCGCACCCGCCGGGCCCCGGGCTCGAAGGTCAGATCCACCCGGACCGGCCCGGTGGCCTCGGTCTCCAGGTCCACGGTGCTGGTCATGGTGACGGCTGGGCGCCCGCCCCGGTTGCCGCGGCGGCGGCCGCGGCCGCCTGGGCGGCCTGCTGGGCGCGGTGCGCGGCGATCCAGGACGCGCCCCAGGGGTCGCGGTCGAGCAGCAGGTCGGCGGCCTTGACCGCGCGGACGATCTGCGGCGAGCGGGCGTCCATGATGGCGCTGGTCAGGCCGTGGGAGATGGCCACGGGAAGGAACGTGGCCCCGATCGCGTGCCGGTCCGGCATGCCGAACGACACGTTGGATGCACCCAGCGTCATGTTCACGCCGAATTCATCCCGCAGCAGTGCAATCGTTTCCAGCGTCCGGATCCCGTGCCCGGTGTCGGCGCCGACCGGCATGGCCAGCGGGTCGATCACGATGTCCTCGATGGCGATCCCGTACTTGCCGGTGGCCACCTCGATGAGCTTGCGGGCCAGTTCCACCCGGCGGGCTGGCTCCTCGGGGATCTCCTCCTCGTCGTTGGGCAGGCCGATGACGGCGGCACCGTACTTCTTCACCAGCGGCAGGATCGCCTCCAGCCGCTCGTCCTCGGCGGTGACCGAGTTGACCAGCGCCTTGCCCTCGTAGGCGGCCAGTCCCGCGTCCAGGACCTCGATGATCGAGGAGTCGATGACCAGCGGCAGGTCGGTCAGGCCCTGGATGAGCCGGACCGCGCGGGTCATGAGTTCCGCCTCGTCGGCCAGGGGCGCGCCCATGTTCACATCGAGCACCATGGCGCCGCCGGCGACCTGCTGCGCCACGTCGGTCTCCACCCGGGACAGGTCACCGGCCCGCAGTTCCTGCTGGAACGCCTTGCGCCCGGTCGGGTTGATCCGCTCGCCGATGATGCAGAACGGCTGGCCGGGGCCGATCACGGCCTGCTTGGCCGCCGAAGAGAGGACGGTGTCCACGCCGGCCGCCTACGCGGGCAGCGCGGCGCGGCGCCGCTGCAGCAGTTCCTTGGCGCGGACCACCGCCGCCGAGGCGTCCGAGGCGTACCCGTCGGCGCCCACCACGTCGGCGTACTCCTGGGTGACCGGGGCACCGCCGACCATGACGATCACCTGGTCGCGCAGCCCGGACTTCTCCAGCGCGTTGATGTTGGCCTTGAACATCGGCATGGTCGTGGTGAGGAACGCGGAGAAGCCGAGGATGTCGGGCTGGTGCTCGCGCACCGCGTCGATGAACTTCTCCGGTGACACCTGCACGCCCAGGTCGATCACCTCGAACCCGGCGCCCTCGAACATGATGTTCACCAGGTTCTTGCCGATGTCGTGCACGTCCCCTTTGACCGTGCCCATGACGATCTTGCCGATCGTGGCGGCCCCGGTCTCGGCAAGAAGCGGCCGCAGGATCTCCAGCGCCCCGGCCATCGCCTTGCCCGCGATCAGCATCTCCGGCACGAAGAAGTCGCCGCGCTCGAACCTGGCGCCGACCTCCTCCAGCGCCGGGATCAGCGCGTCGTAGAGCAGCGTCTCCGGGCCCAGTCCCATCCCAAGCCCGGTGTTGGTCAGCTCAAGCACCGAGGGGCCGTTGCCCACCAGGGTGTCGTCGTACAGCTGCTTGAGAAGCTCGTCGGGGGTCACGCGGCACCTTCTCTCTGTGCTTGGGCTGCATGTGCTGCTCGGGCCGTATCTGCCAGCCGCGGCGCGACGGCCTCCTGGCCCGGCGCGGCCGCGGCCGGCCGGTGGCCCAGGACTTCCGACAGGCCGCTGGCCTGTGCCATGCACGCGGCGGCCACGTCGGCGATCCGGGGCGGGGTCAGCCGGGTCTCAGGCCCCGATACCGACAGCGCGGCGACCACGGCACCGCCGTCGCGGTAGACGGGGGCGGCCACCGCCACAAGACCGGGCTCCAGTTCACCGTCGATGACCGCGTAGCCGCGCTCGAGTATGGCGGCAAGCTCGGCCTCCAGCGCCGCCCGGCTGGTGATGGTCTGGCCGGTGCGCCGCTCGAGCCGGCCCGCCGGCAGCGTGGCCGCGCCGTGGGCGAGCAGCACCTTGCCGGCCGCGCTGCAGTGCAGCGGCACCGCCCGGCCCAGCCAGTTGGTGGCCCCGATCAGGTACCCGCTGTCCACCTGGGCGATCTGCTCGACCATGCCGTCGCGCCCGACGCCGAGGTTCACGGTCTCGCCGGTGGCCGCGCCGAGCCGGTCCAGGTAGGTCTGGGCAACCTCGGTCAGCCCCGCCTCGGCGCCGCCGCGCCAGGCGAACCTGACGAACATCTCCCCGGGGCGGAACCGGCCCGCGTCATCACGGCGGACCAGCCCGTTGCGCTCGAGCGCCAGCAGCAGCCGCGACGTGGTGCTCTTGGCCAGCCCGGTGGCCGCGGCCAGTTCGGTGAACGTGACCGACCCCGGCGCGTGCACGACCTCGGTGAGCAGCCGCGCGGCACGGTCCACCGCCTGGGTTCCGTTCGGACTGCTCACCGCGTGCCTGCCTGTGTGGGGTTCGCTGGGCCAGGCCCGGCCATGCCAAGCTCGGCTACATAGTTCCACGTTACGGAACTCTGTTCTACTATGTGATCCTACGATCGGGGTCTTGGCCGGTCAAGGCTGCGCCGGCCTCGCCCCGGGCGGCCCGGACAGCCGGAAGAGGCAGGTGGCGATGTTCCGCAACACGATGCCGCGATACGAGATCCTCTCCGCCGACGCGGTCGGGGTGCTGGAGCGCGGCTGGCGCCGCATCGTGAGCGAGATCGGCGTCCAGTTCGCCAAACCTGAGGCCGTGGAACTGTTCCGCAAGGCCGGCCAGCAGGTGGACGGCGACGTGGTCAAGTTCGACCCGGACTTCGTGCTCGAGCAGGTCGCCAAGGCGCCGCGCGAGTTCGACGTGCAGGCCCGCAACCCGGCCAACAACGTGCACATCGGCGGCGACGACATGGTGTTCGGCGCGGTCTACGGGTCGCCGTTCATCCGCGAGGGTGAGGTCCGCAGGGACGCCACGCTGGAGGACTTCCGCCGCCTGGCCATGCTCGCCCAGTCCTTCCCCGAACTGGACTCGGCCGGCGGGGTGATCTGCGAGCCCAACGACGCCCCGCTGGACTCCCGGCACCTCGACATGGTCTACGCCCTGCAGACGTTCACCGACAAGATCTACATGGGGAACGTCGTCTCCGGGCCGAACGCGGCCGACACGATCAACATGACCTCGATCCTGTTCGGTGGCCTGGACAAGGGGCGGGCCAGCATCGAGCAGACCCCCGCCACGATCTCGCTGATCAACTGCAACTCGCCGCTGCGCTGGGACGACCGGATGCTGGACGCCCAGTTCGAGTACTGCGCGGCGAACCAGCCGGTGGTGCTCACCCCGTTCCTGCTCATGGGCGCGATGTCGCCGGTGGCGATCCCGGCCGCGCTGGCGCAGCAGCTCGCCGAGGCGCTCACCGGCATCGCGCTGGCCCAGCTCATCCGGCCCGGCTGCCCGGTGATCTTCGGCTCGTTCCTGTCCAACATCGACATGCAGTCCGGGTCGCCCAGCTTCGGCACCCCGGAGTCGGGCATCGGCCTGCTGTGCACCGGGCAGCTTGCCCGGCACTACGGGCTGCCGTTCCGCACCGGCGGCGGCCTGAACTCCAGCCAGACCTGCGACGCGCAGGCGGCGTACGAGTCGCTGATGACGCTGCTGCCCACGTTCCTCGCGGGCACCAACTGGGTGATGCACGCCGCGGGCTGGCTGGAAGGCGGCCTCGTCTCCTGCTACGAGAAGTTCATCGTGGACATCGAGCTGCTGCGGATGCTGCGGGTCGAGTTCACCCCGCTGGAGATCGACGAGGCGTCGCTGGCGTTCGGCGCGCACGAGGAGGTCGGCCACGGCGGCCACTTCCTCGGCGCCGCGCACACGATGGAGCGGTTCCGCACCTGCTTCTACCGGCCGCTGCTGTCCTCCACGGCGAACTACGAGCGGTGGCTGAAGCAGGGCGGCAAGGACGCCACGGTGCGGGCCGGCGAGATCTACAAGAAGACCCTGGAGGAGTACGAGCAGCCGCCGCTGGACGAGGCGATCCGCGCCGAACTGGAGGACTACGTCGCCCGGCGCCGCGCCGAACTGGGCGACTAGTGGCCGCCGGAGGCGCCGCCGGCCTGGTGCTGACCGGGGGAGCCGTCTACACGGTGGACACGGCCCGGTCCTGGGCGCAGGCCGTGGCCGTCGACGATGGCCGGATCGTGGCGGTGGGCACCGATGCGGACATGCGGCCGTACGTGGGCCCGCGCACCGAGGTGATCAACCTGCGCGGCCGGATGCTGCTGCCCGGGTTCCAGGATGCGCACGTGCATGCGTCCGGCGGCGGGCTGGAGCGCAGCCAGTGCGATCTGACCGGGGTGCACACGCGCGAGGGTTACCTGGCGGCGATCCGCGCCTACGCCGACCGCAACCCCGGCGCGGCCTGGATCGCCGGCGGCGGCTGGGGGATGGACGTGTTCCCCGGTGGCGTGCCCAGCAAGGAGGACCTCGACCAGGTGGTTCCGGACCGGCCGGTGTTCCTGTCCAACCGGGACCACCATGGTGCCTGGGTGAACTCCCGGGCGCTCGCGCTGGCCGGCATCGACGCCACGACCCCGGACCCGCCGGACGGCCGGATCGAGCGAACCGCGGCCGGCGAGCCGCAGGGCACGCTGCACGAGGGCGCGATGAACCTGATCCGGCGGGTGGCACCCGCGGTCACACCGGACGAGCAGGTGGCGGGGATCGTGGAGGGCCAGCGGTTCCTGCATTCGCTCGGCATCACCGCCTGGCAGGAGGCGATCGTCGGCGAGTACGCGGTGGTGCCCGACTGCTTCGACGCTTACCGCGAGGTCGAGCGGCGGGGCCTGCTGACCGCCCGGGTCACCGGTGCGCTCTGGTGGCAGCGCTCCGTCGGCCTGTCCCAGCTCGATTTTCTGGCAGAACGACGGTCCATCGCTGACGGCCCCCGGTTCCGCACCACCAGCGTGAAGATCATGCAGGACGGCGTCTGCGAGAACTTCACCGCCGCCATGCTGAGCCCCTACCTCGACGGGCACGGCCACGAGACCGGGGGCAGCGGGACCAGCTTCTTCGACCCTGAGGAACTGAACGAGGCGGTCACGGCGATCGACGCCCAGGGGTTCCAGGTGCACATCCACGCGATCGGGGACCGGGCGGTCCGCGAGGCGCTGGACGCGATCGCCGCCGCCCGCTCGGCCAACGGGCCCACGGCGGGACGGCACCACATCGCGCATCTCCAGGTCATCCACCCCGAGGATGTGCCCAGGTTCCGGGATCTGTCGGTGGCGGCCAACTGCCAGCCGCTGTGGGCCAGCAACGAGCCGCAGATGACCGAACTGACCCTGCCGTTCCTCGGCCCGGAGCGCTCCGCGTGGCAGTACCCGTTCGGCAGCCTGGCCCGCTCCGGCGCGCAACTGTGCTTCGGCAGCGACTGGCCGGTGTCCAGCCCGAACCCGATGTGGGAGATGCACACCGCGGTGAACCGGACCACCTCGCCCGACTACCCGTTCCGTGGCCCGGACACCGACACCCCGTTCCTGCCGGGCGAGCGGATCGGGCTGCCAGCCGCCCTCGCCGCGTTCACCATCGGCTCCGCCTACGTCAACCACGACGAGCGGGACGCGGGCTCGATCGAGGCCGGGAAGCGCGCCGACCTCGTGGTGCTCGACCGCAACCTGTTCGCCCAGCCCGCCGAGGAGATCGCCCAGGCCGAGGTGGACCTGACCCTGGTCGACGGCAAGGCCGTGTATGCCCGCCCCGGAACCTGAGCTGGAATTCCGGTAACGGTGCCCGCTCGGCCGTGGGCACGGCCGGCGGTGCGGCGGGACGTCGCAGTTCGGGCCAGCGCGCCCGCCCGGCGACTGAGCGCGCTGGGTCAGGCCAGGCCTGCGTCGATGAAGCCGAAGGTGAGCTGGTCGAGGCGACGCTGGGTGGCCTCGGGGACGTCGCGCAGCGGCCCTTGCCCGGCGAGTACGGCCAGCCCGTGCACCGTCGCCCAGATCGGGTACTCGATGCCGTCGCGGCGCTGCGGGGGCAGCACACCGGCGTCCACCAGCTCGTCCAGCGCGGTGCGTAGCTGGCCCAGCGGCAAGCGGTCCCGCCCGGTCCCGTCGTCCGGGGCGCCGTAGGCGTGCCGGTGTGGCAGGGCGAAAGCGGTGGCGAACAGCCCCGGCTCCTCGCGGGCGAACCTTAGGTACTCGGTACCGATCGCGCGCAGCCGGCGGCCGGCCGCGGCGGCATCGCCGTATTTGCCGCGCACCCGGGCGACGCCGGCGGCCATGCGGTCGGCGAGTTGATCCATGGCCGCCGCGCAGACCGCGGCCAGGAGTTCGTCACGGTCGGCGAAATGCCGGTAGGCGGCATTAGGCACCACGCCGACCATCCGGGTCGCCTCCCGGAGCACGACGGCGTCCGGGCCGCCGGTCCTGGCCAGCTCGAGCCCCGCGGCGACCAGGCCGTCGCGCACGGCGCCGCGCGGGCGGCGGCGCGGCTCCGCCTGGTGTGTTTGCCCTGCTGATCGGCTGGTCGTCACGGGAGCAGGATAACAAAAGTGGACAGTGTCCACATAGACTTGTTAATGTGGACACTGTCCACTAACTGGTGAGGGACAGTGAGCCCTCGAACGGAATGGAACCCCATGACCAGGATGACCCCCCTGCTCGAGCGCAACGAGCAGTTCGCCCGTGACTACACCCCCGTGCCGCTCGGCCCGCCCACCGCCCAGGTGCTCATCGTCACCTGCCTCGACCACCGGGTCGATCCCGCGATCGTCCTCGGGGTCAAGCTCGGGGAAGCCCCCATCATCCGCAATGCGGGTGGCCGCGTGACCCAATCCGTGATCGAGGACATCGCCTACCTTGCCTTCCTCGCCGAGCAGTTGTTCGCCGGCCAGGTCGCGGCCGACAGGCTCTTCGAGGTCGCGGTCATCCACCACACGCAATGTGGCACCAGCCTGCTCGGTGACCCCGGCTTCCGGCATCAGGCCGCCGGGGCGACCGGCCTCTCCGAGGCGGCGCTTGAGGCCTCCGCGGTGGTCGACCCGTACGTCACCGTCAAGGCCGACGTCGATCGCCTGCTCACCTCGCCGTTGCTCTCGCCGAAGGTGAGTGTCTCCGGTCACGTGTACGACATCGCCACCGGGCGCGTCACCACGGCCATCGATGCCCGTCAGCCGTAGGGCGCGTCCCGTAGGTCGGTGCCAGGCTGAATGATCTATGGACACGCCCCGGCCGCCGGTGGGATCAGCCGGCCAGCAGGACGCCGAGGAACAGGGCGGCGAGCGCGGACAGGCCGGTCAGGGCGCCGTAAGTGGCGATCCACGCGGGCTTCCTGGCCCGGGCGTGCAGCGCCGCGGTCACCCCGGAGATGGCCACCACGATCAGCTTGACCACCAGCGTGGTCTGGTAGCTGCCGTGGATCTGGGCGTGAACGGCGGCGATGTTCCAGATTCCGGTGATGATCAGCACGCCGAACGCGGGCCAGGCGATCAGGTTGAACCGGCGGGCCGCGGTGCGCGGTATGTCCGCGCCGAGGCGGCGCAGCGCCGGGACCAGGGCCGCGAGCGTGATCTGGCCGCCGACCCAGATCGTGGCGGCGAGCACGTGCAGGAACAGCCTGATCGTGTCCCAGCTGACCGAGAGCATTGCCTTATCCCCGATACGGCGCCGCCGGGGCGCGGCGCGGGCCACAGCCTAGGGGCTGGCCGCCGTCAGAGCATCAAGATCAGCATGCACACCATGGCCGGGCAGGACAGCACATGAGCGCCATGATGGCCCCCACCCCAGGGGCCCGGGGCTGAGGCCGGGAACGGCTCCGGCATGTGGTGGCCCCGGCGTGCTGTCGGTGGTTAAGGAAGGACGGCGGGGCAGGTCAAAGATGTGAGCGTGCGACGGGCGCGCCACGGAAGGGAGAACGGCAATGGAGCAGCACGTCATGGTCGCCGAACTGGCTGCGACCGGCGCGCAGGAATTGCTGGCGGCGACGTCGTCGGCCCACCTCGCCTACAGCGCCGGGGACGGAACGCCGCGTGTGATTCCGGTCGGCTTCTTCTGGACGGGCACGGAGTTCGTGATCTCGACTGCCACGACCTCGCCGAAGGTCGCCGCGCTGAAGGCCCGTCCTGACGTTGCGCTGTCGATCGATGGAGGTGATACGCCCGGGCAGGCACGGGCGCTGTCGGTGCGCGGGCGGGCGAGCGTCGAGATCGTCGACGGCCTGGTGCCCGAGTACCTCGCTGCAGCGCGCAAGTCGATGGGCGCCGAGGCGGCCGCCGAGTTCGAGAAGAACTGCCGTGAGATGTACGACCAGATGGCCCGCATCGCGATCGTGCCGAGTTGGGTGCGCTTCTACGACTTCGGCGCGGGCCGCATGCCGAAGTTTCTGCAGGAACTCGCCGAACGCAACCGGTCGTGACTCGGTGCCGGACCCAGTCAGGCGCTTCCCAGCGTGCCCCGGCCACCTCCGGGGCGGCCGCGGTGCGAGCGGCCGGCGTACCCTCGCCATTCACCCCCGGTTGGCCGCAATGCGTAATGCGAAATAATAGGGTGCGGCGACGGTCATCCTCACATCGATGTGAGCGCGACCTTGGGCGAGGTGCGTGATGGCAGACCGGCGGGTGTTGGGAATCGTCCTGGCGGGCGGCGCGGGCCGTCGGCTGATGCCGCTGACCGAGGACCGGGCCAAGCCGGCGGTGCCGTTCGGCGGCCTCTACCGGCTGGTGGACTTCGCACTGTCCAACCTGGTCAACGCGGGGTGCCTGCGCGTGGCCGTGCTCACCCAGTACAAGAGCCACAGCCTGGACCGGCACATCACGACCACCTGGCGGATGAGCGCGCTGCTCGGCAACTACGTCACCCCGGTGCCCGCGCAGCAGCGCCTGGGCCCGCAGTGGTACACCGGTTCGGCCGACGCGATCTACCAGTCGCTGAACCTGATCTTCGACGAGCGGCCCGACCTGGTGGTGGTGTTCGGTGCGGACCACGTGTACCGGATGGACCCCAGGCAGATGATCGACCAGCACCTCGAGGGCGGCGCGGCGTGCACCGTGGCGGCGATCCGGGTGCCCCGCATGGACGCGACCGAGTTCGGCGTGATCCGGGCCGCCAAGGAGGGCCACCTGATCGAGGCGTTCCTGGAGAAGCCCGCGGATCCACCGGCCCTGCCCGACAGCCCCGATGAGGCGTACGCGTCCATGGGCAACTATGTCTTCGACGCCGACGTGCTGGTGGACGCGCTGCGCGAGGACGCGGCCAACGCGGCTAGCAAGCACGATATGGGCGGGGACATCATCCCGATGATGGTCGCCGACGGCAGGGCCCAGGTCTACGACTTCGCGACCAACGAGGTGCCCGGGGCGACCGAGCGGGACAAGGGCTACTGGCGCGACGTCGGGACGCTGGACTCCTACTTCGACGCGCACATGGACCTGTGCCACGTGCTCCCGATATTCAACCTGTACAACGAGCGCTGGCCGATCCTGACCCATGTGCCCTCCCAGCCACCGGCCAAGTTCGTGCACGACTCGGGTGACCGGATCGGCCGGGCGCTGGACAGCCTGGTCAGCAACGGGGTCGTCGTGTCCGGCGGCACCGTGCGCGAGGCGGTCCTTTCCCCCGGGGTGCGGGTGAACAGCTGGTCCACGGTGGAGCGCTCGGTGCTCCTGCACAACACGGTGATCGGGCGGCACGCGGTGGTACGGGACGCGATCATCGACAAGAACGTCGAGGTCCCCGAGGGAGCCGAGGTGGGCGTGGACAAGGAGCACGACCGCGAGCGCGGCTTCGTGGTATCCGCCGGGGGCATCACCGTCGTCGGTAAGGGCCAGAAGGTCCGCTCGTGACCGCCGCGCGGGGTCGGGACGGTGACGTCGCAACGCTCACGAGAGCGCCGCAGCCGCCGGGCCGAACGCCGCATAGTGCTGGCCTGCGCGCCTCCGGCACGACGCAGCCCCAGGCGCCGTTGCGGTGTCCCGGCGGCGAGGACCCGCCTTCCGAAGCCAGGGAGGCCCCTCAGGGCCGACCGCCCGCGAGGGAGGCCATGTGACAGCCCCGCGGCTGCGCGTGGCCCTGCTGACGCGTGAATATCCGCCCGAGGTGTACGGCGGTGCCGGGGTGCACGTGGCCTATCTGGCCCGCGAGCTGGCCAGCCTGGTCGACGTGACCGTGCACTGCCAGGGCGCCGACCGGCCGGACGCCGTGGCGCACCGGCCGTGGGACCACCTCGCCGGGGCCAACCCGGCGCTCGGCGTGATCTCGGCCGACCTGTCCATGACGGCGGCCGCCGGGGACGCCGACGTGGTGCACTCGCACACCTGGTACGCAAATCTGGCCGGCCACCTGGCCTCGCTGCTGTACGGAGTGCCGCACCTGGTCACCGTGCATTCGCTGGAGCCGTTGCGGCCGTGGAAGGCCGAGCAGCTCGGCGGCGGTTATGCGCTGTCCTCGTGGTGCGAGCGGGTGGCCGTGGAGGCCGCCGCGGCCGTGGTGGCCGTGTCCGCGGGCATGCGAAACGACGTTCTTGCCGCCTACCCGGCGGTGTCCCCGGACCGGGTGCGGGTGATACGGAACGGCATCGACACGGCCGAGTACGCGCCGGACCCGGCGGCCGATGTGCTTGACGCCTACGGGGTGGACCCGGACCGGCCGTCGGTGATCTTTGTCGGCAGGATCACCAGGCAGAAGGGCGTCCCGGTGCTGCTGCGGGCCGCGGCCGCGCTGGATCCGGCGGCCCAGCTCGTGCTGTGCGCGGGGCAGCCCGACACTCCCGAGCTTGCCGCGGAGGTCGAGGGCCTGGTGGCGGACCTGCGCGCGGCGCGGTCCGGGGTGATCTGGATACCGGAGATGCTGCCCAAGCGCGCGGTGATCCAGTTGCTCTCGCACGCGACGGTGTTCGCCTGCCCCTCGCTCTACGAGCCGCTCGGCATCGTCAACCTGGAGGCAATGGCCTGCGGCACGGCGGTGGTGGCGTCGGCCGTCGGCGGTATCCCCGAGGTGGTCAGCGACGGCGAGACCGGGTTGCTGGTCCCGCCCGGCGACCCCGGCGCGCTGGCCGCTGCGCTCGGCGCGCTGATCACGGATCCGGCCCGCGCCGCCGCGCTCGGCCGGGCCGGCCGCGAGCGTGCCGTCGCCGAGTTCGGCTGGCAGTCGGTGGCCGCGCAGACCGCGGCGCTGTACGCCGAACTGGCCCGCTGACCAGGATCGCCTTTTCTCGCCGAAAAGTTGTTGGCCGATGCCCCTGGCCGGCCTCCTACCGGTGTCGCACCGACGAACGCTCGCTGGCCGCAGGCCGCGGGCTGGCGCAGCGGAGGAGACCAGACATGCTTACCTTGCTCAAGGGCTCGGCGGTGGCGGCCGGCCTGCTCGCCGCCACGGTGACCGGCATCGTATTCGCCCGGACCGATCAGGCCGGCCAGGGATCAGCGGCCGCGGTCACGGTGTCCGCCGGGGCGCCGATCGGATCACACCACAGGCATCATGGGCATCACGGGCATCGGGGCACCCAGGGCTCCCCGGGCGCCAACACCACCAGCAACGACTACGCCATCGCCTAGGACACGGTGTCCGGACGCTGGTCAAACCAGGTTCCGGTGGACTCCAGCTGTGCCTCCCTCTGATCGCGGGGGCGGCCGCGCGGGCTCGCCGGGCCCGCGCGGCCTTGGCGCGCGGGAGTGCCGAAGAGGCCCATATCACACCTCAGGAGGGCTTCATGCGGATAACGGATGTGAGACCAGGTGGCAGCAAGTGCCCCGGACGAACTACCGTGAGACCGTGCAAGACGGGGAGATCGTCGCAGCCGTTGTCGCAGGGGACCCTGCCGGACTCGCTGCTGCCTATGACAACTATGCGCCCGGCATCTACGCGTACTGCCGGACGCTGCTCAGTGAGCCTGCCGATGCCGCCGATGCGGTGCAGGACACCTACGTCATCGCCGCGGCCAAGCTGGACGGGCTGCGCGATCCGGACCGGCTCCGCCCGTGGCTGTATGCGGTGGCCCGCAACGAGTGCTACCGCCGCCTGCGGGCGCGGGGGCTCTCCGCCCCGCTCGACGCGGCGGTGGAGGTGACCTCCGACGAGCCTGGTGTGGAACTCGGCCCGGAACGGGAGGAGCTGCGCGACCTGGTGGTCGACGCGCTCTCCGGGCTGAACCCTTCGGACCGCGAAGTCGTCGAGCTGAACCTGCGCCACGTGCTCGACGGCGAGGACCTGGCCGACGCTCTCGGCGTGACCCGCAACCACGCGCAGGCGCTCGCGTCCCGGGCGCGCGCCCAGTTCGAGGGGTCGCTGGGTGCGCTGCTTGTCGCCCGCACCGGCCTGGATCAGTGCCAGGAACTGGACGACATACTCGCGGGCTGGGACGGCGAGCTGACCATCCTGCTCCGCAAGCGGGTGAACCGGCACATCGAGCGCTGCGAGGTGTGCGGCCAGCGTAAGCGCCGTGAGCTCAGCCCGGCGATGCTGCTCAGCATGCTGCCGATGGTGGCGCTGCCGGCCGGGCTGCGCGAGCAGGTGCTCCGGCTGGTGGACGACGTCTCGCCGGTCGCGGCCGGGCACCGCGAGCTGGTGGCCCGCCGCGCGGAGCCGTTCGACCGCTCCGGCTTCCCCAAGCCGGTCGCCCCGCCGCGCCGGGTCTACGGGGTACAGGCACTGACCGTGGCCGCCTGCGTGGCCGCCGCGGCGGCCATCCTGCTTGGCGCCGGCACCGTTCTGGTCCTGGACACGCTGCACCACAAGGGCGCGCCGGTTGCGGCCGCGGCGACCGTCGGCCCGTCCGGCGGCAGCCAGGCACCGCTGAACGGCGGGTCGACCCCGGTGCCGCCGTCGTCCTCGTCCCGCAAGGGCAGCGGCAGCGGCGGCAAGCACATCGGCCTGACCATCACCGTGTCCGGCTCGCCGTCGGCCTCGGCCTCGGGCCCGTCGGGTTCCTCGCCGCGTGGCGGGTCGTCGCCGACACCGGGCCGGTCCACGCCGCCGGCGAGCCCGAGCCCGTCGCCGACCTCGCCGTCGCCCAGCCCGTCCCCCAGCCCGTCGCCCAGCCCGACCCCGTCGCCTTCTCCGTCGCCCTCCCCACCCTGACCGCTGGCGCGCTGAGCCAGACGGTGGGCGGGCCGTCTTCCCGGTCGTGCACGCTGACCGCGCAGGCCGGCTGGGTGATTTACGGCGTCGTGGATCCGCCGAACTCGGCGCGCAACTGGCCTGCGGCCTGCGTCATCGCGGACAGCTTGCCGAACGCGACGTCGCGCGGCAGGTACTTCATCCCGCAGTCGGGTGCCAGCACGAGGCGCTCGGCGTCGACGTAGGGCAGCGCCCGGCGCACCCGGGCGGCCACCTCGTCGGCGGTCTCCACGGTGTGGTCACCGAGGTTGAGGACGCCGAGGATGACGGTCTTGCCGGTGAGCGCGGCAAGCACCGAGCAGTCAAGCCCGGACTGGGCGGTCTCGATCGACACCTGGTCGCACTCGGCACCGGCGAGTTCGGGCAGGAACGAGTAGCCGGACGGGCGGTCGTGGATGATCGCCGCGTAGCCGAAGCACAGGTGGACGGCCGTGGTGCCGCTGATCCCCGCGAGCGCCCGGTTGATCGCGGCCACGCCGTACTTGCGGGCCTCCTCCGGGCGTGCCTGCAGGTAGGGCTCGTCCAGCTGGACGATGTCGGCCCCGGCCGCGAACAGGTCCTTGACCTCTTCGTTGACGGCCTCGGCGTAGCCCAGCGCGAGATCTTCCGTGCTCGCGTAGTAGTCGTTCTGCGCCTGCTGGGCCATGGTGAACGGGCCCGGCACGGTGATCTTGATGGTTCTGTCGGTGCTCGCCCGGAGGAGTGCTACGTCCCCCGTCTCGATCGGGTGCCTGCGGCGGATCGGGCCGGTGACCCGCGGCACCGGGTTCGGGTGCCCACTGCGGTCCAGCGCGGTGCCGGGGTTGTCGATGTCCACACCGTCCAGCGCGGTGGCGAACCTGTTGGAGTAGCTCTCCCGGCACATCTCGCCATCGGTGAGGATGTCGAGGCCGGCCTGCTCCTGGGCCATGATGGCCAGCAGTGTCGCGTCCCGCTGCGCCTCGGCCAGGAAGGCCGGGTCCACCCGCCACAGTTCCCTGGCGCGGACCCGGGGCGGGAAGCGGTCACCCAGCCGCTTGCGGTCGATCAGCCAGTCCGGCTGGGGGTAGCTGCCCACGAGCGACGTAGGGAAGAGCATGCCGGACCTCCGCCGGTGAGTGTTTCGCTGGAAATTCTCAGGGCTCAGGGGTGTCCGAGCGGCCCTGCTGCTCGGCCAGGAACCTCTCGAACTGGGCGCCGAGCTCGTCCGCGGTGGGCATCTCCGCGCCCGGCTCGGCCAGCAGCCCTTCCGCGGACTCGGCGTCCACGAACGCGTCGTACTGCCGTTCCAGGGCCTGCACCAGTTCGCTGATCTCGTCGGACGATTCCACCTGGCGGGCGATCTCCTCGTCGGTGCGCCGAGCCGCGTCCCGCAGCGCCTCGTCCGGCAGGGCCAGGCCGCTGGCCCTGGTCACGCACTCAAGCAGCGCCACCGCGGCCGCCGGGTACGCGGCCTGGGCCAGGTAGTGCGGCACGTGCACGGCGAAGCCGCCGGCCGCCCGGTTCTCCTCGCCCAGGCGCAGTTCAAGCAGCGAGGCGGCGCTGCCCGGGACCTGCAGCCGGTCCACGATCGGCCGGGATCCGGCGGCAAGCTCCGGCCGGGTGCCATGCGCGGTGACGCCGAGCGGGCGGGTGTGCGGTACGCCCATCGGGATGCCGTGGAACCCGAGCACAAGCTCGGCCCCCAGACGGCTGCTCACGCTCGCCACGGCGCTGGTGAACCGTTCCCACTCGTGGTCGGGTTCCGGGCCGGTCAGTATCAGGAACGTCTTCCCCGCGCCGTCCCTGACCTGGTGGATCGCCAGTTCGGGTGCCTCGTAGGACTCCCAGTGGTCCTTGTCGTACGTCATCGGCGGGCGGCGGGACCTGTAGTCGATCAGCCGGTCCACGTCGAACGTCACGACCGCCTCATGGTCCAGGCTGCCCATCAGGTGCGCGGTCAGCAGCCTGCCAGGCCGCCCCGGCGTCGATGAACCCGTCCAAGTAATGCAGCAGGATTGCCCCGTCAAGCTTCGCCGCCCCCGGGTCGACCTGGTAGAGGTCCCCCCCATCCGGCACCATGCTCACAGCCTCCCACCAGCGTCGGCCTTGTTGCGGAGTACAACCGGCGGAAGCCGGTGTTCAATCCCGCGGGCCCGTGCCCAAAGGTACCCGGTGGTAACGCACTGCCGCGACCCGGTAGCGCTCCTGTTGCGCGCCGGTCACGAGCCCAGGCCGCAGGCCTGCGCCACGGGCCCGTCGCAGGCCTGGTCAGGGTGCGATCGCGGCGACCGCCCGGGCGGTGCGGACCGCCTGCGACAGCGAGCCGATGTCGTAGGCCCCATGGTGCCGCTGGCCGTTGACGAAGAACGTGGGCGTGCCGGACACACCGCCGAGATCGGCGGTGTCCACGTCCTCGGCGACCCGGGATGCATAGGCGTGCCTGCGCAGGTCACGGGCGAAGCGCTCGACGTTCAGGCCCAGTGCGGCCGCGTAGCCGACAAGGTCGGCGGGGCGGAGCGCGTCCTGGTGGCGCAGCAGCAGGTCGTGCATCTCCCAGAACGCACCCTGGGCGGCCGCCGCCTCCGCCGCCTCGGCGGCAAGCTGGGCGTGCGGGTGCACGTCGGTGAGCGGCAGGTGCCGCCAGACGTAGCGCACGTCGCCGAAGCCGGCCAGCAGTTCCCGTATGGCCGGCTCGGCCATGCCGCAGAACGGGCATTCGAAGTCGCCGTACTCGACCACGGTGACCGGTGCCGCCTTCGGGCCGCGGATGTGGTCCCGGCGCTGGTCCACCGGCGCGGCGAGGTCGATGATCACTGTGCCCGTGCCGAGCAGCGCGCGGATGCGCATCGGTTTCGGCAGCAGGCTGGTCACCTGGAACACCGCCCAGGTGAGCACCGCCGCGACGATCGCCGCGGCCAGCACGCCCGCCTTGGCCTGGGCCAGTTGCTCGCCGTGGAACGCGAGATTGGCGATGAGCAGGGACACGGTGACCCCGACACCGGCGATCGTGCCCGCACCGGTCACCGCCGCCCAGCCGGCCGGCAGCTGGAGCCTGCCACGGCTCGCCGTGGTCACCAGCCAGGCGGCGCCCGCCGTCCCCACCGGCTTGCCCACCACATACCCGGCAAGGATGCCGAGCGTCACCGGCGAGGTGAACGCGCGCTCCAGGAACGGCTCGCTGATCACCAGCCCGGCGTTGGCCAGCGCGAACAACGGCACGATCAGGTAGCTGGCCCACGGGTGGAAGGTGTCCTGCAGGCGCCCGTTCGGTGAGATGGACTCCGACAGGCTGATGCTGGCCGCCCTGGCCATTTCCGGGGTGGGCTGCTCACGGAACCGGCGGACCAGGGTGGTGGCCTCCTCCAGGTCGCTGCGCGCGGCCGGGTATGCCGGGGTGAGCAGGCCGATCACCAGGCCGGTGACCGCCGGGTCCACGCCTGACTTGAAGAACGCCGCCCACGCCGCCAGGCCGAGCCCGGCGTACACCACGCCCTGCCGCAGGCCGGCCGTCCGGGCCAGCAACACGCCGCCGAGGGCGGCGAGCCCGGCCAGCAGCGCGGGCACGTCGATGTGGTGGCTGTAGACGAGCGCGATGACCACGATCGCGGTCAGGTCGTCCACCACGGCGAACGTCAGCAGGTAGGACCGCAGCCTGTCGGCGTTCTTCGGGCCGACCAGCGCGAGCATCCCGAGCGCGAAGGCGGTGTCGGTGGACATCGCCGTGCCCCAGCCGCCCGCCGACGGCTGCCCGGCGTTGACCGCAAGGAAGATCACCACGGGCACGGCCATCCCGCCGAGGCCGGCCAGCAGTGGCACCGCCATCCGGCGCCGCTCGCGCAGTTCCCCCATGTCGAACTCGCGCCGCGCCTCGAGCCCGATCACCAGGAAGAAGAACGTCATCAGCCCGTTGTTCAGCCAGCCGTGCAGATCCTGGGACACGCCGAACCCGCCCACGTGCAGCGACAGCTCGGTACGCCACAGCGATTCATACGAGCCGGGGTCCACGTTCGCCCAGATGAGCGCCGCGATCGTGGCGGCCAGCAGGACCGCCGCGCTGCCTGTCTCGGTGCGCAGGAACTGCCGTAGCGGCGTCTGCAGGTGCCGCCCCCACGCCGTCCGGCCGGCCGTGGCCGCGTCCGGCCCGGGCTGTGCCAGCGCTGCCTGGGCCACGTCCCCCTCGCCGCGGGCCGGCTCCCCGGAGCCCGGCGCCAGGTCCCCGGAACCGCGCACGGGCTCCTCAGGCCCCCGCACCGGCAGCGAGTCAGGGGCCATGACCGCAGTCAATCACGCAGGTGACCTTGGACACAGGCGCGGCCCATGCGCAGAAGTTAGTTGTATGTTCGCAATTACCGCCGTTGACAGACAAACAGTGAGGAACTCGTGCCGGAACTGAGCCGCAGGCGCCGGCTGCTCGTGCTTGTCGTCTGCTGCTCCAGCCTTTTCATCGTCGGCCTCGACGCCACCATCGTGAACATCGCGCTGCCCTCGATCCAGCGCGACCTGCACGCGCAGGTTTCCGGCCTGCAGTGGACGGTCGACGCCTACACGCTGGTCGTCGCGAGCTTCCTGATCCTGGCGGGTTCCACCGGCGACCGGGTCGGCCGGCGGCGCATATTCCAGGTCGGCCTGGCCACGTTCACCCTCGGCTCGCTGTTGTGCAGCCTGGCGCCGAGCCTGGGCTGGCTTATCGCCTTCCGCGCCCTGCAGGCCATCGGCGGGTCAATGCTCAACCCGGTGGCGCTGTCCATCATCGCCAATACCTTCACCGACGATCGCGAGCGCGCCCGGGCACTCGGCGTCTGGGGCGCGGTGTTCGGCCTGAGCATGGCGCTGGGCCCGGTGGTCGGCGGCGTGCTCGTCGCCACCGTGGGCTGGCGGGGCATCTTCTGGGTCAACATCCCGGTGGGGATCGCGGCCATCGTGGCGACCGCGCTCGCCGTGCCGGAATCCCGCGCCGCGCACGGCCGGCGGGTGGATCCGGTCGGCCAGGTGCTGATCATCGTCATGCTTGCCTCGCTCACCTACGCGATCATCGAGGGACCGCGGCACGGCTGGACCTCGGGCATCATTCTCGGCCTGTTCGGGCTCTCGGCGGCCGCCGCGGCCGCCCTTGCCATTTACGAGCCGCGCCGCGAGGAGCCCCTGCTGGACCTGCGGTTCTTCCGCAGCGCGCCGTTCACCGGGGCCGTGGTGATCGCCATCACCGCGTTCTCGGCGCTGGCCGGGTTCCTGTTCCTCAACACGCTGTACCTGCAGGACGCCCGCCACCTCTCCGCGCTGCACGCGGGGCTGTACACGCTGCCGATGGCGGCGATGACCGTGCTGCTCGCGCCGCTGTCCGGGCGGATCACCGGCCAGCGCGGGCCCCGGATCCCGCTGCTGGTGGCGGGCGTGATGACGACGGCCGGCGCGCTACTGATGTCCGGATTCACGGCCACCACGCCGGTGGCCTGGCTAATGCTGGCGTACGTCGTGCTCGGGATCGGGAACGGCATGGTCAACCCGCCGATCAGCAACACCGCGGTGTCCGGCATGCCCCGCTCCCAGGCCGGGGTGGCCGCCGCCGTGGCCTCGACCAGCCGTCAGGTGGGCGGTTCCCTGGGCGTCGCGCTGACCGGGTCGGCGGTGGCTTCGTCGCTGCACGGCTCGCTGCGTACCGGCTTCGTCCCGGCCAGCCACGCTGGCTGGCTGATCGTGGCAGGCTGCGGCGCGCTGGTGCTCGTGGCGGGCCTGGCCACCAGTGGCCGCTGGGCACGTGGCACCGCCGAGCGTACGGCCGACCGGCTGATGTCCGAGGAGCCACGGGTCCCCCTCACCACCCCGTGACCCCGGTCGCCCGGGCCAAGCGGGGCAAGGGCCGCTGAGCCAGGGCCAGCGGGTCAGGTGTTGTCCGTGGGGGCGCTGATCAGCGAGAAGACCGCGCCGTGGTCGTCGGCCACGACGGCGATCCGGCCGTAGGGGCTGTCCCAGGCCGGGCGCATCGTAGTGCCGCCCAGGCTGTTCACCGTCGCGACGGCCGCGTCGGTGTCCGCGGCCGCGAAAAAGACCGACCAGTGCGCCTGGACCGCCGCGGGGAGGCTGCTGTCCAGCTCGCCGATCCCGCCGACCTCGCTGCCGTCAAGCTTCAGCGTGGCGTAACGGAAGTCGCCGATGTCGCCGTACTCGTAGCCGAACACGGCATGGTAGAAGGCCTTGTTGCCGTCGAAGTCGCGGCTGAGGTTCTCGTTCCAGGTCAGCGAGCCCGCCTCGTTCGCGAGCTGGACCCCGGTGTGCTGCCTGGCCTGCCAGAGGCCGAACACCGCGCCGCCCGGGTCGGCCGCCATCACCATCCGGCCCTGATCCATCACGTCCATGGGCTCCACGAGCACCTGACCACCGGACGCCTTGATCTTCCCGGCCGTCTCGTCCGCATTGCTGGCAGCCAGGTACGTGGTCCAGGTGGACGGCTCCTGCGCCGGGCCCATCTGCGGCCCGATCCCCGCCACCAGCCTGCCGTCCTTCAGGCACAGTGCGTACCCACCGACCTCCGGCGGACCCTGATGTACCTCCCAGCCGAACAACGCCGCGTAGAACGCGGCCGCCTTCGCGATATCCGCCACGCCCAGGTCCACCCAGCAGGGCGTGCCATCGCCCCAGGCGGTGTCCCTCGTCACCATGGTTTCATCCCCTAGGCCCAGGTCAGCGCTCCGGCCGCGCTGATCTCAAGGGGAAAGCATACGCATGCCAGTACCCACGGTTAGCGGGTCTGGCGAGTACGGGCCCTCATCAGGAGGAGTAGCAGTAGGAGTCGCTCGACGCGTCGCCACCCTCGAGCCGGACCTGGTGCGCGCGGCGCCCGCGGAACGCTTCGCCCTCAAGGAAGAAGCGCTCATCGAAGCTGATGCCGCCGCCCTCGGCGACGTCCAGCTTGGTCATCCAGGCGCCGACCCCGTCCGGGTAGAACTGCTCGTCCCAGGCGCCGTAGAGCGAGTTGGTGAAGTAGACCCGCTTGCCATCGCGGGAAACCTCGACCATCTGCGGGCCGCCGGCCAGTGGCTGATCCGGCCGGGCCGGGTGCGCGACGCGCCCGACAATGCCGCCGAGCCGGACCGAGCCGACCTCGCGCGGGTGGAACGGGTCGCTCACGTCGTACTGCTTCAGCTCGCCGGTGCCCCAGCACGAGACGTAGAGGCGCTGGTCATCCACTGACAGCGCCAGGTCGGTGACGAGGGGCGGCACGGCGCCGAAACCCTGCAGCAGCGGCGGAAGCTGCTCGGCCGGGGCCGGCTCGGCGGGGATGGAGATGACCTTGGTCGCCGCCCACTGGCCGTCCTGCTCGTGCCAGAGCCAGATCGACGCGGACAGGTCCTCGACGCTTACCACCACGCCGACGAAGCCGTACTTGCGGGCCGGGTCGTGCGCCGGGCGCAGTTCCAGCGCCATCTGATGCTCGTCGCCGAGGTCCACGGTCTGCACGTGGCGGCGCGTGCTCATGTCCCAGAAGTGCAGCCGGTGCCCGTACTTGCGGCCGAGCAGCAACTCCGGGACGATCCCGTCCTCGATCATGGACGGGGTGGCCCACTCGGACGTGACGATCACGTCGTCGTTGATGTGCCACCAGACGTCGTAGGCCAGGTACTGGTCGCCGCGGTCCTCCTCGAACTGGCCGAGTACGTCGAAGGAGGCATGGTCGAGCAGCGCGACCCCGCCTGGTCCCTCGTTGCCGTTGCCGCCGCCGAGGCAGGACACGTACAGGTAGCCGGGGCCGCAGTGCACCGTGTGCGGGCGCGAGTAGTTGGCCCGCTTACCCAGTTCCTCGGGGCCGAGCACCTTGACGACCTTGGGGGCCGCCGGGTTGTCCAGCGTGTCCAGGATGTAGATCCGCGACGACCGGAGCCCGGGGACGACCAGGTAACGCCGGTCGCCGTGGGTGTGCGAGCCGGTCGGGCAGAGCGCGCTCGAGCACGCGTTCCAGCCGAAGTGGTGCAGTTCGTCGCCCAGGTTCGGCAGCTCGGTAAAGCCGACCACGGTCCCGTATGCGGCGGAACCTGGATCGGTGTCCACCACCGCGATCCCATCGGGTTTGTCCGCTGGGCGGGAGAACGTCGCCACGTAGGCGAGCTTCTCCGGCGGGCCGGCCGCCGCGTCGGCGGGGGAGCGGTAGAACGTGGGGTCATGGTGGTGGTGGTGCTCATCTGTCATGGCGGCAGAGTTCCTTCGCAGAAGCTTCGCGTTCTCTGTGTCAACCCAGTCAACCATTCCCCGCAAGGCTAACTTATATTTCCCCCCGGATAAGCAGGAAATATGCACCACGACACCCCCCGGCACCCTCTTCGTCGGCCAACGGCGCCCGGGGAACCCAGCCCGAGCGGACGCAAGCCGGGGCGAGCCTTACCCAGGACCTTCCACGCAGGCACGGGCCGGCCCCCGTGCTCCCGCTGGCGTAGCGTGGCCCGCGCCAGCCCGCCGCCTCACGCGCCTCGGGCCATCAAAACGCGGCTGAGCGCCAAGGACAGCCAGCCAGCGGGTGCATTGCGGGCCGGACCGGGCCCACCAGCCGGCCTCAGCCCACGAGCAGCCAGCCACCCAGCGCCAATGCACCCACGGCAACCAGGAAGAACACCCCTGTCCAGAATCCGCCAGGCAGCCCGGTGAGCCGGGCAAGCTGGTCGGCGTCGTTCGAGGGGCCGCGGCGCCGCCGCCGGTCGCGCTGCAGTTCGACCACGGGCCGCACCCCGCCGAACAACAGCAGCCACGTCATCGCATACCCGAGCGCGGCCGCCGCGACGGCGGAGCGCTGCCAGAGCACCGCCACGATCAACGCCCCGGTGACCACCACGGCCAGCAGACCATAGGCGTTCCGGATGGCGAACGCGAGACCGGCCAGGCCCGCCAGGCTGAGCACCAGCACGGCCATCAGGTGCCCGGTGGCAAGCAGTGCGGCGCCGCCCAGGCCGAGCAACGGCGCGGCCAGGTAACCGGCCAGCGCGGTGAGGATGATGCCGGGGCCGGACGGGCTGCCCGCGGTCACCGTCACCCCGGCGGAAGTGTGCAGCACCCGCACCCCGTGCAGCCGCCTGCCGGTCGCCACCGCGGCCAGCGCGTGGCCGCCCTCGTGCGCGATGGTCACCACGGTGCGCGCCACCGGCCAGGCCCGGCGCGAGGCCACCACGGCCGCCGCGAGCAGCCCGGTGCCCAGGATCAGCAGGTGCGACGGCGGCTGTCCCTGCCGGTCGGCCCAGGCCGCGAGGTGGTGCCACAGGGGGCCCAGGGACACCGCGGTCATGCTCACATAGTGCCAGCCATATCGGACTGAACCGGCCCGGCCGCCAAGCCGTGGCATGGGTGAAACAGCGGCATCCAGCGTCGGCCGGCCGGGCCGCCGCAGACAGGAGGCGCCGCCGATGGTGGCCATTGCGATTGCCGCAGCCGCTGGCTGGCTCGCCCTGTACCTGGTGTGCACCGCGGTGACCAGCGACCGGCACCTCCGCCGCGGCATACGGCGGTTCCGGCTGGCCGGCGGGCCGCCCGACCTGGGGGATCCGGCACTGGTCAACCTGGTGACGACCGGCTGCCAGCTCGACGGCGCCGCCTTCGCGGCCACCATCCTGCACCTCGGCGCCCGCCGGATACTGGCATTCAGCGAGCCGGAGCCGGGCCGGCTGTGGTGCGCGCCGACCCTGGAAGGGGCCGGCGACCTGGACCTCGCGGCCTACGAGCGGCTGGTCCTCGACGACGCGACAAGTCAGTTCGCGGAGGCCGGGGGTGCGCCGTTCCAGGCGCTCGCCGACATGTGCTTCGCCGACGTGAAGGGCGTCTGGGATCCGTTCGAGAAGGCCGTGCGCGCCGCTGGCAGGCAGCGCGGGCTCACTCGTGCCCGGTTGCCGGAGCCCGCCCTGGCCGTGCTCTACCTGAGCGCGACGGTGGTTGCGGCGTTCGCCGCGGCGGCCGTGGGCGAAAACCAACCCGACGCGGTGGGTCGGCGCGACCCTCCTCGCGGTGGCCGTGCTGGTCGCGCTCGCGTGGCTCACCGGCATGCTGGGCCGCAACGACAGGCTGACCGTGGCCGGTGCCGCGCTGGCCGCGTGGGCGGCGCGGGTGACGGCGCAGCAGGCCCCGCCGGGGATCACCGAGCCGGGCAGGTGATCGCCCGCTGGATCGAGGAGGAGTCCGGCAGCGGCGAGAACAGCAGCACCGTGACGTACTGGTGCCTGGCCCTGGACGACGGCCAGCGCGCCTGGACCTTCGACGTGGGCCAGGCGGCGTTCGGGCAGTTCCCGCTCGGGGCCAGGATCCGGGCGAGGATCGCGCCGCGTTCGATGCGGCTGCTCGACCTGGCGATGGTCGGGCCCGAGGGGGAGACCCTGCCCGGGCAGGCCCGTTGGGGGAAGGGAGCGGGGACGGGCCCAGGGCCGTGGGAGACGGCGCCGCGGACCCGCCTCGCCACCGCCGCGGACGACCCGGCGGCGCCGGATCCGGTGCTGCTCGGCCCCCTGGTCACCGCGGCCGACGTCGAGGCCGTGCTTGGCTTCGGTGTCCGGTTCCGTGGCACGCCGACTCCGTTCGCGACCGCGTACCAGGGCAACGGGGTGACGGTCAGCTTCATCACCACCAGCGGGCGCGTCGCGGAGATGAACGCCCGGGCCGCGCGCCGCTCCGGGCGGCCGCTGCCCGGCGTCGCCGAGACGGCATGGCTGGTCAACCAGGGCCGGACGGCCGTGGTCCAGGCCCACGGGAAGACCGTCAAGATGACGATCCGGGGCGGATCCGCCCAGGTCCCCCCGGGTGCGCTCACCCGCCTGGCGGCGATCGTCGCCGAACGCCTAACCGAGCGCAGCGAGATCCCCTAACCGCCCGGCCACCATGATCGTGGTCGATCACCGGTGTGATAATCCCGGCGATCGACCACGATATGATGCTGAGCGTCAGCGGTGGGAGAGAGTGTCGATCCTGGCGACCTGGTCCTGATCCAGGGTGAAGTGCATCAGGTCGAAGTTGGCGGCGATCCGCTCCGGGTTCACCGACTTCGGGATGACCGTGATGCCGTGCTCGATGTGCCACCGCAGCACCACCTGCGCGGGCGTGACGCCGTGCACCTTGGCGATGTCCACCAGAATCGGGTCCGCCAGGTTGGTGCCCTTGAGCGGGCTGTAGCCCTCCACCGCGACGCCCCGCTGCGCGTGCGCGGCGAGCAGGGCCGGGTCGTGCCGGGCGGGGCTCCACGGGATCTGGTTGACCGCGGGCGCCTCGCCGCACACCTCGGTCAGCCGGTCGATCTGGGCCAGCGAGTAGTTGCTCACCCCGACCGCGCGGGCGCGGCCCTCATCGCGCAGCGAGAGGAACTCATGCCAGACATGGCACACCTTGCGCCCGGGCGGCGGCGAGTGCACCAGCCACAGGTCCACATGGGTGGTGCCCAGTTCGCGCAGGCTCGCCGCGAGGGTGGCCCGCTCCTGGTCGGCGCGGCTGGACGGCAGCTTGGTAGTCAGGAACACCGCGTCGCGGTCCACCCCGCTGTCCGACAGCGCGTGGCCCACCTCGGACTCGTTGCCGTACATCGTCGCGGTGTCGATGTGCCGGTACCCGGTCTTCAGTGCGGCCACCACCGCCTGGCGTCCCGCCCGGCCGCGAAGCTGCCACGTGCCAAAGCCGATCATGGGCATCTCGACGCCGCCGGGCAACGAGTGTGCCGGTACTGCCACCGCCTCGGTCATGAGACTCAGTGTGCCCTGCGGCCGTGGCGTCACACCATAGCCGTCCCGGTCCGCGCGACCAGGTCCGCGAACAGTTCCATCAGCCGCCCCGTCACCGGGCCTGGCTTGCCGTCGCCGATCGCGCGGCCGTCGATCGCGGTGACCGGCACCAGGCCGCCCATCGTGCCGGTGACGAACACCTCGTCGGCGGTGTAGAAGTCGGTCAGGCTGAAGTCGCCGACGTGGCAGGCCAGGCCGGCCTCTGTGGCCAGTTCAAGCACCGTCTCGCGGGTGATTCCCTCCGGGCAGGCGAGCGCCGCCGGGGTGCCCAGCCGCCCGCCGGTGACCAGGAACAGGTGGGTGGCGTTGGTCTCGGCGACGAATCCGCGGTGGTCGAGCATCACCGCATCGTCGGCGCCCGCGGCGTTCGCCTCGATCTTGGCCAGGATCGACGGCAGCAGGTTGTTGTGGTGGATCTTCGGGTCCAGGCAGTCGGGCTGCGGCCGCCGCACGCTGGAGGTGATCAGGGTGATCCCGGCGACGTCGTACACGGGCGGCTTGTGCTCGGCGAGCACGATCAGAGTCGGGCCGGACCGGTTCAGCCGCGGGTCCATCCCGCTGGTGACCTTCTCGCCCCGGGTGAGCGTGAGCCTGATGTGCACGCTGTCGGTCATCTGGTTGGCGTGCAGGGTGCGCCGGACCTGCTCGGTGATCTCCTCGTCGGAAGGCACGGTGTCGAACGCCAGTGCCTTCGCCGAGCGCCGCAACCGGGCCAGGTGCTCGGTCAGCCGGAAGATGCGCCCCTGATACAGGCGCAAGCCCTCCCAGACCGCGTCCCCGCCCTGCACGGCGGAGTCGAACGGGCTGACCGCCGCCTCGTCGCGGTGGGTGAGGCGGCCGCCCACGTTCACGATGACGTTGAGATTGCGCTCGTCGAGGGCCTGGAGCACGGTTTCCTCCTTCGCTTCCTGCGCCGCTGTGCTGCTGCTCTCGGCCCGCCGTTCGCTGGCCGGTGCGCCCCTGCCGCCCTAGGTGGGCGGGACGGCCACCAGGCGGTGGGCGTGCAGCCGTTCGTAGTACGGCCGGCACTGCTCGGCCAGGTCCACCAGACCGGCCGGCAGCGCCTGCCGGGGCGCGTGGTAGGGCCCGAACCCGGTGGACCGCCACACGCTGTCATACCAGTACGGGCCCCACACCCCGTCGGTGTCCCGCGGCCCGGCCGGCCACGACAGCATCGCCGGGGTGAAGCCGATGCCCAGCGCCGCGCACAGCGCGCGCAGTATCCCTTCGGGGTTCTCCAGCAGGTCCCGCGAGTCGATCACGGGGCCGGGGTAGGCGTCGAAGATCTCTGCCTGCTGCACGATGCCCAGGTCGGCCAGGGTCGGCTCCGACCGGACCTTGGCGTAGGAGGCGAGCAGTTCGGCGGGGTCCCGGAGCAGGTAGGCGTGCCGCAGGGGCGCGAGCGCCGCCCGGTCCACCTCGGCCAGCAGGTGGTGGGTCATGTGCTTGCCGTAATACACGCTCTTGCCCGGCGGGAGCGGCGCCGCGGCGAGGTCGTCGAGCACCTCGCGCCAGCCGTTGGGCATGCTGGCCAGGATCTCGTCCCGGCCGGGGTGGCCGATACCGGTCCTGGCCAGGTAGAACGCGTACAGCGGTTCGTCCGCCACGATGGTGTCCGGCCGGTTGCCGAACGACCGCATGAGCGCGGTCGAGACGGTGCGCGGGCCGGACCACATCGCGATCCGGACTACGGGCTGGGTCAGAGCTTCACCACCGAGCGGAGCACGTCGCCGCGCTGCATCTTGGCGAAGGCGTCTTCGATGCCGTCCAGTGTGATCGTCTCCGAGACGAACTTCTCCAGCGGCAGCCGGCCCTGCAGGTACAGCCCGGTGAGCATGGGGAAGTCACGTTCGGGCAGGCAGTCGCCGTACCAGGAGGACTTCAGCGCGCCACCGCGGCCGAACAGGTCGAGCAGCGGCAGTTCGATGCGCATGTCGGGGGTCGGCACGCCGACCTGGACCAGCACCCCGGCCAGGTCCCTGGCGTAGAACGCCTGCCGGTAGGTGTCCGGGCGGCCGACCGCCTCGATCACCACGTCGGCGCCGTTGCCGCCGGTGAGCGCCTGGATCTCGGCCACCGGGTCGGCCTCGCGCGAGTTGATCACGTGGGTGGCGCCGAACTGGCGTGCCCACTCCAGCTTCCGCGGGTCGACGTCGACCGCGATGATCGTGTGCGCACCGGCCAGGTACGCCCCCAGCACCGCCGCGTCGCCCACGCCGCCGCAGCCGATCACGGCCACCGAGTCGCCGCGGCTCACCCCGCCGGTGTTGAGCGCCGCGCCGAGACCCGCCATCACACCGCAGCCCAGCAGGCCGGCCACCTCCGGCGGGACCGCCGGGTCGACCTTGGTGCACTGGCCCGCGGCGACCAGGGTCTGCTCGACGAAAGCACCGATGCCCAGCGCGGGCGACAGCGGGGTGCCGTCCTCCAGGGTCATCTTCTGCGCGGCGTTGTGCGTGGCAAAGCAGTACCACGGGCGGCCCCGCTTGCAGGCACGGCACTGGCCGCACACCGCACGCCAGTTCAGGATGACGAAGTCGCCGGGGGCGACGGCGGTCACCCCGGGACCCACGGCATCGACCACACCGGCCGCCTCATGGCCAAGCAGGTAGGGGAAGTCCTCCCCGATGCCGCCCTCCCGGTAGTGCAGGTCGGTGTGGCAGACGCCGCACGCCTGCACGCGCACCCGCGCCTCGCCCGGCCCGGGGTCGGGCACCAGCACCGTGGTGACCTCGACCGGTTCTCCCTTTGCTCGGGCGATGACGCCCCGCACGCTAGTTGTCATCCCGCTATCGTCTTGCATCCCCAGGCCATAGCCAAGACCGGGGTCCCCGCAGGTCGCTTCGGTAACCGGCCCGCTCCGGAACGGGGCACCTATCCTGCCTCCACAACGCTCCGTGACCGGAGTATTTTGGATACAACAGCCTAAATGCCTGGGGGAGACTGGGCGGTGGGGGTGGCACATGACCGTGCGGGACGGATTCGCGAAGGAAGATCGATGATCCGCCCGGTGGAGCGGCCGGTGCCACTGCGCCAGTCGGTCTACGAAGCCCTGGTCGAGCTGGTGATCGCGGGCCGGCTCAGCTCCGGGCAGCACCTCGTGGAGACCGAGCTGGCGCGCCAGCTAGGGGTGAGCCGCCAGCCCGTGCGCGAGGCGCTGCACCGGCTGGAGGCCGAGGGCTGGGTCGACCTGCGGCCCAATCAGGGCGCGTTCGTCCACGTGCCCACCGATCAGGAGGTGGACCAGCTTCTGGACGTGCGGGAGCTGCTGGAGGTGGAAACCGCCCGGCTCGCGGCGCGCGCGGTGACACCGGACCAGCTCGCACGGCTGCGGGCCATCTGCCGCGACGGTGAGAACGCCGTGGCCTCGGGCGACACCGAGCGTTTCGTCTCGCTGAACAACAGCTTCCACGCCGCGCTGGCCGAGGTCGGGGGAAACGCGGTCCTGGCCGAGCTGAGCGCGATCGTCGGCCGCCGGGCGCGCTGGTACTACCGTCTGGTGGCGCCGATGCGCGAACACGAGTCGTGCGCAGAGCACCTGGCCATGGTCGAGGCGATCGAGGCCGGCGACGGCGAGCAGGCGGCCAAGGTCGCCCGCGGCCACGTCGAGCGCACCCGCAACGCCTACCACCGGCCCGCCTGACGCCGCCCGCTACGGATCGCCGTCAGGACGGCTTGCGGGCGACCCCGGCGAGGCTGGGGAGGCTGGAGGCCACCGCTCGCGGTCCGGAGTCCGGGCGCCAGTCCTGCCGGGGCACGATCCCAGGATCGACCAGCTCAAGGCCATCGAAGAAGTTCACGAATACGGCGGGGTTGCGCATGTGGTAGGGGATCGCGCCGCTGTCCTTGTACAACTCCGAGGAGCGCACGGCGGTCCTTTGCGTGTCCGTTCCGTCCGACATGGCCAGGTAGCTGCCGGGTGGCAGGGCATCCACGAGACGGCGTACGCACGCACGCGCCTCGTCGTCGTCCTCGACGTGGCCGATGATGCCGTTCAGCATGAGCGCGATCGGCTGGGTGAAGTCCAGCGTCCTGGCGGCCTCGGACATGATGCGGTCGCTGTCGTGCAGGTCCGCGTCGACATAGTCCGTAGCGCCTTCGGGGCTGCTGGTCAGCAGCGCCCGGGCGTGGGCGAGCACCATGGGGTCGTTGTCCACGTAAACGATCCGGGACTCCGGCGCGATCTGCTGCGCCACCTGGTGGGTGTTGTTCGCGGTCGGCAGACCGGTGCCCACGTCAAGGAACTGGCGGATCCCCGCTTCGGCCGCCAGGTACCGGATGACCCGGACTTGCAAGGCACGGGAGGCCCTGGCCGTCGCGCGTATGCCTGGATAAAGCTCCGCGACCTGGTCACCGACCTTGCGGTCGATCTCGTAGTTGTCCTTGCCGCCCAGCCAGTAGTTCCAGATCCTGGCCGAATGCGGAACCGTGACATCGATCTTGTCCGGTGGCTGCTGGCTCACCCCGGAATGGTCGCCGGTCATCGGGACACCTCGCTATAGGCCAATGAAATCCCCGAGCCGAACCTAACCTACTAGCTGACCCTTATCAGCAAGCCTGGAGTACTCGCGAGACCCGCCCGGATCGTGGCTGGGTGCCAATAACCACCAATGCAGCGCGGCAAGCAGCGGCGCGGCACGAGGAACCTGAGCCGCCGGGTCAGGGGAGGCGGACGACGCTGACCGGGTCGGTGGCGTAGGGGTCCTGGGCGTTGTCGATCAGCTCGATCTCGCCCCGGTCCGACATGACGTGGAACGTGCCGTCCGACCGGTACTCACGGATCACGGTGGTGGTCCCGTCGGCGTGGGTGTACCGCTCCTCGGAGTAGGCGTCCGTGGCGTGCTTGCTCGCATCCACTGCGGCCTCGTCCCGCCACTCGAACCGGTACGGGGCCAGTGGCAGCCGCAGTTCGTAGGGGAACCGCTCGGTCATCGCCGCTCCGTTGCCGTGATCCGTGGCCCAGCCGCCGGTATCCCATGATCGCGGACTTCCCCCGGCGGCGTGCGCCGGGGGACCGTCCGCGACCATGGCCAGCGATGCCGGTCAGGCGATGGCCGGCCTGGCTCGTGCCTCCTCCTTCTGTTCCCCCTTGCGCACCGCGGCGATCATCTGATCCTCGGTCGGCCGCTTGCACAGGAAGGTGACGGTCAGCGCGGCCAGCGCGCCGAGCGTCGCGCCGAAGTAGAAGCCGCGCACCCAGTGGAAGTTCGGGTTCCCGTACAGGGTGCCGGTCATGATCAGCGCCGCGATGCCGCCGGCGAAGCTGCCGCCGAGCGCCTTGAACGCGTAGATCGAGCCGTAGTTGATCGCGTTGTTGGTCTCGCCGTAGTAGTCCGCCACCAGCGCCGCGGTCATCGGGAAGTTGGCGCCGGACAGGCCGCCGGAGATGACCGCGCAGATGACGAACAGCGGTTTGTTGTGGGCCGTGCCCGCGTAGAACGCGAGCAACTGGAAGACCACGTTGCCCGAGTATGCGTAGATCATCGTCCTTCTTCGGCCGATGAACTCGGAGATGTACCCGTAGACCGGCCGGAATAGCCCGTCTGCGAGCGAGAAGCCCGCGAAGCCGACCACCGCTGCCGCCGTGCCGAGCCCTTCGGCCTGGGCGAAGCCGTAGTAGTACGCGACGCCGAACAGCGAGCAGCCGATATAGAGGGCGTACTGGATGCCGATCCATTTGGCCTGCGGGGTGCGCCACATCTGGCCCAGGTTGTAGTGCCGCAGCGCGGGCGGGTTGTTCCGCAGGTCCCGGGTGCTGTGCTTCTGCCAGTTGAGCGGGTCGATCTCCTTCGGCCACCAGTTCTTCGGCGGGTCCTTCATGAAGAACCCGGCGCCGACGATGCCGACCGTCATGATGATCGCCTGGATCCAGATGTAGTGCTTGAGGGTGCTTGGGCTCATCGTGATGGAGCCGCCGCCGCTGCTGGCCGCGCCGATCGCGAAGATGAACGGCACGGCGCCGTAGGCCCAGCCGCCGTTGACGAATCCGGTCCGCCAGCCCTTCTTCTCCGGGTACCACTTGGCCACGATGTTGATGCAACTGGAGTACACCATCCCGGAGCCGATGCCGCCGAGGACGGCGTACCCGAGGTAGGCCTCCCAGATCGACGTGGACTGCGCCAGGATCCCGTACCCGACGACGCCGCAGACGATGCCGCCGATGATCGTGGCCCACCGGACGTTGACGATCCCGCGGTTGCGCAGGATCCCGGTGAAGATCTGTACGAACGATTCGAAGATGACGAAGAACGAGAACGCCCAGAACACCGGTCCCGGGCCCCAGCCGTGCACCTTGGCCAGGGAGCCGTTCAGCGCGCCCCAGGTGTACTCGAGCAGGCCGGCCAGGCACATGGCCAGCCACGCCGCCATGATCGGGACCCAGCGGCCCCAGCCGAGGACGTCTCTTGGGGTTTCACCGACGCGGAACACCCGGCCGGTTGAGTTGGTTACTTCTTGGAAAGCTACGCTTCCGCTAACTGCGGCCATCGGTCGCCACCGATTCCTCTCGTATGCGACGCGAGTGGGCGAAGAACCCAGGCCCTCGAATCCGGGCCGGGTGTACGTGGAGCCGTCCCGGTGGTCCGCGGGACGGATCGGAGGGTTCGCGTAGGACTCGGCTGACTGGTCGCGGGTCGTAACCCGCGGCCCAGCCGGGGAGGGCAGGGGCGTCGCGCTGGTCGCTGGCAGGTGTCCGCGTGGCGTCCCTGATCCGCCTTGTGTGGTGGCCCGCGGGATCCCTGGCCCAGGCCGTGCGGTATCCGGTGGCTGCGGTGTGGTTGCCGGTCCGCCATGTCTGCCTCCAGATTCGGCCCCGCCGCGACGGGCCGGGCCTTACTCCTCCAGTCCGAGCACCCGGAAAAGATCGCGCCGGGCCGGTCCGTCGTGGGCCGCCTCGAACAGTTCGTCGAGCCCCCAGCCCGCTTCGCTGAGCAGGTCCCGTGCCTGGTCGAAGAGCGGTGAGCGCTCCTCGGGGGGCACCGTCTTGAGCACCAGATGGCCGACCACCTCGACGACCGCCTCGCGCATGAGCACCCGCCGTTCGCCGCGCGGCCGGGCCACCCCTGCCATCAGCGGGATGATCGTGCGCGAGCCCGGCTCCAGCCCTTTGCCGTTGCCCGGGCCCGTCATGGCTGCCCTCCCGGCTGGCCCGCCGCGGACAACTCCGCCCGCAGCCGTTCGATCTCGCCGGGCCGGGCCAGGTCGATGATCTCCACCAGCGAGAACGCGCGGCCGCCCGGCGAGCCGTCGCCCAGCACGATCGGGTCCGACTCGCGGAACACCTCGAACCGCGGGCTGGCCGCCTTGGGTCCCACGGCAAGCACATAGCGCAGCAGCGCCTGCCGGTCGGGCAGGTATCGCTGCTGGTGGCCGTTGTCGAAGCGGATCTGCCATTGCGCGGACATCGCCGTCCCTGGTGGTGCTGGTCTGTGGGCGGTGGCTCCCCGGTCGTCGTTGGTGTCGGTAGGTACCGGCGGCGGTGCTAGGCGCCGACGCCACGGTTGAGCGGCATGGAGTAGCTCTCCTCGCGCATCCGCTTGTGGTGCTCGGGATCCTCGCCCGCGCGCAGTTGCGCGGGCACGTCCATGCCGATCGTTTCCCAGTTGCGGTTGGCCTGCTGCTGGACGGTTGCGATGTGCTCGGCAAGCATGTGCCCGAACCGGCCCTGCATGGCCAGGTAGTCGGTGACCGGGCGCTGCACCGGCGGGTGGAAGTAGTGGTACTTGCGCTCGGCCGGGTCGTACTCCCAGACCGGGAACAGGCCCGCTTCCACGACCCGCCGGCCGATCTCCACGGTCATCGAGGTCTGGTAGACCCAGCCCTTCTGGCACGGCGTGAAGCAGTGCATGAACGCCGCGCCACGGTGGTTGAGCCCCTTGCGGGTCTTGTTGATCAGGTCCACCGGGTAGCCGACCGTCGCGGTGGCCACGTAGCAGTGCGGGTGCCCCTCGGCCATCATCCTGGCCAGGTTCTTCGGTGGCAGCCTGGTCCCCTCGGGTATCGCCTTGCCGAACGGCGTGAACGTGGTCATGCTGCCGTACGGCGTGGTCGGGGAGACCTGGATGCCGGTGTTGGCGTAGCACTCGTTGTCATAGCAGATGAACAGGGCGTCGTGGTTGCGGTACAGGGCGCCGGAGATCGGGCCGAGCCCGATGTCCGAGGCGCTGCCGTCGCCCGACATCGTGATGATGTTCGGGTACGGGCCCGGGTGACGGCCCTTCCTGATCAGTGCCTCGTAGCCGGCGGCCATGCCCGAGGTGAACGACCCGCCGCTGGCGATGGGCGTGTGCGCCCACGGCACCGTGTACGGCGTGCACAGGTAGGTCGAGTTGGCCACGTACATGCAGCCGGTGGGCCCGGCCACCACGGTGTCCTGGCCGGCCGCCTTGAGCACCCAGCGGTACTCGATCGCGGGCCCGCAGCCGGCGCAGGTGCGGTGGCCGGCCTGATAGGGGTCTTCCTCCGGGGTGTCGGGCAGGTAGTGGCGGTCGCGGCCCGCGGAGTCTTCGGTGGCGGCACCCCGGCCCTCCTCCTCCAGCAGCGGGAGGAACTGGCGGATAACTTCCTTGGCCATTAGCGGGCTCCTCCTGCGTGAGCTGTTCTTGATCCTGAAGACTTTTCGGTGAATAGAACTGAAAAGTCTTCAGGATCATGGAAGTGGGGGCGTGGGCCCCGAGTGCTGCTCATTCCTCGAACCCGACCCAGTGCGCGGGCTTCTCGACCGCGCCGCGCTCGATCGCCTGGGTGAGCTTGCCGGCCATCCAGTCGAACTCGGCCGCGGGCACGGTCTCGCCGCCGAGCCCGGCCATGAACGAGGTCACCAGCGGGCGGTTCTCCGCGTGGTACAGGGCGGTGGTCACGTCCGGGGCGAGGATGCCCCCGTAGGTGGAGCCGCCGAGGCCGAGGTTGGTCTCCACCACCCCGACGGCCTTGACGCCGCGCAGTGCCGCCCGCAGGTCGTCGCTGGGGAACGGCCGGATCCACATCAGCCGGGCCATCCCGGCCTTGATCCCGCGCTCGCGCAGCAGCCGGATCGCCGCCCGGCAGGTGACCGCGTGCCCGCCGGAGATGACGATGGCGATGTCGGCGTCGTCCAGCATGTACTCCTCGACGAAGTGGGCGTAATGCCGGCCGAATGCGCGCCCGAACTCGTCGGTCTTCTGCCGGATCACCGGGATCGCGTCCTCCATCGCCCGGGCCCGTTCGAGCTGCAGCGGCGGTCCCTGCGAGGGGTGGATCTGCGGGCCGTGCGACACCGGATGCCGCGGGTCCAGCGGGAACGGCAGCCGGTACGGCGGCAGGTAGGCGTCCACCTGCGCGGCGGACGGCATCTCCACCTCGCCGGCGATGTGCGACACGAAGTACCCGTCCTGCACCACCATCTGCGGCAGCAGCACCCGGGGGTCCTCGCCGATCGCCATGCCGATCAGCGTCTTGTCGAACACCTCTTGCGGGGTCGCCGCCCAGCCCATCAGCCAGCCCATGTCCCGGGTGCACAGCGCGTCGGTGTGCTCGGAGCCGAAGTCGCCCGGCGGGTCCAGGGTGCGGTCGGCGATCGACATGTGAATGGGAATGCGGGCCCCGGAGATGATCGAGTACATCTCGTAGGCATAGGTCACGCCCACGCCGGAGGACCCGGTGAACGCGCGCGCCCCGCACGACCCGGCGCCGAACGCGGCCGAGAGCTGGGAGTGCTCCCCGTCAGCCACGATGTACTCAGCGTCGAGGAGCCCGTCGGCGATGAACTGCGACAGGTTCATCATGATCGCGGTGTACGGGCGGATCGGGTACGCCGTGATCACGTCCACGTTGGCGTACATCGCGGCGTAGGCCGCCGCCGCGCACCCGTTCAGCCGCTTACGGGTGCCGGCCAGGCCGGCGAGCATCTCGATCCCGTCGGGGGTCCTGCTGCCCGGGCCGTAGTCAGGTTCGGGCGCCCAGGCGCCCTCCACATGAACGGTGGTCATGACCTCACCCCGGAGTCTCCGTTCGGTGTGAAAGCGGTCTTGCCGTTGCCGCCAGCGCTGGCGCGCGCGGCGTCGTACTCGGCGATGGTCTCCTCGATGAGCTGCTTGGTGAAGGCCGACTGCTCGGCGTGCGCCCCGTCGTAGGGCGCGAACGCGGTCTCCATCCGGACCACGTCGGCCGGGTCGTCGAAGTCGAGTTCCGGCACCTTCTCCAGGCAGCCGGTCGGGCATTCCTGCACGCAGACCAGGCAGCCCTTGCAGTACGTGGTGCGGATCGAGTAGTGCCCGTTCTCCCTGGCGTCGCGCAGCACGCTTACGTCCGGGCAGACGATGTAGCAGTTGTCGCAGCCGTTGCACACCCCGCAGCTCATGCACCGGTCGGACTCCGCGACCGCCTCCTCCTGGCTGTAGGCGAGGGTGACCTCGACCTTCTGGCTCGCGCGGCGCTGCTCCGGCGGGGTCAGCGGAATCGGGATCCGCGGGGCGTGCCGGAAGTACGCGGGGTTCAGTCCCTGGTACGGCATGATCTCGACGTCCGGCTCGGGCTCCAGGGCCTGGGCGGTGAGCAGCCGGTCGATGTCGCGCGCCGCCCGCTTCCCGTCGCCGAGCGCGTCCACCACCATGGACGGCCCGCGCATCACGTCGCCGCCGACGAACACGTTGCCCTCCACCCGGCCATGCTCGTCGGCGGTGATCACTCCGTGCTCGCCGAGGTATTCGGGCAGCCAGGCGAGCTGCTGCAGCTGGCCGATCGCGATCATGATGGTGTCGCAGGCCACCTCCCGCTCGGTGCCCGGCACCAGCCGCGGCGCCACGGCCCCGCTCTCGTCCTTGGCCAGCGTGGCGTCGCACAGCACCGCCCCGGTGACGTGGCCATCGGAAGCCAGCACCCGGACCAGCGAGGTGTTCGGGGCGAACGCGACTCCCTCGTCCCGCGCCTGCTCCAGGTCCTCTGGAACGATGAGCAGTTCTGTTTCAGATTCCAGCGAAACGATCGTCGCGTGGCCGCCGCCCAGCCTGATCGCTGATCTGGCTGCGTCCGATGCGGTGTTGCCGCCGCCGATCACCAGCACCTGGCTGCCCACCGTGACCGGGCGCCCCAGGCCGGCCTCGCGGAGGAACTCCAGGGCGCCGACCACCCCACGGGA
Source organism: uncultured Actinomycetes bacterium (assembly GCA_963706115.1). Classification (GTDB taxonomy): domain Bacteria; phylum Actinomycetota; class Actinomycetes; order Streptosporangiales; family Streptosporangiaceae; genus DASXKD01. The sequence continues at coordinate 17,394 of CAVPMG010000005.1, read as the reverse complement.
TCCGATGCCGTCCACCGGGAGCCGGGCGGCCCACGTCCTGGCCGAGCGCCAGGAACGCGGCCGGGTAACCGCGCAGCTCCTCCCAGCTGACGTCCTCGCCCGCGCGGACGCCGCAGCGGATCTCGATGCCGCCGAGCGAGAGCAGCTTGGCGATCTCGGCGTCCAGGATCTCCTCCGGCAGGTGCCAGTGCGGAATGCCGGCCCGCAGCATCCCGCCCGGCTTCTCCAGCGCTTCGAAGATCACCGAGGAGTAGCCGCGCCGCCGCAGGTGGTACGCGCAGGCCAGGCCGGCGGGCCCGGAGCCGACGATCGCCACGGTGGTGCCGTTCGGGGCGGGCAGGTCAGCGGCGATCGGGTTCTCGGGCAGCGCGAGCCCGTAGTCGCCGAGAAAACGCTCCACGCTGCGGATGCCGATCGGCTCGTCGTGTTCGCCGCGGTTGCACGCGGTCTCGCACGGGTGGTAGCAGACCCGCCCGGTGACCGAGGGCATCGGGTTGTCCTCGAGGATCGTGAGGTACCCGTCGAGGAAGCGCTCGTGCTTGACGTAGTCCAGGTACTTCTGGATCTGTTCGCCGGTCGGGCAGGCGTTGTTACACGGCGGCGTCTTGTCCCGGTAGACCGGGCGGTAGAACCGGAAGTTGCCGGTCGGGAACAGCCGCTGGCCTTCCTTTTCCGTCGGCGGGGGAGTCACTCCCGCGATGGGGAGCTGCAGATGCGGCGGAATCCGGGTGCCGCGTACGGACATGAGAACTCCTCGGCGTGGGCGGGGCGGTGGGGTCCGGGCCAACTTGGGCGGGGTGGTGGGGTCGAGGTCAACACAGCGCGGTCAGCGGGTCGCGTGAGCGGCGGTCGGTGCGGTTCCGTCCGGCTGCGTGATCTCTGGCTTCTCGGCTTCCCCGGGTGTGGGTGCGGCGGGGGCGAACTCGATGACGGTGTGGTGTGCCACGCCGCGCAGCATCGCGTCGCGGTCGGCGACCACGTCGGCGACGGCGTCCACGGGCAGTTCGCCGGTGGCGGCTACCAGCGCCCCGATGAGCGGCGCGGCGATGCCCATTCCGATCGCGAGCCGCTCCTCCGCGCCCTCGGTGGACATCCGGTCGAGGGCAAGCTCGGAGAGATTGCGCACGAACATCCACGGGCTGCTGCCGCGCTGTTCGGCCAGGCCGACCGCGTCCACCACGACGAACTTGGCCAGCTTGGCCTTCATCTCCTCGGGCAGGAACTTCAGCAGGTACTCAGGGTCGCGCGTGGAGTTGACCACGAGGACGCCGCTGTGCTCGGGCGTGCCGCGGAGGAAGTTGACCGCCTTGATGATCGTCTCCTCGACCAGCACCACCCAGTCCGGGCGTGGGTTCTCGTACACGAAGCGGTCCACGATCGGCGAGTCGCCGAACCGTGCGTACCGGCGGACCAGGCAGTTCGTCCGGTCCGGGTCGTCTACGTAGTCACTGACGTTGTCGGCGTGGAAACCGAGGGCGCGGGCCGCCGTCGCGACACATGAGGAGACGTCGCGCGCCTCCTTGTCCATGATGATTCCGCGGGACCAGACCGTGAGTTCGTGGTACACAGGCCACTTCCCCAGATTGTATACCGTCGGCAGAATACTGCCATGCTAGACGTCTCACGATGGACGTCAAGAGGGCGCCGCGCACCTCTCCTCGCACGCCTTCGTCGCGCCACGTTCACGGGGCGTGTCGAGGGGCATGGCCGCTTGGCCGCGAAAGCCTTGTGCGTTCGGCCTGGACGGTGTCGGCGGATGGCGGGCCCGCGAGGCTGCCGGGGCGAAAGGGGGGCGGGGCCTGCGCTGGTGCTTCATGATGGAGTGACTTCCAACGGGTCGCGGCGGCAGCCAATGAGGCGTCCGGGGACTGGAGAGGGAGCATGAGCGACAGCGGTTCTGGGCCCTCTCGGGACCCGCGCTGGCGCCCGCCCGGCTCCGGCACCGATCAGGATCCTGCCCTGGATGGGCGGGCCGGCCCTGACGGGCGGTATCAGACGGACGGCCGCGGTGACCTTGGGCCTGGCTCCGATTCGTGGCGGAACGGCGGCACGCGTCCTGGAGATCCACGCTTCGGTGACCCGCGTCCCGGCGATCCACGTAACGGTGGTGATCCACGCTTCGGCGGCGGCGCGCGGGCCGCGGGCGGGGCCGGCCTGGACCCAAGGCTGAGCCAGTCCCGCGATCCACGTATGGATCCGCGTGCGGCAGGCCGTTCCGTTCCGGGCGCAGGCCCGGGCATGGACCCTCGCCTTGGCCCCGGCCCGCGCCAGGATCCCGGTGCTGATCCACGCCGGGTCCCCGGCGTCGGCCCGCGCCCGGATTCTGCCGCCGGCCAGCGCGACATTCCCGATACACGCGCGCGCAGCGTGACGGACACCAGCCTGGACGCTGGCTTCGGTCCGCTCGGCGTTCGGAGTGCCGACCCGCGGCGGGGTTCTAGCGCGGGCCCGCGCGGCGGTCCCGGTTCCGATCCGCGCGAGGTTCCGGGTCCTGGGTCGCGCCGGGGCGGCGGCAGCGATCCGCGCGGCGGGCTTTCATCGGGCGGCGGGCCCGGTGCTGGTGCTGGCACGGAAACTGGTCCTGGACGGGTGCGGGCACCGGGCAATGGTTCGGCGCCCGGCATGCCACTCTCCGCCCCGCCCGGCCCGCAGGCCCCCGAAGACTTCGTGGGCACGCGGCGGCCCAGACATGGCGATCAAGGTTTTGGCTCACGGACCGGCCTGGGTCCCGGCGCCGGGCCGGGTGGCCGGCCAGGAGCCGACTCCCGCGCCGGTCGCGGCCCGGATGCCAGGTTCGGCCCGCGCTCCGACCCCAGGTTCGGGCCGCGGCCCTGGCCTGACCGCCCACCGGAGGCACGGGGCGGGCCGGGCACCGACAGCCTGGCACGGCCGGATGCTGCACGCGGTCCTCGCCCGGCGCCGCCCGGGACTCCGTGGCCTCCGGGAAGAACGGCACGGCCAGGCGGCGAATCCGGTCCGGGCGGGCAAGCCTCCGACTGGAACGGCCGCGGCGGGCCGCCCAGCGCGCCGGACGTCGCAAGGCCGGGCCGCAGGCGCGCCGAGCCGGGCTCCGACCCGCTGCCGGGCGGTTCGCGCGAGCACCAGGCCGCCGGGCGGCGCGGCGGCCGCCACGGTTCCCGCTCCAGGCCTGATGAGGGGCGCCCGGCGGAAGCGCTGGCGGGAGGCGAGGGTGCGCGCCGCGGTCGCCGCGGCCGGCCCGAGTCGCCCGCACCGGACCGTGCGGCCCCGCTGGGCCGTGATGGCGTGCTGGATCGCGCCGCGCCCCCGGGCCGCGACATAGCTCCCGGCCGGGGCGCGGCACCGGGCCGTGGCATGGCGCCTGGCCAGGACGCGCCGCCGCGGCGTGGCTCGCCGCGCCGCCGGGACGCGCCTCCGGGCCGCGACGAGGCCGACAGCCGCCCGGGCGCAGGCCGGTCCGTCGGCCGGCGCCGCGCCCCCGGCTGGGACGAAGCAGCGACCGGGCAGCAGGACGCTGGCTTCGCGGCGCCACGTGACTTCGGGGAGCAGGACGGAACCCGGGCCGGCGGGAGAATGTCGCGCCGCCGGGCCGCGGATCAGCACGTCGTCCTTGACCCGGCCGAGACGGACGACCGGCCCGGCCGCGGTTCGCGGTCTACCCGGTCCGGTGCCAGGGCCAGCCGGCGGCGGGTCCGCACCTTGCTGCTGGCCGTGCTGGCGATCGTCCTCGTCGTGGCCGGGGCGGTGGCCGCGCTGAAGTTCGTGTCGCGGGGGAGCACCCGGTCCCACGTACTGGTCGCGCCTTCCCGTCTCGGGTCCTACGTGCGCAGGCCGCAACTGGAGCAGCAGATGAACGCCAGGGCGCTCCAGCAGCAGGTCATCGCCAAGAGCGCCGGGCAGGCCAGCCACGTGGTTTCCGCCGTCTACGAGAACAGCGCGGGGGTGTCCGGCACCGCGCCGCCGCAGATCTTCCTGTTCATCGGCGGGAACCTGGCAGGTGAGTCACCCGCCGGGTTCGTCTCCAGCTTCACCGCCCAGTTCAAGGGGGCGGCGGCCACCAGCCCCGGATCTTTGGGCGGGCAGGCTGCCTGCGTGGACGCCCGGGGCAGCGCGGCGGGCAGCGTGGCGCTGTGCACCTGGGCGGACGGTGACACGTTCGGGGTCGTGGCCTCACCGACCATGGGACTGTCCCAGCTTGCGGCGCAGATGCGCGCGATCAGGCCCTCGGTGGAGCGGCCAGCCACGTAGCACGCTGGCCCGACGGGGCGCACCTAGCACCGGCGTAGCGCGCATGGGACAGTGGCTGGCCAGGTAGCACGCTGGCCCGGCGGAATACAGTGCGCGCCGGGGCGTACCGCATGGTGTCTGGCCAGGTCCTTCGGTGCGCGCCGGGACGCGGTTAGCGGCGGAGAGCGTAGTGCATGTAATCGGATGCGCCGGGGAAGCCGGAGCGGGCCAGACAGCAAGCGACGGTAAGCGCGTCAGGAACCCGCGCCGTCATCGCCGTGCTTGGCTGGCTGCCTGCGCAGGGACAGCCGGGCGACCGCGATCGTGACCGCGGCGGCCAGCACCGCCAGACCGATGACCTGCCCGCCGATGAGCCGCACGTCCAAGGGCAGGCCCGCCGATAGGTCGACCGTCCGGGTCTGATGCCCGTGCTGTGATGCCGCCCCCGCCGAGGCCGACGGCGAGGGGGACACCTGCGGGAAGGCCGAGCCAAGGTCACCGCTCGGCTGGACCCCCAGGCCCGGGATTGTGGTTCCGCTGGGCAGGCCGTCCGCCGGGGGCAGCGTCCCGCCGTCGCCCGCGTTCGGCGTCGGCGACGAGGTGGGACTCGGGTTCTTCGGCTTGATGTCCACCGTGGCCGAGGCCGTCGCCGAGTTCGACGCCTGCGACGAGGTCGCGGTGGCGGTCAGTATGAAGCGTTTGGTCGGCCGGTTGGGCGCGGCCACTTTCGCCTGCAGTTCGGGCTTCGCCCCAGCACTGAGGCTCGTGGTGCACTTGGTCGTGCCCGTCGTCGCGCAGACGGAGAACGCCGAGGTCACGCTCTGCGGCTTCGTCGACAGCGTGACCTTGACGTTGCCGCTGCCGCTGGTGAGCCAGACCCAGATGGCGTACCGGACCTTCGTGCCCGGATCCACCGCGCTGACGCCGTTGAGCGTCTGCAACTTCATGCACAGCATCCCCGGTGGCGGGGCAGTCGTCGGGGTGGTCGTCGGCGTGGGCGAGGTGGTAGGCGTTGGCGTCGCTGTCGCTGTCGGGGTGCTGTTCGGTGACTTCAGCGTTCCGCCCGGGGTGAGCTGCTTCGCGCTGCTCTTGGCCGGGGCGGGCTGCGGCAGCCCGCCCGGCGCGGGCCCGGCCGATGAGCCGGGGCTGGGCTGGGGCAGCGACGGCGCGCTCGCACTTGGGCTCGGCTGGGAACTCGGCAGCGGCGTCGTGGACTGGCTGACGGTGTAGGCGAGCAGCACCGGCATACCCGCGGGGTGCTGCGACCGCGCACCCGCGTGGGCTGCCGGGCGCGTCAGCGCCTTGGTGGCGGCGGAGGGTGAGGAACTCGCCGGGCCAGCGGACGTGCAAGGATTCGAACTCGCCTGGCGAGTACCGTGCACACCGGTGAGCATCATGCTCACCGCTCCGTAGGAAACCACGGAAAGCCCGGCAAACAGGCCAACCGCTGGAGTCAAAACCAGCCGCTTGGTCATCGTCGCGCTCTCGTCACCATCGTTCGGGGATACTCGCAATTGCCTTGCTTGGCTCTCAACGCGCTAAGCATTCCCAGCCACTGTAACTCGACACCTCAAACCACCCCCTATCCCCAGGTTCCAGTTTGCCTGTCCGGCGGAGAAAATACACTTTCATGACAGAAACATGGTCTGACCTGGGCAGGCATGCCAGGATCGCTGTGGCTTGGCGTGCGCAAGAGTCGGCTGGGGCGCGGTGGGTTTCATTCGGATCCGGTTTGGCGGGCGACGGAGCCGGGGGCCGGGCCGAAACTGAGGATGTGAAGGCTCGTTGACATCCGGTGACGTGTTGTCCAGACCGGCGCCGCCACCCGACCTGGTGATCTCCTATGGGCCGGGGCCGGAGCAGGTCGCGGACGTGCGCCTGCCGCGTCCGCGCACGGCTGGTGTTGCGGCTCCGGGCCCGCGGCCATTGGTGTTGTTCCTGCACGGAGGGTTCTGGCGGGTCGCCTACGACCGGGCACACACCGGTCCGCTCGCGACGGCCCTCGCATCCGCAGGGTTTGCGGTGTGCGTGCCGGAGTTCCGCCGCACTGGTCAGCGAGGCGGCGGCTGGCCCGGCACGTTCGACGACGTCGCCGCCGCCGTGGACACACTGCCAGCGCTTGTCAGGGAGGCCGCCGGCGCTCAGCTGATCAGCGAGGGGCCCGTGCTGCTTGCCGGGCATTCGGCCGGCGGGCACCTGGCGTTGTGGGCGGCGTCCCGGCACCGGCTTCCGCCGGATGCGAGCTGGTACGCGCCCGAGATGCACGTACGCGGAGTGGTAGCGCTCGCCGCCGTCAGCGACATGGTGGCCTGTCATGCTCTCCGGCTCGGCCAGGACGCGGCCGGTGCGCTGCTCGGCGGTGGTCCTGGCCGGCACCCGGACCGGTATCGCCTGGCCGATCCGATGCAGCTTCTGCCGGTGGGCTGCCCGGTGCGCCTGGTCCACGGTTCCGCCGACGACCGGGTGCCGTGTGGCATGAGCCGCGACTATCTCGCCAGGGCCCGGGCCGCTGGCGATGACGCGGAGTTGGATGAGCTGCCCGGCTCCGGGCACTTCGAAGTCATCGACCCGATGTCTGCCTGGTGGCCCCGGGTGCAAGCCGCGTTCACCGCGCTAGCATCGCCGTGACCTGACGGAGATGATCAGCGCTAGCTGGCCGGGAGCGAGCGCTAGGGCGAACCATCACCGGTCCCTGACTCGGGGTTCCGGCTCAGGCTCGGGCGTCTCCGCGAGAGACTGCGGTGGGCGCAGGCGGGCGCGACTGGCACGGGATGGCAGGTCGTGTGCCTACGGGGCGCGGCGCGAGGACACCAGCGACACGCTAAGCTCTCCTAGGTCGGTCGTGCGAGGCCCTTGTACTACCGCTGAACAGCCCTTGCGGTTCGCGGCGCGAGGCACGAACCGCCAGGTCAGACAACTTAATGCCCGCCCCCTTAGCTCAGTCGGCAGAGCGTCTCCATGGTAAGGAGAAGGTCTACGGTTCGATTCCGTAAGGGGGCTCCCAGGTCAGAGGCCGGTTCCGATCCACGGGACCGGCCTTCTCGATCATGGTGCAGCAGCAAAGTGCAGCAGTGGGTGTTCACTTGCCCGAGCCACCGGCCGAGCTTCTTGAGCGCGGCGCGGGTAGCCGCCGAGGGCACCTCGGTGTAGATCTCCATCGTGAGGGCGATCTTGCTGTGCCGCAGGATCTGCATGGCGACTCGGGGGTGTACGTCGAGAGCGGCCAGCAGTGACCCGCACGTCCGGCGCGCGTCGTGCACGGTGATCCTGGGGACATTCGCCTTGGTGATGCGGCGGTCGAAGCTGCGGTTGAAGTTGCGCGGCTCGATCGGCGTGCCGTGGCGGGTGGTGAACACCAGGCCGGTGTCGATCCAGGCATCGTCGGCCTGGTCACGGTCGGTGTCCTGCTGTTGGCTGCGGAGCTTGAGCGCGGTGACGCACAGGTCAGGCAGGGGGAGTGGTGCCTCAGATCCCTCGGTCTTGGTCTCGCGGCGCAAGAGCTGGCGGCCGACTCGCTGGAGCTGCTCGCCGATGTACAGCTCGCCCGGCGTCGAGGTCGACCCGTTCCCAGGTCAGCCCGAGTACTTCGCCCTTGCGCAGGCCGAGGACCAGGATCAGAACGTAAGCCGCGTACAGCGGTCACCATCGCGGCGGGCAGATTCGAGGAACCGGCGGGCTTCATCGACGGTCCAGGACCGGCGCTTGCGCCTTGGTTCGCGACGGGCAGGGCAGCCGGGGCACAGCCGCCGTGTTGCGGGTGATGATCTGCTCCTCAACCGCGCAGGTGAGCGCAGCCCGCAACACGTTGCGGGCATCCGTGCGGCTATACGGCAGAAAGAGTCTCGTGGCAGCACTGACCGACAGCGCAGCATCGGCGTCGGTCTGCTGGCCGGGTCGCGTCCTTGCCCTGGGCGCAGCACTGGCAGATGCGGCTGAGCTTGTTCAGCCACTGCCTGATGTCTCTGACCTGGAGCCTGTCCAGTCGCTTAGCGCCGAGGTGAGGAATGATATGGAGCCGGGAGAACAGCTCGTACTTCTCGCAGGTCTTGGGCGCGAGGTTCGGCTTCACGATCTCCCGCAACCAGTAGTGGAGAAACTCGGCCAGGCTTGGCACATCGGAAGCGACGGGTCCGCGGCTGGCTTCCTCGCGCAGCTTGATCCATGCGGCTTGGGCGGCTTCGTAGGTCGTGGCTTTGACGTACTTGCGGCGCCGGATTCCGTCCGGGCCTGTGACCCAGGCATAGCCGCGCCAGCCGCCAGGGACGGGGTACAGGGAGCCTTCGCCGTTGCCACGCCCGCGTCCCCGGCTCATGCGGCTTGTTCCTCAACAACGCGGCGGATGTAGTCATCAATCCATTCCGGCAAGATCTTGCGGTGCCCGCCGTCTTTGACCGAACGGATCTGCCCGGAGAGGACGAGAAACTTGGTCTTGGTGAGCCCATAGCCGAGCATCTCGCGCGGCCTCGGCAGTCGAATACCACTTGCGGGTCATGGCCGTGCTCATAGTGATCATGTTCTCCTTCCTCTGAGTCAGGCGACGGATGCTTCTTCGCGGGCGATGCGCCGGTGCTCGCGGGCGCGAGCGGCGGCGGAGAGAGCGAGGAGGGCGTCTCCGGTGGTGCGCCAGCCGCGTCCGGCCCATTGCAGGTCGGTGAGGGTGATGACGGTCTTGTCGCCGTGGCGCTGGGGGCTGGGGGTGCTGGCGGCGTTGCCAGTCGCGGCGGGCGGCGCGGAGGGCGCGCATGGTGGTGGAGTAGCGGCGGCTTTTGGTGGCGAAGTGGCCGCGGTAGCCGAGCATGTGCGCCCAGCGGCGCAGGGCCTTGAAGTCCTCGTGCGGGTGGCTGCCGAGCTTGAGGCAGGCGGCGATCAGCCGTCCCTGGTGGGTGCGCCGGGTTGGCGTAGGCGGGGGCGTTGGCCGGGGTGATCTGCGCGGGCAGGACGCCGACCGGCTCGGTGGATTTGGTGGCGTATTTGGCCAGGTAGGAGGCGACCGCGACGTCGGTGATCTCGCCGTCGTCGGTGAGCCGGACGACGCGGGGGTCGACCTGGGCGCCCCAGGTGATGTCCCAGCCTTTCGGCTTGGCCGGGTGGGGGACGGTGGCGAACCAGGTCACGCTGGCGGCCTGCCGGATGACGTCGGCCAGCACGTCGGCGGTGAGCGCCGGGTGGGGCGGGACGGTGCGTTCGGGGTGGGCGGGGTCGTGGCCGTCGAGGCGGAAGATGGCGTGGAAGTGGATCAGGCCGCGGCGCTGGAACTCGGCGACCTTGGCGTAGGACAGCTTGACCCGGACGCCGTGGGCCTTGGCGAGCTTGTCGAGGCGGCGGCGGATGCCGATGACGGTGCGGCGCCACAGCTCGGGGGCGTGGGCGTTCCACACGACCGCGGCGTGGTAGTCGTAGCAGTCCGGGCACAGCGGCTTGCCCAGGCAGGCGTCGTCTTCCTTGTGCCGCTGGCCGCAGGAGAGCCGCCGCCCGTGCGGGCAGTAGCTGGCCTTGCGCCGGGGCCGGCAGCGGGCGACCTTGCCGCCGGGGGTGATGACGCGGGTGTGGACGGGGCCGAAGGAGGGGGCGGTGAAGGTGGCGAACACGCACGGGTGGATGGCGACCGACTCGGGGACGCCTTTGCCGCCGGCGAGCCCGGCGCGGATGAGCTGGTAGGTGTCGGCCCGGTAGGTCTCGGCGCACGGCGGGCAGACCGAGGCGCGCCGGTCCCCGCACGGGACGTAGATCGCCTTGTCCGGCAGGTCGCTCGGTGTCCAGGTCGCGGAGGATCTCCCCGGTGGCGGTGTCGATGTCGCGGACGGTGCCGCGCAGCCGGATCGGGCGGACGCACCCACCTGCGGCCAGGGCGGTGGACAGCCAGTGCTGGTAGTCGTCGCGGGTGGCGCGCTCCAGCAGCTCGGCGTCGAGGGTCCGGGTGCCCGCTCCCGGCCGTGGCCGGTCATCGACCAGGACCGGGGCCAGGGCCAGTGCCGGGGTGCTCATGGGCGGCCCCTGGCCGGTGCTGGCGGGCGGCGGGGCGGGTGGAAGAAGAGGGGGAAGCAGGGGCGCCCCCGGCCCAGGCAAGGCCCGCGAAGCGCCCCGGTTCCCCGCTCTTCTTGTTTCCATCCGTGTTCTCACGCACAGCGTGATTGCGGTGGCCTGGTGGGCTGGGCTGCCCGGTGGTCGCCCCGGTCCCCGTGCTGGCGGGCAGGACGGGGATCAGGGCCAGCGCCGGGCTGCTCATGCCGCCGGGCTCGCTTGCGGCCTGCCGGGTCAGCGGCGCTCGGCGCCGGGTAGGTCAGGACGGGCCACATGACCTCGCAGGCCAGGCACTGGTAGCCGTACTCCTCGCTGCCGCCGACCAGGACGGCGTAGGGGATGACCTGGTGGCTGCCGCAGGCGGGGCAGCAGTCCCCGTGTGTAGCGGGCGGTCATGCGGCATCACCGTCCCGGCGCAGCCGGACCACCTTGCCGTCGGCTGGCGTGGCGTGGTCGGCTGGCGTGGTGGGTGGCGCGGGCCTGGGCGGCCCAGGCGGCCAGGTCGATGATCTGCTCATCGGTGAGGTAGGCGGCCTTGACCCGGCGGGGGATGCCGTCCTCGGCGCGCAGCCAGGACACCCCGCGGGCTTGCGGGTCGATCTCGGTGGCCGAGTAGCCCGGCGTTGGCCCAGCCGTGGCCCAGGATGGTGTCGGAGGATGGCTTCGGTGGAGCAGCGGAACGCCCACCGGTACCCGAACAGGTCCCGCAGGCGAGGTGGGGATGATGTCGGCCGAGGGCCGCTGGGTGGCCTCGACGGGGATGATGCCCGGTGCCCGGCCGCGGGCGACGATGTCGCGGTTGCAGGCGTTGAACTCCTTCTGCTGGGCGGTGGTGCCGACGGTGGCGGAGTAGTAGGCGACCTCGTCGATCGGGCATCAGGTAGACCGGCCAGCCCAGGTCGGGGGTGATCTTGCGCATCTTGTGGTCCAGCAGCCAGTCGGTGCGCTCGTCGATCTGGTCCTGCAGCCAGTGCAGGGTGTCGATCGCGTCGTCGATGGAGGGGCCGATGAACCGTTCGGCGCAGTCGCGCCACAGGCCCGAGTTCGACCCGTTTGCCGTCGACCAGGATCAGGCGGCAGTCGGGGGACAGGGCGCCGTGGGCGACGATCAGCTGGAGGGCGACGGATTTGCCGCCGCCGGGTTCGCCGCCGATGAGCATGTTCCGCTCGGCGAGGGTGACCTCGACCCGGCGGCCCAGTTCGTCGGTGCCCAGGTGGACCGGGTTCCCAGATCGACAGCGGCGCGACCGGGATGCGTGTCAGCCGTCATCGCCGCTCACCTCCTCGGCGGGCTGCGGCCAGACCATGTGGACGGTCATGGGCAGGGACGGGGACGGCAGGGCGATGAGCGCTTTGCCGCAGTCGGCGCACACCGGGCCGCCGCACAGCGGGCAGGGCTGGTTGGCGATCGGTGCCAGCCGGGCGAGCGCTTCCAGGTCGGTCAGGCACTGGTCGCACAGCCCGTGCTCGGGCGGGGTGCAGATGAACGCGGCGCCGCAGCGGGCGCACGACCAGGACGTGCTGATCAGGTTCATGGCTGGTTCTCCTTCCGAATTGCAGGTGGTGGCGGGGTGCCCCGGGCTTGCGCTTCCAGGGGCACCCCGCGCGCTGTCATGCCGCTGAGACGACTTCGCGGATCAGCGACAGGGCCCGGTGCTTGAGCGGCTCGGGCCGGATCAGGGTCCGGTTGAGCCGGGTCTCCCAGGACCGGGCGGTGCGGACGTGGTCGAGGTATTCGCCCGCGGCTTGCATCAGCCCGTAGGCGGTGCCCGCGACCTGTTCGGTGGTCTTCGATTCGAAGATCAGCCGCAGGGCCTGGCGGGCTTCCTCGACGTTGCGGGCCACCCGGTCGGTGACCAGACCGGCGGGTGGCATGGGGATGAACTCGGTGACGAACAGTTCCCGCTGCCTCGGGGTGACCGGGATGCCCAGCAGTTCGTGGGCGAGTTCGGTGTAGCGGCGCATCTCGGTGCGGGCGCCGGTGACGGCCTGGCGGGCTTCGTCGATGCGGGTCGCGCCAGGAGGATTTGTGGATGAAGGAGAAGGTGGCGCCGGTCCGCTCGCCTTCGAGTTCGGCGGCGCGGAAGGTGTTGGCGCACACGATGCGGACCGCGGTGGCGCGCAGGGCGCAGGCGGCGGTGCCGTCGTGCCGGTTGGTGATCGCCAGATACGGCAGCGTCGGGCTGAGTCGTCGCCGGGCAGCTCGACCGGTTCGTCGAGCAGGGCCAGGCACCACACGGCCCGGCCGCTCGTCGAGGACTCCGGCGGTTTCCCATTGGACGTTGGGCTGGGCGAGGACGGCTTCGACGATCTCGCCCATCTCGCCGTGGCCGATGACGGTGTAGGTGTCCTTGTTGACCGACAGGACCGTCCCGGTGTCGGAGCGGGAGATGGACTTCCAGCCCTCGATCGGCTCGTAGTGCGGGGTGCCGTCGGGGTCGACGCGCGGCGTAGACGTCGGTGGTGACGGGTCCCAGTCCAGCCCGGCCAGGACCGGCTTCGGCCCAGGTGCCGGGGTAGTCCCAGGAGCTGCGGGCTTCGGCCCAGGTCCCGGGGTAGTCGCCAGGATGATGCCTTCCTGGTGCCAGGGCATCTGGCGGACCGAGAACATGGATTCGACGTTTGCTGGCATGCCAGCAACTCCCTTCATGCATGGGTTGATCAGGTTTGGTGTGAGGCGGGCTGCGCAGGCGGTGTCCCGCGCCGGGCGCTCAGGCCCGGGTAGTGGCGGGGTGCCTGGTCAGGCAGCGGTGCCGTGATGCTCGCGGGCAGGCGTTCCGCCCGTCGATGAGCAAAGAGGTGATGACCGCCAGCAGGTGACGGCCGCGGGAGCCGCCGGTCAGCCGGGCGGCTTGGTCGATGTCGGCCTTGGTGTAGGCGGTGCGGACACCGGAGATGGACATGCCCGCGGCGTCGGCCAGGTCGGCCAGCCGGTAGGGGCGCGGCTGCACCTGCTCGCGGGCGTAGGCGAGCAGCAGCCGGATATCGTGATCGGCCCGCTGCTTGCGCTGTGCCGCATCGGCCAGCGCGGCGAGCAGCGGGTCATCGGTGGTCATGACGCCCGCCTCCACTTGGGAGACATCCGGGCGACACCGGAGGGGATGACGTGGTGCGCGGCGAGGGTGTCGCGGCGCACGATGTCCACGTTGACCAGTTGCGCCCACCGCTGGTTGCCCTCCACCCGGGCTTGCCGGGCGTAACAGGCGGCGGCGATCTCGGGCGTGTGGGCTTCGAAGTCGGCCGCGCAGATCCCGGCGCGGCACCAGATCAGCGCCCGTTCCCCCACCTGGGTGGGGTGGATGCGCAGCACCAGGGGCAGCCGCCCGGACCGGGTGTGCATCCGGGTCTCGAAGCAGACCTTCTGGATGCGGTGCCGCGACAGCACACACCAGGCCCGCCGGATGACGAACCGGCGGGTCCACGGCAGCACCGTGACCACGGTCGCCGTGGTCGATGAGGATGACCACCGCCCACGGTGAGCGGTGATGGCCTTGGCCAGTTCCCAGCCACCAGCCGTGGCGGCGGTGAGGGTGGCCAGTTCGGTGCGGAACCGGAACAACGTCCCGGCGGCGCTGTGATGCACCCGCGACGAACATCCGGTCCAGCACATACGGGTTATTGCGGTGATTCCGCGCCGACGACGACTTCGCCACGGTGATCACCCCGCCCGCTGGATGGGTTCACACACCGGGCACTCACCCGGCTGATACCGGCCACCGCCGATGGCCCGCAGCACCGTGCCGGTGCCACCGCAGGCCAGGCAATCGGCCGGGCGGCTGGCTTGGTCTGCTGTAACCCGGATGGCGGGCATGGTGACCACCCGGGTCCGGGCAGCCGCGAGCGCCCTGCGGCGAAGCTGCCAGCGGGTGATGACGATGGCCGCCCAGGTGATGACCGCCAGCGCCACGACCAGGCCAGTGGTCAGCGCGACGAGGCGGATCACGTCCAGGACGACATGGACGATCTTGGCCACGATCGGGGCCGATCTTGGCCGCGACCAGCGCGGCACCGATGATGAGCGCAACGGCGGCGATGCCAGTCTCCCTGGCCGCCGGAGTTGTTGCAGCACGACGGCCTACACATGACCGGCCGCCTCGTGGTTGGTAGCGTGAAACACGCCACTCACCTCTTTCTCGAATGGGCTTCGGGATGGGCTTGGTGTGGCTGGCCGGGCTGGAGGGTGGCGCCCTCCAGGCCCGGCACCAGTGGGTTAGAACGGGGTCGTCGGCGCCGGGGTCGAGCAGGCCCATGGCCGCCTTGTCGATGTAGGTGGTCGCCAGCGTGGTGCACTGGTAGGCCTCGCCCAGCAGGCGGCTGAGCTCATCCGCGTTCAGTGGCTCGCTGGTGCTGGTCGTGGTCGAGGTACCGGTCCCGGGCCTTGTCGTGGACCTCGCGGACCAGGTGCTCGGCCTCATACAGGGCCGACTCGACCAGGGACATCAGGTGGTAGACCTCGGTCTCGCGCAGCCGGGCGATCCCGCGCTCAGGCCTGGCTGGGCTCGCGGGCGTGTCCTGGGGGCTGCTGTCGGTGGTGGTGCCGCCGTTGCTGGCGGCCGTGATGGGGGTAACGCTGCTGTCGGTCATGGCAGCCGGTGATCCTTTCCGTGCGAACTGCTCATCGGAGGACGGCGCGAGCAGCGGCCTGTCACCAGGGGCGGCAAGCCACGCGGGCGCCGTCAGGCCGGGGTTCAGGCGGCGCGGGACTGCGCAGCCGGGTGAATCGCGGCGGCGCGGTAGGCCACCCCGTCGCGGCCGTTGTTGGCCCACGGGATCGCTTCCAGCTCCTCGAAACGGACAGTCTGACCCTGGTTCACCTTGGGCTGATCACCAGCCACCGTGACCCGGATCACCTCCCCGCGCTCGGAGTCCATCGCCAGGACCTCCACCACCCACTCGGGCAGCTGGCTCGCCCGGTTCATCTTCTGCTTCCCGCTGCCGAACTCGGTCTTCGGCTCCGCGGCCTTCGTCACCGTGAAGGAGTACTTCTCGTCCTTCAGCAGCAGCTTCATGATCACCACTTCCTCTCCGGTGGCTGACCCCCTCCTGGGGCCATTCGCCTGGTGTGACCGGGATTGGCCACGCCGCCCATCACAGCCGAAGCGTTGGCAAGATCGAAAGGCGTGCAGAGGGGGGTTGTGTGTGCAAAGGGGGCGTGCAACTGCCGCGCATCCTCGCCTTGTGACCGAGGGGCGTGGGACACTATGAACACGGCCGACCGCAGGCAGTAGGGAGGTGAGGCGGAATGCCACGGCCGAGGAGAGAGCCCAACCTGCGGCTCCAGACCTTGATCGATGAGGCGGGGTTGTCCCGTAAGGGTCTGGCCCGGCGCGTTAACGATCTAGGCCGGGCCAAGGGGATGTCAGGCCTGTCATATGATCACAGTTCGGTTATTCGCTGGCTTAAAGGCGAGCATCCGCGGCAGCCGGTCCCGTTACTTCTCGCAGAAGTGTTTTCGATGAGCCTGGGGCGACAAGTAACGACTGGTGACCTTGGCTTTCCTCCTACCAGGGAGCCATCTGATCTGGGCCTGCGTTTCGCAACGGCATGGCGCGATACACTAGAGGTTGTCACGGCGCTATGGAGAAGCGATTTGGAACGCCGCCAGTTTATTATTGACTCAGCTTTCGTGGCTGGGGCTTATGCCACATCAGCCATAAGATGGCTCACTGCTCCACCTCCCGGGATCAGCATGTCGGCCCGGGCGACACGGCAAGTTGGCCGCGCCGACGTTGATGCAATCCGCGAAGTCACACAGACCTTCCATCGGCTCGACAACTTGTTCGGCGGCGGGCGAGCCCGCTCGACAGTTGTTCGTTACCTACACGACGAGGTAGGGCCGCTTCTGCATGACGGCCGATACTCCGAAACCGTCGGCCGGGAACTGTTCGCCGCCGCTGCGGAGATGACCCGCCTCGCCGGGTGGATGGCATACGACCTTGAGCAGCATGGCCTTGCCCAGCGCTACCTCATCCAAGCCCTTCGCCTCGCCCGCGAGGCAAGCAACTACGCGCTCGGCGGCGAGATCCTGGCGGGCATGAGCCACCAGGCCGTCTACCTCCACCGGGCCGACGATGCGCTTGACCTGGGCCGCGCCGCGTACGAGAGCGCAACCAAGGCCGGGTTGCCAGCCCTGGCGTCAGAGTCTCTGATCATGCAAGCTCACGCACTTGCCATTGGCAACGAGCCCTCCGCATGCGGCAAGGCTCTCAACGCGGCCGAGCAGGCATTCGAGCGCTCCAGACACAGCCGACACGCCCCAATGGCTCAGCTACTTCGACGAGGCGTATATGGCTGCAAAGTTCGGCCACTGCTTCCGCGAACTGGGCCACGGAGACAAGGCGGAACACTTCGCTCGCCGATCCCTCAACATGGTGGACGGCTATGTTCGCGGACGCACCTTCAACGTCGTATTGCTCGCTAATGCCCAACTCCAGCAGCAGGACCTCGACGCCGCATGCGCTACCGGGAATCAGGCCATCGACCTTGGCTCCGGGCTGCAATCGGCCCGGACGATCAAGTACATCCGCGATCTCCGGCGCCGGATGAGCAAATTCAACGCAGAACCCGTGGTGTCAGATTTCCAGGCGCGAGCGCACGAACTACTCCCGGCCAGCGACCCGCGCGCCTCTAACCGGGGCCGCGCCGCATAGCAAGCACATAGAGAATCCCAATCACAGAGCCTGCGCCAGCGATCTCACCTGTCTTGATCATGCCTACTGCTTTGTCCAGGGGAACCCACGCCACCCGCTCGGTCTCATTGATATCCGGACGGCCGACCTCAACAGCGCCCCTCGCAAGATAGAGATCTTGTGGTGAGTCCGCGTTACCGATCATCGGCTGAAAGGTCATGACGAACTCAGGCTTCTGAACAGGCCGCCATCCAGTCTCTTCCTCAACCTCCCGCGCAGCAGCAGCCACTGGATCCTCGGCCGGATCAACATAGCCGCCGGGCAGCTCCCACACCCACCGGTCGACGATGAACCGATGCCGCCGCATGAGCAGCACCCGGTCCTGGTCATCTACCACGACCGTCGTGGCTGTCCGGCGCATGCGCATGACGTACTGCTCGAACTCGGTGCCATCGGGCAGCCCGACCGAGGCGATGCTCAGCCGGATAAACGGATTCTCATCGACCAAGCGCTCGCCGTAGATCTTCCACTGCGTGCT
>CAVPMG010000004.1:0-119184 GCA_963706115.1 uncultured Actinomycetes bacterium | reverse complement strand
CAAGGGTGCCCGTTAGGGCATCACATGTGACGCGCGAAGCGCGCCCTTGAGTGTGGTCTTCGCCGGCTCGACGCTGGAGCGCCGGGAGGATGGCGATCATGGCCGCCGCGCCTAGCGCGTCTACTCCCACATTCTCCGCGAGCACGCGGCGGGAGTCGGAGACATCTTCGCCCAGGCCGTCAACGGCTCGTGTTAGCAAAGGTGTTAGCAAGACACTACTGCGAGAAAGAACAAGAGCAGCGTTTCCGCTGCTCTTGGGTGGTGGTCAGGGGCAGGGTCGAACTGCCGACCTTCCGCTTTTCAGGCGGACGCTCATACCGACTGAGCTACCTGACCGTGCCGGGGTACCCCGGCCCGCGCGGTCCTGACGGGATTTGAACCCGCGACCTCCACCTTGACAGGGTGGCGAGCACTCCGAGCTGCTCTACAGGACCATGTGTACCGCCCGCCGACCCGGCGAGCAGTGCCCCCAACGGGATTCGAACCCGTGCCGCCGCCTTGAAAGGGCGGTGTCCTAGGCCGCTAGACGATGGGGGCTTGCGACGGTCCTCGCCGCCTCGAACCCGTGGCGCCCGCCGTCGGGGACCGCCCCAGCATAGGGGACGAAGGCCGCCCCCGGCAAAGCGAGTGGCGCGGACCGAGGTGTGCATGCGGAGGCGAGCACCGCGCACCTAGCGTAACGCCCGTCCTTGCATCGATCCTTCCTGATTCCCTTGCGCCTGCGTCAAATCAGCGACGATCAGCAATCGAAAACTACGCATAGTAACTACTGGCTGTTACCAGAAGGGCGTCAGATGACCGCAAAAAAGCGATCGTCCCACGTCAGCGAGTACGAGCGCGAGCGAGGAAGCCGGTCATGAGCATCACCATGCGCGGCGGAGAACAGCCTTTCCTTGACCTGCCTCCGGCCACCGGTGAGCCGGGGCGTCATCGCACGGCGCGCCGGCGCGCGGATAGCTACCGCGCCGAACGACGGCCCCCGATAGCACGGCCGCAGCGCCGACGCGACCTGGGACGGCCTAAAGCTCCAGTGCCGGGGCGGGTAACGGGCCCAGGATGCGCAGCGGGCGGCGGCAATCCCGCGGCCGCGGGCCTGCGGCCCGGGGGCCGATGAGCCCGGCGCGTTGCGCGTACTGCGAGGGCTCCCGCGATCACTGCTTCTTTTTGTTCAGGTAGTTCTCGGCAATCGAGCCGCTCTCACCCTCTTCCGGCACGACCACCCACGCCAGCAGGTAGACCAGCGCGGCCGCGCCAGCGCTGAACAAGGTGAGCGCGGCGAACACGATGCGGACGAGGTTCGCGTCGACCCCGAAGAACTGCCCGATGCCCGCGCAGACCCCGGCGACCATTCGGCCGTCCTTGGGGCGTATCAACTGTTTCTGGTCATTTGTTCCGTTCATAGTCCGATCATGCCCCTCAGGCGGGTACCCAGTCAGCCGGGTGCGCCCCGCCAGCATGGCATCGGCCGGACTCCGCAGGCCAGGCGCCACGGCATACGCTGACGGATAGCAAAAAGAGAGGATTCGCCATGTCACCGTCCTCCCCGGCCCAGCGGCCAGGCTTCGACCTGCTCCAGATCGAGGACCAGCTCACCTCCGACGAGCGCCTGGTCAGGGACACCGTGCGGGCCTACACCGCGGAGAAGGTGATGCCGCACATCGCCGACTGGTTCGAGGCCGGCATCCTTCCCCGCGAGCTGGCACCGGAACTCGGGAAGATGGGCCTGCTCGGCATGCACCTGACCGGGTACGGCTGCGCGGGCATGGGGCCCGTCGCCTACGGCGTCGCCTGCCGTGAGCTGGAGGCCGCCGACACCGGCCTGCGCAGCCTGGTCTCCGTGCAGGGCTCGCTGGCCATGTACCCGATCTGGCGGTACGGCTCGGACGAGCAGAAGGAGGAATGGCTGCCGAGAATGGCCACGGGCGAGGCGGTGGGCTGCTTCGGCCTGACCGAGCCGGACCACGGCTCGGACCCGGGCGGCATGACGACCAATGCCAAGCCCAACGGCACCGGCTGGGTCCTGTCCGGCACGAAGATGTGGATCACCAACGGCGCCATCGCCGACGTCGCGGTGGTGTGGGCGCGCACGCCGGATGGGATCCGCGGGTTCCTGGTGCCGCGCGGCGCGCGCGGGTTCACCACACGCAGCATCCACAAGAAGATGTCGCTGCGCGCCTCGGTCACCGCGGAACTGCACTTCGACGAGGTCAAGCTGCCCGCGGAGGCAATGCTGCCCGGCGTGTCCGGGCTCAAGGGGCCGCTGTCGTGCCTGACCGAGGCCAGGTTCGGCATCGCCTGGGGGGTGCTGGGGTCGGCCAGGTCCTGCCTGGAGACCGCGGTGGAGTACGCGCGGACCAGGGAGCAGTTCGGGAAGCCGATCGCCAGCTTCCAGCTCACCCAGGGCAAGCTCGCCTGGATGTTCGCGGACCTGACCCGGGCACAGTTGCTCGCCCTGCATATCGGGCGGCTCAAGGAGGCGGGCCCGCTCACCCCGGAGCAGGTCAGCCTCGCGAAGATGGCCAACGTCCGGACCGCCATCGACATCGCCAGGCAGGCCAGGACGATCCTCGGCGCGAACGGGATCACGCTGGAGTACCCGGTCATCCGGCATGCCAACAACCTGGAGTCGGTGCTCACGTACGAGGGGACGGAGGAGATCCACGCCCTGGCGCTGGGGCACGCCCTCACCGGCATCTCCGCCTACCGCTGAACCGCGCCCCGGCCTGCTGAACCGCATCGGCCGCAAGCGTTCCTGAGCGGGCACCGCCAATACGGGCGGAGCCTGTTCCCGGTGCTAGCCGCGCAGGCGCATCCCTCTCCGGGCGGCGCCCGGTGACGTTACTTCACGGCCTCGGCCGATACCGCGTCGGCGGCCAGCATCACCGCCCGGCCGGGGACGATCTTCAGGTCGGCCAGGGTGCCACGCGATCCGCTGCCGGTGCCGAAACTGGTGGCGCCTGCCGCGAACGTGAACGCGTTGCCGCCGCTGTCGGCGTAGACGAAGGTGCCTGCGGGATCGGCGGCGACCAGCCCGCCGGACGATCCGGTCGGCAGCGCGGTGGCCGGTCCCCACACACCGTTGGCCAGGTGCCAGGAGTAGGACGACCCGAACACGGCGATCGCGTTCCCGGCGCCATCGAGCGCGGTGGCCACCGAACTGGAGGACTGGCTGGCGAGCACCGTCGGGGCGCTCCAGGTCCCGCTGGCGGACCGGGTCGCCGCTTCGGTGGCCCCGACCCGCGACCAGGCAACTGATGCCTGCCCGGCGTTGTCGAGCGCGACCGCCGGTGCCGAGGTCTTGCGGTAATCGCCTGGGGCCACGAAGACCGGAGCGGAGAACCCGCCAAGGACGGTGCCGGACGCGGCCCAGATCGCGTCGTTGCCCCCGGCGAAGGCCACGACCGCGCTCCCGTTCGGGCTCACGGCCAGGCTCAGGTTGTGCGCCGCCCCCTGGACGTTGAATCACACAAGCAAGCCAGCACGCATACCACAGCTGCGCGCATTGGCCGTGATGGCTGGGCTGTCCAGGGGTTCGAGATGAACAACATCAGGCCGAGCGACTGGCGCATGATCCACTTCTTGGCCGTGCTCAGCCAGCCCTGACCGGTGCGGCCGCCGCGTGCCACGCGGCCCAGCTCGCGCGGGGCTGGGCCGCGTTGGCTACGTTGCCGGGCTAGCGGGCCGGAACGGGTGGGACCGGTTCGTCCGGGGTGTTCCAGGACGGGTAAGGCTTGCTGTGCGCCGGGCCGAACAGCGCGCCAGCACCGGCGAGTGCGCGGTTGATCGGGCCCGCGACGTCCTCGATGGTCGTTATGCCGGTGGTCTCATCCGCGTTTCCACTCGTGAGGACCACGATGGTGTAGTCCCTGGCGGAGTTGGTGGTGGTGAAGGCGCCAGTGCTGTTGACATACCAGGGCGAGCTGACGTCCGGCAGCGGCGCCCAGCCGTTCTTGATGTGGAGCGTGAAAGCGCGCGGCGTACTGGCGGACACACCCCAGCGCTGTGACGGGATGACTTGCCCCATCAGCTTGAGTTCGTAGCTCTGCGCATGGGTGTCGAGGACCGTGTTCGGGCGCAGCAGAATGTTGCGGAGCAGGATCGTCTCGTCCTGCGCGGTGATCTGGGTCAGCCCCCATGCTGGGTTGAGTTGTGTGTCATGCATCCCAGCGACGCCCAGGAAGTAAGTGAGATTCTTCATGCCGTCCTGGTCCCACAGCGCGGTCGCGGCGTTGTTGTCCGACTCGGTGATCATCGCCCGGGCAAGCTGCCGTTCTCTATCGGACAAGAGGCTGAGGTGCTCGCGCTCCCGTTTGTTGAGCAAGGTGGCGAGGATGATCGTCTTGACCACGCTGGCTGAATAGAAGTGCTCGCTGGAATTCAGGTAGCAGTTGATCCTCAGGTACGGGTCATCCATCCGGACCGCCACGTGCGGGGTCTCGGAAGCTCGGCGCTGCACCCAGCGCAAGACCCGGCGGGAGATCGCCGCCGCCGTCGCGGCGGAGGCGGTGGAGGAGTGGCAGATCCCAGTGGAGGACTCCGTCCCGCGCTGTTCCAGGGGAGCCGCGTCGGCCATCCCCAGCATGATGCTCAGCGCGAGCACCGTGATCCCTGCGACCAGTCCGGCTGCCGTTGCTCCGCGCAATTTATGCATTGTTGAGTGTCCTCGTACCATTCCAGTCGCCTATTACCGCGAGGCGTCACTCTATCCCGGTATGGGGGTGTGGCGAGGCATCTCAGGGATGGCCGAGGTGCTAACTCAAGGGCCACTCACCCCACGCAGCGCCTTCCGGTTGCTGCCGACCGGCATACCCTAGGCATTCTCGGACGCGGCGCCCTCATGGGGACCGGTCGCTCCCGTTCAACCAGACTAGGTACGCTTCGGGTGCGGTGACGCTCATCGACGGCGAGCGTCAGCGTCCATGACGGAGGTAGGGAGCGTACAGGCCACCACACGGTGGAGATGATCTAGGCTCAGCGCGCGCTGAGCATCGGCGGACTACGTCAGGAGGTCAACGAAACCGCAGGTCAGATAGCAGATTCGCACGGGGTGCTAGCTCAATGGCAGAGCAGCGGACTTTTAATCCGTAGGTTCCGGGTTCGAGCCCCGGGCGCCCCACCAGCTAAGACCCAAGTCACGGGCCGACGTGCACTTCCCGTTGACACCCAACTTGACATCCGAGCAGCAACGCGAGCAGCAACAGCGCTCATCGGCCCTCCCTCGGCTCGCTCTCCTGGTCGTCGTCGTTCTGCCAGAGCATGCGGGCCATGCGATCGGCGGCTTCGCGAGAGACCTCCGGAGCAACGTGGCTGTAGCCGTTCTTAGATCAAGGCGGCGCCTGCAGCGCCGCTGGCCCGGCGTCGGCGCCGGGCTCAGCCTTTCCCGAGGCCTGCCCGGCGCACGCCGGGCCACACCCGACAGCAGGCCAACATGATCAGACCGGATCATCGTCACGCACGGGGGTACAGCACTCAGCCATCTTCCTCGGCACCCATTGTCCAGCTCGCGGTCACCGCGTCTAGGTCGCCCTGCGGGCGTCGCTGCGCGATCGGCAACGCCGAACCTAGACACAGTGACCACTCACACGGGATCAGCGCCTATGAGGAAGATGGGGGGAGAGGTAGGCAGCGGAATTAGCCGGGAGCGGCTCGGCGTGACGCTGAACGGGCCGGGCAGGTCAAAAGTGCAATCATCACCGCGCCAAGCGCCAAAAACCCGGCCGAGACGGGGAGTTCACCCCAGCTGACTATGGTCGGGCCGGTGTACGGCAGCGTTGGGCCGATCTGCATATCAGCCATCAGCGCTACGAGCGCAACGCCCGCTGCCACAGTGGCCACCCACGCGACCTGCCACAGATGTCTGCCGGGGGCCACTCGGTGGAAGTAGACAACCCCGAGGATCAGGATCAGACCCAGAGTCAGCACCCACGGGATCACCCCCACGAACCCCGCGAGCCAAATGATGTATGACAGCCAACCCGGCATCCAGGAGGGAGTGATAATCATCTCGCCGGGACCCAGTACTCGCCCGGTGGACCAGATGAACAACACGGCGCACCCGCCAGCTCCCAGCAAGGCCCAGCAGGCCACAAGAACCCGGCAACGCCGCCCTGATGCCACAGGCGCTGGGACCACTCGCTCAGCGCTCGGCACCGGGCTGGCTGATGGCTCCACAAAACAATGATCACATCTCGCGCCCGGCTCGTGCCTGTTATGTGCCCGACAGGGCAGAGAAGCTCGGGGACTCACGGTCACCCACGGGTAGGTCAACAGGGCCGCTGACCTGGTATCTAGCAGGTATCGGGCATGGGCGTGGACGATCTTCCAAGCAGTCGATCTAGCCGTGCTTGCCCCGGCTCGGGACGACGAAAGGATGGAGAACGACACGACAGAACAGCCCGGGAACATGGCGGCGCTGACCGACGTCAATACCTGGTTCTCCGAGCGAGGATTCCGAGTTGTCCCGAGTGTGACCGGCTACTCCGAAGCTGTCCGTTCGTCCCCGTGGGGCAAGCGAGCACTGTCTCGGGACCATCATGTGTGGGTCGACCTCGCTAAGCCGGACGGCACCATCGTCTCCCCCGGATACGGCTCAGGTTCGACCCTCACAGACGCGGCCCTGCGGGCTCGCCGCCGCTGGCAGCAAGAGCAGGGGGGGTGATGGCGCCACGCCAGCAGGGTTGCAGTTCACCACCGTGCGGCGCCATTCAAGGAGGACCGATCAAGCACGTTGGCATAGCTTGAACCGATCCGAACGATCGTGACCCGAGCTGCTAATGCGGTTAGGGTTTACGCCCTTCCGGGATTCAAATCCCCAAGGCCGAAAGCTCCGTAGGGTTGGACTGGGCCGCCTCGGTCAAGGTGGGAGTACACGAAATGCGCGTCCCATACACGTGCCGCACCGGCACTCGGTTTCGCGCCCTTCGGCGCGTGGCTTCACGGCGCTAACCCTCGCAGCTAGGGCCACGAAGGCACCGGTGCCGGCGAGCAGGACCCACCACCAGACCGCCACATTAAACCAAACTTGATACACATGCTGCGCTCGCACAAACCGGAACAACAGTGGCCAGCCCACCACTACCGGAACACCAATCAGAAGGCCCAGGCCCATACGCAAAGCGCGGCTCCGGAAGGCAGCCGCAAGCGTCTCTGCGAAGAACGACCAGACCTGCGCACCCGCGCGCACAGCCCCAGCAAGTACCATCCCCCACGACAACAAGCTCTCGACGAGCAAGACCCGCACTACAAGACGCATGGCTGGCCCCTTCCGGCCGCCGGGCGGACCCCCTGGGATGTGACCAGGCTCAGGCGTCGCCCTGTTGCCTTTATCGAACACCTAGCACCGGGCCAGCACAACACGCAGGACGCAAGCAACCACGAAAGGACCTGTTGCCTGCTGCGTGCCCGATCGGGCGGCCTAACATCGGGGCCATGTTCAAGCCCCTCGTGGTGGCGGGCGCCCTGATCGCAGCGCTTGTGCTCACGGCATGCAGCGCGGCCACGCATAGGGAGAGCCCCTGGGCCGCAGGCTGCGCTCGCGCAGAGGCAGACACGCGGTTCGCCGCGCTCGACGCCGGCTCTTTCGTTGGCGTAACGACGCGACAGGACATGATCGTCGCTGAAAAAAGGTGGGCCGCGCTCGGGCCGGAGAAGGCGGCGGCGGACAAGGCCATGAGGAAGACCACGTTTACCGGACCGGTGACATCCCTCAAGGTTGTGCCGTTCCCCGCGCCGGTTGCCCGCCAGATGTATCAGATCGACGCCGACCTGGCCGCCTTCGGAGCCGCACGCGTCGGGTACCGGCCCCACAAAAGCCCGCAGGCTATCGGCGACACGGCGCAGAAGCTGATGCGGGATATCCGGGCTGTCCAGGCGACATGCTCGCAGAAGCATTGACGAGCTGAGAGCTCCGGTCGTGCCCCCGAGATGCCCCGAACAGCCATCAACCACCAGCAACTACCGCCAGCTCGCGGCGAGCCCAAGGTAGAAACCTGGCACCGGCCTGTGCGGTGCGGTCTGACGGACGCTCGTAATGCGTAGGTCATCCGTTCGATGGTTATTGCTCTATCCGGAACTCGCTCCCGGATGATTTTCACACAATCTACATAGCTCCCACAACTCAGCCACATACTCCTGGCATACCAGTAAGAGTGGAATTTAGACGGCAATCCAAGTCGGCGCTGGATTCGCGGTCGTAAGTGCAGGAGGCGCTAATGCAGTCCGTGCTGGACCAGGAGTGGGTGGCACCACATGGACCTTGGCGTCGTCCGTCATCTCTGCTTCTGCGCTTATAGATCCGCTCGCGGACGTGCGCGGGATGAACCAGTAGCAGGTCAGCGCCCAAACAGCCAATAACAAATGTCATGGCGAAGGCTCTGCTCACGCTACAGCGGTCCTGTCCTGGCGAGGAGGTGACCCCATGCCCAGGCGGTCAAGCGTTAGCCCTGGCTTGCTTCTCGCGCCACACGCTCGAGCCGGTCGCGATAGTCCTCCCACCATGCCCGGTCATGTGCGCGCAGGTTGTCGTCGTCGGCCTGCAGTCCAGCAGCCCCGTCGATGAGTTCGCGGACGAGATCGGCATGCCCGGCGTGCCGGTTGGTCTCGGCGACCACGTGCACGAGGATCTGATGCAGCGTCACCTCGCGGCGGTCGGCTGGCCACCAAGGCACGTGGCCGGCCGCATCCAGGCCCAGCGCCTGGATGGTCTCATCGGCGTGCGCCCAGGCCCCCCGGTATATCCCGGCGATCTGGTCACGCGACTCATCGGCCGTGGCCCAGAAATCGGCGTTGTTTCTGGCGTCATCCGCGGACCAGGGCCGCTCCCGGGGCGGCCGCCCGAAGGCGTCGCCGAAGTACCACAGTTCGACACCGGCGAGATGCTTGACCAGGCCGAGCAGGTTTGTGCCGGTGGGCGTCAGCGGGCGGCGGACGTCATACTCCGAAAGCCCGTCGAGCTTCCACAGCAGCGCGTCACGGGCGGCCTGCAAGTATCGGTGCAGGTCAGCTTTGGGGCCCGCGTCTACCATGCGGGAAGTCTGTCACACGGTGCGGTCAGGTCTGCCGAGCCGATGATCATCACTAATCCGCACGGGGCCAGGGCGGCACGTGATGTGCCATCCTGACGTCAGACGGTGTACCTCCGAGTTGGCGAGCCGCATGGCGCCGCAGGTAGGCAGGACAGCGGATGACCCGAGGCCGGGCGATGAAAGCCAGAGGGCGGTCGGCGCTGGCGAAGCTGAGTGTCCCGCTCGTCTGGCGGTATGGCCGCGACCTGACCGAGGACGCCAAGCGGGGGCGGCTGGACCCGGTGATCGGCCGGGAAGAGGAATTCACCCGGCTGATCCAGATCTTGGGCCGTAAGACAAAGAACAACCCGGTGCTGATCGGCAAGTCGGGCGTCGGGAAGACCGCGATCGTAGAGGGGCTGGCGCAGCGGATCGCGGAAGGCGCGGTGCCCCCGGCCCTGCAGGGCAAGCGGCTGGTCTCGCTGGATCTCGCCTCGATGCTGGCGGGAGCGAGGATCCGGGGCGAATTCGAGGAGCGGCTGAAGTCCGCGCTTGCCCTGATCGCCACGTCGAAGGGTGAGTTCGTGCTGCTCATCGACGAGCTGCACATGATCGTGGGGACCGGTGGCGGCGACGGCGGCATGGATGTCAGCAACATGCTCAAGCCGATGCTGGCACGCGGTGAGCTGAGGCTGATCGGCGCCAGCGCCCCCGATGAGTACCGCAAGCACGTGGAGAAGGATGCCGCCTTGGAGCGGCAGTTCCAGCCGGTCTATGTCGAGCCGCCATCGGTACGGGACACCATCGAGATCCTGCGCGGCCTGCGGGAGCGGCACGAGGTCTTCCACGGCGTGCGGATCAGCGACTCCGCGATCGAGGCGGCGGTCGCATTGTCCGACCGCTACGTCTCCGGGCGGGAACTGCCGGACAAGGCGGTGGATCTGATCGACGAGGCCGCCAGCCGCCTGCGGATCGGCATCGAGTCCCCGCCGTCCGACCTCGACCAGATCACCCGGTCCGCGCGGCGGGCCGAGATGGAACTGATCGCCCTGAACCGCAGCGGCGGCACGGCCCCTCAGCGAGACGAGCTGGAACGGGAGCTGGCCGCGCTTCGCACGCAAGCGGCGGGCATGACCGCGCAATGGCGGGCGGAGCAGGAGGCGGTCTCCTCGATCCGGAAGATCAAGGAGGACCTGGCCGGCAAGAGGGCCGAGGCGGCCCGGTGGGAGCGAGCAGGCGAACTTGCGCGGGCCGCGGACGTCGCTTACGGGCAGATCGGCGATCTTGACCGCCGACTGAACGCCGCGGTCAAGATGCTGGCCGACCGGCAGGCGAGCGGCGGAATGCTCAAATCGGAGGTGGACACCGAGGAGGTCGCCGTCGTCGTCAGCGCCTGGACCGGAGTCCCCGTGTCCCGGCTGATGGAGGGTGAGGCGGTCAAGCTCATCCAGATGGAGGACGTGATCCGCCGTCGCGTGGTCGGCCAGGACGAAGCGGTGCAAGCGGTGTCCGGGCCGATCCGGCGCAGCCGTGCGGGCCTGGCCGATGGCAACCGCCCGATCGGTACGTTCCTGTTCCTCGGCCCGACCGGGGTGGGCAAGACCGAGCTGGCCCGGGCGCTGGCGGAGTTCTTGTTCGACGACGAGCGCGCCATGGTCCGCATCGACATGAGCGAGTACCAGGAGCGGCACACCGTGTCCCGGCTCATCGGCGCGCCGCCTGGCTATGCCGGCTTCTACGAAGGTGGCCAGCTCACCGAGGCCGTCCACCGGCGGCCCTACGCGGTGGTCCTGCTGGATGAGATCGAGAAGGCGCACTCCGACGTGTTCAACACCCTGCTCCAGTTGCTGGACGACGGGCGTCTCACCGACGGGCACGGCCGGACCATGGACTTCACCAACACCGTGCTCATCATGACCTCCAACCTGCGCCAGGAGCCCAAGGACTTCTTCAGGCCCGAGTTCGTCAACCGCATCGACGAGATCGTCCGGTTCCGGTCGCTGACCCCGGACGACCTGTCGCAGATCGTGGGCATCCAGCTCCGCCATCTCGCCGAGCGCGCTGCAGACATCGGCATCACCCTCGAGGTTGACCAGGCGGCCGAGGCCTGGCTGGCCGCGCGCGGCTACGACCCGGCGTACGGCGCGCGGCCGCTGCGCCGGGTCATCCAGCGAGAGCTGAGCGACCGGCTGGCGGTCCTGCTGCTCGACGGCACCTTCCAGGAAGGGGACACGGTCCAAATCGGCGTGGCCGAAGACCGGCTCGACTTTCGTTGAGCCAGGGAGCCCACTCGGGCGAGGCCCGCGGCGGCTTTGTATGCGACCCGAGTGACGCACGGCGCAGCGTAATCGTGCACGAAGTTGAATATTGCATGGCGCGAAAATGACCAAACCCTAAAGCCCGGTCAACGTTTCGATCTGTTCAGGGCATTGCCCGTGGCCAGCGGCCTGGTGCGCCCAGGAGCGCGGTGCACGGGCACGGTCAGGTGATGATGGTCTTCATGCCCGATGATCGTGAACAGCTCAGGACGACTTTCAACTCCGCTGCCAGCCTCTATCACCAGGCACGGCCCGAGTACCCGGCCGAGCTGTTCGACGCACTGGTGCGGCTCGCCGGGCTGCGGCCCGGTGACCGGCTGCTGGAGGTCGGCTGCGCGACAGGCAAGGCGACCATTCCGCTCGCGCGCCGCGGGTTCCAGATCACCTGCCTGGAGATCGGCGCCGAGCTGGCCGCCGAGGCACGGTGCAACCTCGCCGGGTTCCCCGAGGTGAGCACCATCAATGAGCCCTTCGAGACCTGGGAGCCGCGGCAGGCCGGCTTCGACCTGGTCTTCGCCGCCACGGCCTGGCACTGGATCGACCCGGCCGCCCGCTACCAGAGGGCCTGGGACCTGCTGCGAGCCGGTGGTCATCTCGCGTTCTGGTCCGCCACTCACGCGTTCCCGGCCGGGGGTGATCGGTTCTTCCACGAA
The DNA here is from genome assembly GCA_963706115.1 of uncultured Actinomycetes bacterium. Taxonomy (GTDB): domain Bacteria; phylum Actinomycetota; class Actinomycetes; order Streptosporangiales; family Streptosporangiaceae; genus DASXKD01. Next base: position 107,211 of record CAVPMG010000004.1, on the reverse strand, counting down.
CTCCAGGACGTCTACGACGGGATCAACGAAGGCCTGCCCGCCGGCGCGCAGTACCCCGAAGCCGCCGAGCTACCGGACGAGCGGGCCCAGATCGAGGCGACCGGCCTGTTCACCGACATCGAGATCCGGCGCTTCGGCTGGGAGATCGAGTACACGGCCGAGGAGTACATCCGCCTGCTCGACACCTTCTCCGGCCACATTGCCATGGCCCAGTGGCAACGCGACCGTCTCTACGGCGAGATCCGGCGCCGGCTGGCCGAGCGCCCCGGCGGCCGCCTTTGCCGGGGCTGGGGCGCGGTCCTGCATGTCGCCCGCAAACACGGCACGTCGCCCGCGAGCCAGGGCCGCGGCCAGCATCGGCCTGCAAGGGCCGCAGGAGCGTGGCCGCGGCCTGGCGATCCGGGTTCAGAATGAGCCGGGTACGACGGGTGGGAGGTGCTGTCAGACGGCACGGCGGCGCACCAGCCACACGGTGGCGCCGAGCGCGAGCAGGGTGAGCGCGACGAAGATGCCGGCCTCGATGGACTGGAACGCCCAGAAGCGGCTGGCGGGCTGGTAGGCGGGCCCGGCGGCGCCGCTGGCGCGGACGAGCAGGTCCCCGAGGTGCCCGGTCGCCGGTGGCACGTCGACGATGGCATTGCCGAAACAGTTATGCGTGCAGTGGTCGGTGTAGCGCAGCGGCGCCATGAAGTGCGGCCGGAACAGGAACTCGACGATGAGCCGGACGGCCACCCAGGGCACAAGGGCGGAGAGCATCGCGGGGATGGTGCGGCCCATCAACTGCCCGAACAGCACGGCGAGCCCGAACGCGAACAGGATGTAGGCGGTGAAGACCAGGCCCTCGTAGTCGTAGGCGTTCTGGACGAAATGCCCGGTGAGCCGGTCCATGGGTGCGCGGTACCAGGTAACGACCAGGGTCATGGCCGCGCCCAGGACGATCAGCCCGCCGGCAACCACGGCCAGCTGGATGACCAGCCAGCGGGTCCGCGGCACGGTTTGGCTCCAGGCCAGCCGCCAGGTACCCATCTCCATCTCGCGGCCGAGCACCGACGCGCCCACGACGGCCCCGATCAGTCCGGGAAGCAGCAGGAGCACCGACCAGAACCCGATGTTGACCAGGCTGCCGAAGCGGTTGTCGAACGTCATGACCGAGTTCTCACAGCCACGGCCCAGGCTCCGCGCCAGGCAGGTGGCCAGGTTGCCCTGGCTGAACGAGGTGCGCATCTGCAGGCCGAGCACGATCGCGTACACCGCGAGTGCACAGAGCACGCCCAGGCCGGTGATGGCCTGGCTGCGGTGCTGCCGCCAACTGACCCAGATCATCGTGACATCACCTTCGTGGTCGGCCCGGGCGGTTCCGCCTCCCGGGCGGGGCTAGGGATTTCCGGCGCCCTGGTCGGGCGCTGCAGGTAGGCCAGGACGAGCTGCTCGAAGCTGACAGCCGCGGCCAGCCAGTCGGGATGCGACGGGCCCGGCGCCGGCACCTGGCCGGTGCGAAGCACCACGGAGGAGTGCCGGTCGCTGTCGGCACGGTGGATGGGAGTGCCGGGCAGGTCCGCGTCCGAGGTCGCCCGCGGGACGGTGAGCAAGCGGTGTGCGTCCAGCAGTTCGTCCACCGGCCCCGCGAGCTGTACGTGCCCGTGGGTGAGGACGACCAGCCAGTCGCAGATCCGCTCCAGTTCGCCCACCACGTGCGAGGCGATGATGACCGTGGGGCCACCGTCGGCGACCTGTGCCATCACCTCGCGCATGAACTCCAGCCGGGCGACCGGGTCGAGGCTGGCGACCGGCTCGTCGAGCACGAGCAGCGGCGCGCGCTTGGCCAGCGCCATCGCGAGCGAGACCTGGGCCTGCTGGCCGCCGGACAGCGTCTTGATCTTGCGCTTCAGCGGGAGGTCCAGCGCCGCCATCCGTCCCCCGGCCAAGCCCATGTCCCAATTCGGGTTCATGGCCTGACCGAGACGGAACATGTCGGCGACGGTGAACTCCGGGTACAGCGGATGGTTCTGCGCGACGTAGCCGACCCGCGCCAGCGAGTCGGCGCTGTTGGCCAGGGCGGTGTGGCCGAACACCTCGATCTGCCCCTCGGTGGGCTTGAGCAGCCCGATGATCATCTCGAGCAGCGTCGTCTTGCCCGCGCCGTTCGGGCCCACCAGGCCCACGACGGCGCCGGGAGGGATCGTGAGCGAGCAGTCACGCAGCCCCCACAAGTGGCGGCCGTAGCGCTTGCCGAGCCCGGTGGTCCGGAGCGCGGGAACGCCGCCACCCGTGTCGTCGTGCGTCATGAGACCTTCTCCTTCCTCAGGTCCTGGCGGACCACGGCGATCAGCGCCGTCACCGCCTCGTCGTTGAGCCCGGCCGCATGCGCGTCGCGGAACCACTGCTCCAGCGATTCGCGCAACGCCTCCTGCGCGTCCGGCCGGGCCGGCGCCGGTGCGGCGGTGATGAACGTGCCCTGGCCCGGCCGTCCACCGGCCAGCCCTTCGTGCTCAAGCTGCCGGTAGGCCTTGACCACCGTGTTGGGGTTGATAGCGAGGTCGCCGGCGACCTCCTTGACCGTGGGCAGCCGGTCGCCCTCCTGCAGGTAGCCCAGCAGCAGCGACTGCCGCACCTGGTGGACGAGCTGCAGATAGGGCGGGACCCCCGAGGAGCCGTCAAGCCGGAACCGGAACATCAGCCTTCTTCCATCATGACATTATTCTATGATGTTAGTAGAACGGTAAGACTCGGGGACCAGCGCTGTCAACACGACCGCGACATCCATTCGCCACGAAACGCCGGCCGGGCGAAACGGTCACGACGGCACACCGACGTCCGACCCGGCTGATACGAAGGAGGCATGACGGCCGGCCCCGAACCGCGGAAGCACGCGCCCCCGGATTCCGAAGACGCGATCAGGGCGGCGGCCGAGCAGCACCTGCGCGCGCTCGCCGGGCCACAGGCGCGGCTGCGCGCGGACCAGTGGACGGCGATCAAGGCCCTCGTGATGGACCGCCGCCGCGCCCTGGTGGTGCAGCGCACCGGCTGGGGGAAATCCGCCGTGTATTTCGTCGCCACGGCGCTGCTGCGCGAGCGGGGGGCGGGACCGACGGTGATCGTATCGCCGCTGCTTGCCCTTATGCGCAATCAAATCGCGGCCGCTCAGACAGCCGGCATCAGGGCCCGCACCATCAACTCGGCCAACATCGAGGAATGGGACGAGGTCCACGCCGAGATCGAGGCCGGCACGGTCGACGTGCTGCTGGTCAGCCCCGAGCGGCTGAACAACCCCGGCTTCCGCGACCTCATCCTCCCCCGGCTCGCCGAATCGGCCGGCATGCTGGTCATCGATGAGGCGCACTGCATCTCCGACTGGGGCCACGACTTCCGGCCCGACTACCGCCGCCTCCGTTCGGTGGCCGCCGGCCTCACGCCGGACGTGCCGGTGCTGGCGACCACCGCGACCGCCAACGCCCGGGTGACCCGCGACGTCGCGGAGCAGCTCGGCTCCGGCTGGCGCGGGCCGGGTGAGCCACCGCCGACCCTGGTGCTGCGCGGCGCGCTGGATCGCGACAGCCTGCGCCTGGCCGTGGTCCGGCTGCCCGCCGCGCCGCAGCGGCTGGCCTGGCTGGCCGACCAGCTCGGCGAACTGCCCGGCTCGGGCATCGTCTACACGCTGACCGTCGCCGGCGCCCACGACGTGGCCGAATTCCTCCGGGACCGGGGATACACCGCCGAGGCCTACACCGGGCAGACCGACCCCGCGCAGCGCCTGGCCATCGAGGACGACCTGCTGGCGAACAAGCTCAAGGCGGTCGTCGCGACCAGCGCGCTCGGCATGGGCTACGACAAGCCCGACCTCGGCTTCATCGTGCATCTTGGCGCGCCGCAGTCGCCGGTCGCGTACTACCAGCAGATCGGCCGGGCCGGGCGCGGCGTCGAGCGCGCCGAGGTCATCCTGCTGCCGGCCACCGAGGACCGGGACATCTGGGCCTACTTCGCCAGCCTCGCCTTCCCGCCGGAGCGCGACGTGCGGACGGCCCTGGCCGCGCTGGCCGCCGCGGGCGCGCCGCTGTCGCTCGCGGCCCTGGAAACCCACGTGGACCTGTCCGCGCGGCCGGCTGGAGACCATGCTGAAGGTCCTGGATGTGGACGGCGCGGTCCGCCGGGTGCCCGGCGGCTGGACGGTGACCGGCCAGGAGTGGGTTTATGACAAGCAGCGTTACGATCGCGTCGCGGCTGAGCGGTCCCGCGAGCAGCAGGCGATGCTCGGTTACGCTAGAGACCGGCGACTGCCGGATGGAGTATCTGCGCCGGGAACTCGACGATCCGGAGGCCGCGCCCTGCGGGCGGTGCGACAACTGCACCGGCGTGGCCCGCACGGCCGGTGTGAGCAGCCGCACCGAGGACTTCGCCAGGGCCCGGCTGCGCCGCCCGGGCGTGACGGTGACGCCGCGGCGGATCTGGCCCACCGGGATGGCCGCGCTCGGTCTCGACGCCACCGGGCGGATCCCGGCCGGCGTGGCGGCGGAGCCGGGGCGGTGTGTCGGCCGGCTGACCGACATCGGCTGGGGCAGCCCGCTGCGCAAGGTCCTCGCCGACGGGGCGCCGGACGAGCCGGTGCCCGGCGAACTGTTCGACGCCGTGCTTGCGGTGCTTGCCGCGTGGGACTGGGCCGAGCGCCCGGCCGGGGTGGTGACCCTGCCGTCACGGTCGCGGCCCCGCCTGATCAGCGACGCTTGGCGAGCGGATCGCGGCCGCCGGAAAGCTCAGCTACCTGGGCAGCCTGGAGTACCGGAACGGCGCGGCGCCGGGGTGCCAGTACAACAGCGCCCAGCGGCTGGCCGCGTTGTGGCGCACCCTGGCCATGCCCGGTGACCTGGGCGCCGCGCTCGCCGGGTTCGGCCAGGCCGGTGCTCCTGGTCGACGACCGCATCGGCACCGGCTGGACGATGACGGTCGGCGCGAAGCTGCTGCGCGAATGCGATGTCCCGGCCGTGCTCCCGTTCGCGCTCGCCGTCAGCACCTGACCCGCCGCCCGAGGCTGGCCTCGCCTGCTCGGCGGCCTTCGGCCGCCTTCGCCGCGGGCCGCGATGTCTGCCCGGGGGCCGAGCCCCCGGAGCCCCGCGATTCTTGGTTGCGGTCGCTGGTCCAACTGCCCGACGTCCGCTGGCCTCGCTTCGACACCGTGGCGACGCATCACCCCGGCCCACGGCGAGGCGCCGCCCGCACGCGGGCGGCGCCTCCGTACCCGGCCGGCCCGGGCCAGTCCGTCCGGGCCGGCCGGGGCCGGTGGGCCCGCGCGGGCCGGCGCGGACGGGCCCACCGGAGCGGGTCAACGGCCCTTGGTGAGACCGCTTCCGCCGGCCCGCCCGGGAAGGCCCGACACCGGATCGGTCGGGATGCCGGGAACCTGCGGGCGCACCGCGATCACCGACGGGTCAGGTACCTCGTCGTGCGGCATTGAGTCCCCCTGTACTCAGGCCTTGACCGGCCCCCTGACCGGCCACCTGGAGAGAAAGAGCCGCAGAAGCGTCCCCTGATACATCCAGGGGGACGTGAGCCGTTCATGATGACGAGGTTTTGGCTGCTGGAGCGGCCAGAACCTCATGATCATGGGCTGGGTGGCCGCGCTTGGGGCCGAAGGGGGTAGGCGCGGTTGGGGCCGGGGCGGGCGCGGGGATGGCAACGGGGTGGCCCGCGGCGGCGCTCAGGGGACGACGGTCACCGGCCACCGGCCGGCCCGGACCAGCCGCACGGCCAGCGAGCCGACCAGCCGGTGCCCGGCGTGGGCCGAAGCGCCCACCACGACGGCGTCCGCGCGGATCTCGTCGGCGATCCGGCGGATCTCGGTGTACGCGTCGCCCTCGGTCGCGATGAACGTGATCGAGATGCCCAGATCCCTGGCCGCCTCCTCGGCCCGGCGCCGCAGGCTCCTCGGCGATCTGGCCGAGCGCCTCGCGCTGGGCGGCGATCAGGCCGGCCCCGCCCGGGGTCGCCGCGCCCATGGATGCCACCGGTGCCACGAACACGACGGTCACGCTGGCTCCCTGCCTGCGGGCCAGGCCGGCCGCGTACGAGGCCGCCCGCAGCGAGGTGGTGGAATCGTCCACGCCGACGAGGATCGTTTTGGGCCCGTCGGTGCCCAGTTCGAACTGGTCCGCTGCCTCTTGTGTCACAGCGGCAGTGTACGGACTCTCGCGCTGCGGCTGAACGTCTGCTTACAATCGCCCGAAGGGTGATTGCATGGACGATGTCGCGGGTCAATTCCTCGACGCGATTCACCGCCTCGAGGACGTCAGGGACGCTATGACGCCTGATCAGGCCAGTGCCGAGTTCGACGAGACCACCTTGCAGCTCTTCTGGAAGAAATGGCCTGATTTGTCCGCGTGGGCCGGTTCGCTGTGGCGAATGCTGTCGGAGGAACTGGCCGGGCCGGCCTCCCCTCATCTCGACGGCGAACTCGACGAGGTGGGCGGCAGTGACTGAGCCGGCGAGGCGGCTGCCGTGACGTTGCTCCGCGACCTGATGAGCACCCGGGTGGCGCTGACCTCCCCGGACACACCGGTTGCCGAGGCGGCCGCGGGCATGGTCAAGGCGAACGTGGGCTCGGCCATCGTGATGCAGGGCCGGTTCCTGGCCGGGATCCTCACCGAGCGGGATGTGCTGCGCGCCGCTGCGTCAGGTGAGGATCTGCGGGCGGCCTGGGTGTCGGACTGGATGACCCCGGATCCGCAGTCGGCGAGCCCGGATACCTCGGTCGAAGAGGCGGCCGAGATCATGCTCAAGAATGGGTTCCGCCACCTCCCGGTTGTGGAAGGCCGCACCGTCTGTGGTGTGGTGAGCCTGCGCGACCTGTTCGCGACAAGGATCCGCCGGCCGCAGTCGCGCTGAACGCTCCTTTCTCCCTGCACCGTTTCCCGGTACTCCGCCCGTGTCCGGTAGCCCCATCTGGTCCGGAGGAAGAAATGACCTCCGGGCGGAGACACCGCCGCCGGCGCCCTATCGCGACCGGGTTCACCCGTCCCTGCGGGACCGGGCGCGAACCGCCGTCGCAGGAACGGCTCATGCCCGGGGACTGCCCGGCCCGGCACCGCCCGGGCCTGCCAGCTCGCGGCGCTCAAGGCATGCCCTACCCGTGGTCGGCGATGCGGAAGGCGGCCCGGCCGAAGCTCACCCAGTCCCCCGCGCGGACCGTGAATCCGGAGTCGGCCCGCCAGCCGTTGACCCTGGTCCCGTTCGTCGACCCCAGGTCCACCAGCACCCAGGCCTCGCCGGTGCGCCGCAGTTCGGCGTGGCGCCACGAGACGGTGATGTCCCCCAGCGGAAGGTCGCATTCCGGCGAGCGGCCGATGGTGAACACGCTCCTCGGGCCGCGCGGCAGGACGAGCGGGGGCAGTTGCGGCGGCCGCATGACCACACGGACCCGGGGCCACCGCAGGCGGATCTCCCGCAGCCAGAAGGTTGCCCTGACGCGCCAGCTCACGCCCGGCCCGGCGTTCTCCCCCGGCACCGGCGGCAGGTCGCTGAGCAGTTCGGCGAGTTCGTCCGCGCCCCGGGCATGCAGCGCCCGGTCCACCCGCGCCAGGAAGGTTTCGTTCGAGATGCGGCCATCGACAGATCCGTCGCGGAGCATCCGGATCACCTGGTCGCGCTCCTCATCGGAGACGCGGAACGCCGGCGGCAGCGAATCTGACGGCGCTGAGTCCGAGGCCACCATGAACCGAAGATACTCGCGTGCCGCAGCATGGCTCCAGAGCGTGAACGATTTAGCCAGGCACCCCGGCGGTGAGGGGAATGTGCCGCGACGGCACCCGGCAGCCCGCTCCCTACTCGATGACGTCCGCCGGGGCGGGCCCGAAGACCACCAGGTGATCCAGGACCGCGACCGGGTCGCCGGACCAGTCCAGCGCGGCTAGCTGGTTCCGGCTGCGGCGGCCCATCCGCCAGCGAAACGCCTCGTACCAGGTCGTGGTCAGCTCCAGGCCCGGTTCCCCGTCCGGGCCCACCCGGAAGCCGGTGCCCTCCACCGTGACCCGCAGCGGAACCGGAGTCCGGAGCCGGGTGACGAGCCAGCCCGCCAGTTCCCTGATCACTTCGGAGTCGCGTGCGCCCGGCTGGCCCACGGCGCCACGGATGTCCTGCTCATGGCTGGCCACGTCGATCACCGCGGGCCAGACCTCGAACGCGGCAACGATCTCCTCGAACCGCGGCGCGTTGTCCGCCCAGCCGGCCAGGGTCTGCGCCATCGGCCTGCCACGGAACCTGCCCACCTGAACGGCCGTCTCCGCCTCGCTGGGCGGCCCGGTCAGCCTGCCCGCCAGCGCATCCTCGGGAATCGCGGCCAGATGCCCGATGACATCCGCCACCGACCAGCCCGGGCAGGCGGGCACCGGGGTACCGAGCTGTGCCTCGTCCAGCCCCGCTACCAGTCCGGCCAGCCGCTCCCGCGTTTCCCGGTACATCCCCGCCAGATCAGCCACGTCCGCCTCCCACGTCCATCCCGAACCTACTTTTCCCAGCCCAGCCGCGCTACAGCGCCACCGTTCGGCCTGCCGGGCAGCTCGCTCACCGCAGAGTCCCTCCGGCCGGCGCACTACGCCACCCCAGCCTGTCGTAGTTCCAAAGCTTTGCTATCGTAGGCTTTGATATCTAATGATTATGCGAGGAGAAGGTCATGAACGATCAGCCGATGCAGGGGCGGGTGGCGCTGGTGGCCGGCGCCAGCAAGGGAATCGGCGCGGTGACCGCCAGGGCGTTCGCGGCGGCCGGCGCCGCGGTCGTGCTGGGCGCCCGCGATATCGGCGCCCTGGAGTCCGTCGCCGCCGGCATCGTGGCCGGCGGCGGCCGGGCAATCGCGGTCCAGGCCGACGTGGCGGACGTGGACTCGATGCGCAACCTGGTCGGCCGGGCGATGACCGCCTTCGGCCGGCTCGACATGGCGTTCAACAACGCCAGCGGCGGTCCGATGCCGGCGCCGCTCGCCGAGATCGACCCTGCCGAGTTCGACGAGGGCATCGCGACCAATATCCGTGGCACCTTCCTCGGCATGAAGTTCCAGATCGGCGCGATGCTCGACAGCGGTGGGGGCGCCATCGTGAACATGGCCTCGGTAGCCGGCCTGAACGGCACGGCCAACCTCGCTGCCTACGTCGCGGGCAAGGCAGGGATCATCGGGCTCACCAAGGTCGCCGCGCTGGACTATGCCGACCAGGGCATCCGGGTCAACGTGGTGGCACCGGGCCCGATCCTGACCTATCACCTGGAGGCGGCGGGCCCACAGGCGCAGCGGCTCGCCGGGCTGTCCACGCCGATGCGCAGGACGGGCACCGCCGGGGAGGTAGCGCGGACCGTGCTGTGGCTCTGCTCGGCAGAGTCCTCGTTCATCACCGGCACTGTGATCCCCATCGACGGCGGGCAGATGGCGGGGAACAAGCCGCCCCAGATGTACCGGCAGGGCCAGCCGATGCAGGCCGGCCCGGGGGACGCGGAGCCGCCGAACCAGGCATGATGCCCCGCCGGCTGCCAGCTCGGCCTGCCGCCGCCGGAGTCGAGCTGATGCTCGCAACCCCGCGGCTGACCAGGGGCCGGCTCGCCTTCATGAACCGCTCGTGAACGAACTGGCTCCGCGCTCCGTGGAATGAGTATCTGATTGATTTCATCCGAACGGAGACATGTAATGCGGAACAGATGGCTGGTGCCGGTGGGCGCGATCGCGGCCACGCTGGTAATCGCCGCGTGCGGGAGCTCATCGTCAGCTGGCAACTCTGGGTCCGGCTCTGGCTCTGGCAGTTCCCCCGCGGCCGCATCCTCGGGCGGCGCCCTGACGACGGCGAAGGTCGGCGGCGCGACGCTGCTGGCCAACGCGAAGGGGTTCACCCTCTACTGGTTCGTCCCGGACACCACAACGGCCTCCAAGTGCTACGGCTCGTGCGCCAAGTACTGGCCGCCCGTGGCCGGGCCGGCGAGCGCCGGATCCGGTGTGAAGGGCACGCTGGGCACGATCACCCGGACCAACGGTGTCAAGCAGGCCACCTGGAACGGGCACCCGCTGTACACCTACGTCGGCGATACCTCCCCCGGGATGAACAAGGGCAACGGGCTCAACATCTCCGGCGGGGTCTGGCACGAGATCGTGCTGTCCGGGAAGGGCGCCACTGGGACGACAAGCAGCTCCGGCGGCGGCGCGTACGGCTACTGATCACCTCCGCCACGTCGTCACGTGGGCCCGCGGCACAGGCCGCGGGCCCACAGCATGATCGGGAAGCCGGCCGGGGCGTCCTGACCCGGCTCGGCGAAACTAGAAGGCGTGGGGTACTGGGTCCTGCATGTGGACCTCGACCAGTTCATCGCCGCCGTCGAGGTGCTCCGGCATCCCGAGTTGCGGGGCCGGCCCGTGGTGGTCGGCGGCGACGGGGACCCGGCCAAGCGCGGCGTCGTGGCCACCGCATCCTACGAGGCCCGCGCCCACGGCGTGCATTCCGGACTGGCGCTGCGCACCGCGCTGCGGCGCTGCCCGGACGCGGTGTTCCTGCCCGTGGACAAGGCGGCCTACGAGGCGGTGTCCGCCACCGTCATGGCCGCCCTCCAGGAGTTCGACGCGGTGGTCGAGGTGATGGGCTGGGACGAGGCGTTCCTTGGCGTCGAGACCGAGGACCCGGAGGAGGTGGCGCGGCGCATCCAGAAGCAGGTGCGCGCGGTGAGCCGGCTCGACTGCACCGTCGGCATCGGCGAGAACAAGCTCCAGGCCAAGCTCGCGACGGGTTACGGGAAGCCGGCCGGTATGTTCCGGCTGACGCACGACACCTGGTTCGAGGTGCTCGGCGGCCAGCCCACCGAGGCACTGTGGGGCATCGGCCGCAAGACGGCCGCCAAGCTGGCCGCGCTCGGCATCGGCACGGTCAGCGACCTGGCCGCGACCGACCCGTTCGCCCTTGCCCGCGCGTTCGGCCCGGTGACCGGCCCCTGGCTGGTCCAGACCGCCCGTGGGCTGAGCCCGTCGCCGGTGGACAGTGCTCCCTACGTGGCCCGCTCCCACGGCCAGGAAGAAACCTTCCAGCAGGACATCAGCGACTGGGCCGAGGTGCGCGCCGGGGTGACGCGGCTGGCCCGTCAGGTCGCCGCCGATATCGCCGTGGAGCGGCGGCCCGCGGTCCGTGTCGTGGTGAAGGTGCGGTACGTGCCCTTCATCACGCAGACCCATGGCCATCCGCTCGACGAGCCGACCACCGATGCCGCGCCTATCGAGCGGGCCGCCCTCGCGGCGCTTGACCAGTTCAGCGGCAGGCGGGCGGTCCGTCTCCTGGGCGTCCGGGCCGAGTTCGCCCGCTAGCGCATCCACGCCCAGGGCCGGGCGTGCCGCGGCCGCGCCTGCCCCGGTTTGGCGAATCGCGCGGCCATCCGCGGCGGCCCGCACCGCCTCGGGCGGGCGCCGAGGCGGTGCGGGCGCACCGGCGGGGTTCCGCCGGTGCGCCCTGCGCCCCAGGGCGCGGTGACCGTCCCGGCAGGTGGACGGGCACCGCACCGCCCTGGGTCATTGCCCGGCGGTCAGCCGTGCCGGCCGAACGGGAGCCACGGCGCGCGGTAGGCGCGGTAGGTGTTCACCCCCGGCCGGGACCGGTTGGAACCAGAGCACCTGGCCGGCGTTGTTGATGATCTCCGGGCCGTTCGCGTAGGTGGTGCTGTCCCCGAACGGGGAGATGAAGATGTCTCCGTTGCCGTTGCCGGCCCCTTGCGTCAGCACGGTCACCGGTGGCGGATCGGCCGGCGTGGCCGTCGATGGGTTCGCCCGCGCCTGGGCCGGGATCACCGCGACGGCCTGTGCGGCAGGCACCACGGCGGCGGTCACGGCGGCGGCGGTCAGCAGCATCCGCCGGTGGCGCGGCAGGCGGGTGGAACGGAGGCGGGGGGTGGCTGGTCTGTGCATGCGAGGGCTTCCACCTTCTGAACGAACGGCTACGTCAGCCAACTGGGGCCACGGGTGCCTGCCGACCACCCACCGGCAGGGTAAACCAGCTTCCTATAATTTTGGTAGGGTTAATAACAAATATTCACCTTGGCCGGTGGCCCCGGCCCGGCGTCCCGGGTCCCGGCGGCCGTCCGGCAACCACCCAGCCCCGGCCGGCGCCCGCTTACCAGATCACGCCGCTGCTGGCGATCACGGCCTGCCGCAGCTTCTGGTAACCAGCGGCCTGGTGAGGCAGCAGCGAGCCTGTCCGCGTGAAGACGCCCCCCGATAGTTCTCCCAGGACCTGGGTGGAACCTTGGGGCTGGAGTTCGACGAGCGTGCTGCCGGACCAGTTGGACCACGCGAGGATCTGGAGCGTGTCCCAGGCCCGGACGTCATGGCTGGACGCCTCCCAGTGCCCCTGGATACCGATAAGCGCACCGGTCCGGGCGGAAAACGCGGCGACGCCGCCCCGCCAGGGGTTTGGCAGCGTTCCCGTTTCGATGGGCGCTATGAGCTCTGCGCCGTTGGGCGTGAGCATGGGGAGCGTCGTGCCCTCGAGCCGATACCTGGCCGGGATGCGCAGCACCACCTGCCTGCTCGGCCGCCCGCCGCCGGGGGCTGCGGTGTCCAGCAGGAATATCCGTGGCGCGGTGAGCAATCGCGTGGACCACACGTGCTGCTTGACCGCCAGTGTCCGCCCATTCGCGCTCCAGGCGCCCACCCCGTTCAGTACGGGTGTCCACCCGGCGTTCGGCCATGCCCATTGGCGCACCTTGCCGGCGGCGAGCGTGATCACCTGGACGACCGCCATCCGCTGGGCGCGATATGGCCCGTACGCCACGGCGAGCCTGCGGCCGTCGGGGGAGAGCGCGATGCTCGGCGTCTGGTTCAGCGTCAGCTTTTCCGGCAGGGAAAGCTGCGAGACGTGGGCGGTCCCGCCGGGTGTGACGTGGACCACCTCGAACGTCATCGGCGCCGATTCCGGGCCGGCCGCAGCGCGACCGGGGCGCGACTGCGCGCCGAAAACGAACGTGAGGCCGTCGGGGGTGGCGGTCGCCACCTGGTTCGAGCGGACCTTCAGCAGGAGCCTGCCCGTGGCAGTCGCGCGGATGCCGAAGCCGCCATCGGGGTTGAAGCCCGCGTAATAGGGAGGGAGGCGCGCGTACGACGGCGGCGGCAGGCTCGCGGTGGGCTGCCGGGCGGCACCGAAGACCAGGTGAGAGACCACGAGGGTGCCGACGATGACGGCGCTGACCGCGACGGCGGTGGCGAGCGGTGCCAGCCACGCCGACCGGCGCTGTGGGTCCCCGCGCAGCAGCGCGCCGAACGGGCGCCGGGCCGGCTGGGGCAGGCGGAGCGGCGGGCTGTAGCTGGGCGGGACCTCCGCGCCGGTCTCGTTGATCGCGGTGCGGAGCCTTTCTTCCAGTGGATTCACGACTCCCCCCGGAGTACCTGGCCAAGGGTCGCGATGGCCCGGTGCGTCGTCGACCTGACGGTGCTGCCGCCGATTCCCATGACAGCGGCGATTTCGGCCTCCGGAAGGTCGAGGTAATACCTCAGCACCAGTACCTCCCGCTGGCGGGGAGGAAGCGCCCGCACGGCCCGCATGATCTCGCGCCGCTCTTCGCCGGCCATCACGGTGGCCTCCGCCGAGACCGCCGATGGTGGCTCATGTTCCTGGTCTGCCGGTGGCCGGCGGCGTGCGGCGGAGCGGCAGCCGTTCAGCACCGAAGACCGGACGTAGCCGAGGGCCTTGCCGGTATCGGTGAGATGGTGCCAGCGCCGGTACAGCCCGCAGAACGCTTCCTGCACGACGTCCTCGGCCGCGGCCAGGTCGCCGAGCATGATGTGCGCCAGCCTGGTCATGCTGAGGACGTGGGCTTGATAGAGCCGGGTGACGGCCTCAGCGGCTTCGTCGGCGTCATGCTCGTTGTAGCGGATTGCGGCCGGCGGTCCAGCGTTCCGGCTCTCATCGCCGGCCGCAATAGCCGTGCCGGGTCCACGGCCCGGCGGCCAGGCTCTTCGCGAGGCCGACGTCACAGCGGTTCCCGGTGAAGTCCCATATATCTAAAGACACAGATAGAGCCAGAATGCTGCTCCGGCAACGCACTTAAGCCGGCCCGTGGTCCCCGCCCTGCCCGTCAGGACAGAAACGCATCCAGTTCCGCTCTCGAAGGCCCGGTGGCAGGCCCGCGCCGGGTCACCGACAGCGCCGCGGCCCCGTTGGCCCGCCGCACCGCCTCGGCAGGTGGCGCACCAGAGGCCAGCGCCGCCAGGAACGCCCCGGTGTGCGTGTCCCCGGCCCCGTTGGTGTCCACGGCCTCGACACCGAACCCCGGCACGCGCTCGGCCGAGACGCCACGCCCGCCCAGCAGGCAGCCATCCGGCCCGACCCGGACCAGGACCCCGGCCCGGGGCAGCCGCCCGGTCAGCGCCCGCAGCGCATCCGCCGGTTCCGCCGCCCCCGTGAGCACCATGCTCTCCCTGGCGTTGCAGGTCACCCAGTCGGCACGGCGGAGCACCACGTCCAGCACAGCACCCGGCAGTGACCCGGCGAGCGGGCCCGGATCAAAGACCACGACGTGCTCCGCACCGAGACGGCCCAGCCAGCCGAGCAGCGCGGGCGCGTTACTGGCGTGGGCCAGCCCGTAGCCGGACAGGTAGACGGCATCACCCGGCGCCGCGCGTACCGGGGCCAGGTCGGCCGCGGTCAGCGTCGCCTCCGCGCCCCGGCTGGTCAGGAACGTCCGCTCGCCGGTGCCGTCCACGATGCTGACCACGAACCCGGTATCCCGCCCCGGTTTGGCCGCCTGCACCAGCTCGATCCCCTCGGCCTCGCACGCGGCCCGCGCCAGCGCGGCGAACGGGCCGCTGCCGATCGCTCCCCCATACGCGACGGCGAGCCCCAGCCGCGCGGCCGCGGCCATGACGTTGAACCCGCCGCCCGCCGTGGTCTGTGACCCGGTGGCCAGCACGTCCCCGCCGGGCTCGGGGAGCGCGGGCACCTCGAGCACCACATCCACCACCACGTTGCCGAGGTGCAGCAGCCTGGTGAAGGGACTAGTCATCCGCGGGGCCCCGTATGGCAAGCAACTCGTCGGCGAGCGGGCCGAAGTCCAGGCCGTTGACGCGGGCCACCTGATCCCGGGCGGCGGCCGGGAACGCCTCCGCCCCGTGGCGGGCGCCGCATATCGCGCCGGCCATCGCGGCGATCGTGTCGCAGTCCCCGCCCAGGGACGCGCCGAGGCGGCAGGCCAGCCAGGGGTCGTCGGGGATGGCGGCGGCGACCGCGAACGCGGCGGGCACCGATTCCTGGGTGGCCAGGCTGGTGCCCACCAGCCGGTACACGGTGTCAAGGACCTGGTGCGGGGGCAAGCCGGCGACCACCCCGGTGGCCCAGGTGATCCGGGCCGCCACGTCCGCGCCCGCGGTCCAGTACCCGCGGCTGGCCGCGCTCGCGGCGGCGGCCACGGCGCGGCCGATCGCCGCGGGCAGCGGCGCACCGTCGATGCCGGCGCTCACCGCCGCGGCGACCGCGGCGGCCCCGGCCAGCGCCACCCCGGTGTTGTGGGTCAGCCGGCTGGCCGCGACCACGCGGTCCTCGAGCAGCCGCGGATCCCGGGAGGAGGTGGCGATGCCGACCGGGGTCACCCGCATGGCCGCGCCGTTCGTCACCCCGTGCCGGCCCGCCTCGGCCACGTCCGAGCCCGCCGCCAGTGCGGCCAGCGCCCGCCTGGTGGACGGCCCGAGCAGGTCCAGCGACCCCCGCGCCCGCATCGACCCCTCCCAGGCCAGCAGGTCGCGCGCCAGCGCCGCCGCGTCCACCTCGCCGCGGCCCGCCACGACCAGCCGGGCCAGCAGCACCGCCTGCTCGGTGTCGTCGGTGACCGACCCGGCGGCCAGCCCGGCCGCGAGCGGGTGCCCGGCCGGCCCAGCCCGAAAGCCGCCGATAACCGCCCCGTACCTGGCCACGATCTCGGCCCGGGGCAGCGACTGGGTGGGCATGCCCAGGGCGTCCCCGAGCGCCAGCCCGTACAGCGCCCCCAGCGCCCGCGACCGGCTTTCATGCATTACGCAGCGGCCTCCCCCCGGGCTCCAAGGCAGCCGGGTTCGTGGCCGGCCGGACTGCCTGCACGCTGGTCATGGCGTTTCCGTTGCCGCGGGCCCGGCCCGTGCCCGGGCTGCCTGGCCGGCCCACCCCGTTCGCTCGATCACCTGCCGGGCCAGGCCGGGCACGGCCCGGCCGGTCGTGTCCAGGACATCGGCCGAACCGGCGTTGCGGCGGCGGAACTCGCGGGCCTGGGCCAGCGTGCGCTCCCATTGCTCGTCGGCCGCCGAGCCGATCTCCCTGGCGCGGACACGCCGGACACAAGCAGGACCTGAACCGGTGCGGTGGGCACAGGGCTACTCCACGGCTAGGCCGGCCATGCCTCGCCGAGGACGCCGGCCACGGTGACCACCTCCACGAGCGGCCCGTAGAGGCTCATGACGTGCAGCGCCTTGGCGTGGCTCTCGTCGTCAATCCCGGCGCACGCGTCGGCGACGACCCGCACCTTGGCCCCGGCGTCGGCCGCCGCAAGGGCGGTGGACAGCACACAGCAGTCGGTCGACACCCCGGCCAGCACCAGCTCTCCCCGCCGGCCCTGGCCGCGAGTTCCGGGCCCCACTTGCCGAACGTGGTCGCGTCCACCGTGGGCCCGGCCATCGCGGCGAACGGGTCGGCGAGTTCGTAGATGGGCGCATCCGGCGGCTGGAGCGCGAACGGCCACTGCTCGTAGTACTGGCGCCAGGCGCCGTGCGGGACCGCGGGGGCGACGAACCTGGTGAAGACGACCCTCGGGCTGAAGGCCTCGGCCAGGCGGCGGACCGGGCCGGTGATCTCCGCGAACCGGGGGGCGAGCCAGGGGCTGCCGGGCTCGCCGAACACCCGCTGCATGTCGATGACCACGAGGCAGGGCGGTTCCCCGGGGCCGTCCGCCCCGGGGAGATCCGCCCCGGCCCCGCTGGTCATGCGCTCGCGGGGGCGGGCTCCAGCGGCACCGCTTCCTGCGACCGGATCGTCGCCCGGCCGAACGCCCAGGTCACGACGAACCCGACCACCAGGGCGAACAGCACGCCGAGGTTGGCGAACGCCCAGGCGCCGGTCTTGCCACCCAGGCCGAACGGGCCGAGCAGGTAACCCTGCCAGGTCAGCCAGTTCGCCGCTGCGTTGGTGACCAGGCCCCAGCCGATGAAGGTGGCGACCACGATCACCCCGACCGGGAACCAGCGGACGTCGCCGTACCGGCCGGACGGAGTGAACAGGTCCCGCTCGGCGTAGTCGCGGTGGCGCAGCATGATGTCGGCCAGCATGATCCCGCACCAGGCGGCGATCGGCACGCCCAGCGTGATCAGGAAGCCCTCGAACTGGCCGAAGAAGTTCTTCGCGATGAACACGACGTAGATCGCGCCGAGCGTCATGATCGTGCCGTCGATGAGCGCGGCGACGAACCGGGGCACCCGCACGCCGAGCGTCAGCAGCGCCAGCCCGGACGAGTAGATGTCCAGCACGGAACCGCCGACCAGGCCGAGCACCGCGACGATGATGAACGGCACCAGGTACCAGGTGGGCAGCAGGTTGGCCAGCGCGCCGATCGGGTCGGCGGCGATCGCGGAGGACAGGCTGGACGAGGACCCGGCCAGCAGCAGCCCGAAGACGACCAGGAAGATCGGCGCGATGGAGGAGCCGAACGTGGTCCAGCCGATCACGCCCCGGCTCGAGGAACGCCGCGGCAGGTAGCGGGAGTAGTCGGCGGCCGCGTTCACCCAGCCGAGCCCGAACCCGGTCATCATGAAGACCAGGGCGCCGATGACCGCCTGGGTGTCGCCGCTGTGGATCGACGACACCGCGCTCCAGTGGATCTTGTCGATGACCAGGATGATGAAGCCGACGGTGAGCACCGCGGTCACGATCGTGATCACCGACTGCATCCGCATGATGAGGTCGAAGCCCATTACGCCGCCGAAGATGGTCAGCGCCACCACGACGATCAGCGCGATGACCTTCACCACGGTGCCGCCGCCCCAGCCGAGGCGCTCGAACACCGTGGCCGTGGCCAGCGTCGCCAGGATGACCAGGATGGTCTCCCAGCCGACCGTGAGCAGCCAGGAGATCACCGACGGCAGCTTGTTGCCGTTGACCCCGAAGGCCGCGCGGCCGAGCACCATGGTCGGCGCCGAGCCGCGCTTGCCGGCCACCGCGATGAACCCGCACAGCAGGAACGACACGATGATGCCGATGATGCTGACCACGAGGGCCTGCCAGAACGAGATACCGAACCCGAGCACGAACGCCCCGTAGCTCAGCCCGAGGACCGACACGTTCGCGGCGAACCAGGGCCAGAACAGGTCACGTGGATGGCCCTTGCGTTCGGAGTCGGAGATGACGTTGATGCCGTTCATCTCGATCTGCAACGGTCGCAGTTCCGTCTCCGGGGCTGCGCCTGCGGCTACTTGACTTTCAGCCATGGGACACCTCATTCATGCCGCTCGTGCCGAGTTCCGTCACGGCAGGTTCCTCACTGATCCATGATCGCTTTGCGCTGGGCCCCGTCGATGGGGATGTGTGCGCCGTTGATGAAGCTGGCGCGGGGTGAGGCCAGGAAGGTCACCAGCGCCGCGACCTCTCCCGGCTCGCAGATGCGGCCGAACGGTATGGACTGGTTCGCCAGTTCGTGCGCCCGGTCCTGGCTGACGCCCTTGTCCCTGGCGAACGCCTTCTCCAGCGTGTCCCACCGGTCGGTGTTCACCGGGCCCGGGTTGACCGTGTTGATGCGCACGCCGTAGCGCCCGTACTGCTCCGCCGCCGAGGAGGCGAAGTTGATGTCGGCCGCGTTCGCCACGCCGGCGGTCATCTCCCAGTAGCTGGGCTTGAGGCCGTCGTTGCCGACCACAAGCACGATGGAGCCCTCGCCGCGCTCGCGCATGTGCGGAATCACCGCGCGCACCGAGCGGACGTAGCCCATGAACTTGAGGTTGAGGCTGGCCATCCACTGGTCCTCGGTGAGGTCCTCGAGCAGCCCGCCGGGCGAACTGCCCGCGCACGTGACCAGGATGTCGATCTTCCCGAACCGGGCCAGCGTGGCGTCCACGCACCGTTGCACGTCGGCGGTGACGCTCATGTCACCGGCCATCGGGACCACGGCGCGGCCGGTGGCGGCGGAGATCTCCTTGGCCGTGGCTTCCAGCGGTTCAGCGTTGCGGGCCGTGATCACCACGTCGGCGCCCTCGTTCGCCAGGTCCTCGGCCACGGCCCGGCCGATGCCCTTGCTCGCGCCGGTGACGACGGCCACCTTGCCACCTAGCTGCAGGTCCAACGCCAACCCCTCTCACCGGCTGACGGTCTGCCCGGTGACGTCAACAACCCGACCGCCGCCCGCGTTCCGCACTTATGGCATACCCCGGCAAACGCTCACACCCACGCAGGTAATGACGGATGGTATATCAAATATCAAGCTGCCAACAGGGGTCTGCTTCGGCTTGGCTGGGGCGGTGTCCGCGGGGCTCCCGCGGGCTGGCTCACGGTCGGCGGTGGCAGGCAGGCCGATGCGGAACCTGACCCCTGCTGCCAGCTTGGGCGGGCAGGGGAGCTCGACAAAAGCTGGGGAGCCGTGTCAGTCCGGCGGGGATAGGGCGGTGCGCTGGAGTTTGCCCAGGGGGGTACGCGGGAGGGCGGCGAGCAGGTAGATGCGCTTGGGGGTCTTGTAGCCCGCCAGAGCGGTGCGCGCGTGGGCGATGAGGGCCGTCTCGTCGAAGTCGTGGCCGGGGCGGAGGGTGACCCAGGCGGTGACCTGTTCGCCCCAGTGGGGGTGTGGCAGCCCGGCGACGGCGGCCTCGGCTACGGACGGGTGCTCCTCGAGGACCGTCTCGACCTCGCGGGGGTAGACGTTGAGGCCGCCGGTGATGATCATCTCCTTGATCCGGCCGCGGATCTCCAGATGGCCCGAGGCGGGGTCGAGACGGCCGATGTCGCCGGTGCGGAACCAGCCATCGGTGGTGAAGGCCCCGGCCGTGGCCGAGGGGTTGCCCGCGTAACCGTGGAACACGTGCGGGCCGCGGATCTGGATCTCGCCATCGGCGCCCGGCGGGGCCGGGGCTGACTCCGCCCAGAGACGGACCAGGACACCGGGGAGCGGGATGCCCACGGAGCCCGGCCGGATGTCCGTGGCGAGGTGTGAGACGTTGAGCCCGGTTTCTGTCAGGCCGTAACGCACCAGCGGGGCGCGTCCCAGTTCGGCGGCTGATCGTTCGGCAAGAAGGGCGGTCAGCGGGGCGGAGCCGCACACCGCGAGCCGAAGGCCGGCCAGCAGCCTGCCATTGGGCGGGGCGGTGGGGCCAGGGTTACAGAAGGGCTGCCCGTCATCGAGGAGTGCCTGGTACATGGTGGGGACGGCGAAAAGCACGGTGGCGTGGTGCTGGCGGACGGCGCCGGCCAGCCCGGCGGCGGTGAAGCGGGCCGCGATGTGCGCGGTGCCGCCCGCGATGAGCACGGCGTGCACGCCGCCGAGGCCGTGCTGGTGGAACAGTGGCAGGGCGTGGGCCAGCACGTCGTCCTCGCGCCACCCCCAGGACGCCATGGCCACCCGGGTGGAGATGAGCAGCGCACGGTGGGTCAGCGGAACCGCCTTGGGCTTGCCGGTCGTGCCCGAGGTGTAGGCGAGCAGCGCGACGTCATCGGGGCGGGGGACGAGCCCGGACCGGCCGGGCGAGTCGGGCACCTCGGCGGGATCGACGGTCAGCGGCGCGTTCGGCAGCCCGCCGAGCAGCCGGGCCGGGCCCGGGTCCGCGAACGCGATCGCCGCCCCGGAGTCGGTGACCAGGTGCGCGAGTTCCGCGGCGGTGTAGGCCGGGTTGGCGAGCAGGACCACCGCGCCCGCGCGGAGCGCGCCCAGGTAGCAGCGCACGAAGCCGAGGCTGGACCGGGCTGCCAGGAGGACCCGGTCACCGGGGCGGGCCCTGGCCGTGAGCCAGGCGGCGACCTGGGCGGCTTGCGCGTTCAGCGCCGCGTGGGTGATCTGTTCGCCGTCGATCTCCAGCGCGATCCGGTCCGGAACCCGGTCCGCGGACGCGGCGGCCAGCCCGGGGATCGTGGCCTCGCCGAGGCCGGCCGCGTACCCGGGGATGTCCGTGACGCCGGGGAGATGCGCCGCCCAGCCCGCCCGGCTCCACTCCTCATACCCGGTCACGCGCCGCTCGCCATCCGCCCGCCTGATCCATGCGCGCAACGGCGGTCGTGAATGTGAACCTGGTGTTGTCCTATGAACATCAAACTCACATTCATGCCCCTCGCGGGTGGCCCCACGGGTCGGCCCAGCGCTCGAAAGTGATGGTTGCTGCATTCATCACCTTCTTTGCTGATGAACGTCACGTTCATGACCAAAAGTCTCGGGCAGGGAGACGGTTCATGCTGGCGGGGCGGGAGGGTCCGCGGCGAGGGCCTGCGCCCAGGCCGCGCGGTTGGCTTCCGCTTCCGCGTGCAACCGGTCCAGCAGGCCGCCGTCCGCCGTCATGATCATCTTTATCCGGGCCAGGGCGCCCGCGCTGCCCGCGGCCAGGCCGGCGGCAAGTTGTTCCGCGGCGGCCAGCGGGTCGGGTTCCACCCGGTTGACCAGGCCTAGCGTGAGCGCCTCGGCGGCGTCCACCCAGCGGCCGGTCATGGCCAGTTCGGCCGCGCGCCCCCGGCCCACCAGGTCGGGCAGCACCCAGGCGCCGACCGCGAGATCGCGGCCCGGCGGTCCGATCCAGCGGAACCGCGCCGCGGGGCCGGCGATGCGCAGGTCGGCGGCCATGGCAAGCTGGGCGCCGCCGGCCACCGCAGGTCCGCCGACCGCCGCGATAACCGGCCCGGGCCTGGTGATCATGACTTCGAGGCACTCGTAGAGCAGCGCCGAGACCTGGGCCCGCTCCGCCTCGGCGATGGTGATGTCGGCCCCCGCACAGAACACCGCGGGATCCGTGCTGCCCAGGACCACCGGTTCCGCGGGGTCCGCAGCGAAGGCGTCGAGCAGCGCACGGGCCAGGTCCGGGGTAATCGGGTTGTGCCGTTGCGGGGCGGCCAGCAGCAGTCGCCGGAATCCGCCGGGGCTGCGCTCTGCCCGCAGGCCGGGGTGCGTCATTCGGGCGACTCCGCAGGTCGCGGGCGCGGCGCGGGCGACTCCCTCAGCGGCGGGCGCGCCGCGTGCCCCGCAGGTCGCAGGCAGGGCGCGCGCCACTCTCCGGGTCGCGGGCGGCGGCCAGACATGTTGAAATATGGTATACCAAATGACCCGAGGCTCCGGGAGCGAGCGGCCGAGGTGCTGCCGGAGAGTTGGGAGTACGGGTGAAACCAGCCTCGTTCGCCTATCACCGGGCTGACAGCGTGCCCGGCGCGGTCGCCCTGCTGGGCGAACTCGGCGACGAGGCCAAGATCCTGGCGGGCGGGCTCAGCCTGGTCCCGATGATGAATTTCCGGCTGGCCCGGCCGAGCGCACTGGTCGACGTGACCCGGATCCCCGGCCTGTCCTACCTGCGCACGGACGCCGAAGGACTGCACGTCGGGGCGCTGACCACCCACCGGGCGATCGAGACCACCACGGACCCGGCGGTGCGCCGGGACTTCGGGGTGCTCCCCCGGGCCGCGCGGTGCATCGGGCACTACCCGATCAGGGCCCGCGGCACGTTCGGCGGCAGCATCGCCCACGCCGACCCGGCCTCGGAGTGGTGCCTGCTCGCCGTGCTGCTCGGTGCGCAGGTCGTGCTGCAGGGGCCGGGCGGGCAGCGCACCATCCCAGCAGCGGAGTTCCTGCAGGGCTACTACACGACCGATGCGGCCCCGGACGAGATGATCACCGAGGTGTGGTTCCCCCGGACGGCGGGGCAGGCCGTGCTGACCGAGTTCGCGCAGCGCGCGGGGGACTTCGCGATCGTCGCCGCCGCCGTGCGGGCCGACATCGCCGACGGGACGGTCAGGTCCGCCGATGTGGTCGTCGGTGGCGTCGGGCCGCTGCCGGCCCGGATCGATACCGGCGGCCTGGCCGGGCAGCCGGCCGGGCCGGGAACCTGGCAGGCCGCCGGGGAACTCGCGGCGGCTCAGGTCGATCCCTCCTCGGACAATCACGGCAGCGGCGAGTACCGCAAGAAGCTGACCGCCACGCTGGTGTCGCGGGCGCTGGCGCAGGCGGCCGGGGAATGACCCCGCCCGCCGGGGAATCGGCCCCGCTCACCAACGGCCCGCCCGCCGCCGCGCACGGCTGGGACGGCCGCTGGGTCGGCGCGCCCATCATTCGCAAGGAGGACAGGCGCCTGCTGCAGGGCCGGGGCCGGTTCGTGGGCGACATGACCCGGGCCGGGATGCTGCACGCCGCGTTCGTCCGCAGCCCGTTCCCGGCAGCGGGCGTGACCAGTATCGATACCTCGGCGGCGCGGGCAGCCCCCGGCGTCGCGGCCGTGTTCACCTCGGCCGGCCTGGGGGAGCCGTTCCTGCTGGCCACCCTGGAGCGAGACGAGTTCGTGCCGACCCGGATGCCGCTGCTGGCCGGTGAGCAGGTCCGCTTCGCCTGGGAACCGGTCGCGATGGTCATCGCCGCCGACGCCTACCTGGCCGAGGACGCGGCAGAACTCGTCGAGGTGGACTGGGCGCCGGGCCCGGCCGTGGCTGGCCTGGCCGCGGCGCAGGCGGACGGCGCACCCCAGGTGCACCCGGAGACCAGCGGCAACTGCCTGGTGGATCTGCTCATGTTCGACGACGACAAGCTCGCCGGGATCTTTGCGGGCGCGGCCGTGGTGGTCGGCGGCGAGTTCACCAGCGCCCGGGTGGCGGCCATGCCGCTGGAGGGCCGGGCCTGCCTGGCCGAGTGGGACGACCGGGACGAGCAACTGGTGCTGCACGTGTCCACCCAGGTGCCGCACCAGGTGCGGTCCGGTGTCGCCCAGGCGCTCGGCATCTCCGAGCGGACGGTCCGGGTGATCGCCCCGGATGTGGGCGGCGGGTTCGGGCTGAAGTGCGTGGTGGGCCGGGAGGAGGTAGCCGTCGCGGCGGCGGCGTTGCGGCTGCGGCGGCCGGTGCGCTGGACCGAGGACCGGCAGGAGAACCTGTCTGCCTCCTTCCACGGGCACGAGCAGCGCTACCAGGTACGGGCCGCGTTCGACGGCGCGGGCCGGATCCTCGGGCTGGACGCCGAGATCGACTGCGACATCGGCGCGTACTCCGCCTATCCGTTCACCTGCGCCGTCGAGCCGCTGATGGCCGCCAGCGAACTGCCGGGGATCTACAAGGTGCCGGCCTACCGGGCACGGGGCCGGGGCATCGCGACCCACAAGGCACCCACCGCGCCGTACCGGGGGGTGTCCCGCCCGCAGATCGTGCTGGTGATGGAGCGGCTGATGGAGAAGGCCGCCGGGGAACTGGGCCTCGACCCGCTCGACGTCCGCAGGCTGAACATGATCGGCCCCGGCGAGTTTCCCTACGTGGGGGTCAACCTGATCAGCTACGACGAGGGCAGCTACCGCGAATCCCTGGACCTGGCCGAGCAGCGCGTGACGTCGGCCGGCTGGCCGGCCGAGAGAGACAGCCTGCGCGCCTCCGGAATGCTGGCCGGCATCGGGTACGCCTGCTTCTCCGAGCGCACCGCGTACGGCACCCCGACCATGTCGCTGCGCCGGATGCGGATGACCCCGGGCTACGACACCGCCTCGGTGCGGATGGACCCCACCGGTGAGGTCATCGTCACGACCGGCACCGCCGCGCACGGCCAGGGGCACGAGACCACGTTCGCGCAGATCGTGGCCGACCGGCTGGGCGTGCACCCCGATCAGGTGCGGCTGCGTCAGGGCGATACAGACCTGGCCTCCTACGGCTGGGGGACGTTCGCCAGCCGTAGCATCGTGATCGGCGGTGGCGCGGCGGCGCGGGCCGCGGAGCAGGTCGCGGGCCAGCTTCGCACGGCAGCGGCGCACCTGCTCGAAGCCAGCCCCGCCGACGTGGAACTGCGCGAGGGCATGGCCCGGATCCGGGGCGACGCCCGCGCGGCGATACCGCTGGCCGAGATCGCCCGGGTGGTCCATTTCCAGACGCATCTGCTGCCGGAGGAGGTCCGTTACGGCCTGGAGGCCCGGGCCTCCTACGACCCGCCGGGCACCTTCTCCAACGCCTGTCACGCCGCGCTGGCCGCCATCGACCCCGGCACCGGCCAGGTCAGGGTGGTGCGGTACCTGGTCGTGGAGGACTGCGGCGTGGTCATCAACCCGCTGATCGTGGACGGCCAGGTGCTCGGCGGGGTCACCCAGGGCGTGGCGGCCGCGCTGTACGAGCGGATCTGCTACGACGCCGAAGGCCAGCCGGTCAGCACGACGCTGATGGACTACCTGGTGCCCACGGCGGCGGAGATGTGCCCGGTGGAGGTGATCCACCTGCAGACCCCGTCCGCCTTCAGCGAGAGCGGGGCCAAGGGAATGGGCGAGGGCGGCATGATCGGCGCGCCCGCCACCGTCCTCAACGCGGTCAACGACGCGCTCTGCGGCACCGGGGCGAGCTTCGACCACATCCCGGTGCTGCCCGCCGAGGTCTGCGCCGCGCTGGCCGCGGCGAAGGGGGAAGGCCAGGCGGGTGGGGTGCCGGCGGGCGCAGGGGTGGCGGGGACCGGGAAGTGAAGGGGGAAGGGAGGCGGGTGTGGTGAGCGACAAGCACCAGGTGCGGCTGCGGGTCAACGGCACCGAGCACGAACTGCTCGTCGAAGCCAGGCGCACGCTCGCCGACATGCTGCGCCACGACCTCGGCTACACCGGCACCAACGTGGGCTGCGAGCACGGCATCTGCGGGGCGTGCACGGTCCGGCTGGATGGCGCGCCGGTGCGCTCCTGCCTGGTGTTCGGCGTGCAGGCGGACGGCGGCGAGGTGCGCACGGTGGAGGGCCTGGCCGACGGTGACGAGCTTTCCGATCTGCAGCAGGCGTTCCGCGACCACCATGCGCTGCAGTGCGGGTTCTGCACGCCAGGCTTCCTGATGCTGGCAGAGGCATATTTTGCCGAACGAGGCCTCGTGCCACCTGCCCGCCCGCCGGGCGCGGCGCCGTCCGGGGCGGGTGCGGAGCAGTCGGCCGGGGCGGATGGCCAGGCGCGGTCCGGGGCTGGTGACCAGACACGGTCCGGGGCGGACGCGGAGCCGTCCGAGGCGGAGATCCGCGAACTGGTCGCGTCCAACCTGTGCCGCTGCACCGGATACCAGGGCATCGTCGCGGCGATGCTGGCCACCGCCCGGTCCCGGCACACGGCGGGCCGCCAGTGACCGGGAACCGCCAATGACCCTGACAGGCACGCCGGTGCCGCGCAAGGAGGATCCCAGGCTGCTGCGCGGCCGGGGCGCCTTTACCGACGGGTTCCACGCCCGCGGTGAGCTGTGGGCCAGGGTCGTCCGCTCCCCCGTGGCGCACGGCACGGTGCGCACGGTGGACGTGGCCAAGGCGAGAGTTGCCGCCGGGGTGCGGGCCGTGGTCACCGCCGGCGACCTGCCGCCGGGGCTGGCCATCCCGGTCCGGCTCGCACTGCGGGACCTGCCCCTCACCGACTACCTGCAGCCGGTGCTGGCCGCCGGTGTGGTGCGCTATGTCGGGGAGCCGCTGGCCGTGGTCGTCGCCGAGGACGCGTACGCGGCCGAGGACGCTGCCGAGCTTGTGGACGTCGACATCGACCCGCTGCCCGCGGTGCTCAGCGCCGCCGCGGCGGCCGCGGGCGGCGTGGCCTTGCTGTTCCCGGCCGGCAACGTCGCGGCCGACGTGTCCATGGGATACGGGGACACCGAGGCCGCGTTCGCCCGGGCGGCGCACGTGGCCGAGACCGAGATCGAGATCGGGCGGCATACCGCGGTGCCGCTCGAACCGCGCGCCCTGCTGGCCGAGCCCGACCCGCGCACCGGCGGCCTGTCGATCACCGGGATGACCAAGGTGCCGGTGTTCAACCGGGACGTGCTGGCCGGGATGCTCGGCATCGACGAGACCCTGATCCACGTGCGCGCGATCGACACCGGCGGCGGTTTCGGCGTCCGTGGCGAGTTCTATCCGGAGGACTACCTGGTCCCGTGGCTGGCCACGACGCTCGGCCGCCCGGTCAAGTGGGCCGAGGACCGGGCCGAGCACCTGGTCGCGGTGAACCACTCGCGCCAGCAGGTGCACCGGATCTCGGCGGCGTTCGACGCGGCCGGCCGGATCCTCGCGCTGGCCGACGACATCCTGCACGACAACGGCGCGTACTGCCGCACGCACGGGATCACGGTGCCGGAACTGACCGTGGCGATGCTGCCCGGCCCGTACCGGGTGCCCGCGTTCCGGGGCCGGATCCGGGTCCTGCTCACGAACAAGACCCCGTGCGGTACCTACCGCGCGCCGGGCCGGTTCGAAGGCACCACGGCCCGCGAGCAGTTGCTCGACATGGCCGCCGACCAGCTCGGCATCGGCCGCGCGGAACTGCGCCGGCGGAACCTGCTGGGCCCGGACGAGCTGCCCTGCCAGCGGCCGCTGACCACGCTGGGCACCGACGTGGTACTGGACACCGGGAACTACCCGGGGCTGCTGGCCGCCGCCGAGGCCGAGGCCGCGCGGCTGGGGTACCCCGGGATCGTGGCGGCCGGGCGCGATCCCGGGCGCCGCCGGGGCCTGGGGCTGGCCGTGTTCCTGGAGAAGAGCGGCCTCGGACCGCAGGACACGGCGGACGTGGTGATCAGCAAAGCCGGCAACGTGCACGTGTATTCAGGGGGGACCTCGCTGGGGCAGGGCATCGAGACCGTGCTCGCCCAGATCGCCGCCGACGCGCTCGGCGTCGGGCTCGACGCGGTGCACGTGGTGAACGGGGACACCGCGCTGCAGCCGTTCGGGTCCGGCTCCTGGGCGTCGCGCTCGACCGTGGTGGCCGGCAACGCGGTGCACGCGGCCGCCACGGCGGTGGCCGCCCGGGCCAGGCAGCTCGCCGCCCGGATGCTGGAGGCCGCCGAGGACGACCTGGTCGCGGCGGACGGCAAGCTCACGGTCCGCGGCGACCCGGGGTCCGTGGTCACGCTCGCGCAGATCGCCCGGGCCGCGGCCCCGGCCAGCGGGTACCTGCGCCCCGGTGAGCCGGCCGGGCTGGCCGCGCGCCGCCGTTTCGACGTGACGCACATGACCTATCCCTACGGGGTCCACGTCGCGGTGGCCGAGGTGGATCCGGGTACCGGTGAGGTCCGGGTGCTGCGCTACCTCGTGGCCTACGAGGTGGGCCGGGCGGTCAACCCCGCGCTGGTCGAAGGACAGTTGCGCGGCGGCGTGGCGCAGGGCATCGGCGGCTCGCTGCTCGAGGAGTTCAGCTACGACGAGGCCGGCCAGCCTCAGGCGGTCACGTTCATGGATTACCGGATGCCGACCGCCGCGGAGATACCGCCGATCGACGTAGTGGTCGCCCAGCAGGCCGAGCCGGGCAACCCGCTCGGTGTGATGGGCGCGGGCGAAGGGGGCATCAGCGCGGCGGGCGCGGCCGTGGCCAGCGCCGTGCGGGACGCGCTGGGCCTCGCGGGCAGCGTCGGCCGGCTGCCGCTGACACCGGCCAGGGTCGCCGCCCTGGCGGAACCCGGCGGCGCGGCCGGCCTGAGCCCGCCACCAGGGCAGCAAGAGATCCCGAGCGCCGGAGGTGGCCAGTGCGACCTGCACCGTTGATGCCCGCGGGCCCCGGTGCGGGCACATCGGGATACGTCAGCAAGACCGACCTCGTGGCCGCCCTGATCCGTGAGCTGATCATCACCGGGGAACTCGCCGCGGGCGAGCAGTTGCGCCAGCGGGACCTGGCCCAGCGGTTCCACGTCAGCCAGACCCCGGTACGCGAGGCGATGCGCCGGCTCGAATCCGAGGGCCTGGTTGTCGGGGACACCCATCGCGGCTTCACCGTGGTGGAGCCGGATGACGGCCCGGTCGAGGAGAACTTCCAGATCCGCGCCGCCCTGGAGTCGCTGGGCGCCTCGCTGGCCGCGCGCAAGATCGACGAGCAGGGCCTGGCCACGTTGCAGGCGCTGAACGACCGGATGCGCGCGCTGCCCGACGACGACCCCCGGTACGCCGACCTCAACAGGGAGTTCCACTTCACCGTGTACTCCTGCGCCGGAAGCCCGCTGCTGCTCACCCTGATGCGGCTGCTCTGGGCGTCGCTGCACGGCGGCCCCCGGGTGCAGCGCAGCCACGCCGAGTCGGCCCGCCAGCACGACGCGATCCTCGACGCGCTGCGGTCCGGCGACGCTGCCGCCGCGTCCGCGCGGACCTATCAGCACATCATGGGCGCCGCGCACTGACTCGACGCGCGCCCGCCAGTCATGATCCTGAAGAGTTTTCAGCTCATACGACTGAAAACTCTTCAGGATCACCCGAAGTTGTGCCGTAGGAGGCCGCGATGGCAAAGATCATGACCAGCGACGGCGTGGCGCTCCACGCGGAGAGCACCGGGACCGGGACGCCGCTGTTGTTCATCCACGAGTTCGCCGGCGACCACCGGAGCTGGGAGCCGCAGGTACGGTTCTTCGGCCGCGGCTATCGATGCGTGACCTATGCGGCCCGGGGGTACCCGCCGTCCGGGGTACCCGAGGACCCGGCGGCCTACTCCCAGCAGCGGGCGGTCGAGGACGCCGTGGCGGTCCTGGACGGGATGGGCATCGACCGGGCGCACGTGGTCGGCCTGTCCATGGGTGGCTTCGCCGCGCTGCACCTCACGCTGCGCCATCCAGGCCGGGTGATCTCGGCGGTGGTCGCGGGCGCCGGGTACGGGGCCGCACCGGAGCGGGCCGAGGCGTTCCGCGCCGAGTGCGCGGCGACCGCGGCGGCCTTCGAGGCCGAGGGCGCGCGGCGGGTCGCGGAGCGGTACGCCGTCGGCCCGGCCCGGGTCCAGTTCCAGAACAAGAACCCGCGCGGCTGGGCGGAGTTCGCCGAGGCGCTGGCGCAGCACTCCGCGGTGGGCTCGGCGCTCACCATGCGCGGCGTGCAGGCAGGCCGCCCGTCGCTGTACGCGCTGCGGGACGAGCTCGCCGGGATCCGCACCCCGATGCTGCTTCTGGTGGGCGACGAGGACGAGGGATGCCTGGAGACCGTGCTGATGCTCAAGCGGACCATCCCGTCGGCCGGGCTGGCCATCCTGCCGCAGACCGGGCACACCGCCAACCTGGAGGAGCCGGAGGTGTTCAACGCGGCCGTGGACCGGTTCCTCGCCGCGGTGGACCGCGGCGCCTGGCGGCTGCGCGACCCCCGATCCCTGTCGCTCTCCACCACGGGAATGATGTAGGCGGCGCGGGATGGGGTCGGGCTCTGGGCGAGCCCGGCGTCTCAGCGAGGCTCAACGTCGGTAGCGGCCAGTACGCTCCGGCTATGGCCAACTTCGCAGTGCGAACGATCCACGGGCCAGGCTGGGACTCGTCGCGCCCGATCCGGGAACAGGACGGCTGGGATGCACATGCCGCCTTCATGGATGGCCTGGTCGATGACGGGTTCCTGATCATCGGCGGCCCCATAGGCAACGGCGCGCAGACCCTGCACGCGGTCGAGGCCGCGGATGAGGATGCGGTCCGGGCACGCTTCGCCGCGGACCCCTGGGCGTCGGCCGATCTGCTGCGGCTCGGCTCGGTGGAGCCGTGGGCGCTCTGGCTCGACAGCCGGCCGAGTGCCCCCGCACGCTGACCTGCCGCTAAACAGCGGCCCGCGCCGAGCGACGGCACCGGCCAGCCCGGGCTATGGGCAGCTAAGGCAGCCGCCGGCCTGCAGGCGCGTGAGCGCCACGATGCCCCGTTAGAAGAAGTGGAAGTCGGGGTGGCCGTCGTGCCACAAGAGCATGATGACCCTGCCGATGATGCTTGAGCCCTTGATCGGGCCCCAGAAGCGGCTATCGCAGGAGATCGCCCGGTTGTCACCCATCACGTAGAACTCCCCCTGCGGGACGTGAAAGGGGTCTTGCCTGGTGGCACCGGGTATCGGCGGCCCGAGCGGGTCGTGTGGCGGCAGGTACGGCTCGCGGAGCAGCCTGCCGTCGACATAGAGGATGCCGCCTGCCGAGTAGATGGTCTGGCCCGGCAGCGCGATGACGCGCTTGACGAGGTCGGTCCCGGCCGGTCCGGGACAGTGGTCACGCGGCGGGTGGGTGAACACGACGATGTCGCCCTCGCGCACCTGGTGCCAGTTGAAGAACGCCTTCTGCACCAGGATCCGGTCATGGACATGAAGCGTCGGGACCATGGAGGTGGAGGGGATCGAGAAGGCCTGGAACACGAACGTCCGGATGCCGAACGCCAGCAGCAGCGCCAGCGCCAGGGATACGGCCCATCCGGCGAAGACGCGGAGCCGCGATGGCGGCGCCTTGCCCGCGGCAACCGGGCCGCCCGCCGCGCGCCCTGTGGTCCCGGCCAGGTCATCGGGGACGCCGCCGAAGTCAGCAGTGGTCATGCCGGTCACAGCGGTCCGGCGCGCCGCGTCCTCCCTCATACCGCGGACCGGCGGGCCGTGAGCCGCGGTGCCGCAGGTCGGCGCCCCGCAGTTGGGCGGGCCGAGGATGAGCGGGCCGCGGATGGGCGGGGCGTGGATGGGCGGGGCGTGAGTGGGCCACGCTCGCCGCATTGGCCGGTGCTGGCGAGGACAGCAGCGCCAGCGGCACACCGAGCGAGCCGGCCGCCAGCAGCAGCGCCCCCACCGCCGCACCGACGCGCCGCCGTGACTCGATCACCAGCCGCGTGCGGGCCGCGCCCAGGAGGTAGCTCCACGCGACCGACCACGCGGGTGTCCCGTCCCTGATGAGCAAGATGGCGATCTCGGCCGCTTCGTCGCCATGACGGCTGCGCCACCGCTGCGGGTAGCAGCGCAGCGCGGACTCCACCAGGCGCATGGACCGCGAGCCCCGCATCAGATTCCTCCCAGGCCAAGCCGCAGCCGCCCGACGCTGCTGACCCGCTCGATCGAGTCGAGGTGAGCGCGCAGCGCCACCACCCCCGCAGCCGTGATGCGGTAGGGCTGGCGCCGGTCCTCGGCGGGCAGGGCCTCGATCAGGCCCATCCGCTCGAGTCGGTCGAGCGCGCCATAGAGCGTCCCGGGCCCCAGTTGCAGCCCCGCGAACTCCTTGATGTCCTGGATCAGCGCGTAACCGTGCTTGGAGCCGTCGGCCAGGCTCGTCAGGATCAGGACCGACGCGTCGCCAGCCCGGCGCAGCACGTCCTGGCCGCCGGTGTCGTCCCGTTCTCGAGCTGCCATCGCCCCTCCTAGTACGCTGACCAATATATCAGCCAACGTACTAGTGGCAAGGTCGCACTCCACCCATCACACCCGGCGTGCGGCCACCGTGCGCAGAGAAGGCGCCGGATTCACATTCATGGCCGCGGGCGTCACGGGCATCCCACGCCGGCTGGCGCCGGCATCGGCGATCATGGATGACGAGGCGAGGAGGGCTGATGGCCGAGGACACGGACGCGGCGGAGGGCGTGAGCCTGGCGGACCGGGAGGACCTGGTCAGCTACGCGCGCCGGATGGCCCCCGACGATCTCGCGCCGGGTACGTCGGGCAACCTCAGCGTCCGGCGCGGCGGGCTGATGGCGATCACCCCGTCCGGCATGCCGTATGAGCGGATGACCCCGGCGGACATCTGCCTGGTCCGCACCTCGGACGCTGAGCTGCTGTCCGGCCCGCGACCGTCGACGGAGACACCGATGCACCTGGCGATGTACCAGGCCAGTCACGCCGCGGCGATCGTGCACACTCACTCCCCGTTCGTGGTGGCGCTGTCCACCGTGCTGGACGAACTGCCCGCCATCCATTACGCGATGGCCGACCTCGGCGGCCCGGTTCGTGTCGCGCCGTACATCAGGTTCGGCACCGATCAGCTCGCCGCCAGCGCGGCGACCGCGCTCTCCGGGCGCAGCGCGGTGATCCTGCGCAACCACGGCGCGCTCACCTGCGGGCCGACCCTGGCCCGCGCCTACGAACGGGCCCGCACCCTGGAGTGGCTGGCCCGGGTGTACTGGTACGCCCGGCTGGTGGGTACCCCGCAGACGCTCAGCGAGAGCGCCCTGACCGAGGTCAGCGACGCGGTACGGGCACTTCGTTACGGCGAAACCGTTGCGCCGGACGGGACGGGCCAGGGAGGGCAGGCGTAATGGGTGACACAGGACAGCTGCCGGACGCACACGCGGCCACGCCGGCCGGCAAGCCGCGGGCGCGGTCGCTCGGCATCCCGTTCGACGGGACGCCCGGGCCGTGGAACGCGATCACCGACGTGCCCGGGGTGACGGTCGGCTACACGACCCTCATCGAGGGAGACTCGGTGCGGACCGGGGTGACCGGGATCGATCCGCGCGGGCCCGCCAGCGCCGCCGACCCCGTGGCGGCGGGCTTCTTCTCGCTGAACGGCAACGGCGAGATGACCGGCGTCTCCTGGATCGGCGAGTCCGGCACGTTCGCCCTCCCGATCGCGATCACCAACACCCACGCGGTCGGCGTCGCCCACGCCGGGATCGTCGCGTGGACGGCCAAGCACCACCCAGAACTGGGCGACGAGTGGTCGCTCCCGGTCGCCGGGGAGACCTGGGACGGCTACCTCAACGATGCCTACGGGCATCACATCACCGAGGCCACGGTGCTCGACGCCCTGGAAGCGGCCCGCGGCGGACCGGTCGAGGAAGGCTCGGTGGGCGGCGGCACCGGGATGATCTGCTACGAGTTCAAGGGCGGCAACGGCACCGCGTCCCGGGTGGTGGACTACCGCGGGACCAGCTACACGGTGGGGGTGTTCCTCCAGGCCAACTTCGGCTCGCGGGAGGAACTGACGCTGGCGGGCGTGCGGCTGGGCCGGCTGCTCGGCGACATCGTCCCGGCCGAACCGCCGGCGGGGAGCGCGCCGCCGCCCGGGGCCGGTTCGGTGATCGCCATCGTGGCCACCGACGCGCCGCTGCTCCCGCACCAGTGCTCGGCGATGGCGCGGCGGGTCACCCACGGCATCGCGCGCACCGGCACCATCAGTTCGCACTTCTCCGGTGACCTGTTCCTCGCCTTCTCCACGGCCAACCCGGGCGGGTTCAGCGGCTATCACCCGGAGCCAGGTACCGGGGCCGACTACGACCAGCTCCGGTTCATCCCCTGGGCCCAGATGAACCCGTTCTTCGCGGCGGTCGTACGGGCAACGGAGGAGGCCGTGGCCAACGCCCTGGTGGCGAACGAGGACATGACCGGGCGCGACGGCCACCACGTTCCGGCGCTCCCCCGCGACCGCGTCGCCGTCCTCTTCCGGGGCAGCCCTGGCTGACACAGTCCACGCTGGCCTCGCGGTTTACGATGGGACGGCCCTCCGAGTGCCGCCCGCCGCGGGCCGCCCCGCGCGGGCAGATGCCCACACCGGCCCCGCGGGACGAATGTCGACCTGAAGACCGCGAAGAACGTCATCGACAGCCTTTGAGCGGTGTCCGGGTTTGTCCGACTGTTTTCTATCCACCCCCAACGGGTGACGCGAGCCGGCAGACTGGTAGAGCAGCCGGGGTACCGACCGGGTGCAGGCCCGGTCACAACCGTGACGGTCACTGGCTTCCCCTTCCGGGGGGCGGGCCATTTGTGGGCTGGCATAGCCGACGTGCATGGGATGGTGGGGGGTGCACCGAGGCTTGCCCCTGGCGGAGGGACCTTCTGGGGCGGTCCCTCCGCCGGGGGGTAACCCGCCGCGACGGGCCTGAGCCGGGTAGCAGGCCGGCCATCCCAACAGAGCACATCCGCGGGCTTGACCGGCCTAACCGCGTGTGAAAACGTCACGCTCATCTGCGGTCTGAACCGATCCCGGAAGGCTGGTCGAAGGCGTGCTGACCGGGCACCCCGGCGTCATGCGGCGGCGGTCATCGGGGTGCCGGGCACCGAGATAGGCGAAGCGGTGGTCGCATTCGTGGTCCGGGCTCCGGGGCCGGCGTCACGGGAGCCGAATTGCACGATCTGGTGGCCGGCGAGCTCGGCCAGACATACGCGCCGCGGGAGGCGCGGTTCGTCAGCGAACTGCCGATGACCCACGCGGACAAGGTCGATAAGACGGCCCTGCGTGTCCGATATCACCGTAGCTAGGCCCGGCCCGCCTGCCGGGCCTGTGGCATGCTCCGAGACAGGACGCGGCCGGAGTCGAGGAGGCCCCATGGCGGACGAGCAGCGCATCAGCTACGTACCCGTGGACCAGATGGACGACGAGATGCGGGCCGAAATGGAGCGGTGCGCGCGCGAGGGCACACCGCGGCCGGAAAGCTCCGCGGTGCGGGCCCACGTCCCCGCCTGCTTCTGGTTCTTCGCCCGGTCGTGGAACGACATCTTCCGCCACGGCGTGTGCGACCACCAGATCAAAGAGCTGTGCCGGGTCTACATCTCCCGCACCGTGCAGTGTGAGTACTGCGGTAACCAGCGCTCGGTCGCGGCCGCGTCCGCGGGCCTCACCGAAGGCAAGTACGACGAGCTGCTGAACTTCGAGACGTCGGCGCGCTACAGCGACCGGGAGAAGGCCGCGCTCGCCTACGCCGAGGCGATCGCCTGGCACCTGCCGGCGCCGGATGAGTTCTGGGACCGGATGCGGGCGCATTTCAGCGAGCCGGAACTGGTCGAGCTTGGGTGCTTCATCGGGCTCACGTTCGGGCAGCAGAGCTGGCTGCGGATGCTCAACATCGGGCACCACGAGGTGATGGCGGGGACGGACGCCTCGATGGCGCCGGGGTTCGAGACGCCGGAGGCCATGGCGAAGTCACTGGCCGCAGACGACTACTGGGCCAAGCACTGACCACGCCCCAACCGGCCCCGGGCCACCCCGCGTTCTCCGCGGCCGAGATGGCACGGCGCTGGGCAGAGTTCGAGGGCCTGCTTGGCGAGCGGGACTGCGACGCCGCGCTGGTCTACGGGGCCGAACGGGCCGGGACGGCGGTTCCGTGGCTGACCGGGTGGCCGGTGACCCGGGAGGCGGCGCTGGTGGTGCGCGCCGGCGAGGCCCGCGTGATGTGGGTCTGTTACGACAACCACGTGCCCAACGCGCGGGCCATGGCACAGGGTGTGGAGGTGCGCGCCGGGGGCGGATCGGCGCTGGCCGCCGCGCTGGAGTGGATCCGGGACTGGCCGGGACGGGTGCCGCGGCTCGGCGTGATCGGGCCGGTGCCCGCGCGGGCCGGGGCGGCGCTCGCCGCGGCCGCCGGGGACGTCGTGTTTCTCGATGCGGAGTACGCACGGCTGCGGCTGGTGAAATCCGCCGAGGAGATCGGCTGGCTGCGCCGGGGCGCCGCCATGAGCGACGCCGCGGTGCGGGCGCTGGCCGCGGCGGCGCGTCCGGGGATGACCGAGGCCGAGTGCTGTGCCGTCCTGGAGAGCGGCTACATCGCGGCCGGAGGGCTCACCCACATTCACTACCTGGGCGTCACGCCCATGGCCGACCCGGGGCTGTGCGTGCCCGCCCAGTGGCCGTCGTCCCGCAAGCTGGCCGCCGGGGACGTACTGAGCTGCGAGATCAGCGCCAGCTACCACGGGTATCCGGGGCAGGTGCTGCGCACCTTCGCCATCGCCGCCGACCCGGTGCCGCGCTACCGTGACCTGCACGACGTGGCCGACGCGGCGTTCGGCGCCATGACGGCCCGGCTGGCACCGGGGATGACCGCCAGCGATCTGACCAAGGCCGCGGCCGACGTCATCCTCGGCGCCGGGTACACGATCTACGACGATCTGATGCACGGGTACGGGGGCGGCTACCTTCAGCCGGTGGTGTCCCGGGCCGGGCTCGAGGCGCGGCGGGCGCCCGGCTTCACATTCGCCGCGGGCATGGCCGTGGTCATCCAGCCCAACGTGATCACTCCGGACGAGCGCGCTGGCGTGCAGACCGGAGAACTCATGCTGGTCACCGAATCCGGCTGCGAGTCACTGCACGACTACCCCCGTGGCTTCACCCGCATCGGCGGCTGACCGGGCCGGCCGGGTTGCGTGGGCATGGGCTATACCTGGGTGCATGGACGTGGACCTGCCGATCTGTGCGACCTGCGGAGTGCAGTACCCGGAACCGCGCGAGGACTGCCCCGTCTGCCTGGACGAACGCCAGTACGTCGGCTGGGACGGGCAGCGCTGGACCAGCCTCGCCGAACTCGCCGCCGCGGGGCACCGGGGCCACGTCGCCGGGGAGGGATCCGGCGTGCTCGGCATCGGGGCCCAGCCTCCGACGGCCATCGGGCAGCGCGCGCTGCTGATCAAGACCCCCTCCGGCAACGTGCTCTTCGACATGATCAGTTACCTGGACGAGGACCTGGCCGACCAGATCCGCAGGCTGGGCGGGATCCGGGCCATCGCGATCAGCCACCCGCACTTCTACGGATCGATGACGGAATGGGCCCGCGAATTCGACGCGCCGGTCTACATCCACGCCGCCGACCGGCAGTGGGTGGCCCGGCCTGACCCGCTGGTCCAATTCTGGGAGGGCGAAACGCTGGAGATCGGGGACGGCCTCACGCTCATCAACGTCGGCGTGCACTTCGAGGGCGGGCAGGTGCTGCACTCGGCCGGCGCCGAAGACGGGGCGGGTGCCGTGTTCTCCGGGGACATCATGACCGTGGTCCAGGACCGGCGGTACGTGTCGTTCATGTACAGCTACCCGAACCTCATCCCGGAGCGGCCCGAGGTCATCCGGCGCGGGCTGGCCCGGCTCAAGCCCTACCCGTTCGAGCGGGTTTACGGCGCCTGGTGGCGGCGGGTGGTGCACACCGACGGGTCGGCGGCGGTCGCCAGGTCCGCGGAGCGCTATCTGCGCTTCGCGCTCGGCGGCGACGCCGCCGGGCCCGGCGGACTTGGGTAAACACGGCGGAACCCGATAGGCTCCGGCCGACGATCAAGGAACAACCCGCGCCCCTCGGCACGGTGGGGGAAGTGATCATATGCGGCGCATCATCGTTGCGGCAGCCGCCACCACGCTGATCGGCTCGGTCGTGGCGGCCTGCGGGAGCACCACGTCAAGCAGCACCGCCAGCGGCGGCGGTAGCAGCAGCTCGGCCAGCTCGGCCAGCAGTTGCACGAACGCGAGCATCCAGAACCAGCTGTACACCAAGGGCGTGCTCACGGTCGCGACCGACAACCCGGTGTACACACCCTGGTTCGTGAAGAACAAGCCGTCCAACGGCCAGGGTTACGAGAGCGCGGTCGCCTACGCGATCGCCCACCAGCTCGGCTTCTCCAACTCCCAGGTGGTGTGGGTCACCGAGCCGTTCAGCAGCTCGTACGCGCCCGGGCCGAAGAAGTTCGACTTCGACATCAACGAGGTCTCAGTCACGCCACAGCGCGCGCAGGCGGTCACGTTCTCCAACAGCTACTACGACGTGCAGCAGGCCATCGTGGCGCTCAAGGGCACCCCGATCGTCGCCCACCACACCTCGGCCGACCTGAAGAAGTACCTCTACGGCGACCAGGTCGGGACCACCGGCCTGACCTACATCACCAACAAAATCCAGCCGACCCAGCAGCCCAAGGTCTTCGACACGCTCAGCGAGGTGTCCGCCGCGCTGGAGGCGCACCGGATCGACGCCCTGATCACCGACACCCCCACCGCGCAGTTCATGGCCTCGGCGCAGCTCAAGCACGCGGTCCTGGTGGCGCAGTTCCCCTCCGTGGGCGAGCACTACGGGCTGCTGTTCCACCTGGGCAACCCGCTGGTGACCTGCGTCAACAAGGCGATCGCCGCGCTCAAGGCCAACGGGACGCTGCAGCAGCTGCAGCAGAAGTACCTGCAGATCTACCTCACGTTCCCGACCATCCAGCCCTGAGCCCCGGTGGCGCTGACCGGGAGCCCGCCACCGGGCGCGGCCGGGAGCCCGCCCCCGGGCTCGTTCGCGCGGACCGGGCGCGGCGCCAAGCTGCTCGGCGGCGGACGTAGCGGGACGGTCATCTCGACCGTCAGCACGCTCGTCGTGCTCGGCGTGCTGGTCGCCATCTTCCTGCTGGCGCCCGGCGCGCGAGCGGTGGAGCACGCGTTCTTCAGCCCGCAGCACATGTGGCAGTCGTTCATCGGCAACCCGTCACAGGGCTACTACTCGGTGGGCGCGGCGATCTGGCTCAACATCAAGATGTTCGTCGTCGGCGAGGTGCTCATCCTCGCGTTCGCCCTGCTGATCGCGCTGATCAGGCAGTCCGCGCATCCGGCGCTGTTCCCGATCAGGATCCTCGCGACCGGGTACGTCGACTTCTTCCGCGGCGTGCCGCTGATCCTGGTGATCTTCGCCATCGGCCTGGGCGTGCCCGCGCTGAGCCTGCCGGTGGTCTCCAACCAGTCCAACGCGGTGTACGGGGTGACCGCCCTGGTGCTGTCCTACTCCGCGTACGTCTCCGAGGTCTACCGCGCCGGGCTGAACTCGGTGCACCGCAGCCAGGTGGCGGCGGCCCGGTCGCTCGGCCTGCGGCACTGGCAGGCGCTGCGCCACGTCATCCTGCCGCAGGCGGTGCGGAACATCATCCCGCCGCTGCTCAACGACTTCATCAGCCTGCAGAAGGACACCGCGCTGGTGGGGATACTCGGGACGATCGAGGCCAACAAGGCGGCCGACATCTACAGCGAGCAGGTGTTCAACTTCTCCAGCTTTACCGTGGCAGCCATCCTGTTCCTGATCCTCACCATCCCGCTCGCGCGGTTCACCGACCGGCTGATCGAGCGGGACCGCCGCCGCCGCCTCGCCGGAGCCACCGCATGAGTGCTGGCGCGGAGCCGGGCCCCCTGCCGGTGGGCGGCGATGAGGCCATCAGGATCGAGGGGCTGCACAAGTCGTTCGATACCAACGAGGTGCTCAAGGGCATCGACCTGTCCGTGGCCACGCACGAGGTGGTCTGCCTGATCGGGGCATCCGGATCCGGCAAGTCCACGCTGCTGCGCTGCGTGAACCTGCTCGAGCCGATCAACTCCGGGCGGATCAGCCTGTGGGGCCAGGAGGTCACCGGGCCGGACATCGACCCGAACCTGGTGCGCAGGCACGTCGGGATCGTCTTCCAGTCGTTCAACCTGTTCCCGCACATGACGGTGCTGCGGAACGTGACGCTGGCCCCGGCGAAGGTCCGCCGGATTCCGGCGGCCGAGGCCGAGGAGGAAGCCAGGGCGCTGCTGGCCAGGTTCGGGCTTGCGGACAAGGAAGCTGACTTCCCGGACCGGCTCTCGGGCGGGCAGCAGCAGCGAGTCGCGATCGTCCGGGCGCTGGCGATGAAACCACAGATCATGCTGCTCGACGAGGTGACCAGCGCACTCGACCCGGAACTGGTGGCCGAGGTGCTCGATGTGATCAGGGAACTGGCCGCCACGGGCATGACCATGGTCATCGCCACGCACGAGATGGGCTTCGCCAAGGACATCGCCCGCCGGGTCTGCTTCCTCGAGGAAGGGCGGATCATCGAGGACGCCCCGCCCGGCGAGCTTTTCACCAGCCCAAGGGACGAGCGCACCCGGCGGTTCCTGCGCCGCATCGTGGACGCTGGCCGACTGTGACCTGACCCCGGGCCGACCAGGGATTAATACGTTGATGTCCGGACGCTGTGCTGGGATATACAGATAGCGACACTCGGCGGTCCCCGGGCTGTCCGGCCCGCCGAATCAGATCACGAATCTAGATGCGGGGCATGGACGGAGAGCCGCGGCGGCCCAGAGTGGGGAGCGATCGGTTCCTAGCGCACCGGGGCCTGATCGTGTTGTGCTGCGGCACGGCCATGGCGGAAGCCTTCCTGCTCATCGTGCTCGCGCCCGCCGCCAGGGGCCTTGCCCCCCAGGTCAGCGCGCTCCCCCCGCTGGCGATCTTCCACGACCTGCGCTGGCTGTACAGCACGCAGCGATCGTGGCTGTGGTTCGGCCTGCTGCTCGCCGGGCTGCTGGTGGTCCGGGCCGCGCTGAACACGGCGCTGGTCAGGCTGGCCTGGCCGGCGTACCTCACGCCGCCGCCGCTGGCTGCCCTGCGCGGCGCACTCGTGGTCACAACGCTGGCCTGCCTGCTGATCTCCCCGCTGGTCAGCCTGACGTTCGGGGTGGCCATACTGCCCTTCTCCTGGCCGTTCCTCGCCCTGCTGCCCGCCATGTTGCTGATCGCGCTGCCGCTCAGCCATGCCGGGCTGGCCGGAACCTGGTGGCGGACCCTGCCCCCCGCCTCGGCGCTGTGGTGGCTGCTCGCGGAGTTCGCCGTGCTCACGGCCGCCGCCGCGCTGACTACGGCACTGCCGCCGCCCGACGCGGTCCCGATAGCCGGGCTGGCCGGCCTGGTGAACGCACGCGCCTGGTATGGCCTGACCGCCGCGCTGGCCCGGGCCACCGGGCACGTTCACGCCGAAGGCGACGAGCGGGCGCTGGCCCGGGCGGCACTGCCCGGGCTCGTCCTGGCCCAGCCCGGCCTGGCGGCCGAGGAGCCTGCCGGGCTCACGCTGCCGACCGTCCACCGGGTGCCCGCCGGGCCCATGGCGGTAGCCGTGGTTATCGCCACGGTCATCGCGCTGATCAGACTCGTCTTCTTCTTCGGCGGCCCAGCGGCCACGGCGAACTCACAGGATGCCGTGGCCTGGGTGACCGGGACGCAGGGCAACGCGCACGTAGGCGACGCGGCCGCCGACGCCGGCGACCACCCCGTGCTCGAGATCGCTGGCTTCGGCTCCTGGTGCTGCGGCCAGGACCGGGCGCTGGCCAAGGCGCTTCCTGGCACGCTGGTGCAGCAGTTCTCCTACCTGGGGACGAACCGCCATGGCCAGCCGCTGCCCTACGGTGCGAAGGCGAGCAACCTCCCGTTGCCGGAACTCGGTGACCGGATCGCGGCGCAGTTGTGGCGGTTGCACGAACTGACCGGCAAGCCGGTGGACATCGTCGCGGAAAGCGAGGGCACCCTCGGCCTGGACGCGATGCTCGCGCAGCACCCCGGCGCCCCGGTGGGGTCTGTGGTCCTGCTCAGCCCGATCGTCGCTCCCGGCCAGTACGGCTACAAGGGCACCGGCAGCAGCCTGGTGACCAGGGACGAGCTGCAGGCGCTCATCTGGTTCGTGGGCGGGCTGTCCCCATTCGGCTCGTCCGGCGCGCAGACCCTGATCAGCTCGGTGAACAGCGTCGGCGCCCGGTTCGCCTCGGCGGCCGCGGAGCATGCCCCGGTCCGCATACTGCAGGTCATCCCGCTCGCCGACGCGGTGACCCTGCCTGCCTGCCCGCTGCCACAGCAACGTGGTCATCATTCCGGCGTTCCACGGTGAGCTACTGGGCGATCCGGTGGCCCTGCGCGCGGTCCGGCGCTTCCTCACCGACCGGCCGGTCACCGGGGTGCCCAGCCTGCGCACCACCGCCGAGATCATGGCCGCCGCGGCCACCGCATGGCGGATGCCGGAAAGCGCCGCACCCTCCCCGCCGTGCGGTGCATTGCCGGGTGGGCCAGGCCTCCGGGCACCGCCGCGCCCGGTAGCCGCAGGCGCGTCACACCCCATCGGGGCGCGGCATACCCACCGGGACACGCCCAGCCGCGGGGGCAACGCCCCGGGCAAGGCCCTTAGCCAGCGGCGCGCCATCGGGCAGGCGGCAATAAAGTCGCCGGCCTTGCCGCGTGCGCCGGGTGCAGCGTCTCCCAGCGCCCTTGCTGGAACCTCAGGTCGAAGCGTTCAAGCTCGGGCCCCTTGGCACCGAAGCCCGCCACGGAGTCGAGCAGCTCCTCGCGCGGCAGCAGCAGCGCGGCAAAACGTACCTCGGGGATCTCGGCGCAGTCGTACAGCGGCACTCTCCGCGTGCCGCCATCGTGCACCCGCAGTTCCA
Source organism: uncultured Actinomycetes bacterium (assembly GCA_963706115.1). Classification (GTDB taxonomy): domain Bacteria; phylum Actinomycetota; class Actinomycetes; order Streptosporangiales; family Streptosporangiaceae; genus DASXKD01. The sequence continues at coordinate 64,511 of CAVPMG010000004.1, read as the reverse complement.
GCCGCCGCACGCACGGGTCCACCCGGCCGAGCAGCGCCCGCGGCCCTTCCTCGCTGCCGTTGGTCGTGATGTTCAGCAAACGGCCCGAGTACAGGGGTGGCCCGGAGGAGGCCCCCACATGAACGATGCGCCCACCGGCATCGGTGAGCCGGATCATGCTTAACAAGTCGCCGTCGCGCGGCGCATCGCGCCGCGCCCAGATGACCCACGACACCCCGGTGTCGTCGGTTCCCTTCGCGACCACGTGTCGCCCATCCATGTGGCCCTCCCGTTGCCCCCCGCGAGCCATCCCCCCTAAGGGGGCAGTTTACCGTGAGTGACAAGGGTTTCGGCGCCAAATCTTGAGGCCACCTGCAAAATGGTGAGCTGAACTGGCAGTTCACCAAGTGCGAGGGCCGCGAAGGTTAGGGGTTATGTAATACTTTAGCGCGCCGTTTTAATGACAGAACGTAATCAGCGCGCCCGCCGCCGGCTCCTCAGCCCGACCGTGATCAGCACCAGGCCGATGAGCGCGACGATCGGGCCGACGACCGCCCACACGGTCGCCCCGGACATAAAGCTGCCCCCCACATAGCCCAGCCCCTGCAGCGTCCAGACCAGGCCCGCCAGCGCGGCCACCAGCCCGATCACCACAAGCACGATCTGCTTCATCGCCGGCCTCTTTTCGTGGGTCTTCCGGGGGAGGAGCCTGTCCGCATACGCTCCCGACACGAGTATGAACGGCCCGGCCCCGGTGCCCGTTCAAAAAGCAGCCACGTCCAGCCCTACCACCCCGCGCTCTGCTGGCCCTGGCCCCGCCACCCCGCGCTCTGCTGGCCCTGGCCCCGCCACCCCGCGCTCTGCTGGCCCTGGCCCCGCCACCCCGCGCTCTGCTGGCCCTGGCCCCGCCACCCCGCGCTCTGCTGGCCCTGGCCCCGCCACCCCGCCCTATCCACACGGGTCACAAGATCAATACCCCGCGTGTTCCTTTACTTTTGCCAGGTGGAGCACGATATGGTCATCCACGTCCGGGCGGCCCGCCACCCCCCGCACCTCACCGCCCGGAAGCCGGCGGGGACGGCTAGGGAGGGTTCAGCATGCTCACCGGGTTCAAGAACTTCCTCATGCGGGGCGACATCGTCACGGTCGCCATCGGGCTGGCCGTTGCTCTCGCCTTCAGCGCCCTGATCGCCTCATTCACGGCCAACATCATCAGCCCGATAGTCTCGCGGGCCCAGGGTAGCCATTCCGTTGGCCTGGGCGTTCAGCTCGGACAGGCCGGCAATCATGCGACGTTCCTGAATATTGGCGCGCTGATCTCCTCGATCATCTACTTCGTCGTCTTCATGCTGGTCGTCTACTACGTCATCGTCGTTCCTTACCGGCGGATCCAGGCCCGGCGCGGGATCACTGCGTTCGGCCCGCCCGCTCCTGTCAAGACCTGCCCGGCCTGCCTGTCCGCGGACCTGCCCGCCGCGGCCAGCAAGTGCAAGTACTGCGGCACCGACCAGCCTGTCGACCGCTGCCGCCTGATCGCGGCCACAGCGGGCCGGGGGTACGGGCCACACGGCCGGCACCCCGGCCCTGGCATCTCACTTGGCGTCGGCGTAGCTGTGCACCACGGCCGTGGTGACCGGGAACCGGACCGGGGTCGGCCCGAACACCAGCCGCCCGGCCTCGGCCGCGGCCTCACCGACCGCCGAGACCACGCCGGAGGCAAGGTCCTCCGGGCAGTGGACGATCACCTCATCGTGCTGGAAGAAGACCAGCCGCGGCTGGCGGTCGCCCGCGGCATCGGCCCCGGGCGGCGCGCCTGAGGCGGTGGCGGGCACCACGCCCGTTGCGTATGGCAGCGAAACAAGCGCCAGGCGGCGCCGCAGGCCCGCCAGGAAGACAACGGCCCAGTCGGCCGCGCTCGCCTGGACCACGAAGTTGCGGGTGAACCTGCCGCGGGCGCGCACCGACCGGCCCGCGCGCGGTTCCTCGGCGCCCGGGTCGTCGGGCTCGGCGGTGAGGCCGCGCCAGTCGGCCGACGGCGGCGGGCAGGTCCGGCCGAGCCGCGACCGGACCACCTTGCCCTCCTCCCCCGCCCGCGCGGCCAGTTCCACATACTGGGCGGCCAGCGGGTACCGGTGCCTGAGCACCGCCAGAAGCTGCCGCGCCTGCCCCGCCGTGCCGCCGTACATGGCGGACAGCAGCGCGATCTTGGCGTTACCGCGCTCCCCGCCGAACGCATCGGCCAGCGCCTCGTACAGGTCGCCGGTGCCGGCCGCGGCGGCCAGCGCCTCGTCCCCGGCGAGCGCGGCCAGCACTCGTGGTTCGAGTTGGGCGGCGTCGGCCACCACCAGCGCCCAGCCGGGGTCGGCCACCACCGCGCGCCGCAGCACGCGCGGTATCTGCAGCGCGCCGCCGCCCCTGGATGCCCAGCGGCCGGAGACCACGCCGCCGACGACGTACTCGGGGTGGAACCGGCCGTCGGTCACCCACTCCTCCAGCCAGGACCAGCCGTATGCGCCATAGAGCCGGGCAAGTTCCTTGTACTCGAGCAGCAGGGCGGCGGCCGGGTGGTCCACCTCCCGCAAGACGTGCGCGCGGGTGGACGGCACCCGGACCCCGTCGGCGGCCAGGGCCCGGAGGACCTGCGCGGGCGAGTCCGGGTTCACCGGCCGGCCGCCGAGCGCGGCGGTGAACTGCGCGGCCAGGTCGGCCAGGCGCGGTGGGCGCAGTCCGGGCAGCGGTTTGCCGCCGAGCAGACCGGTCAGCAATTCCGAGTGCACGTCGGCGCGCCACGGCAGCCCGTAGAAACCCATCTCGGCGGCGACCAGCCCGGCCGCCGACTCCGTGGCCACGAGCAGGGCGAACCGGCCAGGATGCTCGTCGGCCGCGATCCGGCGCAGTTGATCGGCGTGCACCGCGGCCAAGGCGTCCAGCGCCGCCCGCGGGGTCGGGAAGGCCGGGTCGGCGGGCTCGAACAGCACCGTCTGGCCGGTCGCGGCCGGGCGCGCGGCCGCGGCCTGGCTGGCGGGCGCCGCCGCCCCGCGTAGCCGGGCCCAGGCCCCCGCCAGCGTGGCCGGTTCGGCTTGCCGCCCCTCCCTGGCCAGCAGCAGGGCTTCGGTCAGCGCCACATCGTGACAGCGCTGCACCCGCACCCCGGCACGCAGCAGCGCCGGGTACACGTCGCCGCAGGCCGCCCATACCCAGCGCACGTCGCCGGCCCGCTCACGCTCCGCGACGGCTGCGGCAAGATCATCATGCATAACGATGCGCCCATGGCCGGTGCCGTCCTCGGCGGACTCGGACATCAGGCAACCGCCTTGAGGGCCGCCGACCACAGCGATGCGCATGTCTCAGATTGTGCGCCTCACCTGCGACAGGCCACGCCCCGGTGCCTACCGTCGTCTGTGGCGCCGACTCAGCTATGCCGCCGAGTGTGTCGCTCCTGCTTGCGGGCGCTCACGGCCTAGTATTGCCGACCCTCGCACGATGCACCTGCGATTACGAAAGGTTGTCTTTTGGTTACTTTCCGCAATCAGGTATTCAGGGTATCCGTCGGCGCAACGCGCCTACCTGGCGGTTTAGGCTTCTTCCCCGTAGGTCTGGATTCTTCCCCACGAACCGGCCCGGCCCGTCTCTTCGCCGGCCCTATCCCGGCACTCGCGACCGCCTGCCCCCGTCGGCCACACGGGCGCAGCACCCTGCCCGATTCTCTGGGGCGACCGGATCGACCCCGGCGACGTCTGACCGGCCCATCGCTCGTGCGATGCGGCCCGCGAAATGGCGCCCCCAACGCGGCTCGTGACCGCCGGGGCCGACCCCCCTCACTGCAACTGCTGGCGGACTGCGTTGCAGTCCTGTGCGGAACGCCTCGCATAGATGGCCGGGGACAGGCGGGTCCGGCCCGCGGCGGCGTACCGCGGATGAGCGGAACTACTCCGATCGGGGCTGCGGGATACCCGCGAGCAGCGCACGGACTTCCGTCTCCCGGTACCGCCGGTGGCCACCCAGGGTGCGAATCGACGTGAGCTTGCCGGCCTTCGCCCACCGCGTCACGGTCTTGGGATCCACGCGGAACATCGTGGCAACCTCGGCCGGCGTTAGAAGCGGTTCAGCTTCGGGTGTTCGTGCAGACATGTGTACGGCCTCTCCTCCTGGACCGGTCCTGCGATCCTGCGTTTGTTGCTTTCCCTGGCTCCGCGGTCGAAGCCTGTCGTGGATGTCCTATATGGCCCACTGAGACCATATTGCCATCACCAGCGGTGACAAGTCGACCACCGGGAGCAAAGATTCTGCGACGCGTGTCCCCATTGGTCCGCAAATATGAATCACGCTGCGTAACCCTGGCAATATGCATGGTCGCGATAGCGGAGATCCGGAAAGTCATCTCGTGCCACTCAGGACGCTTGTTCGAGCGCCTCCAGCGCCCGCCAGCGCCGCACGAAGCGCTGGTACATGGCCGTCGCGAACTCGACCTCCCCGGCGGCCACCGCACTGACGGAGGCGGACACCTCCGCAACGGACTGGTCCGAGCAGAGCGCGCCGTCGTCGAGCAGGTGCACCAGGCCGCCGTAGTCCAGTTCCACCAGCGCGTGCGGGTGGAACTCCTCCAGCCAGGCGCCGACCTCGCGCAGCTCGGCGAGCAACGACGCTGGGTCACCGCCCCATGGCGCCGCGGCCCGCGGGTTCCGCGCCGGGCGGATGGCTGCCAGCGCCTTGGCCACCCGGGTGCGCGCCTGGGTCATCGCGGTCGCGTAGACGAGCGTGCGGGTCCCGGCGGCGGTCGCCCTGCCCCCCTCGCCCGGCTCGCCCGGCGCCCCGAGCACGAGCCAGCGCTCATCCGCGGCGAAGGGGACGAACCAGGCAAACGGCACCGACCAGGTGCTCGCCTGGATGTACACCCGCGGCGAGTACTCCTGGCTGCGCCAGCGCGCGAAGTCGCGCACCGCCGCGTCGGCATGGTGGGTGGAGAAGGCGGCCCTGGCCAGCGCCGGCGCCGCCGTCCGCAGCCGGGACAGCACCAGCCAGGACCGCAGCCTGGTCTGCCACGGGCAGATGTAGGTCACGCCCTCTGACCACCGGACGTAGGCGTGGTCGCTCTCCAGCTCGGGGACAGGCCGCGGCGGCGACGCGATCGCCCGGGCCAGCGAATCCGCCTGCTCCGCGGCAAGCGCCCCGGCGCGGCGGGGGCGGCCCGCCGATGCCGCGTATTCAGCCCAGCGCCGGCCGTCAGCCGCGGAAAACGCCGAGAGGGGTTCATAGACACGCAGGTATGCGGCGTAGGGAAGCACCCAGGAATCCTGGCACGCAGCGTTCGCGCGACATAGACACGACACGTAACGACATCATCACCGGAGCCTGCGTGCTCCCTGGATACGCGCGGGTTACCCTCCCGAGCCAGCAGGGCCCAGGCCCCGTGACGGAGGAACGGGCCTGGGGCCACCGGGGGGTCCAGGGGGTCGCTCCCCCCAGACCCATACAGCTATGGCACCGGGATGGGGTTCGCGGTGGCCGCTCCGCCCAGCAGTGACAGGCCGTAAGCATCCTCGATCCCGGCCAGCACCGAGTAGTGGGAGTAACTGGTGCCGTCGGACCCGGACGTGACGGCGGGGCCGGTCTCGAGCGCGTACATCGGGCTGAGGGTGGCCGCGCAGCATTCGTCGAACGTGATGAACACCGTCGCCCCGGCCGCCGTCAGGTTCGGCACGATCTGAGACAGCCACTGGTCAGAGCGCTGCTCCAGCGCGTCGGAACCCTTGAGACAGTTGGCGAAACCAGTGCTGGCAAGCTGGGCGGAGGTCAGCCCGTGCATGTCATCGCAGGTGTTCGGGGTGATGAAGCTCACCGCGGGCAGGCTGGCGTAGTTCAGCGCGGTAAGCGGGTTCACCTGCTGGCATTCGGTGCTCTGGTAGACGGTGCCGAACGGGATACCGGGGTCATGCCGGAGCAGGTACTGCCCATCGGTCACCGGGTCGTTGTAGGTGATGCGGGGCGAGCACGCATTCGGCATGCCCTCCTCGAAGATCCCCCAGGACACGCCGGCCTGGGTGAGCTGGTCCCAGATCGTCGGGCCGGCGAACTGGCCCGGGTGCACGGCATCGGAGCCGGCCTGGCTGAACCCCGAGGCCATGCCCAGGTAGTTGGGCAGGCTCGGGTGCGTCAGCGCGGCGTAGTGCGTGAAGTCCAGGCTGGTGCCACCGCGCCACAGGCTGTTCAGGTAAGGCATATCCGTACGGTCGTTCAGCACCGGGTGCAGGCCGTGGTTCTCCATCATGATGATCACGAACGGCGCAGGAGCCGTCCGGGCGGGAGCCGCCAGCCGGGCGGGAGCCGCCAGCCGTGCGGGAGCGGCGGCGGCCGGGACAGCCATGGCCAGCCCGGTCAGCAGTGCGGCCGCGGCGACGGCGACGCCCGCCACCCTGACCCGGGACCTGTTCACAAACATTCCTCCCCGCGCCTCATTGTGCCCGGTACCCATGATCACGGGCGATTTTTCGCAAATAGCACGGAAGATCGCCCGTGATCGTCAGCGCCACACGGATCGTCCCTTGGCCCACGGGGGTGGGAATACGCTTGACGCGAGCCCGTGTCGACGAGGACGCGGGACGACGCCAGGAGAGAGAGTCACCACCGTGACGAACGTCTTCGCGAGCAATCCCAGCGGCAGCGCCTCCGGTTACCCCCGGGACGCTTCCGCAACCGCATCTGCCCCGCGCGGCGGGCACGAGCAGGTCGTGTTCTGCCAGGACCCGCAGACCGGGCTGCGGGCAATCATTGCCATCTACTCCACCGCGCTCGGCCCGGCGCTTGGCGGCACGCGCTTCTTCCCCTACCCATCGGAAGACGCGGCTCTGACCGACGCGCTGAACCTGTCCCGCGCGATGGCGTACAAGAATGCCCTGGCCGACCTCGATCTCGGCGGCGGTAAGGCCGTGATCATCGGGGACCCGGCCAAACTCAAGACCGAGGCCCTGCTGCGGGCGTACGGCCGGTTCGTGGAGTCGCTGGGCGGCCGGTACGTGACCGCGTGCGACATCGGCACCTACAGCGAGGACATGGACATCGTGGCCCGCGAGTGCCGGTACGTCACCGGGCGGACGGTGCTCAACGGCGGCGGCGGCGACTCCTCCATCCTGACCGCGATCGGGGTGTTCCACGGGATGCGCGCCGCGGCCGAGCACACCTGGGGGTCGGACAGCCTGGAGAACCGCCTGGTCGGAGTCGAGGGTGTGGGCAAGGTGGGCCATCGCCTGGTCGGCCACCTGATCGATGCTGGTGCCCGGGTCGTGATCTGCGACGTCAGCCCCGCGGCGATCGAGCGAGTACAGGCAGCCCACCCCGGCGTGCAGGCCGTCAGCGGCCAGGCCGAACTGCTCGCCCGCCCGCTCGATGTCTACGCACCGTGCGCGATGGGCGGCGCGCTCACCGACGATTCGGTGGCGGCACTGTCCGCACGCATCGTCTGCGGCGGCGCCAACAACCAGCTCGCGCACGCCGGGCTGGAGAAGGTGCTCGCCGACCGCGGGATCCTGTACGCCCCGGACTACCTGGTCAACGCGGGCGGGGTCATTCAGGTCGCGGACGAGCGGGTCGGCTTCAACTTCGAGCGGGCCAGCGTGCGCGCCGAGAAGATCTACGTCACGGCCAAGAAGATCTTCGCGCTCGCCGACGAAGAGGGCGTGCCGCCCGCGGTGGCCGCCGACCGGCTGGCCGAGCGGCGGATGGCCGAAGTCGGCCGGCTGCGTGGCATCTGGCTGTCCGGCTGAGCTAGCGCGGCAAAGATCCGGGGTGAGGGATTGGAGCGCGCCACGGCGGGGTGAGGACTAGTGGCGTGGGGCGGTGGGGTAAAGGACTAGTGGGGTGGGGCGGCGGGCTGAGAACTAGCACACGCGGCTGGGAAGCGCTCGCGGCGCAAAGCAGGTACCGTAATAGATGCATGCGGGCTCGAACGCGCGTCGTGCTCCAGGTGCTGGAGAACGACGCGCCGCACCATGTGCATGAAGCCCGTATTGCTCAGTGCAGGGAACAGGGGCCTAGGCAAGGCTCCGCACGTTCGAGGGGGTCGAGCCAATGGGGCGCGGCCGAGCCAAGGCCAAGCAGGTAAAGGTGGCACGCCAGCTCAAGTACAACAGCGGCGGCACTGACCTTGACCGGCTGCGGACCGAGCTGGGTGTCGGCGAAGGCGAGCGGGACAACAACGACCACGCCTCTTCCGAACCCGCCGACCGCTACAGCGACTTCGACGACTACGCCGACGAAGAAGAAGACGAAGACGAGGCAGCGGCGGACTAGCCTGCTCGAGGCGCCGTCCCCTGCTTGATGCCTCCGGCTACCTGCGCCGTAGTCGGCTGTACTGATCCGGGGGCCGAGCCCCCGGAACCCTCGCGATTCCCGGTAGCGGTCGGCTGCTCAGCTTCCGCGAAGCCTCAAGGTCCCGTGGCCTAGCAGCGGGCGTTGCGCCCAGCGCCAGGCGGGCTGTTCGCGCCTCGTCAGTCCTGATAGGTACCGATGAGGCGGGCACCCTCGGAATCGTGACGGACCTCACCGGCGCGCCAGGTAGCTATACCGCGCGCGTTCAGCAGGTCTACGGCACGGTCGGCGTCGGCTGCGCCCACGACGGCGACCATGCCGACGCCCATGTTGAAGACCCGCTCCATCTCGTCCTGGCCGATCCCGCCATGTCCTGCCAGCAGGCCGAAGATCGCGGGTGGGTGCCAGGTCCCGCGGTCCACGGCGGCGCCCGTTCCCTCGGGGAGCACCCGGGCCAGGTTGGCGGCCAGTCCGCCCCCGGTCACGTGCGCGAACGCGTGCACGTCACACTCGGCGGCCACGGCCAGGCAGTCCTGCGCGTAGATCGTGGTCGGCGTCAGCAGTTCCCCGCCCAGCGGGCGGCCGAGTTCAGGCGGTTCGGCGTCCAGGGCCAGGCCCGCCTCCCCGATCACCCGGCGGACCAGTGAGTATCCGTTGGCGTGCAGCCCGGAAGAGGCCAGCGCGAGTATCGCGTCCCCGGCCCTTACCTTGTGCGGCCCGAGCAGCGCGTCCGCCTCCACCACGCCGGTCGCCGCGCCGGCCAGATCGAAGTCATCGGGGCCCAGGTGGCCGGGATGCTCGGCGGTCTCGCCGCCGAGCAGGGCGCAACCGGCCAGCTCACAGCCCCGGGCCACGCCCCGGACGACCTCGGCGGCCCGCTCGGCTACCAGGGTGCCGAACACCACGTAGTCGGTCATGAACAGCGGCTCGGCGCCGCAGGTGACCAGGTCGTCCACCACCATCGCGACCAGGTCGATCCCGATGGTGCCGTACTCGCGCAGCCGCTGGGCGATCACCACCTTGGTGCCCACCCCGTCGGTGGCCGTGGCCAGGAGCGGGCGCCGGTAGCCGGTCAGCCGGGAGGCGTCGAACAGGCCGGCGAACCCACCGATCCCGCCGACCACCTCGGGCCCCGCAGTCCGCGCGACCGCGTCCCGCATCAGCGCCACCGCACGGTCCCCCGCCTCGATGCTCACCCCGGCAGCCTCGTAGTCGAGACGGCCGCGCGATGGGGCCTGCCGGCTTGCCGGCCAGGCGAGTGAAGGGGGAACGGGGAGGCGGGCGGGCCCCTGGGGGGTTCCGGGCGGTGGGGTCCGGGGGGTCGCCCCAGGGGCGGAAGAGTGCTCCTCCGGGCCAGCGGCCCGGGCCCCCGTGACGGAGTCACGGGGGCCCGCAGGCCATCGGGGGGCTCCGGGGGGTCGCTCCCCCGGGCTAGCAGGGCCCAGGCCCCGTGACGGAGGAACGGGGCCTGAGGCCACCGGGGGGTTCCAGGGGGGTCGCTCCCCCGGGCTAGCAGGGCCCAGGCCCCGTGACGGAGGAACGGGGCCTGAGGCCACCGGGGGGTTCCAGGGGGGTCGCTCCCCCGGGCTAGCAGGGCTCACTGCGTCGCCCCGGTGGCGGCCGCACCTTCCAGCACGTGCTTGCCGCGCTCGGCCTCGGCGACCGGAATCGGATAGTCGCCGTCGAAGCAGGCCCGGCACAGGCGGTGCGCGGGCACGGTGGTCGCCTCGGTCAGCGCCGCCAGGGAGATGAACCCGAGCGAGTCGGCGCCGATGGACTCGCGGATCTGCTCGACGGTGAGGCTGCCGGCGATCAGTTCAGCGCGGGTGGCGAAGTCGATCCCGTAGAAGCAGGGCCCCTGCACGGGAGGGCTGGAGATCCGCACGTGCACCTCGGCGGCGCCCGCCTCACGGAGCATTCCGACGATGGCGCGCTGGGTGTTGCCGCGCACGATCGAGTCGTCCACCACGACGATCCGCTTGCCTGCGATCATGTCCCGCAGCGGGTTCAGCTTCAGCCGGATGCCCCGCTCACGGATCGTCTGGCTCGGCTGGATGAACGTGCGGCCCACGTAGGAGTTCTTCACCAGCCCCTGGCCGTAGGGGATGCCGCTGGCCTGGGCGTAACCGATCGCGGCCGGGGTTCCCGACTCGGGCACCGGGATGACCAGGTCGGCCTCGGCCGGGTGCTCGGCGGCGAGACGGCGGCCCACCTCCACGCGGACCGCGTGCACGCCCCGGCCGGCGATGGTGGTGTCCGGGCGGGCCAGGTACACGTACTCGAACAGGCAGCCCCGCGGCTGTGCCGGGGCGAAGGTCGCCGAGGTGACGCCGTCGGCGTCAATCGCGATCAACTCGCCCGGCTCCACCTCGCGGACGAACCGGGCGCCCACGATGTCCAGCGCCGCGGTCTCGCTGGCCACGACCCAGCCGCGGGTGAGCCGGCCGAGAACCAGCGGCCGGAAACCCTGCGGGTCGCGCGCCGCGTACAGGGTCCGCTCGTCGGCGAAGACCAGCGAATAGGCCCCGCGCACCAGCGGCAGCGTGGCCAGCACGGCCTCCATCAGGGTGGCGTGAGCCTGGCCGGCGAACAACGCCGTCAGCACGTCGGTGTCGGACGTGCCGGCCAGCCCCGGAAGGTCGCCCGCCGGGGCAGCCAGGGCGGCAAGTTCGAGCGTATTGATCAAATTTCCGTTGTGGCCGAGGGCGACGCCGCCGGCCGGCGTGGGCCGGAACGTCGGCTGGGCGTTCTCCCACACCGAAGAGCCACTGGTGGAGTAGCGGCAGTGCCCGACCGCGATGTGACCGTGCAGGGAACTCAGCACACGCTCGTCGAACACCTGGGCCACCAGGCCCATGTCCTTGTAGACGACGATCCGCGCACCGTCGCTGACGGCGATACCGGCCGACTCCTGGCCGCGGTGCTGCAGCGCGTAGATGCCGTAGTAGGCCAGCTTGGCGACGTCCTCACCCTCGCACCAGACGCCGAACACGCCGCATGCGTCCCGAGGAGGCCGATCCCCCGGATCCAAGTCGCCAGTGAGTCGGCCATCGGGCTTGACCACCCGGTCAGTCTAATGTTCCGCGCCGACTGCACCCGGCATCTCCAGCACGGGCAGGTAAGGGCCCAGGTCAGCGCGGACGCCGCTGGCCCGCACCGCCCCCGCCGCGCGCGCGTCGGCCCAGTTCGCCAGGCCGAGCGCCAGCCGGACCCAGATCACCGGGTCCATCTCCACGAGGTTGGGCGGCGTACCCCGGGTGTGCCTGGGACCTTCGATGCACTGGACCGCCACATACGGCGGCACCCGGACCTCCACCGCCCGGCCGGGGGCCTGGGCGGCGAGCAGCCCGGCCAGGTACCGGGCTGCCTCGCGCAGCGCGCCGGGGTACGGCGACCGCCCCGCGGCCAGCGCCTGGGCGACCGCGAACGCGCAGGCACGGCCGAGCGCATCCAGATCACCGGACCCGGCCCAGGCGGACTCGCCCAGCGCGGCCCGCTGACCGTCCAGGGCGGCGCGCAGCCGCTGTGCGGCCCTCTCGCTGGCAGCGGTCACGGAATCTCAGCCGAACAAGGCCGGAAGCACCCCGGCACGTGCCGCGGCGAGTTCGCCCAGCGTCACGGCGAAGCAGCCCGTGACCTCCAGCCGGTCGCCGCCGAGCGTGCCCAGGTCCGTCGCCGGGACCAGGTGCCGCTCGCACAGCGCGGCGAGTGTCGCTTCCGCGCCGGGGACCACCTCGGCCACCACCCGCGCGGGCGACTCGCTGAACAGCATGGTGAACGGGTCGCCGGGCAGGGTTACCTGTGCGCCGGTCGCACCGGCCAGGCACGACTCGGCCAGGGCGATGGCCAGGCCGCCTTCGGACAGGTCGTGCGCCGCGGCAAGCAGGCCGTCCGCGGCCGCCGCGGCGAGCACCGCGGCGAGCGCCTGCTCCGCCGCCAGGTCCACGGCCGGGGGCCGGCCGCCGAGGTGGCCGTGCACCGCCCAGGCCCACGCCGACCCGCCGAAGTCCTCCCCGGTCCGGCCGAGCAGCACCAGACGGGCCCCAGCCCGGCGGAACCGCAGCGAGAGCCGGCGGCGCACGTCGGGAAGGATGCCAAGCACCCCGACCACCGGCGTGGGGTGGATCGGCACCGCCCCGGTCTGGTTGTAGAAGCTGACGTTGCCGCCGGTCACGGGGGTGCCAAGGAACGCGCAGCCGTCCGCGAGGCCCCGCACGGCCTCGGCGAACTGCCACATCACGCCCGGGTCCTCGGGTGAGCCGAAGTTGAGGCAGTTGGTCACCGCGGCCGGGCGCGCCCCGGTGGCCGCCACGTTCCGGTATGCCTCGGCCAGCGCGAGCTGGGCGCCCGCGTAGGGGTCGAGCCGTGAGTACCGGCCGTTCCCGTCGGTGGCGAGCGCCACCCCGAGCCCGGTCTGTTCATCGACCCTGATCACCCCGGCGTTCTCCGGGGCGGCCAGCACGGTGTCGCCGAGCACGTGCCGGTCGTACTGCTCGGTCACCCATGCCTTGTCCGCCAGGTCCGGCCAGCGCAGCAACGCCAGCAGGGTGCCGCCCAGTTCGCCGGGCGCGGGCCGGGGCAGCCGGTCCGGGCCGTCGGCGGCCAGCTCGTCCTGGCTGGCCGGGCGCACGGCCGGCCGGTCGTAGACGGGGCCCTGGCTGGCCGCGGTCTGCGGCACGATGTCCACCACCACCTCGCCCCGCCAGGTCATCTCCAGCCGCCCGGTGCCGGTCACCTCGCCGATCACCGTGGCAGGCACGTCCCAGCGCGCGCAGATGGCGGCGAACCGCTCCACGTGGCGCGGCTCGACGATGGCCATCATGCGTTCCTGGGACTCGCTCATGAGGATCTCCGCGGGCCCGAGCGAGGTGTCCCGCAGCGGCACCAGATCCAGGTCCACCGACATGCCGGAGCCGCCGGCCGCGGCGAGTTCGGCGGTCGCGCAGGACACCCCGGCGGCACCCAGGTCCTGGATGCCGGCCAGCAGCCCCGCCGCGCCGAGTTCCAGGCAGCACTCCACGAGGAGCTTCTCCATGAACGGGTCGCCGACCTGCACGCTCGGCCGCTTGGCCGCCGCGCCAGCGCCGAACGACGCGCTGGCCAGCACCGATGCCCCGCCGATGCCGTCCGGCCCGGTGCGGGCGCCGAACAGGATCACCTTGTTGCCCGCGCCGCGCGCCGCGGCGACGCGCAGCTCCTCGTGCCGCATCACGCCCACGCAGAGCGCGTTCACCAGTGGGTTGCCCGCGTAGCACGGGTCGAAGGCAAGCTCGCCGCCGATGTTCGGCAGGCCGAGGCAGTTGCCGTAGAACGAGATGCCGCCGACCACGCCCGGCAACACCCGGGCGGTGTCCGGCGCGTCCGCCGGGCCGAACCGCAGCGAGTCCATCACCGCCACCGGCCGGGCGCCCATGGCCAGGATGTCGCGGACGATCCCGCCGACGCCGGTCGCCGCGCCCTGGAACGGTTCCACGTAGGACGGATGATTGTGCGACTCGATCTTGAAGGTCACCGCGTAGCCCTGGCCGATGTCCACCACGCCGGCGTTGTGCCCGATGCCGGCCAGCAGCGCCCCCTCCCCCTGCACCGGGGGCGCCTTGTCGGCGAACTGGCGCAGGTACATCCGGGAGGACTTGTAGGAGCAGTGCTCGCTCCACATCACCGAGTACAGCGCGAGTTCCGGATCGGTGGGCCGCCGGCCGAGCAGCCCGCGGATCCGCTGGTACTCCTCCTGCGTCAGGCCCAGTTCGGCGTAGGGCTGGGGGCGCTGTGGGGTGGCGGCGGCCACGGTCACCGTGTCGGCGGGAGCGGTGCTGGCCTGGGGGGGCGACCCCCCTGGAACCCCCCGATGTCCTAGCGGCCCCCGCGACTCCGTCGCGTCGGCCGCGGCCCCCGGCCCGGCGGCCTTGGCGCTCACCGGGCCACCAGCGCGCGGGTGACCGAGGTGAAGAAGCCGAGACCGTCGCTGCCCGGCCCGGTCAGCGGGTCGATCGCGTGCTCGGGGTGCGGCATGAGGCCGACCACGTTCCCCGCGGAGTTCGTCACACCGGCGATGTCGCGGGCGGAGCCGTTGGGGTTCCCGCCGGTGTACCGGGCAACCACCTGCCCGTCCGCCTCGAGCCGGGCCAGCGTGGCGGCGTCGGCGAGATAGGAGCCCTGGCCGCTCTTGAGCACCACCGTGATCTCCTGGCCCCGCTCGTAGTCGCCGGTCCACGGGGTGCCGCCGTGCTCGATGCGCACCCGGACCTCCCGGTCGATGAACCGCAGGCCGGTGTTGTGGGTCAGCGCGCCGGGCAGCAGGTGTGCCTCACACAGGATCTGGAACCCGTTGCAGATGCCGAGCACCGGCAGCCCGGCCCGGGCGGCGGGCACGAGGTCGGCCATCACCGGCGCGAACCGGGCGATGGCGCCACAGCGCAGGTAGTCGCCGTAGGAGAAGCCGCCGGGCAGGATCACCGCATCGACGCCGCGCAGGCCACGGTCGCCATGCCAGAGCGGAACCGGCTGCGCCCCGGCCCGGCGGACCGCGCGGGCGGCGTCACGGTCGTCGAGTGACCCTGGAAAGGTGACGACCCCCACCCTGGCCGTCACGGGCGTCCTTCCACGGACGCAGGCTACCGGCTCACCGGCCCCGGGGCAGTGGTCGCCACCCGCGGCGCCGCTGGTGTTTGTGGGCGAGCACGCCAACGACCACAAAAGAATGTGGGCGATGGCGCCAACGACTACCAACGATGCTGGGGGAATGGGGTTGCGCGGGACGGGTCAGCCGGCGTCGGCGAGTTCGCCGTCTTCGAACTCGCCGTCCAGGGAATCCGCGAACGGGGCACCGGGACGCCAGGCCAGGCGCTTGCTCAACGAGACCACCGTGCGGTGCTCCGGGCCACTGGTCATGCTGACGTCATCGACGCAGGCCCGCATGATGTCGATCCCCCGTCCCGACTCGGGCAAGGCGGCGATGTCCTCCTCCGTCACCGCCTCCCCGGTATGTGCACCGGGCCCGGACCCGGCCCGCAGCAGCGAGCGGCCCAGGGTCGTGGGACGCCCGCGGCGGCGAGGCCGCACCGCCGAAGCGTTTCCCGGCCAGGGACGGCGCCGCAGCCCGGGAATCCGGCCGCCAGCAAATCCCTGCCAGGTGTTCTGTACCTCGATACGGCAGCCACGCCGGCCCAGGCTGGCCACCACCTCGTACCTGCGCCCGGGGCCGCCGTGGCGCACCACGTTGGTGCAAGCCTCGGTTACCGCGAGTAGCAGTTCGGCGAGCCCATCGTCCTCTGCACCCAGGCCCCGCAAGGCATCACCGAGCATGTGGCGCATCACGGGCACGCTCAGTGCCTCGCGCGGAAACACCAGGCAGAGCTTCACGTCCACGTTAGGCTCCTCGGCACTGGACACCGGCGTATGCACCTGCCCCCTGGTAACCGTTCGCACGGTCCACGATGGCCACTTTGAGTGCTTTCCCCCGCCTGGGCCCGGGTAACCGTCAAGTTGAGTGTCACGATGGTTAACATGTGTGCCATCGCGCGGGTTTAACACTCATGGGCCGGGTAGGCCAAACAGATGCCCTCACTCCGCGCACAGTATGAATCACTCCGCGCGCAGTACGAATTCCTCAATCACCGGGTTCGCCAGCAATTCACCGGCGAGCGCCCCGACCCTGGTCAGAGCGCTGTCATCGGCTTCACCGCGCAGTTCCACCTCGAACCGCTTCCCCTGCCGCACGCCCACCACATCGCCGTATCCAAGTCGCTGGCAGGCACGCGAGATCGCCTCTCCCTGAGGGTCGTGAATCTCCTGCTTCAGCATCACATCGACAATGATTTTCGTCACTTTTCCCAGCCTTTCCTTGCTCCTTGCCTACCGGCCACGCAGCGTACGCGACGCGCGGCAGGCCGGTAAGTGTTCATCCGGGGTTAGCCGCATGCCGCGCCGTCTGTCACCATGGCCCTAACGGTCCCGGCCCACCAGAGCCGTCTCGGACCCCCGCCGGCCGGTCGCGGCGATCCCGCAGCCGGCCCCGATCACAAGGAGTGGCACGTGGCCGTCGATGCCGACGGTGCGGTCACCGCCGCACCGGGATCCGCCAGCCTGGACCGGCAGGCCGGATCGCGCGTGGAAACAATCCAACTGCTCACGCCCGAGGGGGAGCGGCTTGAGCATCCCGACTATCCCCTGGAACTGTCCACCGACGAGGTGAAGGGCCTGTATCGCGACCTCGTCCTGGTCCGCCGCATCGACACCGAGGCGATCGCGCTGCAGCGCCAGGGTGAGCTTGGCATCTGGGCCTCGCTTCTCGGCCAGGAGGCGGCCCAGGTCGGTTCCGGGCGGGCGCTCGGCCCCCGTGACATGGCCTTTCCGACCTACCGTGAGCACGGGGTGGCGTGGTGCCGGGGCGTCGACCCGATAAAGCTCCTGGAGCTGTACCGCGGCGTCAGCCACGGCGGCTGGGATCCCGCTGAGTACAACTTCCACATCTACACGATCGTGATCGGCGCGCAGACGCTGCACGCCACCGGCTACGCGATGGGGATCCAGCGCGACGGCCTGGTCGGCGAGAACGGCGAGGCGGTCATCGTCTACTTCGGCGACGGCGCCACCAGCCAGGGCGACGTGAACGAGGCCTTTGTCTTCGCCTCGGTGTTCAACGCCCCCGTCGTGTTCTTCTGCCAGAACAACCAGTGGGCCATCTCGGAGCCGCTGGAGCGGCAGAGCCGCGTCCCGCTGTACCAGCGGGCCAGCGGGTTCGGCTTCCCCGGCATCCGGGTGGACGGCAACGACGTGTTCGCCTGCCTGGCCGTCACCCGCAAGGCGATGCAGGCCGCCCGGGAGGGCCAGGGTCCCACGTTCATCGAGGCCTTCACCTACCGGATGGGCGCGCACACCACCACCGACGACCCGACCAGGTACCGGCTCGCTACCGAGCTGGAGGCGTGGAAGCTCAAGGACCCCATCGAGCGGGTCAAGGCCTACCTGTCCCGCACCGGTGGCGCCGATGCGGCGTTCTTCGAGGCGATCGAGGCCGAAGCGGCGGAAGTGGGGCGCAACGTCCGGCAGGGCTGCCTGTCCATGCCCGACCCGCAGCCACTGGCGATCTTCGAGAACATCTACAGCGAGCCGAACGCCCTGCTTGACGAGGAGCGCGAGCAGTTCGCCGCTTACCTGGACTCCTTCGAGGCCGAGGAGGTGGCACGGTGACCGTGCTCACGCTGTCCAAAGCGCTCAACGAGGGCCTGCGCAAGTCCCTGGAAGCCGACCCCAAGGTGCTCATCATGGGCGAGGACGTCGGCAAGCTGGGCGGGGTGTTCCGGGTCACCGACGGGCTGCAGAAGGACTTCGGTGAATCCCGGGTGGTGGACACGCCGCTCGCCGAGTCCGGGATCGTCGGCACCGCGATCGGGCTCGCCCTGCGCGGCTACCGCCCGGTGTGCGAGATCCAGTTCGACGGGTTCGTCTTCCCCGCGTTCGACCAGATCGTCAGCCAGCTCGCCAAGCAACGGCTGCGCTCGCTCGGCCAGGTCAAGATGCCCGTGGTGATCCGGATCCCGTGCGGTGGCGGGATCGGCGCGGTGGAGCACCACAGCGAATCGCCCGAGGTGTACTTCGTCCACGCGGCCGGCCTGCGGGTGGTCGCCTGTTCCGGCCCGGCGGACGCATTCACGATGATCCAGCAGTCGATCGCCTCCGACGACCCGGTGATCTTCTTCGAGCCCAAGCGCCGGTACTGGGACAAGGCAGAGGTGGACACCACCGCGGACCTGTCCGGGGCACTGCCGCTGACCTCGGCGCGAACCGTGGCCGAGGGAACCGACCTGACCGTGGTCAGCTACGGGCCGCTGGTGCGGACCTGCATCGAAGTGGCGGTCGCGGCCCGCGAGGACGGCCGCTCGCTTGACGTGATCGACCTCCGCTCGCTGTCGCCGCTCGACATCGGCACCGTGGTCGCGTCCGTGCGCAAGACCGGCAGGTGTGTGGTCGTGCACGAGGCCCCGGTGACCGCCGGGCTCGGCGCCGAGATCGCCGCCAGGGTCACCCAGGAGTGCTTCTTCCACCTGGAGGCCCCGGTCCTGCGGGTCGGCGGGTTCTCCACCCCCTATCCGCCATCCCGGCTGGAGGAGCACTACCTGCCCGACCTGGACCGGGTGCTCGACGCCGTCGACCGCGCATTCGCGTTCTGAGACGGGGAGAGACATATGGCTGACGTAAAGCAGTTCAAGCTGCCGGACGTGGGTGAAGGGCTGACCGAAGCGGACATCGTGTCGTGGAAGGTGAAGCCTGGGGACTCGGTGACCGTGAACCAGGTCATCGTGGAGATCGAGACCGCTAAGTCGCTGGTGGAACTGCCTTCCCCGTTTGATGGGGTGGTTACCGAGCTGCTCGTGCCCGAGGGGCAGAGCGTGGACGTGGGGACGCCGATCATTGCGGTTGACGTGTCCGGGGACGCTTCGGTTGCTGGTGCGGCGGAAAGTGGTCCGCAGGCTGCTGCGGCCCGCGGCGAAGCGCTTGCGGAAGATCTCGTGCCGTCGGCGCCTGGGGACGAGACCGCCCGGGAGCCGGGGATCGAGGGGAGCCCGGCGCCGAAGATCGAGCGGCAGGCCGTGCTGGTCGGGTACGGGGTGAAGCTGGGGACGACCACACGGCGGGCGCGTAAGGGCAAGGGGAGAGCGGGAGGTGGGTCCGGGGCTGGACTGCCCCCGGCAGAACCCGTAGGTCCACCGACTGCTTCGGGGAATGGGGCTTCGGGGCGGGTGGGGGGCCTTGATAGGCCGCTGGCTAAGCCGCCGGTGCGGAAGCTGGCCAAGGATCTGGGCGTGGACCTGGCGGCGCTGACGGGCAGCGGGCCCGAGGGGACCATTACCCGGGAAGATGTGCAGTCGGCTGCTGCGGGGCCCGCGGCCGAGGCGCCTGCGGCGATGTCGGTGCCGATGGTGCCGGCCGGGGGCGAGGAGCGGATTCCGATCCGGGGGGTGCGGAAGCACACGGCGCTTGCGGTGTCGTCCAGTGCGTTCACCGCGCCGCACGTGACGGAGTTCCTGCAGATCGATGTGACTGAGACCATGAACGCGGTGCAGCGACTGCGGGAACTGCCCGAGTTCGAGGGGTGGCGTCCTTCACCGCTGTTGCTGGTGGCCAAGGCGCTGATGCTGGCCGTGGCCAGGCACCCGATGATCAACTCGTCGTGGGACGAGCAGGCCCAGGAGATCGTGGTCAAGCACTACGTGAACCTGGGTATCGCCGCCGCCACCGACCGGGGACTGCTCGTGCCCAACATCAAGAACGCGCACGCGCTGTCCCTGCCCGGCCTGGCCCGCGCGTTTGCTGAGCTGACCGCCACGGCGCGGGAAGGGAAGACCCCGCCCGCCGACCTGGCCCGCGGCACGATCACGATCACCAACGTGGGCGTGTTCGGCGTGGACACCGGCACGCCGATCCTGACCCCGGGCGAGTCGGCGATCCTCGCGCTCGGCCAGGTGAAGCCGGCCCCCTGGGTCCACGAGGGCGAACTGGCGGTGCGTCAGGTGACCACGCTCGCGCTGTCCTTCGACCACCGGATCGTGGACGGCGATCTGGGCTCGGCCGTGCTGCGCGACATCGGCGCGATGCTCACCGACCCCATCCGCATGGTCGCCTGGGGGTAAGCCACTGATGATCCTGAAGACTTTTCAGTCGTATTCACTGAAAAGTCTTCTCCGATCATGGCATGCGGCGGAAGGAGGCCGATGATCAGGCACGTGGTGCTGTTCACCTGGAAGCCGGAGGCGACGGCGGAGCAGAAGCAGGCGGTACACGCCGAACTGGCCAAGATGCCCCCGGCGATCGACGCCATCCGCGCTTACAAGTACGGGCCCGACGTGGGCATCAACCCCGCGAACAGCGACTACGTGGTCGTGGCCGACTTCGACGACGCGACGGGCTACGTCACCTACCGCGACCACCCGGCGCACCGGGCCATGGTCGAGCGCTACGTGAGCCCGATCGTGGCCAGCCGGGCGGCGGTCCAGTACGAGATCTGACGCCGTTAACCCCGGTGGCCTGCGGCCAGTGCTGGCCCGGGGGGACGACCCCCCGGAACCCCCCGGAGGCCTGCGGCCCGCTCCTCGTCGCTGGGCCTTGGCCGCTCAGAACGCCTCTTCGGGGAGTTCCATCAGGTCCAGGGTGGTGGTCTCGGCGATCTCCCGCTCCACCGCCAGGCGCGGCAGCACGGTCTGCGCGAAGAACCGCGCCGTGGCCAGCTTGCCCTGGTAGAAGGCCCGGTCCGCGGCGCTCAAGGTGCCCGGGCGCTCGCCGTCCAGGGCCGCTAGCGCGACCTCCGCCTGGCGGGCCAGCAGCCACCCGATCACCAGGTCACCGAGGGCCATCAGCAGGCGGGTGGTGTTGAGCCCGGCCCGGTAGATCTCCTCCGGCCGCTCCAGCGACGACGCCGCGTACCCGGCCAGCGCGCTGACCAGGCCCTCGACGTCCCCGGCCGCCCGGGCCAGGGCGGTGCGCTCCGGCTTGAGCCTGCCGTTGCCCTCCTCGCCGGCCGCGAAGGCGGTGATCTCGCCAAGCAGCGCGCGCAGCGCCTTGCCCTCGTTGCGGAGGATCTTGCGGAAGAACAGGTCGAGGCCCTGGATCGCGGTGGTGCCCTCGTACAGGCTGTCGATCTTGGCGTCCCTGATGTACTGCTCGATCGGGTAGTCCTGGAGGAAACCAGAACCCCCGAACGTCTGCAGCGACAGGGTGAGCATCTCGTAGGCGCGCTCCGAGCCGGCCCCCTTGACGATCGGCAGCAACAGGTCGTTGAGCGCGATCGTGTCCTGGTCCGCCCCGCCGCCCACGGTCTGGATCTGGATGGCGTCCTGGAGGGCCGCTGCGTAAAGCACCATCGCCCGCATGCCCTCCGCGTAAGCCTTCTGCATCATCAGCATCCGGCGCACGTCGGGGTGGTGGGTGATGGTCACCCGCGGCGCGGCCTTGTCCGCCAGCTGGGCGAGGTCGGCGCCCTGCACCCGGGTCTTGGCGTACTCCAGCGCGTTCAGGTACCCGGTGGACAGCGTCGCGATCGCCTTGGTGCCCACCATCATCCGGGCGGCCTCGATGATCAGGAACATCTGCCGGATGCCGTCGTGGGTGTTCCCGACCAGCGTCCCGACCGCCGGCCGGCTGGCGCCGAACGTCAGCTCACAGGTGGTCGAGGCGTGCAGGCCCATTTTGTGCTCTACGCCGGTCACCTCGACCCCGTTCCGTTCGCCCAGCGTGCCATCGGGGCCGACCAAAAACTTGGGCACCAGGAACATGGACAGCCCCTTGGTGCCCGGGCCGTGCCCCTCGGGACGGGCGAGGACCAGGTGGAAGATGTTCTCCGCCATGTCGTGCTCGCCGCTGGTGATGAACCGCTTCACGCCCTCGAGATGCCAGGTGCCGTCCGGTTGCGCGATGGCCTTGGTCCGCCCGGCGCCGACGTCGGAGCCGGCGTCGGGCTCGGTGAGCACCATCGTGGAGGTCCAGCCCCGGTCGATCGCGATCTCGGCGAAGCGCTGCTGCTCCGGGGTGCCCACCAGCCACAGCACCTGGGCCATGGACGGGCCGCTCGCGTACATCCAGACGGCCGGGTTGGCCCCGAGCACCAGTTCCGCCACCGCCCAGTGCAGCGACCGGGGCGCGCCGGTGCCCCCGAGGCCGGGCGGCACGTCCAGCCGCCACCACTGCGCGTCCATGAACGCGCGGTAGGAACGCTTGAAGGCCTCAGGAATCGTGACCGTGCCGGTGGCCGGGTCGAACACCGGCGGGTTGCGGTCGGCCTCGGCGAAGGAGTCCGCGAGCGGGCCGACGGCCAGCCGGTTCACCTCGGCCAGCACGCTGTGCACCGTCTCTTGGTCCAGTTCCTCATACGGGGGCTTGCCGAGCACGTCCTGCCGCCGTAGCACCTCGAACAGGTTGAACTCGATGTCACGCAGGTTGCTCTTGTAGTGACTCAACTAAGCCCCCGCTTCTCGCGCCGGGACCGTCCGGCCCCGTTCCGGCCCGGCCGTCCTACTGGTCAGTAACTTAGTTTATCTTACCAGTCAGTAACGAGATTCGGCCAGGGTGGTTCCCGCTGGGCACGGCGCCGTTTTACAGTGAGGCCGGAGCGCAGTTTCCAGCGAGTGAGGTGCGCGATGACGCTGGCCCTGACCGAAGAACACCTGGCACTGGCCGAGTCGGTGCGTGGCTGGGCGGGGCATGCCGCCCCTGCCCCCGTGATCAGGTCGGCGGTGGACGCCGAGGACCACGGTGCCGCGCTGTACCGGGACACGCTGCGGCCCGGCCTGGCGGCCCAGGGACTGCTTGGCCTGTACCTCCCCGAGGCGCTCGGCGGCCAGGGCGCGGGCCTGCCCGAGCTGGCGGTGGCGGCCGAGGAACTTGCCCGGGCGCTGGTACCCGGCGCCTTCCTGCCCACCGTGCTGGCCGGCGCGGTACTGGCCAGCGCGATCGACGCGGCGGCCGAGGGGGCCGACACCGCTGAGCTGGAGAGCCTGGTCAAGGAGCTTGCGGCGGGCACGCTCACGGCCGCGATAGCGCTTGGGCCCGGGCTGGATGCCGTCCCTGACGATGGCGGCGGCCTGGTGATCGCCGGGACCTGCGGGCCCGTGACGGGCGCGGGCCTGGCCGACCTGCTGATCCTGCCCACCGGAGAAGGCGGGGCGCAGGCCTGGGTGGCGGTGGACGCCGCTGACGTGACGCTGGCCCCGCTGGACAGCATGGACCTGACCAGGCCGGTGGCCCGGGTGAGCGCCAGCAAGGTGGCGGTGCCGGCCGGGCGGGTGCTCTCCGGGCTCCCCCAGGGCCTGGTCCCTGGCCTCTCCGCGACGCTGTTCGCCGCGGAGGCGTGCGGCATCGCCGCCTGGGCGGTGGACACCGCCGCCTCCTACGCGAAGATCCGCCACCAGTTCGGCCGGCCGATCGGCCAGTTCCAGGCGGTCAAGCACCGCTGCGCGTGGATGCTCACCGCATCCGAGCAGGCCGCCGCGGTGGCCTGGGACGCGGCGCGGGCCTGGGCAGAACCGGCCGGGGACGCTGGCCGTGACTTCGCGGCCGGGGCCGCCGCCACCGTCGCCATCGACGCGGCGGTCACCTGCGCGCACGAGTGCATCCAGGTGCTCGGCGGGATCGGCTACACCTGGGAACACGACGCCCACCTGTACTACCGCCGGGCACTGTCGCTGCGCGCGCTCGCGGGTAGTTCGGCCGCCTGGGCCGGCGAGGTCGCGCGGCTCGCCCTCGGCGGCGCCACTCGCTCGCTTGCGGTCGAACTCCCGGAGGAGGCCGCCGCCGTGCGGGACCAGGTGGCCGGGGAACTGGCGGCCATCGCCGCGGCGCCCAAGGCCGAGCAGGCACGGCTGCTGGCGGCCGGCGGCTGGGTCACCCCGCACCTGCCGGCACCGTGGGGCCGGGGCGCCAGCCCGCTGGAGCAACTGGTCATCGCCGAGGAACTGCGCGGCGCCGGGCTGCGCCCGCCGGGGCTGGGCATCGGCGCCTGGGTCGTGCCGGCCCTGGTCCAGTACGGGACCACCGAGCAGCAGCAGCGGTTCCTGCCGGACACCTTGTCCGGGGCGACCGTCTGGTGCCAGCTGTTCAGCGAACCGGGCGCGGGCTCCGACCTGGCCAGCCTCAGCACCAAGGCGGTCCGCGTGGACGGGGGATGGCGGCTGTCGGGGCAGAAGGTGTGGACGTCGCTGGCCAAGCACGCCGCGTGGGCGATCTGTATCGCCCGCACCGACCCGGACGCGCCCCGCCACGACGGGATCAGCTACTTCCTCGTCGACATGGCCTCGCCGGGGATCACCGTCCGGCCGCTGAAGGAGATGACCGGGGACTCGCTGTTCAACGAGGTCTTCATCGATGACGTGTTCGTGCCCGACGACCTGGTCGTGGGCGAGGTGAACGGTGGCTGGAAGGTGGCCCGCACCACGCTGGCCAACGAGCGGGTGTCGCTGTCGCAGTCGTGGACGTTCGGCTGCGGTGCCGCGGACATGCTCGAGGTCGTGGCCGGGCTGCCCGAGCCCCCGGATGCGGCGCTGCTGGAGCGCACCGGGCACCTGGTCAGCGAGGGACATGCGATCGACCTGCTCGGCGTCCGGGCCACCCTCAAGCGGCTGTCCGGCACCGAGCCCGGCGCCACCGGCAGCGTCCGCAAGGTCCTCGGCATGCGCTACGCGCAGCGGATCGCCGAGGAGTGCTGGGCCCTGTCCGGCGCGGAGGGCGCCGTCTACGGCACCCGGTGGTCCCGGGCCGTCCTGTTCACCCGGGCGCTGACGATCGGTGGCGGCACCACCGACGTCCAGCTCAACATCATCGGCGAACGGCTTCTCGGCCTGCCCCGCGACCCCGCCCCCGGCAGCTGACCCCTGCCCGGCCCGGCGCCTGGCCCCAGGCTGGTCGCCCGGGCTGGGTGCAACCAATGTGACCGAATCGCCACCAGTCGGCAGATCGTTGTCTTAGGGTCGCCTTACATCCGACATCTGGCCACCGGCCGACACTGGGGGGTTTCGCGCTCTTTGTCCGCTGATATCAGGACAAAGCGTGCTGCCTTCCCGCTGGGCGTGGCACACGTGCCGCGTGCCTGGAGGGGAATCCGATGACATCGTTTGGGAAATGGGCCGTTGCTGCACGCGTCCGCACCGCGCTAGTCCATCACCCTGCCGCCGCGGCGCTAGTCCATCACCCCACCACCGCGGCGCCAGTTCATCACCCCGCCACCCCACCCAGCAGCAGGGCCGCGCGCAAGTCATTCTCGGTCCTGCTGGTGGCGGCCCTGTCCGCCGCCGGGCTGACTGCGGTCGCCGCGGCCGGGCCGGCCGGGGCGGCGGCCACCCGCACGGCCGCGCACCATCAGGCGGCCGCGCCGGCCGGCGACGAGACCACCGGCTCGCAGAACAACCTGCGCGATGGGTGGGACCAAAACGAGCCGACGCTGACCCAGGCCGCGGTGGGCGGCGGGCAGTTCGGCCAGATCTTCAAGACGGCGGTCAACGGCCAGGTGTACGCGCAGCCACTGGTCGTCGGCAACACCGTGATCGTGGCGACCGAGAATGACTGGGTCTACGGGCTGAACGCCACGACCGGCGCGATCGTCTGGAAGACCTCGGTCGGCCAGGCATACACCATCACCTCCTGCGACGACCTCGCCCCGAAGATCGGCATCACCTCCACGCCGGTGTACGACCCGAACACCGGCTCGGTGTACATCATGGCGCTGATCAAGCAGACCAGTGGCTGGCAGTTCCGCCTGATCGGGCTCGACGCCAGCACCGGCGCCATCACGCTGCAGCAGCCGGTCACCGGCTCCCCCACCAACGACAGCCACATCTCCTTCCATCCCCTTCCCCAGGACCAGCGGACCGCCCTGCTGCTGCTGAACGGCTGGGTGTACGCGGCGTTCGCGTCCCACTGCGACAACACGCCCTACGCCGGCTACGTATCCGGCGTGGACGTGGAGTCAACGCCGGTCAAGACCACGCTGTGGACTGACGAGGCCGGGGTCAGCGAGGACCAGGCCGGCATCTGGCAGAGCCAGGGCGGGCTGGTGTCCGACGGGGCCGGGCGGATCTTCTTCACCTCGGGCAACGGCATCTCCCCGGCCAAGGGCCCGGGCAACAAGCCCCCGGGCCAGCTCGCGGAGTCCACGGTCCGGCTGGCACCGAACCCGACCACCGGGGCGCTGACCGCGAAGGACTTCTTCAGCCCCGCGAACGCGCCCAAGCTCGACGCGGGCGACAAGGACTTCGGTTCCGGCGGCCCGGTCGGGCTCCCGTTCGGCACGAAGACCTTTCCTAAGATCGTCGCCCAGGCGGGCAAGTACGGGCGGATGTACCTGCTCAACCGCAACAACCTCGGCGGCCGCCAGCAGAACTCCGTCGGCGGGGACGAGGACCTCTTCGAGATCGGCCACCTTGCCGGGCTGTGGGGCAGTCCCGGGGTCTTCGGCGATACGACGACGCTGACCGCCAGCAACGCCGCCAAGTCCAACGACTACCTCTACTACGTCGGCAAGAGCGACTACCTGCGCGCGTTCAAGGTCGGGGTCAACGGCAGCGACGAGCCGACCCTGACCGACCAGGCCAACAGCACCTTCCTCTTCGGTTTCGGCTCCGGCTCCCCCGTGGTGACCTCGAACGGGACCGACGCCAACTCCGGGATCGTGTGGGTGGTCGACAGCCCCAACGGTGGGGACGGCACGAACGCCTGGCTCGGCGCGTTCGACGCGACGCCACAGCCCAAGGCGGGCGGCGGAACCAAGATGCACGAGATCTGGTCGGGCACCATCGGCACCGCCGTCAAGTTCACGACCGCGGCCACCGGCAACGGCAAGGTGTACGTGGGCACCAGGGACGGCAACATCTACGGGTTCGGCATCACCAGCGGCGCCGCGCTGAAGAGCAGCGGGACGGACACGTTCGCCGACACCCCGGTGCGCTCGGCCACCACCTCCGCGGCCACCGTCACCGCGACCAGGACCGTGACGGTCACCGGGGCCGGCCTGCGGGCCATGGCCGAGCCGGATCCGTTCACGATCAGCGGGGTGACCGTGACCCGCGCCGGCGGCGGCGCGGCGGCGGTGAAGTTCCCGGTCACCCTGCACAAGGGTGACGTGCTGCGGGCACAGGTGAAGTTCGCACCTGGCGCGGTGGGCGGTACCACCGGCGCGGTCGCCTTCACCACCAGCGCCGGGCCGGCCGGCAAGGTCTCCGTGCCGCTCGTCGCCGACGGCATCCAGGCCGGGCTGTACGCCACAATTCCAAGTCTGTCGTTCGTGCTGAACACCAACGACGGCGTGATCTCGAACGTCCCGCTCGCGATCAACGTGTGGGCGGAAACCAGCATCGTCAACGGCAGCGACACCCCGCTGCGGGTGACCGCGGTCAGCGCGCCCAGCGGCCAGTACACGGTTGCCGGGCTGCCCAAGCCGGGCACCGTGATCAAGCCCGGCCAGGCGATCCCGGTTCAGGGCGAGTTCACCCCGGCAAAGCTCGGCGCCGCCAACAGTTCGTTCACCATCACCACGGACAAGGGCCAGCACCTCACCGTGACGCTGTCCGGCACCGGCATCAAGCCGATCATCAAGTTCGCCTCGGTGCCGGCGCAGGTGAACTTCGGGTCCGTCCAGGTGGGCCACACCAAGAAGATCTGGGTCGACATCACCAACGAGGGCAACCAGTCCGCGCTGATGTCGGGCGGGGTCACCCAGGGCGCGCCGTTCCGCGCGCAGTTCAGCATCACCAAGGGCCTGCCGGTGAGCTCGACCAACGAGCTGACGGTTCCGATCCTGTTCACGCCGCACACGGCGGGCCCGTTCCACGGGCTGTACAAGGTCACCTGGCGGGACGTCTGGGGCAACCACTCGCTGGAGGTCCCGATCTCCGGCACCGGCGTCGGGTGATCCGGCCCGGATCCACGTTCCCCCGGGCCTGGCTGGCCGGCGGATGGGGTGCGGCGGATGGCGTCATGCCAGCTGCCGCACCCCATCCGTGCCGGTTCAGCCCGCGCCAAGCCCGCTTACCGGATCTTTCCCATAACGTCACTCCAGGCATGACAATCGGTTACATCCTGATAACGACAGCTTTAATTCCTTTACCACATGTCATCATGACAAAAGGGGCGCAGCCTTCCCGCTGGGCGTGGCGTACTTGTTGCCTGCCTGCATAGGGGATTCCGATGACATCGCTCGGGAAATTGGTCATTTCCACGCGCGCCCGCACGGCGCTGGGCGCACGAAAATCATTCTCGGTCCTGGCGGTGACGGCCGTGGCTGCCGCCGGGCTCACCGCGGTCGCCGCGGCGGGACCGGCCGGCGCGGCCGCTAGGCACGCCGGCCGGCATCATCACGCGGCACCGGTGGCGCCCGGATCCGGGCCGTCCAACGACGAGGTCACGGTCTCGCAGAACGACCTGCGCGACGGCTGGGATCCCAACGAGCCGGCGCTGACCCCGGCCGCGTTGCAGAACGGGTCCTTCGGCCAGATCTTCAAGACCTCGGTCAACGGCCAGGTGTACGGGCAGCCACTGGTGATCGGCAGCACCCTGGTCGTGGCCACCGAGAATGACTGGGTGTACGGGCTGAACGCGACGACCGGCGCGGTGCTGTGGAAGACCTCGCTGGGCACGCCGTTCAACATCACCAACTGCACCGACCTCACCCCCAACATCGGGGTCACGTCCACCGGGGTCTACGACCCCTCGACCAACACCGTGTACGAGATGGGCCTGGTCCATGAGATCAACTGGGAATGGCACCTGTTCGGGCTGAACGTCAGCACCGGGGCGATCACGTTCAAGCAGCGGATCGTCGGCCACCCCACCAACGATTCGCACCTGTCGTTCAGCGCGCTGCCCGAGGGCCAGCGGGCCGGCCTGCTGCTGCAGAACGGGTGGGTGTACGCGACGTTCGCCTCGCACTGTGACAACGGGTCCTACAACGGCTACGTGGCCGGCGTGAACACCGCCTCGAACGCCACGACGCTCTGGGCGGACGAGTCCGGGGTGAGCAACGAGAAGGGCGGCATCTGGCAGAGCGGCGGCGGGGTCATGTCCGACGGGTCCGGGCGGATCTTCGTCACCTCCGGGAACGGCATCTCCCCGCCGAAGGGCCCGGGCAGCAACCCGCCGGGCCAGCTCGCCGAGTCCGTGATCAGGCTGTCCCCGAACACCACGACCGGTGCGCTGACGCCGCAGGACTTCTTCAGCCCGTCCAACGCCCCCTCGCTCGACTCCAGCGACTCCGACTTCGGCTCCGGCGGCCCGACCGGGGCCCCGTTCGGCACTAGCACCTTCCCGGACATCATGATGCAGGCGGGCAAGGGGCAGGCGCTCTACCTGCTGAACCGGGACAACCTGGGCGGCCGGACGAGCTCCGACAGCGGCGCGCTCGCCGAGATCAACCCCATCGCCAAGCAGTGGAACAGTCCCGCGTTCTTCGGCGACACCCCGACGCTCACCACTGCCAACGCCCCCAGCGCCAACGATTACATGATCTTCGTTGGCCGGAGCGACTACATGCGCGAGTACAAGGTCGGGGTCGCCAGCAGCGGCAAGCCGACCCTGACCGACGTGAACAACGGCACGTTCATCCTCGGCTACACCTCCGGTGCTCCCGCGATCACGTCGAACGGCACCGACCCGAGCACCGGGCTCATCTGGGAGGTGCACGTCAACGATGCCACCGGAGCCGGCGGCTTCCTCGGCGCCTGGGAACTGCTGGGCGTGCCGCGCTCGGGCGGCGGGACCAAGCTGAGCGAGATCTGGGCCGCGCCGATCGGCACGGGTTCCAAGTTCACCAAGGTCGCCACGAGCAATGGCATGGTGTATGTGGGCACCAGGGACGGCAACGTCTACGGGTTCGGCATCACCGGCGGCGCGGCGCTGACCCGGAGCGGTACCGCTCAGTTCAGCGACACCGCGGTCGGCGCGTCGGCCGTCAAGCACGTCGCGCTCACCGCCACCAGGACGGCCACCGTGACGGGCGCCACGGTCAGCGCGCCCAGCAGCCCGGCACCGTTCACTCTGGGCCAGGTCACCCTGACCCATCCGAACGGCACGCCGGCCAGCGTGACCTTCCCGGTCACGGTGCACAAGGGTGACGTGCTCCGCGCCGCGGTGAAGTTCGCGCCGGGGGCGGTCGGCGGTGCCGAGGGCGCGGTGGCGTTCACCACCGCCGGATCGGCCGTTCCGGTCTCCGTTCCACTGGTCGGCAACGGGACCCAGACCGGGCTGTTCGCGACCAATCCCGCCATCACGTTCAACGTCATTGAGAAGGACGGCGAGCTGATCCTCAACGTGCCGGTCGGGATCTCCGACCCGCAGATGACCGACATCGTCAACAACGGTGACAAGGCGGTGACGGTGAAGTCGGTCACCCCTCCGACGGGCACCTACCGGGCGATCGGCCTGCCCAAGGTGGGCACGGTCATCAAGCCGGGTGAGGCGATCCCGGTGGGTGTCGTCTTCACGCCACAGCACAACGTGACCACCAACGGCTCGTTCACCATCACCCCCAACCGGGGCACCAGCGTCACGGTCAGCCTGACCGGCACCGGCCTGCCACCGGTCACCAAGTTCACGGCCTCCCCCAGCGTCGTGCACTTCGGGTCCGTGCCGGTGGGCCACACCGCCACGAGAATGATCGAGGTCATCAACAAGGGCAACCAGCCCTCCGTGATGGGACGCACCGGGCTGCCGGGCGGCCCGTTCGGCGCACCGCTGCGTGCCGCCGACGGCCTGCCCGTCAACCAGGACTACAACCTGGAGCTTCCGGTGACGTTCCACCCGACGAAGGCCGGGGCGTTCAGCGGGACCTACAAGGTCACCTGGACCGACCGCTTCGGCCAGCACTCGCTGAACGTGCCGATCACCGGTACCGGCGTGGGGTGAGTTAAGGAGTTAGCCAGGCACGGCAACGGGGGGACCGCCGCCTCAGGCGCGGGTGGTCCCCCCGTTTGCGTTTGCCAGGTCAGACTGGGCCAGCACCGTTGGTGTCACCGAGACCCTGCTCGGCCTCCTGCTGCTGCAAGGCATTCACCAGCCGCTCGACCTTGTCGGCGGTGTCCGTCCCGCCCCGGCCGGTCCGCTCGGCGTAGACGGCCGCGCCGAGGTCGCGGAACATGGCGTCCGCACGGCGCTTCGCCTGGGCCTGGTCCATCTTGGCCTTGCCCTGCTGGGCCGCCTCCTGAGTCATCTGAGTGGCCCGCTGGGCAGCCATCGCCGCCTGCTCCTTCATCCGGTCCATGAGTCCCATGGCTGCCTCTCCGTTCTGCGCTGCTACCCCATTCTCTACCTGCCACTTGCGCCCCGCGGCAACCACATCGGTCCTGGAACAGCGCCCCTGAGCAGCGGGTTCGCGCCGGAAATATCACCTTTGCCCTGGTCGAGGCGCCAGTTACACTTGCAGGGACGAGGCATGACGTGCTCGTCCGCGCGGCTTCGGCCGACTGGCATGAGGAGGCTGCACCCGTGACCCGCCCCGCAGGCGTGCCCCATTGGGTGCCCCTGGTGTGCCGTCGTCACGTTGACCTGCTCCGGGTCTCCAGCGCCATCTGTTCCTTCTGCTGCTGAACCTCAGCTCCGCTCGCGCCGTGAGTGCCTGCCCGCGTGCGCGGCCCTCCCCACAGCAGAAGGACAGGACACATGCCATCCCGGACCCATCGCGGCCAGGGCCAGTGGGCCCACGGCCATCTTGAGCCGCTGAATGCGGCCGAGCGGTTCAAGAAAGACGACGACGGGCTCAACGTCCGCCAGCGGATCCTCACCCGCTACGCCCACCAGGGTTTCGACTCCATCGACCCGCAAGACCTGCGCGGCAGGTTCCGCTGGTGGGGACTGTACACCCAGCGCCGGCCGGGAATCGGCGGGGGCAAGACCGGGGCGCTGGAGGACGCGGAGATCGAGGACGCGTTCTTCATGATGCGCGTCCGCATCCCCGGCGGGCAGCTTTCCGCGGAGCAGTTGCGCACCGTGGCCGGCGTCGCCAAGGAATACGGGCGCGACCTCGCCGACATCACCGACCGGCAGAACGTCCAGTTCCACTGGATCCGGATCGAGGACGTGCCCGAGATCTGGGACCGGCTCGAAGACGTGGGCCTGTCCAGCCTCCAGGCCTGTGGCGACGTACCGCGCAACATCCTTGGCTGCCCGGTTGCCGGGATCTGCGCCGACGAGATCATCGACGCCAGCGCCGTGCTGCGCGCCACCGAGGCGGTGGCCGCGGGCAATCCCGAGTTCACCAACCTGCCGCGCAAGTACAAGACGGCGATCAGCGGATGCACCTCTCAGTGCACCGCGCACGAGATCAACGACATCTCCTTCGTCGGCGTCACCGGCCCCGACGGCACCCCCGGCTTCGACCTGTGGGTGGGCGGCGGCCTGTCCACCAACCCGATGCTCGCCCAGCGCCTCGGCGTGTTCGTGTCCCCGGACCGCGTCCCCGAGGTGTGGAGCGGGGTCACCGGCCTCTTCCGCGACTACGGTTACCGGCGGCTGCGCAGCAGGGCACGGCTGAAGTTCCTGGTCGCCGACTGGGGCGTGGAGCGGTTCCGCGAGGTGCTGGAAAAGGAGTACCTCGGCGAAGCGCTGCCCGACGGGCCCGCGCCTCCCTCCCCGCCTCCCGGCGCGCGGGACCACGTCGGCGTGCACCGGCAGCGGGACGGGCTTTTCTACCTGGGCGTGGCGCCGAACGTGGGCCGCACCTCGGGCACCCAGCTCTGGCAGGTCGCCGACCTGGCAGAGGCGTACGGCTCGGGCACGATCCGCACCACCACCACGCAGAAACTGCTGATCCTCGACGTGCCGGAAGACCGGGTCGCCGACCTGACCGAGGAACTCGCCGTCCGCGACCTCCAGGTGAACCCGTCGGCGTTCCGCCGCGGCACGATGGCCTGCACCGGCATCGAGTTCTGCAAGCTGGCGATCGTCGAGACCAAGCAGCGCGCCATGGACCTGTACGCCGAACTGGACCGGCGGCTGCCCGGCTTCGACACCCCGATCAGCATCAACATCAACGGCTGCCCCAACTCCTGCGCCCGCTTCCAGATCGCCGACATCGGGCTGAAGGGCTCCATCGTGGACGGCGGCGACGGCTTCCAGGTGCACCTGGGCGGATCGCTCGGCACGGACCCGGCGTTCGGCCGCAAGCTGCGCGGCCTGAAGGTGACCGCCGACGCGCTGCCGGGCTACGTGGAGCGGGTGCTGCGCAACTACCTCGCCGGCCGCACCGAGGGCGAGCAGTTCTCCACCTGGGCCCGCCGCGCCGACGAGGACCTTTTGCAATGAGGCGTGCGCAGATGGGCCTAGGCCGACCTGGCACGCCGCAGGCGCCGGGCCGAACGCCGCATAAGGCGCCCCAGGCGCCGGTGCGGTGTCCCGGCGCCGAGGACACGCCTTCCGAAGCCAGAGAGGCCCCCCGGGGCCGAACGCCCGCGAGGGAGGCCAGCGATGACTGAGCGTCAGGTGCCGTTCTACTGCCCCTATTGCGGGGACACCGATCTGCGGCCGGATGCCCCGGAAGGCGGCTCGTGGCGGTGCGCCTCCTGCGCCCGGGCGTTCCGGCTGAAGTTCGTCGGCGTGGTGCCCGCGGGGCGGGGTTCGTCATGAGCCCGGTGCTGCTGGCTGTCGCACATGGCAGCCGGGATCCGGCCGCGCAGGAATGCGTCCTGGCCCTCACCGGCCGTGCAGCCACGCTCTCGGGCGGGGCACGGGTGCATACGGCCTTCGTTCAGAATGCAGCGCCGTCACTGGCGGTAGGCCTGCACGATGCGGTGGCGCAAGCTGGCGCGGACGGGGTGGTCGTGGTACCGCTGCTGCTTTCCAGCGGATACCACCTGAGCTCTGACATCGCCGGGGCGGCACGCGCCGCCGGGGTGCGGCTGGCGGCCCCGCTCGGGCCCGGCCCGCGGCTGGTGCGCCCGCTGGCGGACCGGCTCGCCGAGGCCGGAGTGCCGGAGCAGGTCCCGGTGGTGCTCGCGGCCGCCGGGTCGCGCGACCAGCGGGCGCTGGCGGACATCAGGCGGCAGGCGGCAATGCTCGCGGCGCACCGGCATGCCCCGGTGGTGGCCGCGTTCGCGTCGGCCGCCCGCCCGACGGTCGACGAGGCCGTGTCGTTCCTGGCCAGCCTGACCGGTCAGCCCGTCGCGGTGGCCAGCTACCTGCTGGCGCCCGGCCTGTTCCACGACCGGCTCCGGCTCAGCGCGGGCCGCTGGGTCAGCGCGCCGATCGGCGACCACCCGGTGGCGGCCCGGTTGGTGCTCGACTCCTTCCGTGCCGCGGCGGGCCTGAACGCGGCACCCGCCGCCGCATGACGTCCCCCGTGCGGCGCCCGGGCCCGGCCGGGCGCCGCACGGAGGATGGCACACTGGATGGAGTGGGGGTGCGCATGGAGATCGACGAGCGGGTGCGGGAGGCGCACCTCAGCCATTTCTGTCCCGGGGGCGCCAGCTTCCCGGTGACCGACTCCCGCCCCATCGGGCTCGACCCGGGGCAGGACGCCCCGGACCAGGCGCTCAACGGCACGCCCGCACGGGCCGCCGGGAGCGACTGCGGTCGCTGCGGCCAGCCGATCACGGCCGGCCAGGATGCCCGGCGGCGGGCCAGCGGCGCCTGGGTGCACGAGAGCTGCCCGGCCTGACCACGGCGACGATCATGCCGCCGCACGGTTCCCCCGGTTATCCCTTTGCCAGAGGCAGTGGTACCCGCCCAGAATCGATCACATGACATCGCCGCACTGGCCGCTCGCAGGCCTGCGGCTGCGCACGCCGCGGCTGGAGCTGCGCTGGCCCAGCCTGGAGGACCTCGACGAACTCGTCTCGCTCGCGGCGGCGGGCGTGCACGACCCGCAGGTGCAGCCGTTCAGCGCCGCGTGGACCGACATGGACGCCGCCGAACTGCCCGCCAGGTCGCTGCGTTTCTTCTGGTCGCAGTGGGCCTCCTGGGAGCCGGCGAACTGGGAAATCAGTTTCGCGATCGTGCACCAAGGCGACATCGTCGGCGTCCAGGCGCTGAAGGCGGCCGACTTCGCGATCCTGCGTGAGGTGCATACCGGCTCCTGGATCGGGCGCCGCTATCAGGGGCGCGGCATCGGCACGGAGATGCGCGCGGCCGTGCTGTCACTGGCATTCGACGACCTTCGCGCCGAGTACGCCAGGTCCACCGCGCACAGCGACAACGCGGCCTCGCTCGGCGTGTCACGCAAGCTCGGCTACGTCGACGATGGCGTCGAGCATTTCGTGGTCCGTGGCCAGGCCATCAACGCGCAGCGGCTGCTGCTCGACCGGGCGACCTGGCAGGCACGCCGGCCGTTGCGGGTGCGGGTGTCCGGGCTGGAGCCGTGCCTGCCCTGGTTCGGCCTGGCCCCGGCGCCGGTGGCGGCCGCGGAAGCGCCGGCCACCCGGTAAGGGGGCTCCTGGTCAACCCGTGGGTTGACCAGGTTGTCAACCCGGAGTCCCACCCGTGGGCCGACGCCCGGCCACCGGGCCGCGAGGCACGCTGACGGCATGAATAACACCACCATGTACGTGATCAACGCAGTCCTCGTGCTCATGGTCATCCGCCAGATCCGTGAGCACCCGCTCGACCTCCGCTCGCTGGCCGGCCCGGTGCTGGCCGTCGGCGCCGCCGCCGCGCTGTTCCTGCACTCGGTGCCCGGCGGTGGCAACGACATCGTCCTGGAACTGGCCTGTGTCGCGGCCGGCGCGACGATGGGCGCCGTGGGCGGGCTGACCACCAAGCTGCGCCGCGGCTCCGACGGCCGCGCCCTGGGCCGCGCCGGGTGGCTGGCCGCCAGCCTGTGGATCACCGGCGTCGGCGCCAGGATGGCCTTCGCCATCGCCGACACCAACGGCGCGGGCCCGGCGATCGCCCGGTTCAGCATCGCGCACCAGATCACCGGCTAGGCCGCCTGGGTCGCCGCGCTGATCATGATGGCGCTGGCCGACGTGCTGACCCGCCTGGTCGTGATCTACGTCCGCGGGCGCCGCCTGACCGCCGCCTCCGCCCCGGCCCGCCCGGCCGCGCCGGTCGGCGCCAGTGCCTGACCGCCTGCCGCGCCCGCCCCGCCACCATGCCTGACCTGGAATCCACGCCCGCCGCGCGCCAGACTGTGTCCATGAAGGCACGGCTGGCCGCGGCGGGCCTGATCCATGCCAGCCAGCCATCCGGGCCGCCTCCGCCGGACGACACGCGAGAACCTGCCCGCGTCGGCCCGGGTGAGCGCGGCGCGCTCGCGCGCCCGCGAGCGGGTGGACCGCCAGCGCCAGCTGCTCCGGCCGCTGGGCTTGGTGCTCATCGCGATCGTCGTCACGGCCAGCCTGAACAGCCATCCCGCCCCGGGCCTGTCCGGTGCCCGGCTGGGGGTGAGCCTCGCCCTGGCCGGGTTCGCGGCAGCGGTCGCCGTGACGGTCGCCGCCGCCTGGGCCCGGCGCGGCTACCCGTACCAGGTCGTGCTGATCGGGTTCATCGGCGGGTGCGGGGTGGCCCTGGCCGCGCTGCAGCCGCACGGGCCCGCCGAGATAGCGGCGAGCGTCGCCGTCTGGATCGCCGCGGTGCGGCTCCCGCTGCGGCCCGCGATCGTGGCCACCGTGCTGATCACCGGCGCCCTCGCCGTCACGATCGCGCTGACCGAGCAGCCCGCCGCGCAGTCCGCCCTCGCCGCGACGCTGTTGTGCCTGCTGCTGGCGGTGACCGGCCAGTTCATCCGGCGCGGGCGGGAGAGCCAGGACCGCACCGAACTGCTGATGGCCCAGTTGCAGGACGCCCGCGAGGCGGAGGCGGCCGCCGCGGCGCTCGCCGAGCGCGGCCGCATCGCGGGTGAACTCCACGACGTGCTCGCGCACGCCCTGTCCGGCCTGGCGATCCAGCTTCAGGGGGCCCGCAAGCTCGCCGACCGCGAGGCGGCCAGCGACGCGCTGCGCGGCGCGCTGGAGCGGTCCGCGGACCTGGCCAAGGAAGGGCTCGCCGACGCACGGCAGGCCGTGGGTGCGCTGCGGGGCGACCGGCTGCCCACGGTGGACCAGGTAGGCGCCCTGGTCGAAGACTTCCGCCGGGACACCGGCGCGGAAGCGACGCTCCGTATCGACGGCACCCCGCGCCCGCTGCCCGCCGACGCGAGCCTGGCGCTGTTCCGCGGCGCCCAGGAGGCCCTCACCAACGTCACCCGCTACGCGCCGGGCACCTCGGTGGCCGTGACCGTGCGCTACGCACCGGACCGGACGATTCTCGCGGTCGAGGATCACGCGAGGCCGCCGGGGCCGGGAGCCCGGGACGTGCCTGGGGCATCCGGCGGCCCCGCGCCCGGAGCGGCGCCCACCCCGGACCCGCTGCTCGCCGAGGCCGGCGGCGGGCACGGGCTCACGGCGATGCGGGAGCGGGCGGCCAGGGCGGGCGGCAGCGCGCGGGCCGGGCCCACCGCCGACGGGTGGCTCGTGGAACTGGAGGTCCCCGGGTGACCACCGCCCCGCCGGGCCGGATCCGCGTCCTGATCGCCGACGATCAGCGCGTGGTGCGCGACGGGCTGAGCATGCTGGTCTCGCTCATCGACGATGTCGAGATCGTCGGCCTGGCCAGCGACGGGGCCGAGGCGGTGCGGCTCGCCGAGGCACACCGTCCCGACGTGATCCTGATGGACCTGCGCATGCCGGGCGTTGACGGCGCCACCGCCACGGCGCAGGTGCGCCAGCGCCTGCCCGGCACCCAGGTGCTGGTGCTGACCACCTACGCGGACGAGGCCGCGATCCTGGCCGCGCTGCGCGCGGGCGCGCTCGGCTATCTCACCAAGGACGCCAGCGCCGAGCAGATCGAGGCGGCCGTGCGCGCGGTGCACGCCGGGCAGACCCATCTCGACCCCGCCGTCCAGGCCCGCCTCGTGGCCGCGGTCACGGCGGGCCGGCTCCTGGGCCGGCCCCGGATCAGGCCGGCCGTGCGGGGCCACCGCCTGCGGGGCTCACCTCCCGCGAGGCCGAGGTGCTCACGCTGCTCGCCTCGGGCCTGAGCAACGCCGAGATCGCGCAGCGCCTGTTCCTGAGCAACGCCACGGTCAAGACGCACATCAACCGGATCTTCGCCAAGACCGGTGCCCGCGACCGCGCCCAGGCCGTCCGGTTCGCCTATCAGCACGGCCTGGCGACACCCGCCCCGTAACTCCAGGCAGCCCGCCGCGGTGCGCTACTGGCACGGTCGCCTCGGCGCGGGCTGTCAGGGCGCCGGGCGGTCAGGGCGCGGGCAGCACCGGCGGGCCCTGGCGGATCCGGGCCAGGGCGTCCTCCGGGGTGCCGCGCCACCAGCCGAGCGCCTCGATCCACCAGGTCAGCCCCGCCTCGGCGTAGCCGGAGCACGTGCCGCCCGCCGCGATCGGGCGCGGCGCCGTCGGTGCGCCCCTCCAGCACCACGTCGAACGGCCCGCCGGTGCTGCGGTGCTCCAGCGTGTACCCGATGACCGCGCGCAGGTCGTCCGGCGGCATGGTCTGGCCGAGCCCGTAGCCGGCGTGGGTGGGCATGACCCCGTCCCATCGGGCGGCCCGCCGGAACGGCGCCTTGTTCGGCCACCGCCCGCCGCACCAGACCGGGATCCGGGGCTGCTGCACCGGGCGCGGCAGCATGGTCACGTCCGTGGCGGTGAGGTGCTCGCCGCGGAAGCTGACCGGCTCCCCGGTCCATAGGGCATCCAGCAACTCCAGGGACTCGTCCAGCCGGGCAGCCCGCTGCTTCGCGTCACCGGGCTCACCGAACGCGGTGAACTCCTCCGCCCGCGAGCCCAGCCCGGCCCCGAACACGAGCCGCCCCTGCGACAACTGGTCCAGCGTCACCGACTCCCGTGCCACCTTGCCCACGCGGCGCCGGGCCAGCACGTTCACCAGGATGCCGAGCCTGACCCGGGCCGTCCGCGCCGCGACCGCGGCGATCACCACCACCGGGTCCGCGACCGCCCACTGCGGATCCCAGTAGAGCTGGTGGTCCCACACGAAGAACCCGTCCCAGCCGTGCTCCTCGGCCGCCACGGCAAGCTCCACCAGAAGGGAGGGGTCACCGAAGGTGCCCACGTTGGGCACGCCGATCGCGCACGACAGGTTCGGGGCCATGGCGTCACCTTAGGGCCCAGGCCACCCGGCACGGCGCGCGCCACCCGCCACCGGGCGGCGCGCGCCGCCGCACGCCACGGGCCACGGCCTGCGCCCGCACCGCGCGGGCTGGGGCCGGTTCGCGGCCGTTATTGCGTTGCCGGCCGCGCGGATGCCGTGGTT
Organism: uncultured Actinomycetes bacterium; assembly: GCA_963706115.1. Lineage (GTDB taxonomy): Bacteria > Actinomycetota > Actinomycetes > Streptosporangiales > Streptosporangiaceae > DASXKD01. Next base: position 25,497 of record CAVPMG010000004.1, on the reverse strand, counting down.
AGGCTGCGGCATGCCGCCCACCAGCCATCTGCTGGCCTTCGCGCTGCTCTCGTTCGCGCTGATCATCGTCCCCGGGCCCAATGTGATCTTCGTGATCACCCGGTCCCTGATGCTCGGCCGGGCCGCCGGGGTGGGCACCGCCATGGGCGGTGTGGTCGGGGAATATGTGCAGGTCATGGCGGTGGCTTTTGGTATCGGGGCACTCGTCGAGCGTTCCGTGGCCCTGTTCACCGTGATCAAGCTCGCCGGGGCCGGTTACCTGGTCTACCTCGGCGTCCAGGGGATCAGGCACCGGCGGTCGTTGCGTAGCGCACTCAATCAAGCTGCGCGGCCGAGGAGCATCGCGCGGATTCTCCGCGACGGGATCGCGGTCGGGGTGAGCAACCCGAAGGCGATCGTGTTCTTCGCCGCCGTGCTGCCGCAGTTCGTGGACCGGCAGGCCGGCGATGTCCCGGCGCAGATGCTGCTGCTCGGGGCGACGTTCGTGGCCATCGCGGGGCTGTGCGACAGCTCATGGGCGCTGGCCGCGGGGACGGCCAGGGCCTGGTTCGCGCGGTCGCCGCGGCGGCTGGAACTGGTGGGCGGGACCGGCGGCCTGGTGATGATCGGGATCGGGGCCAGCCTGGCCGTCACCGGGCGGCACGACTGACGCCGCAAAGCCGGGGCCCGCGACCCCTCCGGGTCGCGGGCCCCGCGGCTATCGGCTGGCGGCGGCTGATCAAGTCACCGCCACGCAGGGTTACTTCGGCTTGGAACCAAAGGACTTGAAGAACGCCGGCCCGGGGCTGCCGAGCCCGCTCACGGTGTCGTAACCCACACCGCAGGCCAGGTGATGGGTGTCGCCGCACTGGCCCATGACCGACAGCTGCGGCGGCTCCTGGTAGCCGATGCCGAACACGGTGGCCTCGGTCACCCCCTGCCCCTGCGGGTTGCCGGTGATGTCGTTGAAGGTCGGCGTGTTGGCGTAGTCGTACAGCGCCGGGTTGGCGAACCCGAGCGAGATGCCGCCACGGCCCTGGATCAGGTCGGCCTCGAACCCGGTGAACATCGGCGAGGACAGGCTGGTGCCGCCGTTCATCTGGTTGAAGTACTTGATCTTGTGATGGCCGATGGGGATCGACACCCCGATCTGGTAGCCGAGGTTCCAGTCACCGAGGTCGGAGATGTCGGGGACGACGCGCATCGCCGTGCCGTTGCGGACGTTATGGGACACGACCCCCTCCTGGTAGAAGGGCTCGGGGAAGGTCTTGGAGACACCGCCGGTGCTGCCCTCGGCGAAGAACCCTGGCGGCGCAGGCTTCCAGGACTGGCCGTTCTTGCTGAGGTTGGCCTGGTCGGACTCCCATCCGGTCTCCCAGAGGGCGTTGCCGTGCTTGCCGACGGCGATGCTCGTGCCGCCGACCAGCGTGATCCACGGGTCGCTGCCCGGGTACTGCAGCGGCGTCTCGTCGCCGAAGTCACCGGTGGCGAAGTTGACCCCGATGCCCTCGACGGTGGCCCGCTGCAGCACGCCCTCCCACGCGGTGATCATGCTGTTCGGCACCGGCATGTAGCCCTCGAACCAGGAGCTGGACACGACCGTCGCGATCCGGTAGGTGACCACGGTGTCGAGCGCGTCGAGCAACCGGTCCCCGGTGATGCTGCCGTTCCCGACGACGTAGTTGACCCGGGCGGCCGGGGCCATGCCGTGCACCGACTCGACGTCCAGGGCGCTCTCGATGTCACCGACGCCGTTCGGCACGCCGTGCGAGGCGATGTTGGCCAGGAACTGTCCCGGCTTGAACGGCGGGAAGTGCCGGTCCCTGGCCCAGTGGTTGGTGTCGGACAGCGCGGTCGAGTCGTTGTCCTCGCTGAGGATCGCCACGCTCACGCCCCGCCCGGTGAGGCCGGACCTGGTCGCGCCGTAGGCGCTGCGCAGCTGCTGGGGCAGGTACCCGCACGGTGCGAAGGACAGCGTCTTGCCGAAGGCGGCGGGCAGCGTGCTCGCCTTCTTCTGCCCGTAGTAGACCGAGCACTGCTGCTTCACCGTGAACGCGGCCGCGGACCCGGGTGCCGCGGTGTCGCTCGCCTTCAGCGCCTCGTGGTGGCCCATCGGGATGGTGGCCGGGCTCATCCGGATCGTGCTGACCGCGCCGCCGAGCGAGGCCGGCACGGACATCGCGGTGCTGGAAACCACCTGGGCGACGCCGCCGCGCGGGTGGGTCTGTTCGAGCGTCGCCTGCACCGCCGCTTCCGCGTGCGCGGCGGACCCGGTCGCGGAGACCACGAACGGGTCGCGGTGGGTCACGGCCAGGCCGGAGTGGGCCAGCCAGGCGGCGACCGCGCGCTGCTGGGCGGCGGTGGCCCCGAACGCGGCCTGGACCTGCGCCGGGCTGAGGTAGTGCCCGTAACGCGGGCTCCGCGGGTTGGAAATCGCCGCCGCGGCGGCAGCCAGGCCCGCCCCGTCCCGGCCGATGAATACGCTCACGTGCACCTGGCTGGTGAGCGGCATTGCCCGCAGCCCGGCGTTCTGCCCGGCGATCGGCGCGGTGCTTGGCACCAGCGCCCGGCTGCTATGTCCTGGTGAGGTCGTTGCCGCGCTGCTCGCGCCGCCGAGCAGCAGCGTGGAAACGGCGGCTACGGACAGTGCCGACGTGGTCAGTACCTTGTGGGCAGGCATCAGCTTTCCCCTCTTGGGCCGCTCATGAGGTGAGCTTGATACGGACTTTGCGCAGTGCACCCGAATACGCCCCGTAAATCCTCCAGGGGCAACAGATCCCGGAAAATCCTACAAAGTAATGGGAACAATGGCGTTATCCGTACGGACACGATGCCGAGTCGATTCCGTCACGCAGTTGAGTCCCGGCGGTGGGCAACCAAACGCCGGACAGGGCGCTGACCTGGCGCCCGTGCGCCGGAGCCGGTCAGGTAGGACGGCCAGCCAGCAGGCCCGGGTCGACCGGCCGGTCGCGCCAGCGGGTCTCGGGCGCGAACAGGCCGAGCACCGCGGCAAGGCCGAGGACGCCGGCCGCGACCGTGAAGGCCGCGCCGTAGGAAACGGCGTCCACGAGGTAACCGGCGGTCACCGGCCCGGCGACGGCGCCGATGTCACCGGCCATCTGGTACGTGGCGACGACCGTGCCGCCCTGGTCCTTGAGAATGTCGCCGAGCATGGCGGCGGGCCCGACATCGAGGAGCCCGGATCCGAGCCCGAGTACCGCCAGCGCGGTGAAATACCCGCCAAGCCCGGGCAGCAGCGCCAGCAGGATCAGGCCGCTGGCAGAGATGAAGCACCCGCCCACGATCACCGGGCGCCGGCCGAACCGGTCGGCGAGGCGCCCGGCGGGAAGGAGCACGCCGGCGTTGAGCACGGCGACGACGAGGAACCCGGCGCCGGTCCAGACGGCGGACCTGTGCAGGACGTCGCGGACGAACAGCGGCACGATGGCGCTGCGCACCCCGATGACGGCAAAGCCGTCCCCAAGGTTCGCCGCGGCCGCGGCACGGTAGGCGCGGTCCCGGAGCGCACCGGCGATCTCGGCGACGGCGCGGCGTGGCCGGTGGGCGGCTTCGGGCCGCTGCCGTGACCGGTCGTGCAGCACCGCCCCCGCGATGACCGCGGGGATGATGAGCATGCAGCCGTAGATGATGAACGGCGCCCGCTCCGACCAGGCCGCGATGACCCCGCCCACCGCCGGGCCGCTGATCCCGCCGACCAGGAAGCCGCCGGCGAACAGCCCGCTCGCCCGGCCCCGCTGCTCGCTCGGCACGCTGACCAGCAGCAGGGTCTGGCCGCTGACACCGAACATCGCCGAGCCGAGCCCACCGGCACCGCGCAGGATGATGAGCTCGGCGAACGAATTGGAGAACCCGGCCACGATGCTGCTCACCGCGACGATCGCGATGCCCGTGGCCATCACCGCGGGCTGGCCGAACCGGTCCGCCAGGCGGCCGGCGGGCAGCGCCCCGATGATGCGCATGAGAGCGAACGCGCTCACCACACTCGCGGCGGCGGCCGTGCTGACGCCGAAGTGGCGGGCGAACGCCGGGATGTCCGGGGCGACGATCCCGAACCCGAGCGCCACCGTGAAGGAGATGGCGGTGAGGATCGGCACCTCACGCGGCAGGTCGCGGAAGGGCCCGCGCGGAGGGCGACGCACGAACGGCATTCTGCCAGCCGCGTGCGACACCAAGCTGCGCAGGTCAGCGCCGTAACCGGGCGGGAGCCGCCGGATACGGCAGGTGGCCGGGCCGAGCGGCCGGGGTCAGGCGCCGGGTTAGGCGGCCAGGCCAGCCCTGGGTCAGGAGCGAACCGGGCGCTGCTTCCAGTAATCCGAGTTGCACTTGGGGCAATGCCCGTACGCGGCCGCCACCTCGCTGATCGCCTCGCTCGCGACGAGTTCCGGCTCTGACTCGGGGACCACCGGATTGACCCCGCCGAGGCTGACGGGCCGCCCGCGCGGTGCGGAACTGAACCCGGAGATCGGCTTGTGCACGGCGGAGCGGGGCACCCGCCAGGCGTACCCGCACTTGGCGCAGGTCCGTTCGTACTCTCGTGCTTGCCATGGAAGACGCACAATCCGATTGTCCGCCGCCCGCTGCCGCTACGGCCAATCGCCCGTGGCAGCCGGGGCCAGCCGCCGGGGCGTCTAAGCTTGCCGCGCTGGCCGGAACCAGAACCGTGGAGCTGAGTGGTGCTTCCGCCGGACGGGCACGTGCATACCGAATGGTCCTGGGACGCCGCCGCCGGGTCGATGGAGCGTTCCTGCGCCCGGGCGGTAGCGCTTGGCCTGCCGTCGATCGCGTTCACCGAGCACGCCGACTTCACCGCCTGGGTGGTCGAACCCGAGGTCAGGGCGCGGATGCGGCCGGAGAACGCGGCCCGGCTCCTGCCGGATGGCCGGTTCCGCCCGCCTCCCCTGGACGCCGGGGCCTACCTGGCATGCGTGCAGCGCTGCCGGGAGCTTTTCCCCGGGCTGCGCATTCTTTCTGGAACCGAACTGGGTGAGCCTCACTGGCACGAGGAACAGGTCAAGGCCCTGCTCACCACGGGGACCTTCGACCGGGTCCTGGGATCTGTGCACTCGCTGGAGCCGGCTGGCCCCCGGGTCGTGGACTTTCTCTTCGACCGGAACGAACCCGCTGATCTCGTCCGGGCCTACCTTGCCGAGGCCCTGCGTATGGTCAAATCGGCGGCACCCTTCGCGGTGCTCGCGCATGTCGACTACCCGTTGCGGCACTGGCCGCAGAAGGCAGGCCCGTTCGATCCTGCCCTGTTCGAGGACGAGTACCGCGCCGTCCTGGCCGCACTGGCCGGCTCCGGCCGGGCTCTGGAGGCCAACGCAGCCGTGCCGCTGCCACCCGTGATCATGCGGTGGTGGTACGAGGCCGGTGGTGAGGCGCTGGTCTTCGGCAGCGACGCGCACGACCCGTCGGACGTTGCCAGGCGCTTCACCCGTCTGGCCGCGGCCGCCGAAGCCGCGGGCTTTCACCCCGGCCGCCATCCGTACGACTTCTGGCGCCGCGGGATCGTTCAGTAGCGCCGGTCCGGGAAGTTCACGGTGACCTATACGGTGCCCTAAGGAGCATCGGCGCGCGGCCAGCGTGCCGGCCGGTCGCCCACCGGGCGCGGCAGCCGTGACAGCCGGGGAGTGCGGTGCAGAACCTCGCGTATTCGGGTGGCTATCTGGATAGGGCCAGCTACCAGCGATCCGACCCTGGCTGGGTCGCGGCACTCCTGGACTCGCCACGGACCCGCCTGATCCCGGTCTGGCGCGACCAGTGCCTGGTATCGGGTGACCCGCCCGCACCGGTTACCGCGCTGGACGCCCGCCGGAACCGGCCGGTGTGTGAGCTGGGCACGCCGCTGTTCCTCGGCCTGGACGGTGATACGGCCCTGTTCGCCGTGGACCTGTCGGCCTTGGACGAAGCGCAGGCCGTCGAGGCCACCGGGGCCGAGCGGGTAGGTGACCTGCGGGCGTTCGCCGGCACACTTGGCAGCGCGGCGGCCGCGATCCTCGCCTATGCGCGCGGACTCGCCTACTGGAGCCGCAATCAGCGGTTCTGTGGCACCTGCGGCACTGCGACGGTCAGCCAGCACGGCGGGCACCTGCAGGTCTGCGGCAACGAAGCCTGCGCCCGGCTGCACTTCCCGCGCATCGCGCCCGCCGTGATCACGCTGGTCGAATCGGCCGGGCCGCCGCGGCGGTGCCTGATGGCGCGGCATAACGGCTCCGCTCCCGACAGCTACGCGCTCCTCGCGGGCTTCGTGGAGATCGGCGAAAGCCTGGAGGACGCCGTGCGCCGCGAGGTCGCCGAGGAGGCCGGCGTCAGCCTCACGACGGTGACCTACGTCGCGTCCCAGGCCTGGCCGTTTCCCTCCGGGTTGATGGCCGGGTTCCGCGCCACCGCCGCCAGCGAGTCCGTCAGCGCGGACGGCGCGGAGATACTGGAAGCCCGCTGGTTCACCCGTGCCGAACTGTCGCAGCGCGCCGCGGCCGGCCGTTCGTTCGGCCGGGTGGATTCCATCGACCGGCACCTGTTGCGTGCCTGGCTTGACCAGCCAGAAACGCTGCCCGGCCGCGCCTGACACACTCGGGCCATGAGCGAGATCCCGGCGGAGAATTACGCACGGCCCTGGGCTGCCGACACCCGTGATCCCTTGCCTCTCGTCGGTGATGAGCGGACGATCCTCACCGCCGTGCTGGACTGGCACCGGCAGACCTTCGAACTCAAGTGCTCCGATGTCCCGCCGCAGCGGCTCTCCGAGAAGAACATCCCGCCGTCCGGGCTCAGCCTGCACGGCCTCGTCCGCCACCTGGCCGCGGTGGAGCGCTGGTGGTTCCGCCAGCAGTTCGCCGGCGAGAACCTGCCGAACCTCTACTACTCCGACGACGATCCGAACCAGGACTTCGACTCACTCGACGGCGACCCCGCCGAAGCGTTCGCCGTGTGGCGGACAGAATGCGATCGCGCCCGCGAGATTGTGGCGCGGGCGCCTTCCCTCGATCAGACGGGCATGCGCCTGTCGGATGGCCAGCCGGTCTCGCTGCGCAGGATCATCGTGGACATGATCACCGAGTACGCCCGGCACGACGGCCACGCCGACCTGCTGCGCGAGCGCATCGACGGCGCGACCGGGTACTAGCCAGCCCTGGCCGGGGCCGCTGTCATGCGCATCGCGGTGCTCGCGGCGTCACCCCGGCGTGCCGAGCAGCCGGTCCAGGAACTCGGCCATCGCGCTCTCCCCCGCGCCGAGCGCCGCGGCCGGGTCGTCGGCGCGCGCGATCATGAGGGCTACCTCGTAGGTGGCGGCCAGCACGATATGCGCGAACGTGTCCACGTGACGTGACTCGATGCGGCCCGCCTCGGCGGCGTGCGCGAGGGCAGCCCTGATCGGCCCCAGGCTGCCTTGCTCATCAAGCTCCCGCCACCGCTGCCAGCCAAGCACCGCGGGCGCGTCGATCAGCGCGGTCTGCTGGACCACCGGGTCGCTGGCCAGCCGGATCCACGCCAGGCACTCGGCCCGCAGCGCGGCGACCGGGTCCTGGATATCCCGCGTCGCGGCCGCGAGTTGCTCACCCACCCGGGTGGCGACGCCCTCCAGGACCGCCCAGAACAACGCATCTTTGCCCGGGAAGTGGTGGTAGAGCGAACCGCGGCTGACCCCGGACTCGGCCAGCACCGCCTCGATCGACGTGCCGTCGTAACCGCGCTCGGTGAACAGCCGCGTGGCGACGTCGATCAGGTGCGCCCGGGTGGCCTGGCCCCGCGCCACGTTCTTGTTCATGTGCCTCCCGGGCGGGCTCGACATGCCGGCCTGGTCATCCGCCCGCAGTTACACGTTTGACAGACCGACTGTCGGTTTGTAAGAGTTAGACCGTTAGTCGGTCTAATCGGTCACTGTACCCCGGCGGCCGCGCATACGAGGGAGAAAACCATGCTCAGCGAGATGGAACGCCTCGACAAACACCGCAGCCAGGTCCAGACCCAGGCCGGTCCAGCCAGCTACATCGATACCGGCGGGCCGGGCCGCCCGGCACTGTTCCTCCACGGCGTCGGCACGAGCACCTACCTGTGGCGGCACGTCATCGACGCGTTCGATGGCCAGCGCCGCTGCGTAGCGGTCGACCTGCCGCTGCACGGGCACACCCCGGCCGCCGCCGGCCAGGACTTCTCGCTGCCGGGCCTGGCACGGTTCGTCGCCAGCTTCTGCGAGGCGCTCGAACTGGCCGACATCGACCTCGTGGCGAACGACACCGGCGGTGCGATAGCCCAGGTACTCGCGGTCGGCAGGCCCGAGCGGCTGCACACCCTGACGCTGACCAACTGCGAAGCGCACGACAATCTGCCGCCGAAGGCGCTGCTGCCCGCGGTCCTGCTCGCCCGCACTGGCCTGTTCGCCCGCATCGCGCCCCGGCTGGTGCGCAGCATTCCCCGGGCCCACGAGCGCTTCGCCGGCACCGGCTACCAGGACGTGGCCAATCTGCCCAAGGAGATCTCGGTGGCCTGGCTGGACCAGGCGTTCGGTACCGCGGAATCGGCCCGCCAGTTCCAGCGGTTGCTGACGTCGCTGCACGCTCGCGATCTGCTGGCGATCGAGCCCGCTCTGGCCCGCCTGCAGGTTCCGACCCTGATCGTCTGGGGCACCGGCGACAAGTTCTTCCACCGCAAATGGGCCTACTGGCTGCACGACACCATCCCCGGCGCCACCGATGTCGTGGAGATCGACGGCGGCCGCCTGTTCTTCCCCGACGAGCGCGCCGCCGAGTTCACCGCAGCGCTGCGCCGCCACTGGGCCAATCACCCGTGATGCACTTAGCTGGGCCATGCTGACCCGCGGATCCGGCCAGACGGGTCCTAGCGGGCCCGCGATGAATTCTCATGCGGCTTGAAGTCCGTTGTTCCAGACCCAACGGATCGAGGGAGAGCTATGGGTGTCTCGTTTCCGGGAGAATCAGCGCAGTACCGAGAGGCGCGCGACCGGCTGCTTGACCAGGAGGCCGAACTGCGCCGCGTCACCGAGACGGTGGCAGCCGCCCGGCGCAACCTCCCGCCGGGCGGCGTGGTCCCTCAGGACTACGTGTTCCAGGGTGCCGGGGCCGATGCGCTGCCGGTCGATGTGCGGCTGTCGGAACTGTTCGCGCCGGGCATGGACTCGCTGGTGATCTACAACATGATGTTCCCGCGTGCCCTCGACGAGGATCTGCCGTGCCCGTCGTGCACCCAGTTCCTTGACTCGTTCGACGGCGCCGCGGAGCACATCGCCCAACGAGTCAACATGGCCGTTGTCGCCAAGGCGGCCCTGCCGCGCCTGCTCGCACACGCCAGGCAGCGCGGCTGGCGCCGACTGCGGCTGCTGTCCTCAGCTACCAATACCTACAACCGCGACTACCACGGCGAAGCCGCTGACGGCGCCCAGTTGCCGATGATGAACGTGTTCCGGCGGGACGGTGCGGTGGTCCGTCACTTCTGGGGATCCGAACTGCTTTACGCGCCCACCGAACCCGGTCAGGATCCCCGCCACGGCGACACGCTCGAACCGCTCTGGAACCTCTTCGACCTGACCCCCGGAGGACGCGGCACCGACTGGTACCCCGAACTCAGCTACCCGTGAGGCCTGGCAATGGCGGGCGGAGAGGGCGGCTTCGCACCGCTTCGGCGGTCGGCCGCTGACCGGGATCGACCGGCGGAAGCTGCCTGCGCGGGCCACTCAGTTGCGGGCGCGCAGATGCGCGGCCACTCACGCCAGGTCCTGGTCGCCGCGGTAGCCGCCCGCCGGTGCGCTTCTCACGCCGCAAGGCGAGCATGTGTCCCAGGCACAGGAGCAAAACGATCAAGTAGACGAGCCCGCCGCCAAAGATGACCGGGGGCGTCGTGGGGTTATCGCCCCCGTTGGTAGACAGGAACAACTCATAGGCCCATGCGCCTGCGTAGAGCGTGGTTGCCACCGTGAGCACCGGACCGGGTCGCAAGGTCGGGCTGGCACCGCCCGGCACCCGGGCGGGCGTGGGCGGCTGGTCTGCGGTCAGCCCGGCCGGGAGATCAGCGGTGACGGCAGCCAGCTCCGCGTAGGTCCGCGCCGCGTACGTCTGGCTCACCCGCAGGTCGAATTCGTCCTTGGCGAGCCGCCCTTGCACGAACGCGGCCTTGAGCGTGCCGATCACCTGCTCGCGGTCGGCGTGCGACGCTCGCATGCGTCCCCGGGCTTCCATCTCGTCTCCTGGGCGCGTCGCCATCGCCGCCTTTCCCCAGCGCAATCCAGGGAAAGCCTATCGCGGCGTGCTCCTGCTCCCCGGGCAAAGGTCAAGGCCAAGCTGGAAGCATCGCTCTCGACCTGGGCCTTCATGGCCGAGCAGGTGACAGGGACCCAACCCGGGACCAGCACGGACCAAGCAAGGCTGGTGTCCTTGCCCTTAGAGATGGTCCTTGAGCCAGGGGAACACCCGGCGAACATAACCAGGTCCGTGAGCGGCCGCCAACGGATTTTACGCTCATTGCCGCCCTCTGGCTCGCTTGCTTCCCCCTCGCCCTCCTGATGGCTGCTCGCTCTTGGCAGCGCCCGGCCTGTGCCTTGTGACGGTTGACGGCCATCTATCAAAGTGATATCATTTTGATAGATGGCCGGAGACCCCGGACACCGTAGGCCACAGGAGGCATCCCATGTACGCACAGAATGACACCGCCGCTCCCCCGTCGTGGTCGTCCGCCGCAAGGCCCACACGCGCCACCCTGCGAACCCGCCCGCTCATCCAGCGCGCCCTCATCCGCTCCTGGGAATACATCCGGCCCGTCCGGGTCAGCATCCTGATCTTGCGACTGCTGGCAGTGCTGTGGCTGGTCACCCTCAGCGCGGTGCTGATGTCGGCCGGAAACGCCTGGGGCTTGTTCTTGCTGCCGGCCACTGCGGCCGTGTTCGCGCTCAGCGTCTGGGTGTTCACCACTGCCGCGAAAGGATGGCCAGCGGGCTCGTGATCGACCAAGGTCCCAAATACGACCAAGGCCCAGCACCAGGATCTGTCCTGGCCTGGGCCTTCGTGTGTGGAGCGGGCAAATACCGGTCCCCTCGGTGCGAACCACCGCAACGAGCACTTCGACGTGGCCGTATTGCGGTTCCGGTTGACGGATGTCAGATTTGCCGTACTGGCCGCGGGAGGAACCGTGATCAAGTACGGCATCGGGATTGCGTCCGGGGTGGTGCTGGTGCTGGCCGCCGTGGCTGGGCCGGGTTCGGCCAGCATGGCAAGCCCGGTTCAGGTAAGCGGCACCGCACACCGGGCCGTCCGGACCGCGGCGGGCTCTGCGCCGGTGGCCTGGGTGGTGAACCAAAGCGTGCACAGTGCGACGAAGGGGTCGGTGACCCCGATCGACATCGCGACCAACAAGGTAATCAAGACCATCCCGGTACCGCTCAACGCCATCGCTGTGGCGCCCGCGCCCGACGGCAAGACCGCCTACGTCGGCCTGGATGCTAACCTCGTCCGCCCGGGTGCCCACGGTTTCGTGATCCCGGTGAACGCCACCACCTTTCAGAAGGGCAAGCCGGTCAGAGCGGGATACGTTCCCGGCACCATGCTGGTCACGCCCAACGGGAAGACCCTCTACGTCGCCGACGGGCTCGTCGGCAGGGTGACCCCGATCGATACAGCCACCGGCATGGCAGGCAAGCCGATCAAAACCAATGCGAATCCTTTTGCGGTGGCGATGGCGATCACCCCGAACAGCAAGACCGTGTATGTGGCGAACGAGGAACCGGACGGCACGGTGACCCCGATCAACACCGCGACCAACACGGCGGGCAAGAACATCAAGACTGGGTCCGAGCCGCTTGCGATCGCGATCATTCCGAATGGCAAGACCGCCTACGTCCTGAACCTGGGGCAGGGAGAACCGGGGAAGGGCAGCGTGACCCCGATCAACACCGCCACCAACACCGCGGGCAAGAACATCCCGCTCAAGGATGCGGCGTTCCCTGACGCGTTCAATTTGATGGTCATGACCCCCAATGGCAAGACCCTCTACGCGGCCGACAACACCACGCTGACCCCCATTGATACCGCCACCAACACCACGCTTCCGGCCATCCGGGTGGCCCCGCGCCACGGCGACGACTATGGCGCCGCGATCACGCCGGACGGCAAGACCGTCTACGTGGAAGGCACCTTCGCCAAGTCCACCCGAGGGTTCATCGTTCCGGTCTGCATCACCACCGGAGCGGTCGGCAAGGCCATCGTCGTCCGCGGGTTCCCAGCCGCCATGGCGATCACCCCGGATGGAAAGACTCTCTACGTCCTGCGCGCCGGGGCCCCCGAGTTCGGGCTTCCGCAAGACGTGATCCCGATCAACACCGCTACCAACACCGTCGGCAAGCCCATCGAGACCGGGCTGCAACCGACCGCCATCGCGATCACCGCCGGCCGCCAGCAGCGGTGATCGACGGCGAAGCCACGCGCTTGACAGCGAGCGTGCCGTTTCTTGTTGCCGCGGCCAGAGCGATGAGTAACCGGGACTCCCGTCGTCTGCCTGCTGTACGTAGTCCTCATGGCTAGCGGCTCACATCAGCACGGAGGTTCACATGGCCGGCGACGTCACCACCGGCGATACGCTCTGGTCGGCCGCCCATGCTGAGCGCGCTGCCCTCGCTGAGGATCTCACCGGCCTCACCGACGCGCAGTGGGCGCAACCGTCGCTCTGCGGTCGCTGGGTCATCGAAGAGGTCGTCGCTCACCTCACTGCAGCAGCGAGTACCGGCCCGCTGCGCTGGTTCGCCAGCGTCCTGGGCGCACGGTTCAACTTCGACCTGCACAACGACCGGCGTCTGGCGGAGCACCGTGGCGCAACGCCCGCCGAGACCCTCGATCGGTTTCGCCGCGTCATTGCCAGCACCACGTCGCCACCCGGGCCCACCGCCGCGTGGCTGGGCGAGGTCATCGTGCACGCTCAGGACATCCGTCGCCCTCTTGGCCTCGGGCACACGCCCTCGGTGGAGGCAGTCACCGCGGTCGCTGGCTTCTACGCCCGCCGAAACTTCACGGTAGCCAGCCGGAGCGCGATCGAAGGGCTGCGCGTTGAGGCGACCGACGGCTCCTTTGCCGCCGGCACCGGTCCCCTGGTACGCGGTACGACCCTTGCGTTGACGATGGCGATGGCGGGACGCCGTGCCTACTGCGACGACCTCACCGGCCCGGGCGTCCCCACCGTGCGCGCGAGATGCTCTCCCACCTGAACAAGGGACCCACTCCGGCTGTGTTGCTCCTTCACGCCGGACGCAGTGGCTTAGCCGGTTGCGGTTGCTGGCAGTGCCAGGCACTCGACCTCATTGCCGAGATTGAGATAGACACGCCCGTCGGCGACCGTGGGCGGGAACCCGGCGTCGTCAACGGGCTGCGGTGCTGACAACAGCTGGTGGCCGGTGGCAGGGTCATAGGCGGTGGCACCGCCGGAACTGTCCGCGCCCGTGGTGAAATTGCCCCACACCAGGGGGCCGAATGTGGCCGTGCCAGCTACCTGGTCCGAGCCTGTGAAGGTGTCCCGCCACCTGACCGTGCCGTGGGCCTTGCCCAGCGCGGCGATCTCGCCGCCGCTGTTGGGGCCGGTGATGACAGAGCCGCCAGCCATGGACAGCGGAAAGAACACGTCTGCGTTCGCCGGGGCCTGGTTGTGCCAGAGGATGGCGCCGGTGGAGAGGCTAAGCGCGGCCACGCCGTTGAGCAGCCCGGCGTAGACCGTTCCTCCGCTGATGGCGGGCAGCCAGGCGGAGGCGCTGCTACCACACCCAGTGCCGAAGGTGTCCTCCCAGGTCACCGCTCCGGTGGCCGCGTTGAGCGCGGAGACGTTCGTGCCGCCGCTGCCGACGACGACCACGCCGTCGGTGACCGAGGGTGAGGACGGTTCGCACCCGGGCAGGGCGGCGGACTGCCAGAACTTGAACCCGTGCGCCAGGCCCAGTGCCTCGACCTGACCACCGACCGTGACATATACGCGGTGGGCGGTCGTGGTAAGCGAGCCGCCACCGCCACTGACCTGCCTGGTCCAGACCGTGGCACCCGTGGTGCTGTCAAGCGCCACCACGTAGGACTTGATGACATGCCGGACCTGGAGCGAATACCGCGTCAGCACCATGCCCCCCTGCACGGCGGGTGTGCCGATCGCAGCCGCCGGCAGCGTCGCCTGCCAGAGCGTCGTGCCGGTCACGGCGTCAAGCGCGATCACCTCGTTCACCGTGCTGACGTAGGCGGATTCCGCCTACCACCAGCACCTCTGACGTGTCGATCGTCTGCGCCGCCGGGATGGGCACTGTCCAAGCGACGCTCAGTTGGCTGACGTTAGCCGCCGTGATCGAGTTCTCACCGGGCTCGGCGCCCGCATGCGCGGCGCCGCCCTGGAACTGAGACCAGCCAGGGGCGGAGACCCCTGGCGCCTGCGCCGCCGCGGCGGCGGGCGTGACGACCGTCACTGTCATGGCCGCCCCCAGGACCGTCGCCAGCCACAGCCCGCCCGTGTTCCGCTTCGATCGCCCGCTCATCGCCGCCCCACGCCGTTGGATGCTGGCACCGCCCGGATGGACAGCACTCTGATGGTAGAGCGTCGCTGACAACCCGCGTATGATCACGCACTATCAGCTTGGGAAGTGGAGCGGTTACGGCTGTCCAGGACGCTGACCTGCAAACCCCGGTGGTCTTGGGTGACCATGGTTGACCCCTCGTTACCCTGGCTAATGGCACGCTAATAGCACGGCGATCATGCGCCGACCTGTCGTGGTTCGGGCGCTCGTGCCCTGCGCCTCCCCGTCCTCCTCGTAGCTGCGGCAGGTCAGTGCCCACGTGACGTGCCCGTGAGCGACCGTGGCTCACCGCTGGTCACTGTCCGAACGGGTACGCCACGGGCACGGCTCGACTGTCGTCATGCTGAGGGTTCCTGAACAGGACCCGGTAGGCTGTAGGCGTTGGTGTTGCTCCGGACCCAGGCAGCGTCATCTGCGCTGACCGGGAGCCCGATGAGCCGTGACGATCTGCACTCTCTGCCCTGTAGCCAGCCGATTAGCCTTCGAGCGGCGTTCCTTGAAGATTCAGCCCGGGCGGTGCATGCGATCGGCGTGAGAGCACAAGCACCCATGGATGACGGGGACCCCAGTCCGCCGGTCTGGCCCGGCCCACCCGCGGCGCTACCTGACCCGCTCACCGAGCGCGAGGCGGAAGTGCTCCAGCTGCTGCGCGGGTCACTATCGCGCCGCGAGATCGCCGCCGAAGTCGGCCGGTCACCGAACACGATCAAGACCCAGACCCAGGCCATCTACCGTAAGCTCGGCGTCTCCACCCGCAGCGCCGCTATCACCCGGGCCCGCTCTCCGCGGGTCTGGCCGCGCCGATCCGCGGCGCTACCTGACCCGCTCACCGAGCGCGAGGCGGAAGTGCTCCAGCTGCTGCGCGGGTCACTATCGCGCCGCGAGATCGCCGCCGAAGTCGGCCGGTCACCGAACACGATCAAGACCCAGACCCAGGCCATCTACCGTAAGCTCGGCGTCTCCACCCGCAGCGCCGCTATCACCCGGGGACTAGCCACCGGCATCCTGCCCCCTCTCGGCAGGCGTCTGCACGCGGGCACTTCTGGATAGATTCCGTCCGCCGGTGATGGTGGTGAGCTTGCCCAGCGCCTGGGTGCTGTCACGGGTGTGGGCCTTGGCCATCAGCGCCTGGGTGGCCGCATCCGTCCGTGCCGGACCGGCACCAGTTCCGGCACCCGCGATTGTGCCTGGCCCAACAGCAGCCCGACCGGATCCCGCGACCGGCCTGGCCGG
This sequence comes from uncultured Actinomycetes bacterium, assembly GCA_963706115.1. GTDB lineage: Bacteria > Actinomycetota > Actinomycetes > Streptosporangiales > Streptosporangiaceae > DASXKD01. Next base: position 9,722 of record CAVPMG010000004.1, on the reverse strand, counting down.
AATTCAGCATGGGCTTCCAGCGGCGCAGCCGCCCGGGCGTCCTTTCCCTGGGCCGCCCGGTCCGCCCGGCTCAGATGTTTCGGTGCGGCCCGCTCCGGACCCCGGCCAGGTGCCTGCCACTTGACCTGCTGGCCCCAGCCCGATCAGCCGTTCACCGTCATGGCCACGTCCCTCCGGGGTCGGGGCGGCGTGATGCCACTGGCTGGTACGCACCACCGACGGCTGCCTCAGGCAAGCACGACCGCTCAGGAGCACGCATTAGGTCGTCCGGAGTGGCTGGGGCGGGTTGTGCTGCGGTGGCTGCGCGGCGCCTGGTGAGGCAAGGACCGCGGGCAGGAACAGCGCGGCCACCAGCCCGATGAGGCCGACCACTGCCAACGCGATCATCGCCAGCCCGTAGGCGCGCTCTGGGGTGGAGGTGATGCCGGCGACCAGGATGGTGCCTGCGATCGCGGTGCCGAGGCAGGAGCCGAGGTTGGACACGCTGCGCGACAGGCCGGAGATCTCACCCTGGCGCTCCTCGCTGAAGCTGGATTGCACGATGTTGACCGACGGGGTCAGCATGGCGCCGAGGCCCAGCCCGATCAGCAGCAGCCCGGGTGCGAAGACCCAGGCCTTGTCAGTGCTGATGCTGGTCACCAAAGCCAGCAGGACACCGACACCGGCGATCGTGACGATGAAGCCCGCCAGGATGAGGGTCCGCTGAGCGTACCGCTTGGCGAGGCGCTCAGCGGCGAGTGAGGACGCCAGCACGCCGGCCGTGGCGGCGGTGAAGATCACCCCCGTCTGGATGGCGTCGTAGTGGCGCACGACCTGCAGGTAGGCCGAGACCACGAACGACACGCCCATCAGCAGCAGCCACTGGGTGTTCTGCGTGACGAGACCGAGGTTGGAGATGCGATTGCGGAACAGGGCCATCGACAGCAGTGGCTCCTTGCCCGCACGCTCCTTGGCGCGCACCCATGCGAAAAACCACACCAAGACCAGGATCCCGGCGACGATCAAGACGAGCATCAGCCAGAGGTTGTTGTCGGCGGCCAGAATGCCCATCACCACCAGGATGAGGCCGACGGCGGACAGGACCGCCCCGCCGGTGTCGAAGGAGCGCGCCGGATCCGCTGGCAGGGGATCTTCGAGGCGGCGGCTCAGCACGAGGATGACCCCGATGATCAGTGCCTGGAAGATAAACGCTGCCCGCCAGCTGATCGCTGAGGTGATCAGGCCACCGATCAGCGGCCCCGCGGCGGCGCCGATGCCTCCCATGGCGCTGATCGCGCCGAACGCGCGGGCACGCGCGGCGACCCCGGTGAACAGCAACGTCGCGAGGATGTAGACCGGCGGGATCAGCAGCGCCGTGCCCACGCCCTCCAAAATGGAGTTACCGAGGATCAGGACACCCAGACCGGGGGCCACCGCGCTCAGCAGGGCGCCGATGCCATACACAACCAGGCCAACGGTAAAGCACCGCTTCCGCCCATAACGGTCGGTCAGCTTGCCGCCGGGGATCATCAGCGCCGCCATGACCAGCAGGAAGACCGTGATCGCGATCTGCACACCCTGCACCGTGGTGTTCAGGTCCTTGCTGATGTCGTTGATCATCACGTTCATGTTCGAGCCGGCGAAGCTGCAGATGAACTGGGCGAGCGCAAGGGGAACCAGCGCCCTTCGCAACGCGCTCGGCGGCCGTTCCGCCGCACCAGCCTGAGCCATACGCACCTGCCTCCGGTGTCGAAACTGTGCCGTTACCCGCTGCCCCGCAGCCTGCCTGCCCGCACTCAGGCCAGCGAGTCAGACGTGGTCAGCCCTGAGGTGCTGCTCATACGCTACGAGGCCCTCGCGCAACGTGTACGGCCCGCGGAGCCGCTGAAGCCGGGCCGGGACCTCGGAGTAGTCCAGGTAGGGATTGTCGCCGCAGTCGCAGCAGATGACCTCGAACACGCTGGTGTAGCCGCCTTCGCTGCTGCCCTCAACGATGCGGACCGGCTGGCGCCGGAGAACGACCGCGCGGTCTGTCCGCTGTGATGAACAGGAACGAGCGGCATCCCCGTCAGCTCCGCCACGGTCCGCAAAACCGCTTCCACATTCGCCAGATCAGGGTGTACCGCATCAGCCGCCGCCCGGTCCAGCTCATCCTGAGAGGTAACCCTTGGCGGTACCGGCACACCACTCACATGGTCATCCAAGCGATTGCCGTTGAGGTCGCCGAGATGCGTGCTGCTCATTTCAACTCACCTGTCAGTGGTTCTGACCACTGCCGGGGTCTGGAGCAGCGTACTCAGCAACTTCCTGTAACTATCGCACCGCGATTCCTGCCTAGCAACTTTGCTCACCTACGACGCCGGGCGTTCATCTCACAGCCACCTGCGCGACCAGGCATATCCGGCTGAAGTCAATAGCCACGTCCCCCGCGCAGACGCGATGGCCGCGAGCTGGACAATCGGAAGCGAGGGCGACGGATGCGCAGCACACCGGTCTGCCTGTCGTATGAGCTACCTAGCGATCTTTGGTCGCGAGCTTCTGAACGTTTGTGTCAAGTTTTAGGCGGCGCGGGGCAGGCGGGCGCGGGCGGCGTAGTCGTCGACGTGGCGGGTGATAGCGGTGAGCGCGGCCCGCAGTTCGGGTGGGGCCTGGGGCTGGTTGGCGGCGGTGAGCGGGACCAGGAGCCGGTTATAGATCTTGGTGTAGAAGACGGCGATCCGGATGCCATCGGCGGTGAGCACGTACCGGTTGGTGTGCGGGAGCCGGCGGATCAGCCCGTTGAGGCGCAGCCGCCGCAGGTCGTAGGTCATCTGCCCGGGGGAGTAGCTGCCGCCAAGGAGCCCGGCGATCAAGACGCGAAGGTGCTTGTTGGTGAAGCCGGTTGCGGCGAGCAGTGTCTGGCAGAGGGCGCCGGCCAGGGCCATGACCCGAGGATCGCCGAACCGCAGGGCCGGGGTCCTCCGCCCGTCCGCATCGACGGAGGGGTGCGCGACCCGCTCAAAGGCTGGGCTCGCAAGGACGGTGCCCTGGCCGGCACGCTCGGCCTCTAGTATGCGCCGGTTGGCGGCGCGGGCTTTGGCCTGAAGCTCGCCCAGGTGGGGCAGGCGGGCGAGGCAGCCCAGGTCGCGGGGAGAGTTGACGACGGTCTCGATCCGCATCGCCCGGCCGTCTTTGAGGTATTGCTTGATCCGCGAATGCTTGTAGAACACGTTGACAATGACGCCGCCGTTGTCGCGGCGGTCGATCGCGGTGCGGAAGGTTCCCCAGGTGTCACGGCGCACCCGGCGGCCGAAGATGATCTCCACGTTGTGCGGGCGGCCGATGTCGAGATTGTCGGCGACCAGGGCCTCAAAGAAACCGCGGGCATGACGCGGGGCGTCGAACACGATGGTGCGGGACACCTCGACCTGGCGCATCGAGACCTCCCACCAGTACCCCGCATCATGGTCCCGGGCGGTGAATGGCAGCGGCAGGGCGTGCAGCCACCGCTGGGCGAACACCTGAATGGTGCCGGGGCCGAGCCGGTCGCAGATCTCCTGCAGTGCCACTGAGTCATCGCAGGCGGCGAACCCGTTGGACAGCGCGGTGAAGGCGACCCCGGCGCGCTCAGCCTGCCGCTTGACCCACTCATGCCCGTTGACCCAAATCTTGGCCGGATAAGGGAAGTAGGCACACACCTTGATGAACGCCGGGCCGAAGCCCTCATCCCACAAATAGAAGTAGTAGCAGGTCACCCGCCGATCCGATTTGACAAACGACCACCGCGGCGTGCCGGTGGAGGTCTTGCCCTCATAAGCGGTCCACACCCGCTGAAACTCCTGGGCCACCCCGATCGCGGCCACCCCCGACCGGCCGGTCGCTTCTTGCCGGGCCAGATGCGGTCCCATCACCGCCAGCTTGGCCTGGTCCTTGCCGAACCGGACCCACGGGATCTCATTAGCCTCGGCAAACGCGGCGACCGCCCGGCGGAACCGGTCCCCAAGCTGGCGGAACAGCACCGGTGAGGGGAACGGGAATCCCAGGTGCCCGGACAAGAACGCCACCACCTGCGCGCTGGTCTGCAAGATCGGCACGTAGGCGTTGAGGTAGATCCGGTCCAGGCACTCGATATCCAGCGCGACATGCCCATCCAGCACGTCATTCACCGTGACAACCTGCGGAGCCATGCCACCAGCGTGCGCTCATCGCGGCGCAGCCGCGATCCCCGAGGCCAGGCTCGGACCGCCACCCCAGCCGACAAGCAACCTGCGGGGGAAACACCCAGGTCAGCCAGCGCACCTCGGCGGTCCGAGGCTGGCCTCACTGCTACTGCAACGGCAGTTAGGTGAGGGCATAGCCGCGCCGCCGGTAGTGGCTGGCCCGGGCCTGGTATTGGCGTTTGCGCCGCCAGTCAGACCAGGCCCAGACATGATCAGGGTCGGGCAGGTGGCGCTGGATGAGGCCGGTGAGCAGGCGGCGGATCTCCGGTAACGTGTAGCCGATCATGCCCGGGCTGCTGGTGGAGGTTCCCCTTTTGCGGCTTGGGCGCGGGCGGCGGACAGCCACGCCAGGGCCAGCATCGACAAGGTGATGTGGGCGTGCCAGGCCCGCCAGGAGCGGACCTGGTAGTGGTCCAGCCCTGCTTCGCCCTTGGCCTGCTGGAAGCATTCTTCGATGTGCCAGCGGCTGCCGGCGGCCCAGGCCAGGTCCACCAGGCGGGAGCGGGCTGGCCCGTAGCAGGCGTAGTAGGCGATCTCATCCGGGTCGTGCAGGGAACGGCGGGCCAGCAGCCAGTGCCCGCGGCCCGGCCCGGCGCCGGCCTGGATGGTGATCCGGGCCCAGTGGTACTCCCGGGGACCGTGTGCCCCCGCCCCCGCCGACAGCCGCTGCCAAGACCGGGCGCCCAGCGCCGCGATCAGCGCATCGGCCCGCTGCTCGCGGCCGCTGACCGGGAAGGTGTCACTGCAGCGGATCGCCATCACATACGCCACGCCGCGCTCTTCCAGCCAGCGCCGCAGGTACTTCGCCTGCCCATACACCTCATCGGCGGTGAACCAGGCGAACGGCACCCCGGCCTCAATCGCCCGGGCCAGCATCGCCTGAGCCAGCCGGGCCTTGGGCGCGTACTCGATGTCATCGGGGATCCCCGCCGCCCGGCACCGGTCCCGGTCCTCCGCCCAGGAGGCCGGGATATACAGCTCCCGGTCGATCAGCGCATGCCCGGCCGCGGAGGCGTAAGCCAGGAACACCCCGATCTGGCAGTTCTCCGTCCGCCCGGCGGTCCCGGAGTACTGCCGCTGCACCCCAGCCGAACGGGTGCCCTTCTTCAAGAAGCCTGTCTCATCAGCGATCAGCACGCCCTGCGGGTCACCCAGGTTCTCCACGACGTAGTCCCGGACGTCGTCACGGATCTCGCGGGTATCCCAGTCCGCGCAGCGCAACAGCCGCTGCATCCCATCCGGGCTGGCCTCACCCGCCCGCTCGGCCAGCGTCCACCCGTTCTTCCGCTCTAGACCCGCCACCAGCCCAGACACATACTCCCGCACCCGCGCCCGCGGCTCGGAACGGCCGAACCGCCCCGCGATCCGCTCATGCAACCGGTCCAGTTCCGCCGCAGCGACATCGGCCACCATGCACCCATGATCCCCTAATGATCATGTACATGCCGTTGCAGTACTAAGAGTTGCCCTGTGTCAAGCTGCTGCTGGTGGCTGTTGTGTGAGCAGGCGCTGAAGGGCGTGGTGGCGGGCGGGGTTGTAGGCGGTTTTGTCTTGCCAGCAGTGCCAGATGATGAACAGCCAGGCGCGGGCGAGGATGCGGACGGCGTGGGGGTGGTCGTGACCGCGGGCCCGTGCCCGGTGGTAGAGGTCGGCGGCCCAGGGGCTGGATTGGCGGGAGTCGCCGGCGAAGTCAGTGACGGCGTCGCGGAGTTGTTTGTCGCACGCCCATCGGAATCCCACGGTTTTGGTTTTGCCTGATTGGCGGGTGGATGGTGCGGCGCCGGCGAGGCAGGCCAGGGAGCTGGGCGTGGGGAAGCGGGCGCGGCAGTCACCGATCTCGGCGAGCAGCCGGGCGGCGCGCACGGTTCCGGCCCGGGGCAGTGATGTGAAGATGTGCGCGTCGGCGTGCAGGGCAAGCTGCTCCCCGATTTGCTCGGCCAGCGCTTTGATCTGCTCGGTGAGGGTGGTCAGCACGGCGAGGAACGCCGCTGTGATGCGGGCCTGGGCTGCGCCGTCGTCGCCGGCCGGGCCGCGGGGCGCGGCGGTCAGGCGGGCGTGCAGGGTGGCGGGGGTGGTGCGGCCGCAGTAGCCGGCCGCGGCGAGCCACGCGGCTATACGGCGGGGGGAGAGCCAGTCGGCGCGTTCCTGGCAGCCGAACCGGGCCAGGAACTTCAGGCTGATCGGCGAGTCGAGCTCAGCGAACAGCCCTACCGCGCCGGGAAAGGCGCTGCGCAGGTGGGCGCGTAGCTGGTTGGCGGCAGCGACGCGGTGGGCAACGAGGTCTTTGCGGGCGCGGCAAGTGCGACGCAGCGTGACCGTCGCGGGGGTGTCGGGGATCAGCGGGCGCAGCCGGGCACGGTCGGTGCGCAAAGTGTCCGCCAGGACGTATGCGTCGAACCGGTCGTCCTTGTTGCCGGCCGACCCGTAGCGGCCGCGCAGGTTCTTCACCTGGTTCGGGCTGATCACCACGACGGTCACGCCCGAGGCGAGCAGGGCATCAACGACCGGGCCATCAGGCCGCTCGATCGCCGCCTCGCGGGCACCGTGCCCTTTCAGCATGGCCGTCAGTTCGCGCAGGCCGGCGCTGCTGTGCTCGACAGTGGTCCGGTGAATCTCACGGCCACGGCCATCGATCACACAAACAGCATGATCGTCACGAGCCCAGTCAATCCCGCACGTGACGCCACCGGCGGGTTCCTCGGGCAGGGCATTACTGGCAGGATTCAACTCTGCCTCCTCGCTGCTAGACCCAGTGGGGAGGCACCCCTCATGCGGTGCCGGGACGCGGCTGCCGGTTCGCTCACTGTTCGGCGCTCGGTGGCGCTCAGCCCTGTCGACGGTCGGCGCGCCCCGGGCAGCCGCCAGGCCCTGCAGAACTCTTAGCGGACATCACTGCTGTCAAGCGAGCAGGGCAGTGGCCCAGCGGCACCTCGGGTGCATCGGCAACCCATCAGCGATCACCGACACCACGATGGTGCACCAGTGAGCGGCAAGCGGCGCCCAGGCGCGCAACGTTCCCGGAAAGGCCCGCCTGGTGACCGGCAGGAGCTGCGCCGCGTCCGGGTCAGCGTCATCCTCGCGCGGCGCTTGCCCACGAGCGACGGCCAGTCCGACGTCCGGCGCGCTCCGCGCGCCCTTGATGACTGTAAAGAAAGTCCTCACCGCACAGCCGCTAGGCATGTGTGCTGTCCCGCTTGATGCTTGACACTTTGGCTTCGCTTGATGCTTGACACTCCCGCTCATGCTGTGGGAGTTGAGCGTGGCCGAGCAGAGATACCGGGCCGTGCTGGAAGTCGGCACTGGTGTTCCGGTGACCGAGGTCGCCGAGCGGTATGGGGTCAGCCGCCAGAGCGTGCACACCTGGCTGGTGCGCTACCGGCAGGAGGGCATCGCGGGGCTGGAGGACCGCAGCCACCAGGTCCATCACCATCCCTGGCGCATCCCGGCCGGGGTCGAGGAAATGATCTGTGAGCTGCGCCGGGCGCACCCGAAGTGGGGTCCGCGGCGGCTGGTGTTTGAGATGGGCCGCCGCGGCCACCAGGTGACCCGCTCCACCGTCTACCGGACCCTGGTCCGCAACGGCCTGATCGAGCCGAAGTCGCGGCGGCGCAGGCGCAAGGATTACCGCCGCTGGGAACGCGGCACTGCCATGGAGTTGTGGCAGCTGGATGTGACCGCCAGCGCGTTCCTGACCGATGGCGCCGAGGTGAAGATCGTGACCGGGATCGATGACCATTCCCGGTTCTGCGTGCTCGCCACGGCGGTGATGCGGGCGACCGCCCGCCCGGTGTGCCTGGCGTTCGTGGATGCGATGCGCGCCTACGGGGTGCCCGAGGAGGTGCTGACCGACAACGGGAAGGTGTTCACCGGCCGGTTCCACAAGCCCGGCGTGCCGGTCGAGGTGCTGTTCGACCAGATCTGCCGGGAGAACGGCATCACCCACCGGCTGACCAAGATCCACTCGCCGACCACCACCGGCAAGATCGAGCGGCTGCACCAGACCCTGCAGCGCGAGCTGCTCGACGTCCATGGGCCGTTCGAGAGCATCGAGGCGCTGCAGGCGGCGCTGGATGCCTGGCGCGAGGAGTACAACACTGACCGCCCGCACCAGTCGCTGGGCATGGCCTTCCCGGCCAGCCGGTTCACGCCCGCATCCTCGCCGCTGGAGCTGCGCATCCCGGCCCAGCTCACGGCCAGCACCCCCCAGCCCAAGCCGCCCCAGCCTGCTGCCGGCCTGCCGCCAGCACTCGAGCCTGCCAGCGCAGGCAGCACCCACGGCGGCCACCATCACCAGCCAGGACTGGATTGCTGTGGAGGTGGACCGGGTGGTCCCGCCGTCGGGGAACTTGTGGATCGGCGGGCAGCAGGTCTGGCTCGGCCCCGCGCTGGCCGGGCGGCAGGTCACCCTCTGGGCCGACGCGATCAGCCTGCATGTGCTGGCCGGCGGTGCCCGGCTCAAGACCCTCCCGTCCCGGCTCGGGATCGCCGAGCTGTCCCGGCTGGCCGCCCACGGTGCCCGCCCCGCGGACCCGTGCCCGCTGCCCGCCGGCAAGGCGGCGGTGATCGAGGTGGACCGCACCGTCAACGCCTCCGGCCTCGTCGGCCTGGCCACCAGCAGGTCAGCGTCGGTTCCCCGCTGGCCGGGCAGCGGGTCACCCTGCGCATGGAAGGACCGCTGATGGCCGTCATCGGCCCGACGGGACCCTGCTGCGCACCATGGCCTGCCCCATCCCGGCCAGACCGCCGTTACCGGCTGCGCGGCGCCCGCCGCGGCCGGTCCCTGCCGCCCCAGCCGGGCGGGCCCATCACCGTGCAGCGGCGGGTCTCCTGCCGGGGCGCGCTCATGGTCGCCCGGCAGAAGATCCACGCCGGGATGATCCACGCGGGCAAGACCGCCACCGTGATCTGCGAGAACAACCACTTCCGGGTGGTCATCGACGGCGAAACCGCCGCCGTGGTGCCCCGCACCACCACCAGCGAAGTCCACCGCTACAAAGCCAACGCCACCGACAAGCGCACCCTGGCCCGGCTCACCCCGGAAGGACGGTGATCCCCATGCCCGAAGTGAAACTGGACGCCACCGACGCCGCCGAACTCGCCGAGATGCTGCAATTCCTCAGCCAATGGCTGGCCCGCGACCCCGCCCGCCTCGGCCGCCTCCCTGGAACAGTTCGTCGGCCACCCCGCCTACGGCCTGGACGAGCTGCGCAGCGACCTGGAGCGGTTCGTCTTCCTGCTCGGCGGCAGCGACGGCGAGCAGCTCTTCGGCCCATGACCAGGAGCTCCCCGGGCCAGCCGAGGCTACGCCGCGCCTTGCGGGCCTCAACGTCGTTCGTCCTCGCGCTGACGCGCTGCGGGCGCTCCACGTTGACCCCCGCCGCGGCACCGGCGTTAACTGGCACCTGCCCGGGAACCCCCGGAACCCGCCCGCCGCCCAGGCCGGTGCGGTGCAAAAACATCTAGGGCGTGTCAAGGATCATCCGAGGCCGATCCGTCAAGGATCAAGTGAGGCTAGGCAAAGCCGCTAGGCATCGCCAGGGGGTC
>CAVPMG010000003.1:0-200457 GCA_963706115.1 uncultured Actinomycetes bacterium | reverse complement strand
CCAGTTCAGGTCGGGCTGGCCGGGCAGGAAGTTGTGCAGGTAGTACTGGCCGCTTGCGTCATCCAGGGTCCAGGCGGACGCCCCGGTCGCGTCCCGCCAGTTGTTCGGCGGGGCCCCACCCGCCTCCCCTTCCCCCTTCACGGGGTCGGCCCACACGTAGTAGCCGCGGTGCGCCGCATCCCGGCCGGACCGGGCGTCGGTGAACCAGGCATGGGCGCTGCTGGTGTGGTTGGGCACCAGGTCGAGCACGACCTTGATGCCGCGCTGCCCGGCCTCGGCGATGAGCTTGTCCATGTCGGCGAGCGTGCCGAGTTCCGGGTGGACGCCGAGGTAGTCGCTGACGTCGTAACCCCAGTCCTGGTCCGGCGACGGCATCGTGGGCGACAGCCAGATGCCATCGATCCCCAGCCACTGCAGGTAGTCCAGGCCGGCGATCACCCCGGGCAGGTCGCCGTACCCGTCGGAGTTGGTGTCGCGCCACGAACGGACGTAGATCTGGTACAGCGTGGCGCCGTGCCACCAGCGCGTCCCATTCGCCTTGGCGTCCATGGTCCTCCTCAATGTGGCTGAACGGATGCGGGCCCGACTTGAACAGCTTGCCCCGCAGGCGGAGACTTGATCCTGTGAGTCCGTACCTGGCTTTGATCGCGGTGGTCCTGCTGCCCACCGCGATCGGGTACGGGGTGATCGGAGCGTTCCGCGCGGCCCGGTGGGCAGACAACTGGCGGCAATCCCGGATCGCGGTCCCCGAGCCGGAACCGATCGAGCGGCTGGCCAGCAACCTGCGCCGCCTCCGCGCCGAGCTGGAAGCCATGGAGACCCGCACCGGCGTCCCGAACAAGCACGTGCGGGTGGGCGCGTTGCGCGGCGCTTACCTGGACGCCCTGGGCACGGCCTGCCGGCGGCTGGAGGTCAGCCCGCCGGTCATCGAGGGACATCCGGTCAGCCCGCGCGCGAACCAGGCGGAGATCTACCGGGTGGAGGCCGCGCTGCGGCAGCGAGGGCTGGACGTCGGAGCCGGCCACCCACTGACCAGCCCCGCGCCCCGCGGCGCCGAACCGCCACGCCGCAGGCGCCGGGGCCGAATGCCGCATAGTGCTGGTTGGCGCGCCTCCGGCACGACGCAGCCCCAGGCGCCGTTGTGGTGTCCCCGGCGCCGAGGACCGCCTCCCGATGCCAGGAGGCCCCCGGGCCGACGCCCGCGAGGGGGCAGGTGTAGAGAAAGGCGTGACCACCGCACTGCCGGATCCCGCGCTCGTCGTGCTCGTCGGCGCGTCCGGCTCGGGAAAGTCGGCCTGGGCGCGGCCAGGTACCGGCCGCAGGAGGTGGTGTCCTCCGACCAGCTCCGCGGCGTCGTCGGCAGCGGTGAGCACGACCTCGACGCCTCGGCGGACGCCTTCGCCCTGCTTGACCAGATCGTCGCGGCCCGGCTGAAGCGCGGCCTGAACACCGTGGTCGACACCCTCGGGCTCGACCCGGCGCGGCGGCGCGCCCAGCTCGAGGCCGCCAGGCAGGCCGGGCTGCCGGCCGTCGCCGTGCTGTTCGACACCGATCCCGCGCTCTGCCGCCGCCGCAACGCGCAGCGGGACCGCAGCGTGCCCGCCGCGGTCCTGGACGGCCAGCTCCGGCGGGTGCCGGCCGTGGCCAGCGAACTCGGCGCCGAGGGCTGGGACCTGGTCACCCGGCCCGACGAGGCGGCGATCGAGCCCGCGCACTCCCCCGGCTCCCGCCGCGCCGCCGCCGAGCAGGACCTGCGCCCGGCCCGGCTGGGTTTCGTCCTGCAGATCTCCCGGTTTCCCTGGCAGGACGACCCGCCCGGCTGGCTCGCCGCCGTGGCCGGCGCGGCGGCCGACGCCGGCCTCGACGGCATCGCGCTGATGGACCACCTGATCCAGATCCCGCAGGCTGGACCGGGCCTGGGAGCCGATCCCCGAGCCGTGGGTGACGCTCGGCCTGCTGGCCGGCCTGGCACCGGGGCTGCGGCTGGGCACCCTGGTCACCCCGGTGACGTTCCGCGCGCCGGGAATCCTGGCGAAGGCCGTCGCCACGCTCGACGTGCTCACCGGCGGCCGCGCGTTCTGCGGGATCGGCGCGGGCTGGTGGGACCGCGAGCACGCGGCGTTCGGGCTGCCGTTCCCGGCGGCCGCGGCGCGGCTCGACCAGCTCGAGGTGACCATCGAAACGCTGCGCGCGCTGTGGCAGCCCGGCACGAAGGCCTACCAGGGGACCAGGGTCTCCCTCCCGGAAACCACCTGCTACCCGCGGCCCGTCTCGCAGGTGCCGATCATCGTGGGCGGCGGCGGCGAGCGGCGCACCCTGCGGATCGCGGCGCGGCTGGGCGACGGCTGCAACCTGCCGTCGGCCCTGGACGTGCTGGACCGCAAGCTGGCGGTGCTGCGCGAGCACTGCCGCGAGGCCGGGCGGGATCCGGCACAGGTCCAGGTGACCGTGCTCGACATCCCGGTCATCGGCGAGGACCGGGAGCACGCCGCCGCGCTCGTCGAGAAACTCCGCGGCCGCACCCCCGCCGCCACGTTCGCCCGGCGGCACCACGCGGGCACCGCCGCCGACCACATCGGCCGCTACCGGCTGCTCGCCGAGCGCGGCGTCGCCACCGTCTTCGTCTCGCTGCCCGATCTGGCCGGGCCGCAGGACGTGCTGCGGCTGGCCCCGGTGACCGCCGCGTTCCGGTGACGGCCGTTCCGGAGCCACCGCTGACGCACCGGCGGCCGTCAGGCCGACGAGGACAGCCGGGCCGTCTCGTCGTCGACCCACAGGCTGGTCAGCCCGCGGAAATGGGCGATGAACCGCTCGTGCTCGTGCTCGGGGTAGGTAGCCGGTGACCGTGTCCACGATCAGGCGGTCGAAGTCGGGCCCGGCCGCCCAGTCCAGGACCCGCTGGTCGAGGTCGCCCAGGTGCGCGGCGCAGAACTCGCGGTAGTCGTCGACGGCGAAGTGCTCGTCGGCGAGGCGCCGGTAGGCGCCCAGCTTCTGGCCGTAGTCCAGGTCGCTGCGGTCGCTGATGTCGAAATAGCTCCGGGTGTCGGTGTCCAGCCGCGCCCGCCTGCCGGTCGCCAGGCAGAACACCGTCCACTTCAGCAGCGTCTTGATCGCCCACGGGAAGTAGTAGTGCAGCGAGGTGATCGAGATGTCCGGGCAGGCGTTGGCGTAGTCGATGGGGTAGACGTCGCCCTCGCGCACGAGCATCTCGCAGGAGTTGAACTCCCACCGGAAGAACGCGTTGACGACCCGGGAGATCGTGATGGTCTCGATCCCGGCGCCGGGGTCGAGGAAGTCGTGCTCGACCCGGTACCGCGAGTGCATCGGCGCGCCGGGGTCGAACCGCATCACCATCGTCTCCGCGCCGATCGACAGGGCCCGGGCGAACACGTCGTAGTCCACCGACGCCTGCAGGTGCATGAGCATCCCGCCGGAGGAGTTGTACGCGCTGTGCAGTTCGTCGGGGTTGTTGATCCGGGAGACGCCGCGCCAGCCGCCGCCGTCGTAGGGCTTCATGTACAGCGGATAGCCGATCCCGGCGGCGATCGCGTCCAGGTCGAACGGCTGGTTGTAGCGCTGCGCGGTGAAGGCGTACTTGTCGTGGTCCACCGGGTTCTTGTACGGGACGAGGACCGTCTCCGGCACCTTCAGGCCGAGCCGCATCATCGCGCAGTAGGCCGCGTGCTTTTCCATCGCCTGGAACGTGAACGGCGAGTTGAGCAGGTACACGTCGTCCATGAGGGCGACCTTCTTGAGCCACTCGCGCGGGTGGTAGTACCAGTAGGCGAGCCGGTCGATCACCAGGTCGGTCCGCGGCTTGGACCGGAGCGAGAACGGCTCGATGGTCAGCCGCTCGGTGGCGAAGATGTGCCGCCGGCCGGTTCCGTCGGGCACCGCGCCGAGCGCCGGCGACCAGGTGCTCGAACGCGCGGGGCCAGTCGTCCTCGGTCCCCAGCAGCAGCCCCACCAGGTGCCTGACCTCTCCATCCACCGCGCCTCCCGGGCCTGCTCGGCAATGTTCGCATTTGGACGCTAGTGCGGCCGGCCTGTCCTGTCGAGAACGCGGCCGGTCAGCACCGGGCGGGTCCCGGCAGCCGCGGCGCTGGCCGCAGGCGGCGGCGGGCCACCACGTACGATCGGCATGTGGTCCTCGTCCTCGCCGTCTCCGATGAAGTGGACGACGTGCTGCTGGCGGATTTGCATGCGATACGCCGGCCCCAGCTCATCGTCGCCTGCGGCGACCTCCCATTCGAATACCTGGGCCAGCTGATGAACCGGTTCGACGTGCCGCTGGTGTTCGTACCCGGCAACCACGACCCCGATATCTCCGGATACCGGATCTCCCGGGCCGGCCTGCCGCTGCGGGCCGGGCTGCCGGCCAGGCCGCCCTGGCCGGACGGGGCGATCAGCGCCGAGCAGCGGGTCGTCGACGCGGCCGGGCTGCGGCTGGCCGGGCTGGGCGGCTGCCGCCGGTATTCGGCCGGGCCCAACCAGTACACCGAGCGGCAGCAGGCCCGCCGGGCCCGTGCCCTGGCCCGCCGTGCCTGGTGGGCGACGGGTCCGGGACGGCCGCGGCGTGGACGTGCTGCTCACCCACGCGCCACCGGCGGGCGTCGGGGACGGCAGTGACCCGCCGCATCAGGGATTCCGCGCGCTGCACCGGCTCACCGCCCGGCTTCAGCCTGCCGTGCTGCTGCACGGGCACATCCACCCGCACGGCACCGCGCCCGCCGAGCACCGGCTCGGCCGGACCGTGGTGCGCAACGTCGTGGGGCGCCATCTGCTCGAAATCGAGCCGGGCGACGGCGTCCGGCAGTCCGCGAGCGGCCAGTCCCATGCCCGCTGAGACCGGCTTCCCCCGCGCCGACGTGGCCGACGACTTCCTGCGGGCCCGGCGGCGCCAGGTGCTCTCCCGGCTGGCCCACCGGCTGCGCGGGGAGCCCGACGACGTCAACCTGATCCTGCCCTTCGACGAGGTGGTCGCCGCGCTCGGCCTCCGGGGCGAGCGGTACGCTGGGCCTGCAGACCATCAGGCTGGACACGATCGTGGGCACGGTGGACTCGCGGCGCGACTTCGACCGGCACTTCCGGCCGACCTCGAGCCGGGTGCGGGAGCGCTGGGAGCGGCTCGCGCTGGCCCAGCGCCGCGGCGAGTCGATCCCGCCGATCGAGGTCTACCGGATCGGCGACCTGCATTTCGTCAAGGACGGCCACCACCGGGTGTCCATCGCCATCGCCACCGGGCAGCAGACCATCGACGCCTACGTGACCGAGGTCCAGACCACGGTCCCCGCGGACGGCATCCGCAGCCGCGGGGACCTGCTGATGAAGGACTACGAGCGGATGTTCCGGTCCCGGGTGCCGCTGCCCGAGCAGGCGTACGCCCGGATCCGCTTCGCCGACCCGTGGGCGTATGCCGAACTGGGCGAGGCGGTCGAGGCCTGGGGGTTCCGCTACCTCCAGCACGCCCGCCGCTTCCTCGGCCGGGACGAGATCGCCCGGCTGTGGTACGCCGAGGAGTACCTCCCGGTCGTGCGCATGCTGCGCGCGGCCGACCTGATCGGCTCCGGCACCGAGGCCGAGGCCTACCAGCGGGTGGCCAGGGAGCGGTACCGGCTGATGCGCACCCACGAGTGGAGCGACGAGGTGATCGAGCGGCTGCGCCGCGAGATCAGGTAGCCTCGCCGCCCGTGGCCGGGTCGCCGGGGGCTCGCCGGGCCGGGGTCGCCTGAGCCGGTTCGGCCTGGCGCCGGGCTCGGGGGCGCCTGCCCACCGGCCGGCTGCCGGGCTGGGGGGCGCCGCGCCTGGGCCGCTGCCGAGCCCCCGAGGTCACCGTGCTCGCGCTCCCGTCGCCTCTGGCACCCAGCGATAGGTTGCGGCCGCTGGACGGGTCGAAGACGTGCAGCGCCCGGGCATCCACCCAGAGTTCGGCGTCCTGGCCCTCGCGGATGCCGGTCGCCGCGTCCAGCCTGGCGACCAGGGTGTCGCCGCTGGCGCCAGTGTCCGCGCGGCCGGAATCTCTGGCGAGTTCCTCCAGTTCGGCGGCGTTCACGCCTTGCTCGTATGTCCCTGGTGAAGTAGACGAACACGTCGGAGCCCATGGACTCGAGGACGTCGATGCTGGTGTTGAACGTGATCCCGTGCTCGCGGTTGTCCCGCTGGACAAGCGCCGCGTCCTCGAAGTTCTCCGGCCGCACGCCCACGATGACATCACGGCCCGCGCCGGCGGACTCCACCTCGCGCCGCATCCGGTCGCTCAGCCGGAAGTCCCCGAGCGGGGTGCGCAGCACGCCTTCCTCGAGGGTGCCGGACATGAAGTTCATGGCCGGGGACCCGATGAACCCGGCGACGAACAGGTTGACGGGCGTGTCGTAAAGCTCCTTGGGCGAGCCCACCTGCTGGAGCAGGCCGGTGCGCATGACGGCGACCCGGTCGCCGAGGGTCATCGCCTCGGTCTGGTCGTGGGTGACGTACACGGTCGTGGTGCCCAGGCGCCGCTGGATCCGCGACACCTCGGTGCGCATCTGCACCCGCAGCTTGGCGTCCAGGTTCGACAGCGGCTCGTCCATCAGGAACGCCGCCGGGTCGCGGACGATGGCCCGGCCCATCGCGACCCGCTGCCGCTGGCCGCCGGACAGGTTGGCCGGCTTGCGGTCCAGGTGCTGGGTGAGGTCGAGGATCCGGGCCGCCTCCTCGACCTTCTGGTTGATGGTGGCCTGGGGGGTCTTGGCCAGCTTGAGCGCGAAGCCCATGTTCTGCCGGACGGTCATGTGCGGGTACAGCGCGTAGCTCTGGAACACCATCGCGATGTCGCGGTCCTTGGGCGACTTCTGGTTCACCACCTGGCCGCCGATGCGCAGTTCGCCCGAGGAGATGTCCTCCAGGCCGGCGATCATGTTGAGCGTCGTCGACTTCCCGCAGCCGGACGGGCCGACCAGGATGACGAACTCGCCGTCGGCGATGTCGAGGTTGAAGTCGTCCACCGCGAGCGCCCCGTCGGGGAAGCGCTTGGTGATGTGATCAAGAATGATCTCGGCCACTTGATTCTCCTGTCCGGCCTAGCCCTTGACCGCGCCCGACGTCAGCCCTGCGACGATGCGGCGCTGGAAGAACAGCACGAAGATGATGATCGGGATGGTGATGACCACCGCGGCGGCGGTGATCGTCCCGGTGGGCACCGCGAACGCGGAGTTCCCGGTGAAGAACGCCATCGCGGCCGGCGCGGTGCGCGCCCGGAGCGTCGAGGTCAGCGTGATCGCGAGCAGGAACTCGTTCCAGCAGAACAGGAACACCAAGATCGCGGTGGTGACCATGCCGGGCGCGGCGAGCGGGGCGATGACCCGCACGAACGCCTGGAACGGCGTGGCGCCGTCCACCTTGGCGGCCTTCTCCAGCTCCCAGGGGATCTCGCGGAAGAACGCCGACAGCGTGTAGATGCCCAGCGGCAGGCCGGTGGCGACGTAAGGAATGATGAGGCCGGGCCAGGTGTCGAACAGGCCGAGGATCCGCTCGATGTTGAACAGCGGCGTCGCCAGCGCGATCGCCGGGAACATGGCGATGAGCAGCGACACCCCGATCAGCACGCTCTTGCCGGGGAACCTCAGCCGGGCCACCGCGTAGGCCGCCATCGACGCCAGCACCACGGCGATGAACGTGGCGATCAGCCCGATCCCGATCGAGTTGATCAGCGGCCGGATGAACTCGGAGCTTTTCAGGATGCCGGAGTAGTTCGAGGTGGTCCACTGCGAGGGAAGGAAGCTGGGATCGGTGATCGCGGTCGGCGTCTTGAACGACAGGGACACGATCCAGAGCACCGGGATGAGCGCCAGCAGGATCGCGACCGTGTTGGCGGTCCCCCAGCCGACCCGCTGCCGTGCCGTCGTGGCTGCCATCAGCGTCCCACCTCCGTTTCTGTGCTAAGAGCCGTCCTCATCGCTGGAGGCTCGATCCGGGAGCGGCGGTGCCGAAGCCCCTGATGAAGATCACCGCGATGATCGCGACGCAGATCAGGATCAGGACCGACATGGCCGACCCGATCCCGAAGTTGAAGCCGGTGAACAGGTTGTCGTAGTTGAGCATCGACACCGACGACGGTGTTGTTCGCGCCGTTGGTGAGGATGAAGATGTTGTCGAATATCCGGAACGCGTCCAGCGTCCGGAACAGCAGCGCGACCAGGATCGCCGGCTTCATCAGCGGCACCATGATCCGCGCAGAACCGCTGCCAGGCGGTCGCCCCGTCCACCTTCGCCGCCTTGAGCAGGTCCTCCGGCACCAGCGACAGGCCGGCCATCAGCAGCAGCGCCATGAACGGGGTGGTCTTCCAGATCTCGGCCGAGATGATGATCGCGATGGCCTCATTGGTATTGGTCAGCGGGGCGCTGTTGTGGAACAGCGCCGACAGGTAGCCGGTGCTCGGCGTCCAGGCGTACTGCCAGCCGAACGCGGCGACGATCGTGACGATCCCGTACGGGATGAGCATCGTGGTGCGGACCGTGCCCCGCCCGAAGATCGTCCGGTACATGAGCAGCGCCAGCAGCATGCCGAGCACGAGCTCGACCGCCACCGAGACCACCGTGATGACGATCGTGACTATCAGCGCGTGCCACCAGAACGGCGAGCTGAGCACGGCGGCGTAGTTGCTGAACCCGACGAACTTGTTCAGCTGCGGGGCGGACAGGATGTACCGCTGGAACGACAGGTAGATGGCGTAGCCGATCGGGTACGCGGTCACCGCGACCATCACGATCACCGCGGGCGCGCACAGCAGCCAGCCCAGCCGCCGTTCCGCGCGCGCGCCCTCGGACAGCGGTGGCTTGCGGCGCCGCCCGGCGGCGACCGGTTCCTGGGCGGTAACCGGAGGAGTGGTGGTGGTCATCTGTCTGCCTCCCTGCCTGTGCGTGGCACCGGGCCGCTCATGGGGTCAGCCCCTTGCCCTGGAGGGCGTTGTTGATCTGGGTGCGCAGGCTCTGCTCGGTGGTCAGCGGGTCGATCGAGCCCGGCGGCGAGACCTGGTGCGAGATCGCCACGGACACCACCTGGTAGAGCGGCGTCTTGGGCCGCACGGCGCCGTTGTTGACCTGCTGCAGGATCAGGTGCCGGAACGGGTAGGCGGACTGCATCTGCGGGTTGTTGTAGACGCTGGCCAGCGTCGGCGGCAGCCCGCCCTTGATCGCGGCGGTCAGCTGGTTCTGGGCGTTGCGCAGGCACAGCGCCGCCTGGAAGGCAAGCTGCGGATGCTGCGAGTAGGTGCTGACCGCCAGGTCGATGCCGCCGATGGTGACCCGGGCCGGCTTGCCCGGGGTGACGCTCGGGTACGGCGCCCACTTGAAGTGCTTGAACAACGTGGGCTGGTCGGCCTTCATCGACGGATAGACGTAGGGGTAGTTCAGCTCGAACGCCGCGGTGCCGGATTCCATCGCGAGCCGGTTCTGGTCCTCCATCTGCACCCCGAGGCTCGGATCCGCGGCGACCGAGGAGGGCGAGCTGCTGCATGATCGACAGCGCCTTGACCGCGGGCGGGCCGAGCTGGGCGGCGGTCGAGGTCGGGTTCAGGATGCTGCCGCCCGCGCTGGCCACCAGCGTGTTGAACCACACCACGGTGCCCTCGTACTGGGCGCCCTGGATCTCGATGAGGTGCGGCTTGCCCTGCTTGGCCAGCTGCTCCGCGTCGGTGAGCATCTGCGCCCACGTCTTCGGCGGGGTCTTCACCAGGTCGGAGCGGTACCAGAGCAACTGGGTGTTGCTGTTGTACGGGACCGCGACCAGCTGGCCGCGCCAGATGGCGGTCTGCAGCGGGCCCTTGAGCGTTCCCTGGATGGCCTCCTGCTTGTACTGGCCGGTCCACGGCAGGATCCAGCCGGCCGTGGCGAACTCGGCCTCCCAGGTCACGTCGAGCCCGAGAATGTCCATCGAGCTGTCCCCGGCGGCGAGCCGCCGGGCCATCTGCAGCCGCTGCTGGTCGGCCGCGTTCTGCAGCTTGTTGTAGACGATCGTGTACTTGCCGTGGCTCGCCGTGCTGCAGTTGTCCACGGCCTACTGGACCGCGCCGGACGGGTCGGGGAAGTTATAGAAGTTCAGCGTCACCGTTCCGCCGGTGCCGGCGCTGCTCGTACCGCACGCCGCAAGCCCCGCGGCGGCCAGGGCCCCGACTATCGTCACGCCGACGTAGCGGGCACCCCTTCTCGACGAGCGGAGCGCGGGCCTCCGGCGCCCAGCGCGAGCATTATCAATGCCGCCTCTCATCTCGCCTCCAGCGTGCCCGCCCCTTGCCGCACGTGCACTCTGCCGCGCCCATGGCGACCACGCCGGTAGGCGATCTACCCACTCAGCAACCGAGCATTCACGCGAACGACACAATTGGGGACGAGATGATCAGCAGCCGCATCCATCACAAAGGACGATCGGGGCCACATTATGGAACATCCGCGGGTCACCTTCCGGACACCGGCGCGTTGACCAGCGGACATGTGGCAAGAGGCCACGTCAGACGGGGCGGTCCCGCCGCGAAGGAGCCCTGACGGCCGCGTCAGGAAGTTGCCGCGATCGTGGCGCTGCCCAGCACGGTGTCGCCGTCGTAGAAGACCGCCGCCTGGCCGCGGGCCACTCCCCTGGCCGGCTCGGTAAGCGCTATCCACAGGTCATCGCCGGGGATCACGGTGGCCGGGTGCGCCTGTCCGTGCGCCCGCAACTGCACCAGGCAGTCCCTGGGACCCGGCGGCGGAGCGCAGCCCGTCCACACCGGGCGCTCGGCGAGGATCCCGGTCACGTCCAGGGACTCGGCGGGCCCGACGGTCACCGTGCCCGAGGCAGGCTCGATGTCCAGCACGTACCGTGGCCGGCCGTCGGCGGCCGGGGTACCCACGCGCAGCCCGCGGCGCTGGCCGACGGTGAACCCGTAGGCGCCGTCGTGGCTGCCGAGCACGGCCCCGCCGGTGTCCACGATGGCGCCGGGAGCCCGGCCCAGTGCGCCGGCCAGGAACGCGCGTGTGTCACCGTCGGGGATGAAGCAGACGTCGTGGCTGTCCGGCTTGGCGGCCACCGCCAGCCCGCGCGCCGCAGCCTCGGCCCGCACCTGCGCCTTGGTGGAGTCGCCGAGCGGGAACAGTGCCCGGTCAAGCTGCGCACGGGTGAGCACGGCGAGCACGTAGGACTGGTCCTTGGCCAGATCCGGGCTGCGGTGCAGGCGGCCGTCCACCAGCCGCGCATGGTGCCCGGTGCAGACCGCGTCGAAGCCCAGCGCCACCGCACGGTCCAGCACCGCCGCGAACTTGATCTTCTCGTTGCAGCGCAGGCACGGGTTGGGGGTGCGCCCGCGCGCGTATTCGGCCACGAAGTCTTCCACCACGTCGTGGTGGAACCGCTCGGCCATGTCCCAGACGTAGAACGGGATCCCGATCACGTCCGCCGCGCGCCTGGCGTCCCTGGCGTCCTCCAGCGTGCAGCAGCCCCGCGCCCCGGTGCGGTATGACTGCGGGTTGAGCGACAGCGCGAGATGGACCCCGGTCACCTCGTGACCGGCGTCCGCCGCCCGCGCCGCGGCCACGGCCGAGTCCACCCCGCCCGACATGGCCGCCAGTACCCGCATCCCGCTCATAACCCCTTCAGCCTATGGTCCCCTGCCCGCCCCGAAACCACCTCTCGCCCGGCACGACGCGGCCCCCGGTCCACAGTTCCCGCTAGGGACCAGGTCACCACGGGGTGGCGTAATGCATCATGATCGTCCCGCTCGCCGGGCACGTTCGACCGCCTCGCCGATCACCGCTCCCACGGCCTCGCAATCTGCGTGGGTCGAGCACTGGCCGAACGAGAACCGCAGCGAGCCCCTGGCCCTGGCCTCGTCGGCGCCCATGGCGAGCAGCACGTGGCTGGGCCGGGCCACCCCGGCGGTGCAGGCGGACCCGGTGGAGCACGCGATGCCCCTGGCGTCCAGCAGCATGAGCAGCGCGTCACCCTCGCAGCCGGGGAAGGAGAAGTGCGCGTTCCCCGGCAGCCGGAACGGGCCAGGCGGCGCGCCGTTGAGTATGGCGTCGGGCACCGCCGCGCGCACCCTGGCGACGAGGTCGTCCCGGAGCGCGGCCAGCCGGATCGCCTCGGAGTCCCTGGTCTTGGCCACGACCTGCGCGGCTGCCGCGAAGGCGCGGATCGCGGGCGCGTCCAGGGTGCCTGACCGGATGTCGGCCTCCTGGCCCCCGCCGTGCAGCACCGGCACCGGCTGGGCCCCGCGGGCCAGCAGCAGCGCCCCGGCGCCCACCGGGCCGCCGAGCTTGTGCCCGGTGATCGTGAGCGCATCCGCCCCGCTCTCGGCGAAATGCACGGGCACCTGGGCGGCCGCCTGCACCGCGTCGGTGTGCAGCGGTATCCGGTGCTCCGCGCAGACCGCGGCGAGTTCCGCGATCGGCGCGATCGTGCCGACCTCGTTGTTCGCCCACATCACGCTGACCAGCGCCACGCTGTCCGGGTCCGGCCCGATCGCGTCCCGCAGGCTGTCCGCGGACACCATCCCGGTGCCGTCCACGCCGATCCAGCCGATCTCCGCGCCCTCGTGGCTGGCCAGCCAGCCCGCCGGGTCCAGCACCGCGTGGTGCTCGGTCGCCGGTATCAGCACCCGGTGGCGCTGCGGCCCGGCCGCCCGGCGCGCCCAGAACAGGCCCTTCACCGCCAGGTTGTCCGCCTCGGTCCCGCCGCTGGTGAAGATCACCTCGCTGGGCCGGGCACCGAACGCCTCGGCGATCTGCTCCCTGGACTCCTCGACCACCCGGCGGGCCCGGCGGCCGGCGTTGTGCAGCGAGGAAGGGTTGCCGAGATGGGCGAGTTCCTCCGTCATGGCCGCGATGGCCTCGGGGAGCATCGGCGCGGTCGCCGCGTTGTCCAGATAGATCAGTGGGTGCGGGTTCTGCTCGGCTGCGCCGGCGGCCCCCGGCTGGCCTGCCCCGTCGGAGTAGTCCATGACAAATCAAGCCTAGCTGGACTTCCGGCCGCGCGCCCGGGCCGCCGACGGCGCCTGGCTCAGGACCCCTGGCGCCGGGTGATCTCCTCGGTGAGCTGCGGCACGACCTTGAACAGGTCGCCCACCACGCCGAAGTCGGCAAGCTCGAAGATCGGCGCCTCGGGGTCCTTGTTGATCACCATGATGGTCTTGGACGTCTGCATGCCGGCCCGGTGCTGGATCGCGCCCGAGATGCCGACCGCGAGGTACAACTGCGGCGACACGGTCTTGCCGGTCTGGCCGACCTGGAACTGGTGCGGGTACCAGCCGGCGTCGGTGGCGGCGCGGGACGCACCGACCGCCGCGCCGAGCCGGTCCGCCAGCCCCTCGATCAGGGCGAAGTTCTCCGCGTTGCCGACGCCGCGGCCGCCGGACACCACGATGGACGCCTCGGTCAGTTCCGGGCGCTCGCTGCGCTTCTGGGCCACGCGCTCGGTGATGTGCGCGCCCTTGGCCGCGTCGCTCAGGGTCGACGCTGACCGGTTCCAGCGCCGCTTCGCGCCGGCGATGCCTCGGGCGGCACCGCGTTCGGCCGCACCGCCACGATCGGGATGCCCGTGGTGACCCTGGACGTCACGATGATCGCGCCACCGAAGATGGACTGTTCCGCGACCGGGCCGCCGTCGCCGGGGGTGAGGTCGACCGCGTCGGTGAGCACACCGGAACCGATCTTGACCGCGAGCCGGCCCGCCACCTCCTTGCCCTCGGCCGTGGACGGGACCAGCACGGCCGCGGGAGAGGCCTGCGCGACCAGCGCCGCCAGCACCTCGGCGGCGGGCGCGGCCACGTAGTCCGTCATGTCGTCGCCGCCGGCGACGTAGACCTTGGTGGCGCCGTACTCGGCAAGGCGTTCCCGGGCGCCGTCGGCCCCCGAGCCCAGCCAGACCGCGGCGGGCTCGCCGAACCTGCGGGCCAGGGTCAGCAGTTCGAGCGTGACCTTCTTGACCGACTCACCGTCGTGCGCGGCGAGGACGAGGATCTCAGACATAGGAGTTTGCTGGCCTTCCGGCTCAGATGAACTTCTGCGCGGCGAGGAACTCGGCCGCCTTGACGCCGCCGTCGCCCTCATCCTTGACGACCGTGCCGGCCTCGCGGGGCGGGCGCTTGCTGAAGCTGACCACCTCGGTCGCCGCGGCGCCCAGGCCGACCTGCGCGGGGTCGATCCCGGCGTCGGCGACGCTCAGCACCTCGACCGGCTTCTTCTTGGCCGCCATGATCCCCTTGAAGGACGGGTACCGCGGCTCGTTGATCTTCTCCACCACGCTGACCACGGCGGGCAGGGTGGCCTCGACCTTGTCGTAGCCGTAGTCCGCCTGCCGGTGGATCGTGATGGCGTTCCCGTCGACCTCGACCTTGCTGGCCAGGCTGAGCTGCGGCGCAGCCGAGGCGCTCGGCCAGCATCGCGGCGAGCAGGCCGGTCCGCGCGTCGGTCGACTCCGAGCCCAGGATGACCAGGTCGAACCCGGTGCGCTGGAGCACGGTGGCCAGCGCCAGCGAGGTGGCGAGCGCGTCGGAGCCCTCCAGCGCGTCGTCGACCAGGTGCACCGCCTTGTCGGCGCCCATGGACAGCGCCTTGCGGATCGACTCACTGGCCCTGTCCGGGCCCATGGTCAGGATGGTCACCTCGCCCCCGTGGGCCTCGGCCAGCCGGAGTCCTTCCTCGATCGCGTACTCATCGAGTTCGTTGATGACCCCATCGACCGACGCACGGTCGAGCCGCGAATCCTCCGGCCGCAGCGTGCGCTCCGCCCACGTGTCGGGGACCTGCTTGACGCAGACGACGATGTTCATGACCGGTGGCCGACCTCCTGCCCCTGTCCGTGATCGGACCCGGCGCTGGTACCCGGGCTGGGTCAAGACTGCCAAACGCGGCCGTCCGGCCCTGCCGCGGGGTGCTTCCCGCGCACGGCGTGACTATGTTACTTGCTAGTAGCTTTCTGGTCGAATCGCGTGCTCCGCGGCCTCGACCACGTTGGTGAGCAGCATGGCCCTGGTCATCGGCCCGACACCGCCCGGCATCGGCGCCAGGTAGCCGGCCACCTCGGCGACCTCGGGCGCGACGTCGCCGGTCAGCCCGGCCTCGGTCCTGGTGATGCCCACGTCAAGCACGGCGGCGCCGGGCTTGACCATGTCCGCGGTGAGCAGCCCAGGGCGCCCCGCCGCCGCCACCACGATGTCGGCGCCGCGGGTGTGTGCGGCCAGGTCCCTGGTCCCGGTGTGGCACAGGGTGACGGTCGCGTTCTCGGTGCGCCTTGTGAGCAGCAGGCCGAGCGAACGGCCCACGGTGATGCCGCGCCCGATCACGGTCACGTCCGCCCCGGCGATCGGGACGTCGTAGCGCCGCAGCAGTGCCACGATGCCCCGTGGCGTGCAGGGCAGCGGTCCTGGCTCGCCGAGCACCAGCTTGCCCAGGTTGACCGGGTGCAGGCCGTCGGCGTCCTTGGCCGGATCCACCCGGTGCAGGACCGCGAGGGCGTCCAGGCCCTTGGGCAGCGGCAGCTGGACCAGGTACCCGGTGCACTCGGGGTTGGCGTTCAGTTCGTCGACGACGGCCTCGACCTGCTCCTGGCTGGCGTCGGCGGGCAGGTCACGGCGGATGCTGGCGATGCCGACCGCCACGCTGTCGCGGTGCTTGCCGTTGACGTAGGCGCGGCTGCCCGGGTCGTCACCGACCAGTACCGTGCCAAGACCGGGCACCCGGCCCAGCGCGGCCAGCTCGGCCACCCGTTTCCTGAGGTCCTCTTTGATCGCTGCGGCGGTGGCGCGGCCGTCGAGAATTGTTGCGGTCAACGTGTGCCCCTTCAGTGGAAGAAGTGCCTGGTCCCGGTGAAGTAGAGGCTGACACCGGCGGCCTGGGCGGCGGCGATGACCTCCCCGTCGCGGATCGAGCCGCCGGGTTCGGCGATGGCACGGACCCCGGCGTCGGCCAGGACCCGAAGGCCGTCCGCGAACGGGAAGTAGGCATCGCTGGCGGCGGCCGCGCCCCGGCATCGCTGCCCGCTGCGGGCGATCGCGATCCGGGCCGCGTCGACCCGGTTGACCTGGCCCATTCCCACCCCGACCGTGGCGCCGCCCGCGGCGAGCACGATGGCGTTGGACTTGGCCGCGCGGCAGGCCCGCCAGGCGAAGGCCAGGTCGGCGAGGGTCTGGGCGTCCGCGGCCCGGCCGGCCTTCAGCTCCCAGTCGGCCGGGTCGTCCCCGGGCGCATCGAGCCGGTCGGCCGTCTGCAGGAGCACGCCCCCGTCCACCGGCCGCCACTCGATCTGCGCCCGGCCGTGGCCGCCGTTGCCGCTGCGGCCGGGGCGGGGCATTGCAGCAGCCGCAGGTTCTTCTTGGCCTTGAGCGTCTCCAGCGCGGCGCCGGAGAAGCCGGGCGCGACGAGCACCTCGGTGAAGATCTCCGCGACCTGAGCCGCCATCGCCGCCGTGACGACGCCGTTGGCCGCGATCACCCCGCCGTAGGCCGACACCGGGTCGCACGCGTTCGCCTTGCGGTGCGCCTCGGCCAGATCGGCGCCGATGGCGATACCGCACGGGTTGGCGTGCTTGATGATCGCCACGCACGGCTCGGCGAAGTCGAACGCGGTCCGCCACGCCGCGGCGGCGTCGCCGAAGTTGTTGTACGACATCGCCTTGCCGTGCAATTGGGTGGCCGTGGCCAGGCCGGGCGGTGCGCCGGGGCGCACGTAGAGCGCGGCGCCCTGATGCGGGTTCTCCCCGTAACGCAGCACCTCGCGGCGGGCCCACACGGTGGACACCAGGTCCGGCCAGCCGGTCTCGCGGGCAACGTCGTCGGGCGCGTATGTGGCGGCGAACCAGGACGCGACCGCGGCGTCGTAGCGGGCGGTGGCCGCAAACGCCGCGGCGGCCAGCCGCCGCCGCTGCTCGCCGGTAAAGCCCCCGGCCTGCACCGCCTCGGCGGCCGCCCGGTACTGCGCTGGGCCGGTGATCACGGCCACCCTGGCGTGGTTCTTCGCGGCCGCCCTGACCATGGCCGGCCCGCCGATGTCGATCTGCTCGACGCACTCGGCCGCGGGAGCGCCGCTGGCGACCGTGGCCTCGAACGGGTACAGGTTGGACACGAGCAGTTCGAACGTGTCGATGCCCAGTCCGGCGAGCTGCTCGGCGTGCCCGGGCCGGCCGGGGTCGGCGAGCAGCCCGGCGTGGACAGCGGGATGCAGGGTCTTCACCCGGCCTTCCAGGCACTCGGGAAACCCGGTCACGTCCTCCACGGCGGTCACCGGCACGCCCGCCGCGGCGATGGCCGCCGCCGTGCTGCCGGTGCTGACGATCTGCACACCGGCCTTGGCCAGGGCACCGGCCAGCTCCGCCAGCCCGGCCTTGTCGTAGACGCTGACCAGCGCCCGCTTGATCGGAACCTTCGTCACTTCGTAAGACCCTCTTCATCCCTGGCGGGCCTGGTTCGCCGCCACTTCGTGGTGACCGACAAGCACGGTCCTGCCCTGCACCGACCATCCGTCCCGGACCATCCTGCCGACCGTATCCACCAGCAGGGCGCGCTCGGTCATCTTGATCCGCTCATGCAGCGAGGCGACGCCGTCATCCGCGCTGACCGCCACCGCTGCCTGGGCGATCACGGGGCCGGTGTCGGTGCCCGCGTCCACGAGGAACACCGTGCAGCCGGTCACCTTCACGCCGTAGGCGAGCGCGTCCCTGACCGCGTGCATGCCGGGGAAGGCGGGCAGCAGGGAGGGGTGGGTGTTGACGAAGCGCCCGGCGAACCGGCCGAGAAAGTCCTGGCCGACGAGCTTCATGAACCCGGCGGAGATGACCAGGTCCGGCTGGTAACGCGCGCAGGACTGGGCCAGGGCCCGGTCCCATGCGGCGCGGGAGGCGTGCTCGCTGACCTGGTGGGTGAAGACCGGGATCCCCGCCCGCTGCGCCCGCGCCACCCCCTCGATCCCGGTGCGGTCCGCGCCGACCGCCATGACCTTCGCGCCATAGGAGGGGTCCGTGCAGGCGTCGAGCAGCGCCTGCAGGTTGGTGCCCGCCCCGGAGACGAGGACCACGAGGCGTGCCGTCATGCGAGCCACCTTAACCGCCCCGTGGCGGCGGCCGGCCCGCTCCGGCGCCCGTAGTGACCCGTGCCGCAGTGACACGTGCCACATGGCCGAAGCGCACAGGTCAGCGACCGTCGCCGGGCACAATGGGGATGCGATGCCCCCCTTCGACCAGCGCACGAACAAACCCCAGGCCATGCCCGCCGAGCCGGCCGCGCAGCGGCGCGCGATGGCGGGCCTGCTGGTGGCGCTGCTGAGCCTGACCAGCGTGCTGGCGCTCGGCGACCCGCAGCGCGGGGTCTACCTGGTGGCCTACGCGCTGCTCGCCGGCGCGGTCGCCATGTGGCTGGCGGTGACCTCGCTGGCGCGGGCCAGGAAAGACAGGACCGCGCGGCCGCACGGGTCGGCCGCGGCGACCGCGATCGCGGGCATCGGCATCCTGCTGAGCGCGATCCTGCTGCTCGGCTTCATCGTGTTCGGACGGCAGATGTCCGCGTACGGCCAGTGCCTGAGCGGAGCGGGCACGACCGCGGCCCAGCAGTCCTGCCAGGTGCAGTTCACCCACGCGGTGAACAGGGAGATCTCCTCGCTGCGCACCGCGGAAGGGGGCTAAGCGCTCCCGCCTCACCTGCGCCGGAGCGCCTGCCGGGGGTGCTGGCCTGGGTTGGTTGCCGGGGCTCAGGGGAGCATCGCGGGGCCGAGCGGTGGACGGTCATCGGGCGGCCCCTCCTCCTCGTTGGCCCACTGGTCCAGGTAGATCCGGTGCCCGCTGTCCCCGGGCTCGTCCGGCGACATGCTCCCCGGCATGGCCGAGCGGGTCGGCGGGGCCGGCCGCGACGGGGTGGCGGCACGGCGGGCCCGCGCGGCAGCAAGTTCCGGGTCCCTGCGTACCCTCAGCCAGTTCGCGATGCCGGTGGCCACCGCCGCCGAGACGCCGATTTCCAGGATGGCCACCACGGTCGCCTGCCAGCCAGAAGGGCCGACCGCGGCGAGCCGGCCGCTACCCAGTGGCCCGCCGGAGAACGCCGCGAGCACGCCGATCACACACCCGGTCGCCACACCGCAGGCGAACCCCCACAGCGGGGCAATCTCGGCCGCTGGCGTGGGCGCGGCACGTGCCACCAGAATGCCCCCCACCACGCCGGCCACGTAGGGCAGGGCGAGCACGATGACCGAGACCCAGCCGGCGACTCCGTGGGTGCTGGTGGGCAGCCCGGCCAGCATGGGGAAGAGCGGGAGCGGCCCGAGCGCCGCGCCGGTGGGGGCCACCACGGTCGAGGTGCCGAACGCGAACCCCGGCCCGAGCGTGTAGCAGATCGCCCAGCCGACGGCGTTGGGCACGTAGGCGAGCTGAGCGAGGACGAGCAGCGCGCCGCCGACGGCTCCCGGGGCGAGCGAGGCGTACATCGCCCGGTACTCCCCCAGGTGCGCGGCGAGTGAACCGCCCGCGAGCAGCGCCCCGCCCGCGAGCAGCACGGCGAGCGCCCCGGCCGTGCCAAGGACGAGCGAGCGGGACCGGGGCGGCATGAGCCGGAACAGCCGGGGCCACGGCGCCAGCGCCCGCGCGCCACCCAGGCCGCCCGCGCACAGGGCGAGCAGGAACCCGGCGACGACCGCGTCAAACAGGGACGGTGCCGCCAGCCGGGAGCGGCTGGCGAGGGCGAGCGCCCCGCACAGCGCGGCGTACGGTGCGGCGAGCGCGAGTGCCGCGTACCCGAGGTCGCTGAGCTTGGTCAGCTCGCCGGTACGGACCATCCAGCGCCCGGCCCGCCACAGCAGCGCGCCGGGGATCAGGACCAGGCCGAGGGGGAGCATGCCGATCCGGCCCGCGCCGGACACGGTGATCTCCACGTGGTGGGCGGCCAGCCACAGGCAGGTCGCCGTCCGCAGCACGCCGGGCAGGCCCAGGCCGGAATGCGGGGCGGCGATCCAGCCGGCCAGCACCAGCGGGGTGAGAATGACCAGCCCGGTGACCGTGACCACGGACGCCGCGAGCGCACCGGAGACCACCAGCGGCCGGGTTCCGCCGCGTGCCGGCGGCGGCGTGGCACGGCCCGGCCGGGTCCCGGCCTCGGGGCGGGTGGGGGCGGTCACCGCTCCATCCTGGCAACCGCGCCGGGCTTCGCCTGATCCGCCACGCCGGCCCCGAACATGCAACTGGGACCGGGGTTGCCCGGTCCCAGTTGCCCGCAGGAGCCTTTAGCAGGTGGTGTTGGGCGTCTTCAGGTAGCCCTTGTAGGAGTACAGGCCGTTCTGCTGGAGCGACGGGCTGACGTGGGAGAACCACGAAATGCCGGCGATGTCGCTCGGGTGGTAGGTAACCGTGCCGACCTTGATCGTGTACCAGGGCTTGGGCATCGCCTCGACCGGGTCACCGACCTCCAGGAGGTTGTTGAAGCAGGTGGAGCCGTCCGGCTGGTTCCAGATCGGGACGACGTTGTTGACGAACGGGTCGGCGCCCCACTCCGACACCTCGTGGCTCATCGTGTAGACGTCCGCGTTGCCGTTGGCCACCACTCCCGCAGCGATCCAGTTGCTGAACGCATAGGTATTGTGCCCCGACGCCGAGGTGTACGAGCCGTGATAGCCGTAGACACAGCAATTTGAGGTCGAGCCGATGTAGAGGAAAGTCGTGCCGGAAATGATCAGCGGCAGCGTGGTGGCCGAGAAGTTGTGCGCGGTGATGATGCCCTGCAGTTTCTTGGTCCACCAGCTGTAGAGGATGTTCACGAACGGGGTTCCGCTGGGGTTGGTGAATCCGGTGCCGTCGGCTGCGGGGACGTTGATGGTCACCGTCGGCAGCACCTTCGGCGTGCCGAGCAGCAGGTGCCAGTTCGGTGATGAGGCCTGCACGGTCGTCCAGAAACCCGAGCGCAGCATGGCATCCCCGAGTTGCGTGGTCCCGCTGGTGAACGCTGCATTGCTGAAGATCGGCGATGCCTTGAGCTTGCTGGCCGACCCGGTCACCGTGATGCCGTTGGACATGATCACCTTCAACGGCAGGATCTCGGTGGGGATGGTCGTGGTCTTGGACCCGCTGGCCGGGTTCGTGCCGACCATCTTGTAGTTGTAGGTGGTCGAGCTGATCGTGAACGACCCGTTCCACGTCGGGATGGTGGTCGCCGCCGTCCGTGGGGCGGGCCCGCCCCAGGAGTACGTGGTGAACATGGCATGCCCGCCCGGCCGGGGCCCGTTCGCGCCCGTCGAGGCGGCCGCCGGCGCGAGACCAGCCCCCGCCAGCGCAGCCACGGCAGCCACACAGGCCACACCGGTAGACGTGATTCGTACTTTACGCCACATAATCCCCCCTATTCAGGTAAATCCTGATTCCGGGAATACTAAACCAGGGCTAATGAATAAAAGGGGAAATTCGGCCGGCTTCTTAGCCAGTATTTAGTGGCCGGGCACGACCTCGCGGACAAGGCGCGCCGTCTCGCTGGGCGTGCGGCCCACCCGGACCCCGACCTTCTCCAGGGCTTCCTTCTTGGCCTGTGCGGTGCCCGACGACCCCGACACGATGGCCCCGGCGTGGCCCATCGTCTTGCCCTCGGGCGCGGTGAACCCCGCCACGTAGGCGACCACCGGCTTGGCGACGTTCTGCTCGATAAAGGCGGCGGCCCGTTCCTCCGCGTCCCCGCCGATCTCGCCGATCATCACGATCGCGTCGGTTTCCGGGTCGTCGGCAAAGGCGCGCAGGCAGTCGATGTGGGTGGTCCCGATCACCGGGTCACCGCCGATGCCGACGGCGGTGGAGAAGCCGATGTCGCGCAGTTCGTACATCATCTGGTAGGTCAATGTGCCCGACTTGGACACCAGGCCGATCCTGCCTTCCGACGTGATGTCCGCCGGGATGATGCCCGCGTTGGACTTGCCGGGTGAGGCGACACCGGGACAGTTCGGGCCGACGATGCGGGTGACGTTGCCCTTGGCGTTCGCGTAGGCCCAGAACTCGGTCGAGTCGTGCACCGGGATGCCCTCGGTGATGACGATGCACAGCGGGATCTGCGCGTCGATCGCCTCGATCACGGCGCTCTTGGCTCCGGCCGGCGGGACGAAGACCACCGATACGTCCGCACCGGTCGCCGCCATCGTGTCGGCGACCGTGCCGAACACGGGCACGGCGGTGTCACCGAGGTCCACGGTCTGGCCCGCCTTGCGCGGATTGGTGCCGCCGACCACGGTGGTGCCGGCAGCGAGCATCCGGCGGCCGTGCTTGGTGCCCTCGGACCCGGTGATGCCCTGGATCATGATCCGGCTCTCGCCGGTGAGGAAGATCGCCATCTCATGCTCCCGTAGGGGTCTGGGCGCTGGCAGCCAGCTCGGCGGCGCGGCGGGCGGCACCGTCCATGGTGTCGTTCTGTTCGACCACGGCGAGCCCGGCCCCGTCCAGGATCGCCCGCCCGGCGGCGGCGTTGTTGCCGTCCAGCCGGACCACGATCGGGCGGGTCACCTGCTCGCCGCGTGCGCTCTGTTCTTCCCGCCCCCGCGCCGGTTCTTCCCCGCCCCCGCGCTCCGCGCCCGCCCCCGCTCTGCGCCCGCCCCCGCTCAGCATGCCCAGCGCCGACACGATGCCGTTCGCCACCTCATCGCACGAGGTGATGCCGCCGAACACATTGACAAGCACGCTGCGCACGCTGGGGTCGGACAGTACGATCTCCAGGCCGTTGGCCATCACCTCGGCCGAGGCACCGCCGCCGATGTCGAGGAAGTTCGCGGGCCGGATGCCGCCGAAGGCCTCGCCCGCCTGCGCGACCACGTCCAGGGTGGACATCACCAGGCCCGCGCCGTTGCCGATGATGCCGACCTCGCCCTCGAGCTTGACGTAGTTGAGGTGCTTCTCCCTGGCCCTGGCCTCGATCGGGTCCGCGGACCCCGGGTCGGCGAAGCGCTCGTGGTCCTGCCGGAACGCCGCGTTGTCGTCGAGGGTGACCTTCCCGTCCAGGGCGACCACCCGCCCGTCGCTGGTCAGGATCAGCGGGTTGACCTCGACCAGCGTCGCGTCCTCGTCGGTGAACACCGCCCACAGCCGCTCGGCGGCCGCCGCGGCGCCCCCTTGGGCCTCCGGGGGCAGGCCGCCGGCGGACACGATCTCGGCCGCCTTCGCCCCATCGACGCCGGTGAGCGGATCCACCACCACCTGGGCGACTGCGGCGGGGCTGGTGTGGGCCACCTCCTCGATCTCCATGCCGCCCTGTACCGAGCAGATCGACGTGAACGTGCGCGCGGCCCGGTCCACGAGGAAGGACAGGTAGAACTCCCTGGCGATGTCGCTGGCCTCTTCGACAAGGACCGCGTGCACCGTGTGGCCCTTGATGTCCATGCCGAGGATCTCTTGCGCCCTGGCCTGCGCCTCGTCCGGGCCGTCGGCCAGCTTGACGCCGCCTGCCTTGCCCCGGCCACCGGTCTTGACCTGGGCTTTCACCACCACGCGGGGGGTACCGGCGGCCGCGAAGTCCGCGGCGATCGCGCGGGCCTCCTCAGGCGTGCGAGCGACGCGTCCTTGCGGCACGGGAACGCCGTACTCCCCGAACAGCTCTTTCGCCTGAAACTCAAACAGGTCCACTGTTGTCCGTCCTCGGTCCGGCTGGATTCCGCACGGAAGCCTATCCGCTCCTTCTTCCGCCCCGCGCACCAACAGCGCCGGGGCGGGGCACCGGGGCGGGGGCTGTCAGGCGGGGTGGGGCTGGCCCAGGGAGGACTTGACCCAATCGACGATCTCGTGGGTGGCGGCACCCGGGGTGAAGATCTTCGCCACGCCCATCCGCTCGAGCTCGACGATGTCAGCATCGGGGATGATGCCGCCGCCGAAGACCGTGATGTCGGTGGCATCGCGCTCGGCCAGCAGCTCCAGGACCTTGCCGAACTGGGTCATGTGCGCACCGGACAGGATCGACAGGCCGATCGCGTCGGCATCCTCCTGGAGGGCGGTGGCCACGATCTGCTCCGGGGTCTGGTGCAGGCCGGTGTAGATCACCTCGACCCCCGCGTCGCGGAGCGCCCTGGCCACGACCTTGGCACCGCGGTCGTGCCCGTCCAGGCCGGGCTTGGCAATGACGACCCGGATGGTTCCCATAAGTGCCTCCCGCGGGGCGCGCGACCGGATGGCCAGCACCGCAATGTACCCATGCTACGAAGGCCGCCCGCGCCGAGAGGCGGCGGCGGGCTCGGAGGCCATGGCCGAAGCCGAAAGCGATGGCTGGATGCTGAAGGCGGTGGCGGGGGACGAAGCAGTGGCGGGAGGGCTGGAGGCGGGGAGCCCGGCCGCGCTAAAGCTTTTCTATGGGCGCGTACCGCAGTACCAGGTGCTTGATGCCGTAGTCGCCGCCGAAGTCGATCTTCGCCTCGGGGTCGTCGCCGGAGCCCTGCACCGAGACCACCGTGCCAAGCCCGTAGGCGTCGTGGGTGACCTTGTCGCCCGGGGAGAGGGAAGGAACCCGCCGGTTCCCTGGCGAGCGCACGCCAGGGCGCGCAGCCAGGCGCTGCGAGGCGGGCGCGGCCGCGGTGCTCTCGTCGCGCCGCCACTCGATCAGGTTCGCCGGGATCTCGGTGAGGAACCGGGACTGCGCGTGATACTCCGGCCGCCCCCACCAGGCCCGGGCCAGCGCCCTGGTCAGGTAGAGCCGCCGCTCGGCCCGGGTGATCCCCACGTAGGCCAGCCGCCGCTCCTCCTGGAGTTCCTTGTCGTCGCCCACCGAGCGCTGGTGCGGGAAGACGTTCTCCTCCATGCCGGTGAGGAACACCACGGGGAACTCCAGCCCCTTGGCGGTGTGCAGGGTCATCAGCGTGACCACGCCGCCGTGGTCCTCCCCCTCGGGAATCTGGTCGGCGTCCGCGACCAGCGACACCTGCTCAAGGAAGTCGGCGAGGCTGCCCGGCCGGGGACCGCCCTCGTCCGGATCGGCCAGGCCCGCCTGGATGCCCGTCGCGTCGAAGTCGCGCGCTACGGAGATCAGTTCGTTCAGGTTCTCGATGCGGCTGGCGTCCTGGAGATCCTCCGAGGCCTGCAGCTCAGCCAGGTACCCGGAGCGGTCGAGCACCATCTCGGCCAGGTCGGCGACCGGGATCCCGGCGGCTTCAGCGGCACGGAAGCCGCCGATCAGCTCGTTGAACGCCTCGATCGCCTTGGCCGACCTCAGGGCGAGCCCGGGCACGTCGGCGGGCCGGGCCAGGGCGGCGGCAAAGCTCTGCCTGTCCCGCTGCGCCAGCGCCGCCACGCACGCCTCGGCCCGGTCACCGATTCCGCGCCGCGGCACGTTCAGGATCCGCCGCAGCGACACCTCGTCGCCGGGGTTGGCGATGAGCCGGAGGTAGGCGAGCAGGTCACGGACCTCGCGGCGCTCGTAGAAGCGCACGCCGCCGACCACCTTGTACGGCAGCCCGGCCCGGATGAAGACCTCTTCAAAGACACGGGACTGTGCGTTGGTCCGGTAGAACACGGCCACCTGGCCGGGCGTGGCTTCGCCCTCGTCGGTGAGCCGGTCCACCTCCTCGGCCACGAACGCCGCCTCGTCGTGCTCGCTGTCCGCGACATAACCCACGATCGGCGGGCCGTCACCCGCGTCGGACCACAGCCGCTTCGGGGTGCGCCCGGCGTTCCTGGAAACCACGGCGTTCGCCGCGGCCAGGATGTTCTGCGTGGACCGGTAGTTCTGCTCGAGCATGATGACCGTGGCACCGGGGAAATCGCGGGAGAACTCCTCGATATTGCGAATGGTCGCGCCGCGGAAAGCGTAGATGGACTGGTCGGCGTCCCCCACGACGGCGAGTTCCCCCGGGAGCAGGCCGCTGCCCGGCTCGGTGCTGACCAGTTCCCGCACCAGCACGTACTGCGCGTGGTTGGTGTCTTGGTATTCGTCCACGAGCACGTGCCGGAACCGGCGCCGCCAGGCCTGCGCCACGTCGGGGAAGGCCTGCAGCAAGAAGACCGTGTTCATGATCAGGTCGTCGAAGTCCATCGCGCCCGCCGCGACAAGACGGCGCTGGTACTCGCCGTAGGCCTCGGCCAGTGCCCGCTCCCGGTACCCCTCGGCGCGGGCGGCGAACGTCTCGTGGTCGACAAGCTCGTTCTTGAGCGTCGAGACCTGGGCGAGCATCGCCCGGTGCGGATGGTGCTTGGGATCCAGGTCCAGCTCGCGGCAGGCCAGCGCCATCAGCCGCTCCGAGTCGGCCTGGTCGTAAATCGAGAACGAGGACGGGTAGCCGAACCGGCCGCCCTCCCGGCGCAGGAACCGCACGCACGCCGAGTGGAACGTCATCACCCACATGCCGCGCGCCCGCGAGCCGGTCAGCGCGGCGGCCCGGGCCGCCATCTCACCCGCGGCCTTGTTGGTGAACGTGATCGCCAGGATCTCCCCGGGGCTGATCCCGCGCTCCGCCATCAGGTAGGCCATCCGGCGGGTCAGCACCCGGGTCTTGCCCGAGCCTGCTCCGGCCACGATGAGTAGCGGGCTGCCCTCGTGCACGACGGCGGCGCGCTGCTGCGGGTTCAGGTCTTCGAGAAGAGCATCGATGGCGGTGACGGTCACGTGCCAAGCGTAGGCGGTGACGCCGACGCCCGGAGGCCGCCGCGCGGGCCGTTTCCCCTATCCGGGACAACCCGCCGTCCCGGCCCGGCGGGCCCGGTGCCGGTACCGGCACAAGATGCGGGAGGGCCCGCGGGCGGCATGCCCGCGGGCCCTCCCGGCCCCAGCTTTGTCAGACGTCCGGGTCGGGTACCAGCGTCTCCGTTGCCCTGGTGAGCGTCTGCCCCTTGAAGAAGGCGGGATTTCGGATCTTGCAGTAGAAGTAGGCGGCCACGCCGATCAGGCCGGTCACCACCGCGATCACGAACGCGCCGCCGATCTGCCAGTGGATGAAGGGCACCGTCCACATCGTGTAGTCGTTCGCGGTGGCCACGTCATAGTCCAGCCACACGCTCCAGCCGCCGAGGAAGAACAGGATCAGCCCGCCGAGACTCGGGATGATGCCCTGCATCCACAGGTTGCGCGCGCTGCTGGTCAGGTTCCGCCGGTAGTACCAGGTGCAAGCGAAGCCGGTCAGGCCGTAGTAGAAGGCGATGTACAGGCCGATCGCGATCACCGCGTCACCGATCACGCCGATGCCGTTGGACATGTAGTTGAACGCCACGTAGACCACGATGGAAACCGCGCCCATGGCGATCGTGGAAACGGTCGGCGTCAGATGCTTGCGGTGAATCTTGGCGAACGCGGATGGTATCGCCTTGTACACCGCCATCGACAGCGTGGTCCGCGCCGTCGGCAGGATCGTCGTCTGGGTCGACGCGGCCGCGGAGGACAGCACCATGAGCAGCAGCAGGTGGGTGAGGAACGAGCCGAAGGCGGAGGTGCCGAACACCAGGTTGCCCTGGACCGACAGCACGTCCCCGGCGTTCGCCACGTTGCCCAGGCCATTGCCCGTGGTCCCGATCCCGGCGAACGACTGCATCGAGAAGATCACCAGCGCGTAGGTGATCAGCAGGATGAACGTGGACAGGATGGCGGCCCGGCCGGGGGTCTTCTCCTTGTCCTTGGTCTCCTCGTTGACCGCGACCGCGGTGTCCCAGCCCCAGTAGATGAACACCATCAGGATGATGCCGCTGGCGAACGCGCTGAAGTTGGCGATGTGGAACGGGTTGAGCCAGGAGATGCTCGGGGTCTGGTGCCCTGGCGGCGCGGTCCCGTTGGCGACCTTGACCAGCGCGGTGACCGACAGCACCACCAGCATCACCAACTCGATGCCGAGGAGCGCCTTCTGGAAGTTCGCGGAGACCTCGATGCCCCGGTAGCAGATGTAGGTCATCACGACGATCCACAGCACGCCGACGAGCAGCACCCAGCCGCTGGTCGGGTTGGAACCGATGCCCTTGGCGTTGAACAACAGGAACCCGTACTGCCCGGCGACCTGGGCGAGGCTCGCCATGACCAGGACGTCTGCGGCGATGATCCCCCAGCCGCCCGCCCATCCGGTCCGCGGGTTG
Source organism: uncultured Actinomycetes bacterium (assembly GCA_963706115.1). Taxonomy (GTDB): domain Bacteria; phylum Actinomycetota; class Actinomycetes; order Streptosporangiales; family Streptosporangiaceae; genus DASXKD01. The sequence continues at coordinate 172,475 of CAVPMG010000003.1, read as the reverse complement.
AACGCGCGCGTCGCCCACGTGAACGTGGTGCCGCAGTCCGGGTCGGCCTTGTTCATCTCGCTGTAGCCGATCGAGCAGAACAGCATCGGCACGAACGCCAGGACGGCCACGGCCGGCGACTGCAGCGCGACGGCACCGACCACGAACACCAGCGTCGCCGCGATGCTGTACGCCGGCGCGACCGACGCGGTCGCGATGATCGTGGTCGAAACCAGGCCGAGAGCGCCCGATTTCAGTCCCTTGTCGACCTGCTGCTCGCCCGCCGGCTGGGCGACCGACTCGGCAACGGCCATGGGCTCGCCACCCCCACTTCTTCCTGCCAGAGAGAATGCTGGCGATCATCGTCCAACGAGGTCTGTGGCCCCGCAACCGCAGTGCAGGCCCCGAGCCGGCGAATCGGTTGCGCGGATCTTACGGTTCTCGCACAAAGTTGACCCATCCGCAACGGTTTCCGTAGTCTTTCACCTAAATCGTGACCGGTCCAGTGGTCTCGTGGGCCTTTCGTTAGGATATTCCGCATGCGAATCCTCCTCGTGGGTGCGGGCGGCGTCGGCACGGCTTTTGCCCGGATCGCCGCCCGGCGCCAGTTCGCCGAACTGGTGGTGGCCGACTACGACCTGGCCCGCGCGCAGCACGCCGCGGCGGCAAAGGACGGATACCAGGCGGTCCGGCTGGACGCCCGCGACGAGCAAGCCACGGCGGCACTGCTCCGCGAGCACTCCTGTGACGTGCTGATGAACGCCACGGACCCGCGGTTCGTCATGCCGCTGTTCCGCGCCGCGCTCGCGGCCGGGGCGCACTACCTCGACATGGCCATGTCGCTGTCCCACCCGCACCCCGACGAACCGCACGCCAAGACCGGGGTCAAGCTGGGCGACGAGCAGTTCGCCATGGGGGAGCAGTGGGAGCGGTCCGGGAAGCTGGCCCTGGTGGGCATCGGGGTCGAGCCGGGCCTGTCCGACGTGTTCGCCCGGTACGCCGCGGACACGATGTTCCGCGAAATCAGTGAGGCCGGCGTCCGCGATGGTGCGAATCTCGCGGTCGCGGGCTACGATTTCGCGCCCACCTTCTCCATCTGGACCACCATCGAGGAGTGCCTGAACCCGCCGGTCATCTGGGAGGACGGCCGGGGCTGGTACACCACGCCACCGTTCTCCGAGCCGGAAACGTTCACCTTCCCCGCAGGGATCGGCCCGGTGGAGTGCGTGAACGTGGAGCACGAAGAGGTGCTGCTGATCCCCCGCTGGGTCAAGGCAAAGCGGGTGACGTTCAAGTACGGCCTCGGCGCGGAGTTCATCGGCGTGCTGCAGACCCTGCACAAGCTCGGCCTCGACAGAACGGATCCGGTCAGCGTCGGTGGCGCGAGCGTGTCGCCGCGGGACGTGGTCGCGGCCTGCCTGCCCGACCCGGCTACGCTCGGTGACAAGATGACCGGTCTCACCTGTGCGGGCACCTGGGTCACCGGTACCGGCACCGACGGCGCCCCGCGCGAGGTCTACCTTCATCATGTGGTGGACAACGCCTGGTCCATGGCCGAGTACGGGTCCCAGGCCGTGGTCTGGCAGACGGCGGTGAACCCGGTCGTGGCTCTCGAACTGATCGACTCGGGCGCGTGGTCAGGCGCCGGGGTACTGGGCCCCGAGGCGCTGCCCCCGGGTCCGTTCCTGGACTTGCTCACCGACTACGGCTCGCCGTGGGCGTGCGAGGAACGCGCCCCGGCCGGGCAGTAAAGAACTTTCACTACAAAACGGAGGCGTCGTGGCTGAGGACCTGCAGAACTTTATCGGCGGCCAGTGGACGGACCTGTCCTTCGATAAGCGCTCCGAGCTGATCAACCCGAGTACCGGCGAGGTGTTCGCCACGGCACCCGTGTCCGGGGAGGCCGAGGTCGACGCGGCCGTGTCCTCGGCCGCGGCCGCCTTCGAGGGATGGCGGGACACCACGCCCGCCGAACGCAGCCTGGCCCTGCTCAAGATCGCCGATGCGATCGAGTCCCGCGCCGACGAATTCGTCAAGGCCGAGTCCCGGAACACCGGCAAGCCGCTCGCGCTGACCGCCTCGGAAGAAATCCCCCCGATGGTGGACCAGATCAGGTTCTTCGCTGGCGCGGCCCGGATGCTGGAAGGCCGGTCGGCGGGCGAGTACATGTCCGGGTTCACCTCGTTCATCCGGCGCGAGCCGATCGGGGTATGCGCGGCGGTCACGCCGTGGAACTACCCGATGATGATGGCGGTGTGGAAGTGGGCCCCGGCGCTCGCCGCGGGCAACACCATGGTGCTCAAGCCGTCCGACACCACGCCGGTCAGTGCGCTGCTCATGGCCGAGCTGATGAGCGAGTTCCTGCCGCACGGTGTGTTCAACGTGGTCTGCGGCGACCGGGACACCGGCCGCGCACTTGTCGCCCACCCCGTGCCACAGATGGTGTCGATCACGGGCAGCGTGCGGGCGGGCAAGGAGGTCGCGGTCGCGGCCGCGGGCGATCTCAAGCGGGTCCACCTGGAACTCGGCGGCAAGGCTCCGGTCATCGTGTTCGACGACGCCGACGTGGCCAAGGTCGCGGAAGCGGTCGCCATCGCCGGGTACTTCAACGCGGGGCAGGACTGCACCGCGGCGACGCGGGTGCTGGCCGCCCCGGGCGTGCACGACGCGCTCGCCGAGGCCCTCGCCGATCAGGCCCGCGGCCAGACCGTGGCCGGCCCAGACAACCCCGATGCGGACTTCGGCCCGCTGAACAACGCGACCCAGCTCGAACGGGTCTCCGGGTTCCTTGACCGGCTGCCCGACCACGCCAAGGTGCTGGCCGGCGGCCACAAGACCGGGGCGCGCGGCTTCTTCTTCGAGGCGAGCGTCGTGGACGGGCTGGCGCAGGACGACGAGATCATCCAGAACGAGGTGTTCGGCCCGGTCATCACCGTGCAGCAGTTCAGCGACGAGGCGGAGGCCCTGACCTGGGCGAACGGGACCAAGTACGGCCTCGCGTCCTCGGTGTGGACCTCGGATCACGGGCGGGCCATGCGGATGGCGCGCGGGCTGGACTTCGGCTGCGTGTGGATCAATACGCACATCCCGCTGGTAGCGGAGATGCCGCATGGTGGGTTCAAGCACTCGGGGTACGGCAAGGACCTGTCGATGTACGGGTTCGAGGACTACACCCGGGTCAAGCACGTGATGTCGTCCTTGGACTGACTCCACTTGCAGCGTTTGTCGGCGGCGTCTCGCTCGTGGGGCGCCGCCGGACGCGGGATGTTGCTCGCGGCTGGGCACCGACGGGAGGATGGCGCAGACCAGGTAGGGGGAAGCGGGATGTGGTTCGGGGCTGGCGCCGCCGAACCAGCCAGCTTGCCCGGGGACGGGAGCGTGCGGGGGATTCGGGCTGAACGCTACGGAGCCAGCTTGCCGGGGACGGAGCGTGCGGGGATGAGGGCTGGACGCCGCGGAACCAGCTTGCCGGGGACGGGAGCGTGCGGGGGTTTGAGGCTGGTGCCGCCGAACCTGCCTGCTGAGAGGAAGCGTGAGGTGGTTCGGATCTAGGCTTCGACGGGAAGCCGGCTGCCGGCCTTGGTGGGGGCCGGGCGGGAGGCCGCGGGCGTAGCGTGGCCGACGCTCGGTGGCCGCCTTCACCCGTCTCGGGCCGACGGCGGGCAACCGTGGATCTGTCATGCCAGCCCGCGGGCGCACGCGCGGACCCGCCCCGCAGGCCGACCCCGGGGAGGACGGGTTCGTAGGATCTGGGTGTGCTTAGTGACAGTGAGGTTCAGCGGGTTTTGGTGATTGCGGCGCATCCGGATGATGTGGATTTCAGCGCGGCGGGGACGATCGCGGGGTGGACCGATGCGGGCATCGAGGTCGTGTACTGCATCGTGACCGACGGGGATGCGGGCGGGCATGACGATGCCGTGCCGCGCTCGGAGATGGCGCCGCTGCGGCGCAAGGAGCAGACCGCGGCCGCCGCCTGCGTGGGCGTCAGCGACCTGCGGTTCCTTGGCTACCCGGACGGGCAGGTGGAGGCCACCCTCGGGCTGCGCAAGGACCTGGCGCGGGTGATACGGCAGGTCCGGCCCGACCGGCTGGTGTGCCCAAGCCCGGAGCGCAACTATGCCCGGATCGGAGTGAGCCACCCGGACCACCGCGCGGTGGGCTCGGCCGCACTGGACGCGGTCTACCCCGACGCGCGCAACCCGTACGCGTTCGGGGAACTGCGCACCGACGAGGGCCTGGAACCATGGTCGGTGCGCGAGGTGTGGCTGCCCGGTGGGCCCGTGCCCAACCGCTATGTCGACGTGACCGGCACGTTCGACCGCAAGCTTGCCGCGCTGCGCGCGCACGAGAGCCAGACCGGGCACATGGACAAGCTGGAGGAGTTCCTGCGCACCCGACTGGCCGCCGCGGCTGCCGCGGGCGGCCTGCCCGAGGGGAGCCTCGCGGAAACTTTCCAGGTCCTCGACACGGCGTGACGGAAAGAAAATCGAATTCCGGCTGACCACATGGCCCGTTTCGGCTTGCCACGCGGATCCCATGAAATCCGCTGCGAAATGCGGCGTTTACCCGCTGGACGCCTGGGCGGTGTGCACCCGCCGAACGCATGGTTAAGGGAACATTTCCGGTGGGTGTCGCGGACACGATATAGGCCGCGGAGAAGGTCTGTTCCACTTCTGCGACGTTGGAAGTTATCCCAGGCCAGCGCCGGGATTCTGGCGAGTCGTCACGGCACGGCTGCGTTTAGCGAGAACGCCGAGGTCAGCGCTTGCCAGTTAACCCAGACGTCAACTTTCGGTCTTTCCCTGTTCCTTCTTATATGCCACAAACCGGGAGAAACTGAGCCGCGCTGGCAGGCGCCGATTCAGCGGAATCCGGGGATGCCAGCATGCGCACGTGTCAAGGAGGGCGCGAATGCGAACTGTCCGTCCGGTGCTCGCGGGTGCCGCTGCCAGTGCAGCAGTGCTGGCCACGCTAGGCCTTTCCGCCGCCGCTCAGGCGCAACCCACCGTTGCAAAGATCCATGACCCCACGGTCCCGCTCGGGGTGGAGACGGCCGTCAACCTGCCGGCCTGCCCGTCGGGAAACACGGTCACGTCGGTGACACCGGCACCGCCCGGCTCCGTCAACGTGGTCATCAACGCGAACAAGGCCAAGCTGGCAGGCGACTGGCTCAGCACCGGCTCGACCACTTTCACGGTCCACTGCAGCGGCGGAACGCATCCCGCCTCCAAGATCACGGTGTCGGCCGCTCCGGCGCTGAAGGACGCCACGGGTGTGGGCTCGGACACCATCCAGAACCTGCTCGACCAGTTCAGCGCCGACTACAACGTCGGCAAGGCGGTCACGGCCACGCACCTGTACAGCTGGGACGCCACCAACCCCAACACCGGGGCCATCGGCGACTCCATCCAGGTCAAGGGCGGTGGCTGCGCGGCCATCGCGCGCCCGGACGGCTCCTCGGCCGGCATCACCGCGCTCACCAGCAGTCAGGTGGTCTCCGGCACCAACTGCATCAGCTTCGCCCGGTCGTCACGCGCCCGCGCCTCCACCGACCCGCCATTCGCGGCCGGCGGCATCGCGTTCGTGGACCTCGCCGGTGACGCCGTCACCTGGGCCGCCCAGGCAACCACCAACGCCCCGGCCACACTCACCGCGGCGCAGCTCGCGGCGATCTACAACTGCACCGACACCAACTGGAACCAGGTCGGCGGCAAAAACGCCCCCATCCACGCCTTCATCCCCCAGTCCGGCTCCGGCACCCGCTCCTTCTTCCTCGGCGCCATCGGCGTCGCCACCCCAGGCTCCTGCGTCAGCGACGACAACGGCACCCTGGAAGAGAACGAGGGCGTCAACCCCGTACTCAACGACCCCGACGCGATCTTCCCCTACTCCATCGGCAAGTACATCGCCGAGAGATTCCACTCCGCTACCTGCCTGAACTCCGCTTGCACGCCGAACGCCAGCGGCATCGCATGTCACCCGACCGCGCACCAGAACCTGTTCGGCTGCAACACGCGAGGCACCATGGTGCTCAAGCAGATCAACGGCGTCGCGCCCACTACAGGCAAGGGCCTGGCCACCGTGATCAACTCGGCCTTCCCGGCCACCTTCCAGCGCACCGTGTTCGAGGTGGTGCCCTTCGACCCGAACACCAGCGACCACATCCCGGGCTCGAGGCCGGCGCGGTCGGTGGCGTCAACCTCGAGCCGATCTTCGGTTCCTCGGGCTTCGTCTGCACGAACGCGCAGGCCAAGACCGACCTGAAGAACTACGGATTCCTGGTGACCCCGCTCTGCGGTGTGACCGGCTGACCTCGGAGATCTAGCGCCGGTGTGGCGCCGGGACACGTTCCCGGCGCCACACCGCTTTGATGCCCGGCGGCCGGAACGCGGTGGCACCGGCGCTGCCCGCACACGGGCAGAAGAAAAGTAGCCAGTTGTGGCGGGTTGTCGCTTGTAACCGAAAGTACTGGCTACTTCACAAGGTTTTCTCTTGTAACTCAGTAGGAAATATAGGAAGCTTTGACTGCCCATCGGCAGGGTGGCTCATGGCCAGGGGTTTCCCCGACCCACCAGCAAGAGGAAACGAGCATGCGCAGAATCCACAAGGCGCTCGCGGGCGCCTTGGCCACCGCGACCGTACTAGGCGTACTAGGCCTCACGGCCGCCGCCCAGGCCGCGACCGTCACCAAGAAGATCCCGGCCGGCGTCGAGACGGCCGTGGGCCTGACGGCCTGTCCCACGGGCAACACGGTGTCCTCCGTGACGTCGAGCCCGGCGCTCCCGGCCACGGTCAACGCCATCAAGAACGCCAACAAGGTCAAGCTCTCCGGGGACTGGCCCGCGTCGCCGGCCAGCTACACGGTCACGCTCCACTGCAGCGGCGGAAGCACCGTGCCGACCAAGGTGTCCGTCCTCGCCGCGCCGGCGGAGACCGCGGCCGTGGGCGTCGGTGCGGACACCGATCAGTCCCTCGGCGACCAGTTCAGCGGGGATTACAACGCCGCGCTCAAGGCCGGGGCCATCCAGGAATACAACTGGGACGCTACCAACCCGGTCACCGGGGCGGTCGGGGACTCGATCACCACCAAGTCGGGCTGCTCCTCGATCGCGCGCCCCGACGGTTCCTCGGCGGGCATCACGGCGTTCGACGCGAACGCCAAGACCAGCGACGGCAAGCAGTTCTGCATCGACTTCGCCAGGTCGGCCCGCGGCCGCTCGTCCAGCGACCCGGCGTTCGGCCCCGGCGGCATCGCGTTCGTGACGCTGGCTGAGGACGCGATCAGCTACGCGACCCAGACGACCACCGACGCGCCGGCCAACCTGACCACGGCCCAGCTCGCCGCGATCTACAACTGCACCGACACCAACTGGAGCCAGGTCGGCGGCAAGAGCGCGGCGATCCAGGCCTTCCTGCCGCAGACCGGGTCCGGGATCCGAAACTCGTTCCTGGCCGCGATCGGCGTCGCCAGCCCGGGCTCGTGCGTGAACAGCTCGGTGCAGCAGAACCAGGGGGTGGACCCGCTGCTGAAGACGCCCCAGGCGATCGTGCCTTACTCGGTGGCCAAGTTCATCTCCCAGAAGTTCCACTCCGCCGCCTGCCTGAACTCCTCGTGCACCCCGAACGCCAGCGGCGTGGTGTGCGTGCCCACCGCGGGCCTGAACCAGTTCGGCTGCAACGAGCACGGCACGCTGAAGGTCAACTCGATCAACGGCACCGCACCGACCACGGGCACGGGCAAGGCCACGACGATCAACCCGAGCTTCTCGGCCGCGTTCCTCAACACGATCTATGACGTGGTCCGTTACGACTCGACCACCCCGGATCACATTCCCGCCTACCTGGAGCCGCAGTTCGCCTCGGCCTCGGCCGCGGTCCCCGGGTGGGACTGCTCGGCCGCGACCGCCAAGGCCGACCTGAAGAACTACGGGTTCCTGCTGTCACCGCTGTGCGGCCTGGCCTCCTGAGGAGACCAGGCCCGGCCAGCCTGCGGGCGGGACGCCTCTCCCCGGCGTCCCGCCCGCGGGCCACGGCCGGCACCTGCGGCAGCCGTTTCTCCGTCGCCATCTCTTCCTCATCTGTTCACGTCGTTAGCTGTTCCCTATTCGTTCACCCGGAAATAGCCTGAAATGCAATCTTTGCGGGACACCATGAGACTGCCCGGGGCGGGCATCACGGCTGGCGGCACAGCCGAACCGGATGCGGGAGGCACACCATCATGGCCGTTGCGCTGACGCCCGGGCAGCAACCTGCAGCCGCCGAAGACAAGCCGCGGGTCATCGTTGCGCCGGTAGCCTTCAGCGACAAGATCTTTCGCGGCATCCTGCGCTCCGCGGGCCTGGCCGTCTTCCTCATCACCGGGCTGATCCTGGTCTTCCTGATCTTCCGTGCGGCCACCGCGCTCCGGGCGATGGGCTTCGGCTTCTTCACCACGTCCACCTGGTTCATCAGCACCAACCAGTTCGGCATCGCGGCGATACTCCCGCTGGGCATTCTGGCGGCACTCTTCGCAATGGTGATCGCGGTGCCGGTCGGGATCGCCACCGCGATCTTCATCTCCGAGTACGCGCCGCCCAGGCTCCGCCGCGCCCTCATCGCGCTGATGGACCTGATGGCGGCGGTACCCAGCATCATCGTCGCGCTGTTCGCGGTGTTCTTCCTGATGCCGCGCATCCTCGGCTTTGACTCCTGGCTCAGCCATCACATGGCGTTCATCCCGTTCTTTGTCTTCCGGCTGGCCAACTACCCCAGCGAGTACGCCAATGCCACCTTCATCGCCGCCGTGGCGGTGTCGCTGCTGGTGATACCGATCGTCGCCTCGCTGTCGCGGCAGGTGTTCTCGCAGGCCCCGCAGGGTGAGCGGGAGGCCGCCTACGCGCTCGGCTCGACCCGCTGGGGCATGATCAAGACCGTCGTGCTGCCGTACGGCCGGTCGGGCATGATCGGCGCGAGCATGCTGGGCCTGGGCCGGGCGCTCGGCGAGACCATCGTGATGTCGTTCATCCTCACCCCCAGCTTCGTCTTCAACTACCACGTGCTGGAGAGCGGCGGTAACTCGATCACGGTCATGATCGCGAACCACTTCTTCGTGGCCGGTGCCAAGGAGATCTCCGCGCTGATGGCCGGCGGGCTCGTGCTCTTTGTGATGACCCTGATCGTCAACACGTTCGCCGCGATGATCATCAACAGGTCGCGGTCCGGCGCGACCGCATCGGCGGACTGACGCATGCTCACCCACGGCTCCCAGCCAGCCGCCCCCGCCGAGGACGTTCCCCGCAAGGTCGCCTCCCCGGACAGCGCCGCCTACCTGGCCGCCGAGACCAAGGTACGGATCTCCCAGGTCACCCCCGCCGGTGCGGCCACCCTGGGCGGCGCCGTACTGAGCGCGCTCGGCCTGGTCTGGGTGCTCTACGAGCGGGTCCTGCCGTTCTCCGGGGTGCTCGGCTTCTGGCTGTGCTGGTACGCGGTGTTCCTGCTCATGTACGCGGCCATGGCACGGCTGCAGTGGGACGCCCGCGAGGTCAGCCACAAGGTTGCCCTGGTCGCCTTCACCACCGGTGGCATCCTGTCGGTGACCATCGTGCTCGGTCAGGTGCTGTTCGTGGTGGCCAGGGGCCTGCACGCGGCACTGCATCTGAACTTCTGGACCCAGTCGATGGCCTACGCCGGCCCACTCCAGCCGCTATCGGTCGGCGGTGTGCTGCACGCGATCGTCGGCACGCTGGAGCAGATCGGCCTGGGCACCCTGTTCTCGGTGCCCCTGGGCCTGCTCGCCGCCACCTTCCTCGCCGAGGTCGGCGGCAAGCTGGCACGGCCGACCAGGACCATCGTCGAGGCGATGACCGCACTGCCCGACGTCATCGCCGGCCTGTTCATCTACGCGCTGTTCATCCTGACCCTCGGCATGCAGAAGAGCGGGCTGGCCGCGTCGCTGGCGCTGGCGATCACCATGATGCCGATCGTCGCCCGGGCCTCCGAGGTGGTCATCCGGCTGGTGCCGGGAACGCTGCGGGAGGCCTCGTACGCGCTCGGGTCCAGTCAGTGGCGCACGGTGCTGAACGTCGTGCTGCCCACCGCGCGGGCCGGCCTGGCCACCGCCGTGGTGCTCGCCATGGCCCGCGGCATCGGCGAGACCGCGCCGGTGCTCGTGGTGTCCGGCGTGACCAAGGAGTTCAACCTCAACCCGCTGAGCGGACCCCAGGTCAGCCTGCCGCTTTATATCTGGGAGTACGCGCATATCGAGGCGGTCAACGCCACCATCGTCACCCGTGCGTTCGGGGCCGCCGTGGCCTTGGTCGTCGTCGTGCTCCTGCTGTTCGCCCTGGCCCGCAGGCTCGGCGGCGCGGCGCCGGGGGAACTGACCAGGCGGCAGCGCCGGCAACTGGCGCGGCAGGGGGCCCGGGCATGACCGCGGGACCCGGCCGGCCACGGTCCTGCGCCCGGGGGAGCGACCCCCCGGAACCCCCCGGTGGCCTACGGCCCGGTTCCTCCGTCACCGGGCCGGGGCCATTCCGTACTGCATGGAAATCTCTGGAGAGCGCATGCGTAGCCTGTCTCCTCCGGCCTTCCGGCCCCGCCGGGTGCTCGCCCTGGCCGGCCTGGCGTCGCTCGCCGGCGGGCTGCTGATGCTGCCCGGCCTGGCACATCCGGGCAGGGCCGCGGCCAGCGCGACCGCCCCCGCGGCCGCGGCATCCGGCTGCACCGGTTCGGGGACCACCGTCACCGGCCCGCAGCTGTGGGATCCGTCCACCGGCAAGCCACTGCCGACCGCGAGCTGCGTCACCGTAGACCAGACCAGCAACCTGGTGAACCAGATGGTGCAGGTGAACTGGGCCAACTTCACGCCGAGCACCAACACGCCATACGGGCCGAGCTCCACGCTCTACCCGATGATGATCGCCGAATGCGCCGGCTCGAACCCGGCAAGCTCCGCGGACTGCTACGGCGCCACCAACGGTGGCGTCACCGGCGGTAGTGGCACGGACGGCCCGATGAACACCGTGTACGCGACCACCGCGCCGGATGGCACCGGCCAGGCCGACATCGAGATCTACACGGGGGTGGAGAACCACTTCCTCGGCTGCGACCAGAAGCACGCCTGCTCGCTGGTGATCGTCCCGGCGCAGGGTGGCAACGTACTGGCGAGTCCACCGGTTTGCACGGACCATTCGCAGGACCATTTCTTCGCGATCGGCCAGCTCGACTTCGGTGCGACGTTCAACACCTGCTCGTGGAACGACCGGATCGTGATACCGCTGAGCTTCGCCCCCACCCCGAACGCCTGCCCGCTCAAGAACGCCGCGTTCACCGCTGCCGGGTCGCCGATGCTGGCCAGGGCGATGAATTCCTGGGTGGCAGGCCTGTGCAGCGGGTCGCACGGGCTGACCATCCAGTACAACTCCCAGGTCCCCGAGCCACTCGCGGTCCAGGAGGCGGCCGGAGGGCTCACCGACGTGGCGCTCACCACCCGGCCGGCCAGCGTTCAGGGCATCGTCCCGAAACGGCACTATCTCTATGCCCCGATAGCGGTGTCCGCGGTATCCATCGCGTACTGGGTGGACGATCCCACCACCGGGCTGCCGGTCACCGGCCTCAAGCTGGACCAGCGCCTGGTCCTCAAGCTGCTCACCCAGTCCTACGACTTCCAGAACGAGGGCGTGCCGTGCTCCGCCCCGCCGCCGCCGACCGGCATCGGCTGCGACGACGCCGTGGACGGCAATCCGCAGACGCTGTTCGCCGACCAGGAATTCCAGCAGCTCAACCCGTCGGTGCAGCCGGTCTCCGGCCTGGGCGGGGCGTTCCAGGTACCCACGGTGCAGTCCGGGCACAGCGACATGACCTGGAGCGTGACCCGCTGGATCGACGCCAACTCCGACGCCGCCTCGTTCCTGACCGGCCAGTTCGACCCCTGGGGCATGCACATCAACACCGACTACGAGAACACGACCTACCCCACCGACTCGTTCAGCGCGCAGGACTCCTACCCGGTCATCCAGCACCGGTACAGCCCGGTATTCCCGCTGAGTCTGGCCGCCGCCTACCAGGCGGAGAACTGGGAGCCCGGCACGAGCTGGGAAAAGGACCAGTTCGGCAACTTCCCCAAGGACCCGATCCAGCCGCCGGGGCAGCGGGCGCTGTTCGCCATCCTGGACCAGGGCGACTCCGCCGCGTTCCGCTTCCCGGTCGCGGCGGTCCCCAACGGCACCGGTACCTATGTATCGCCGACCAACTCCGCGATGGCCGCGGCACTGCAGGACATGCAGAGCACCGGCAGCGGCACCCAGCAGGTGAACCTGGCCAGCACCAACAAGGCCGCCTATCCGCTGACCATGGTGATCTACGCGATGGTGCCCACCAGCGGGACTCCGCACAACAGGGCGGCGGCGATCGCCCGCTGGCTGGACTTCGCCGCCGGGGCCGGCCAGAAACAGGGCGTACAGCCCGGGCAGCTTCCGCCGGGTTACCTGCCGCTGCCGGCCAGCATGGCCGCCAAGACGGTGAAGGACGCCGTCGCGGTGCTGAACCAGACCGGCGCCACCACCACACCCGGCACAACCAATCCGGGGACAGGCGCCACCACTCCGGCCGCAGCCGTCCCGTCGCCTTCTACCAGCCCGGGCGGGTCCGTGTCGCTGCCAAAGGTCAACCCGGGGGACGGGGGCCCGCCGATCAGCATGGTGCCGCTGGCGCACGTGTCGCCGGCCACCATCACCCGATACGCCCTGCCCGCGCTGCTGATCCTCGGCGGGCTCGCCGCCCTGGCCGGCTCGTCCTCGCTGGTCGGCGCCGACCCAGCCGAGGCCGCTGCCCGGTTGCGCAGGCTGCGCCGGGACGGCGCCGCCTGGGGCCGTAGGACACGACTCCGTTTGGGACTGAGGAGGAAGTCATGATGCCCAAGTGGCGGGCACGCGCGACGGCGGTGCTCAGCGCCGGGGCAGCCGTCGTACTGGCAAGCATGCTGCCCACCATGCCGGCCCAGGCCGGCAGTTTCGTGCCGGTCAGCGGGTCCGGCTCCTCGTGGGCCTCGGTCGCGATCGACCAGTGGTCCCAGGACGTCCGGCCCAACGGCATCGTGGTCAACTACAACCCGGACGGCTCGGCCGCCGGACGCGGCGACTACATGGCCAACCAGGACGACTTCGCCGGCTCGGACCCGCCGTTCCGCAACGGCCAGGACAAGCTGGGCGGCACCGGCGCCGAGCACCCGTCCCAGGGCTACTCCTACATCCCGGATACCGCCGGCGGCACCGCGCTCATCTACCACATCACCGTGGGCGGCAAGCTGATCACCAACCTCCGGCTCGACCCGAAGACGATCATGGAGATCTTCACCGGGGCGATCACCAACTGGGACGACAAGCGGATCACCAAGATCTACGGTGCCCAGCTGCCGAACCTGCCGATCACGCCGGTCATCCGGTCGGACGGCTCGGGTGCCACGTACTTCTTCACGCTGTGGATGGCCAGCCTGTTCCCGTCGCAGTGGAACTCGTTCTGTGACAAGGTCCACCCGGGAATCTCGCCGCCGTGCGGGCAGACCGAGTTCTACCCGCAGTTCGGCAACGCCAAGGCGGAGAACGGATCCAACAACGTCATCACCTACATCACCTCCAGCTTCGGCAACGGCTCGATCGGCTATGACGAGTACGCCTACGCGCTCAACGCCCACTATCCGGTGGTGCAGGTGCTCAACCCGGCCGGTTACTTCGTCGGCCCCACCCCGCAGAACGTGGCCGTGGCGCTCACGAAGGCCATCATCAACAACAACAAGAACAGCCCGAACTTCCTCCAGCAGGACCTGCACCTGCTGTACCGCTTCACGGACCCGCGGAACTACCCGATGTCCAGCTACAGCTACCTGATCGTGCCGCGCCAGGGCACCACCGAGCCCACCAACTTCACCAACGCCAAGGGCGCGACGCTGAGCACCTGGGTCAACTTCCTGCTCTGCGGCGGCCAGAAACAGATGCCCCAGCTCGGCTACTCGCCGCTGCCGAAGAACCTGGTGGAGGGCGGGCTCATCCAGGACGGCAAGATTCCCGGGCACGTGGCGATCCCGACGATCAGCGCCCTGGAAAAGTGCAATAACCCGACGATGCAGAACGGCAGGAACATCCTGCTGGCCACCGCGCCGTTCCCGTCACCGTGCCAGAAGCTGGGCGCGCCGCTGAACTGCGTGGTGAAGAACGGCAAGGCCGTGGCCACCGGCGCGAGCGCCAATTCTGCCGGGCCGAAGGCGAGCTCCTCGGCCAGCGCGGCCGCGGGCACGACCGGGACCGGCGGCACCGGCACGGGTACCACCACGAGCGCCACGGGACCGGTGACGGGGGTGGTGGTGAACCTGGCCGGGGACCATTCCAACCAGGCGGCGCTCGGCGCACTCACCGCGTTCGGGATCGTACTGGCGGTGGCGCTGCCGCCGGGCCTGGCGGCCTGGCTGCGCCGCCGCCGTGGGCAGGCACGTGGCTGACACCGTCCTGGCCGGGCCGGTCCCTGGCGGGGGGGCCGCCGGCGAACCCGGTCCCGCCCCGGGCGCTCCCCCAGAGCCGGCGCCGGCCCCGGCCGCGGCTCCGGCTCCGGCCCGCGGCCCGGAGCGGCCGATCCTGCAGGCGTTCGGCGTCGGGCTGCTGCTGCTGGCCGTCCTCGCGCTCGGCCTCGCCGGGTACCTGTACTTCCTGTCCGGCGTGCAGGAGGCACGCTCCCAGACGATCCTCTACACCCAGCTGCAGAACGAACTGGCCAACCAGGTCGCTCCGCTCGGCCCCACCTCCCCCGGCTCGCCGGTAGCCGTGCTTGACATCCCCGCCATCGGGATCCGCGACATGGTCGTGGTGCAGGGGACCAGCCCGGAGAACATGACGCTCGGCCCTGGCCACCTGCGGGACACCCCGATGCCCGGGCAGGCGGGGGTCAGCGAGATCTTCGGCCGCCGCGCCACCTTCGGCGCGCCGTTCGCCCGGCTCGACGAGCTGCGCCCGGGCGATGTCATCGTGACCATCACCGGCCAGGGCAGGTCGGTCTACCGGGTCGCCGCGCTGGGCAGCAGCCAGGCGGTGCGCATCGACGACCCGGCACCCAACCGGCTGGTGCTGGTCACGGCCGCCTCGCCGGTTGTGCCCGGCTACTACGTGGACGTGGACGCCCGGCTGGTCTCGGTCACCCGGCCCGGGCCCCCGGTGGTGCGCGTGCTCAACGCGCCGGAACTGGCGCTGGCCGGCGACGACGGGGCGCTGGTGCTCACGTTCATCTGGGGCGTCGCGCTGGCCGCGGTGTCCGCGGTCGGCACCTACGCCGCGCTCCGGTGGAACCTGTGGGCGGCCTACCTGGCCGCGGTGCCGCTCGCGATCGCCGTGTTGTGGTGCCTCTACCAGAGCCTCTCGGCTCTGCTGCCGAATGTGTACTAACCGATGATGCGGATGCCGGAGCCCGGCCAGGGCCACGACACGGGGGGCCAGCCGATGACCGATGTCCCAGCGCAGCGCACGGGAGACGAAACGTTGTACGACGCACCCGCGTACCCGCCCGCCGGCCAGGCCGGTTCCCCGGCCAGCGACGGAGCGAACGAGGGGCTGAGCATCATGACGCCCAGGGGCCCGGACACGGCCGTGCTCGAATACGGCCGCCCCGGTGACCCCCTGTTCGCGCCGAAGCGCCTGATCGGCCTGGAGGCACGGAACGTCTCTGCCTGGTTCGGCAGCCACAAGGTGCTTGAACGTGTCTCGCTCACCATGGAACCGGGCACCGTCACCGCGCTCATCGGGCCGTCCGGCTGCGGCAAGTCCACCTTCCTGCGCATCCTCAACCGCATGCACGAGATGGTGCCCGCCGCCAGCCTGGGCGGCGAGGTGCTGCTCGGCTCCGACGACATCTACAGCCCCGGCACCCGCCCCTCCGACGTGCGGCGGAAGATCGGCATGGTGTTCCAGAAGCCCAACCCGTTCCCGGCCATGTCCATCTACGACAACGTCGCCAGCGGCCTGAAGCTGGCGGGGATCAGGGTGCCCAATAAGGACGCGCTGGTCGAGGTCAGCCTGCGGCGGGCCGGGCTGTGGAACGAGGTCCGCAAGCGGCTGCGGGCCCCCGGCGGCGGCCTGTCCGGCGGCCAGCAGCAGCGGCTGTGCATCGCCCGTGCGCTGGCCGTGTCCCCCGATGTCCTGCTCATGGACGAGCCGTGCTCGGCACTCGACCCGACCTCCACCAACCGGATCGAGGAGACCATCGCCGAACTGGAGAACCAGGTGACGATCGTGATCGTCACCCACAACATGCAGCAGGCGCAGCGGGTGTCGCGCAAGTGCGCCTTCTTTCTCGCGGCGGAGGACACCCCGGGGTACATCGTGGAGGCGGGGCCGACCGGGGAAGTGTTCGGCTCGCCGAAGGACCCCCGAACGGCCGATTACGTCAACGGCCGGTTCGGCTGAATCACGGATCGGCGGGATCGCGGCAGGTCACCGACGTCCAAGAGGGGCTGGTGCGGCTGCCCCCGGCGGGCCTAGGTTTGGCCTGTGGCGCAACTAGCGTCCCGGGAGGAGTCCGTTTAAATGGCGAACATTACCGTCACGGTCGACGGGGTCACCTACACCGATGATGTGGAGCCCCGCCTGCTGTTGGTGCACTATCTGAGGGAGCGCGTCGGCAAGACCGGTACGCCCGTCGGATGTGACACGTCCAACTGCGGCGCATGCACGGTCCACATGAACGGCGTATCGGTCAAAAGCTGCTCTGTCCTCGCGGTACAGGCCGACGGGGCGGAAATCACCACGATCGAGGGCATCTCGAACGGGCAGTGGCACCCGCTGCAGCAGGCGTTCCATGCCGAGCACGCGCTCCAGTGCGGCTACTGCACGCCGGGGATGATCATGGCCGCGGCCGACCTACTGCGCACCAACCCGCACCCTAACGACCAGGAGATCCGGGAAGGGCTCGAGGGCAACCTGTGCCGGTGCACCGGATACGAGAACATCGTCCGCGCCGTCCGGCGCGCGGCGGAGTCGGGAGCCACCTCATGACCACCGATACCCAGGCAGCCCAGGCCGAAGTCGGCCAGGCCCGGCTCCGCAAGGAGGACGCCCGGCTGGTCACCGGCCAGACGAACTGGACCGACAACCTCGTGCTGCCCGGCATGCTGCACATGGCGTTCGTGCGCAGCCCGATGGCGCACGCGCGGATCACCTCGGTGGACCTGTCCGCGGCCCGGGCCATGCCCGGGGTGATCGCCGCCTTCTCCGGCGCCGACTTCGCCGAGGAGCAGGGCAGCCTGCCGTGCGCCTGGCCGGTCACCGAGGACATCGTGATCCCGGCTCACCCGCCGATGGCCACCGACGAGGTCCGCTACGTCGGCGAGGCCGTCGCGGTCGTGGTGGCCAGGGACCGGTATACGGCGGCGGACGCCGCGGCCGTGGTGGACGTCAGCTACGAGCCACTGCCCCCGGTGCTCGACATCAGGACGGCACTGGACGAGGGCTCGCCGAAGGTGCACGCGGAGGGCAACAAGAGCTTTGTATGGCCTTTCGCCCAGGGCGACATGGACGCGGCCTTCCGCGACGCGCCCGTGGTGATCGAGCGCACCTACCGCCAGCAGCGGCTGATCCCCAGCGCCATGGAGCCGCGCGCGGTGGTGGCGATGTGCGAGGGCGGGGAGTTCACGATCTGGTCGGCCACCCAGATCCCGCACGTGCTGCGGGTCATGCTGGCCCTGGTGACCGGGATCGGTGAGCAGAACATCCGGGTGATCGCGCCGGACGTCGGTGGCGGGTTCGGCTCCAAGCTGCAGGTCACCGCCGAAGAGGTACTTTCGCTGCTGGTCACGCGCAAGCTGAGCCGGCCGGTCAAGTGGACCGAGTCCCGCAGCGAGGGCAACCTGACCGTGCACCACGGCCGGGACCAGTGGCAGCGGATCCGGATCGCGGCCGACGCCGACGGCCGGCTGCGCGGCCTGGACGTGGACCTGCTCGCCGACATGGGCGCCTACCTGATGCTGGTCACGCCGGGCGTGCCACTGCTCGGCGCGTTCATGTTCCCGGCCATCTACAAGATGGACGCGTACTCGTTCAAGTGCACCGGCGTGTTCACCACCAAGATGCCCACCGACGCCTACCGGGGCGCGGGGCGGCCCGAGGCCACCTTCGCGATCGAGCGGATCATGGACGAGCTCGCGGCCGAACTGGGCATGGACCCGCTGGAGGTGCGCGAGCGTAACTGGATCAAGCACGAGGAGTTCCCGTACACCACGATCGCCACGCTGCAGTACGACTCGGGCAACTACGAGGCGGCCACGGCCAGGGCGAAGGAACTGTTCGGCTACGACGCGCTGCGGCAGGAGCAGGCCGAACGGAACCTGGACGGCGACCCGGTCCGCCTCGGCCTGGGGGTGTCCACCTACACCGAGATGTGCGGGCTGGCCCCGTCCCGGGTGCTCGGCTCGCTGGCCTACGGCGCGGGCGGCTGGGAGCACGCCTCGATCCGGATGCTGCCCACCGGCAAGGTCGAGGTGGTCACCGGGTCCAGCGCGCACGGCCAGGGCCACGAGACGGCATGGAGCCAGATCGTGTCCGACCAGCTTGGCGTGCCGTTCGAGGACATCCGGGTGCTGCACGGTGACACCCAGGTCGCGGCCAAGGGCATGGACACCTACGGATCGCGTTCCCTGACCGTGGGCGGCATGGCCCTGGTCGGCGCCTGCGACAAGGTGATCGCGAAGGCCAAGCGGATCACCGCGCACATGCTGGAAGCCAGCGAGAACGACATCGAGTTCGTCCACGGACGGCTCCAGGTGCGCGGCGACCCGGAAAAGGGCCATTCCATCCAGGAGGTCGCGCTGGCCACGTTCGCCGCGCACAACCTGCCCGACGGCGTGGAGCCCAACCTGGACTCCGAAGCCACCTACGACCCGGACAACTTCTCCTTCCCGCACGGGACCCACCTGTGCGCGGTGGAGGTGGACACCGAGACCGGCATGGTGACGATCCGCTCGTACGTGGCCGTGGACGACATCGGCAAGGTGATCAACCCGCTGATCGTCGAGGGCCAGGTGCACGGCGGGCTGGCCCAGGGCATCGCCCAGGCGCTGTACGAGGAGGCCGTCTACGACGACGACGGCAACCTGGTCACCACCACGCTGGCCGACTACCTGGTGCCGGCCGCGACCGACCTGCCGTCCTACGTGACCGACCGGACCGAATCCCCGGCGGCCAACCGGCTGGGCGTGAAGGGCGTCGGCGAGGCGGGCACGATCGCATCCACGCCCGCGGTGGTCAACGCGATCATCGACGCGCTGCGCCCGTTCGGCATCAAGGACATCGAGATGCCGTGCACGCCTGAGCGCGTCTGGCGCGCGATACAGACGGCCCAGGGCGGCGAGCAAGCCAGCGCCGCCGAGCAGCACGCGGCCCGGCAGAGCGACCAGACCCAGGGCAACAGCCCGCAGGGCATGAGCGGAGGCGCGGCATGATCCCGGCCAAGTTCGAGTACGTCAGGCCGACTTCGGTCGGCGACGCGGTTCGCGCACTGGCAGAGGGCGGCGAGGACGCCAAGGCCATCGCGGGCGGGCAGAGCCTGCTCCCGCTGCTGCGGCTCCGGCTGGCCTACCCGGAACTCCTGGTGGACCTGGGCTCGATCGGCGGCCTGCGCGGCGTCAGGGACGAGGGCGACACGCTGCTGATCGGCGCGCTCACCACGCACGACGAGGTGATGCACGACCCGCTCGTCACCGGGCACTGCGGGCTGCTGGCGGAGGCGGCCGGCACGGTGGCCGACCCGGCGGTACGGCACCGCGGCACGCTCGGTGGGTCGCTGGCGCATGCGGACCCGGCCGCCGACCTGCCCGCGGTCGTCGTTGCCCTGGATGCGACCATGATCGCCCACGGGCCCGGCGGGGAGCGGGCGATCGGCGCCTCGGACTTCTTCGACGACTACCTGACCACGGCCCTGGCCGCCGACGAGATCCTCACCGGAATCCGGGTGCCCAAGCTCGGACCGGGATGGGGCTACTCTTACCAGAAGTTCCACCGGACCGCCCAAGCGTGGGCGATCGTGGGGGTCGCCGCGCTCGCACGGCGCGCCAACGGGCATGTCGCCGAGGCAAGGATCGGGATGGCCAACATGGGCTCGGTCCCGGTCCGGGCCCGGGAGGCCGAGGCCGCGGCGGCGGGCGCCGAGGCCAGCCAGGATGCCCTGCGGTCGGCCGCGCGGCACGCGGACGATGGGACGAACCCGCCGGCAGACCTGCACGGCGCGGCCGACTACCGGCGCCACCTGGCGCGGGTACTGACCGCCAGAGCCCTGGCGGTGGCGTCAGGAGCCTGAACTATGGAACTGGAGCACTCGTTCATCATCCCGGTGCCGCCGGAGCAGGCCTGGCCGGTGCTGCTTGACGTCGAGCGGATCGCGCCGTGCATGCCCGGCGCGACCGTCGACGCTGTCGATGGCGACGTGATCAAGGGCCGGATCAAGGTCAAGGTCGGCCCGGTGGCTATGACCTACTCCGGCACGGCCCACTTCACCGAGCGCGACGAGCAGGCACGGTCGATCACGCTGGAGGCATCGGGGAAGGAGACGCGCGGCGCAGGTACCGCCTCGGCGACGGTCCGCTCGTCTCTTGAGGACGAGGGCGGCCAGACCAAGGTGGTCGTGCACACGTCCATGAACGTCACCGGCCTGGCCCAGTTCGGCCGTGGCGTCATGGCCGAGGTGAGCGGCCGGATCATCGAGAGGTTCGCCGCCAACCTGGCCGCGCTGCTGGCCAGCGCGCCAGCGGCCGACGCACCGGCCGCGCCGGCCGACGTGGCGGCGAGCAACGGCTCGGGGCCGGGGGCGGACGCCTCCGGCCCCGGGGCAGCCGTGGGTTCCGCCGACGGCGCCTCGGGACCGGCCTCGATCGAGGAACTCAACCTTCCCGTCCGTGCCTACAACAGCCTGCGGCGGGTGGGCATCCACACGGTGGACGACCTGTCCGCCCGCACCGAAGCCGATCTGCTCGAGATCGAGAACCTCGGCCCGCAGTCGGTGCGGGACATCAAGGAGCGACTGGCCAGCATCGGCCGCCATCTTGCGGATGGGGCCGCGGATGCGCCGGCCTCCGCCGCGCCCGCGGCGGACGGCGCCTCGGCGGACGGCGTCGGCACCGACGGTGCCGCCGCGGACAGCGCCCCCGCCGACAGCGCCTCGGCCAACGGCATAGGTGCTGGCGCGACCGCGCCACGGGCCGCCCGGCCGCCAGACGAGGACGCCATCGACCTGCTCAGCGTGGCCGGCTTCCCGGTGCTGAAGCGGGCACTGCCGGTGCTTGCCGCGGTGGCCGTCCTGCTGCTGGTGATCTTCGGCCTGCGCCGTGGCCGGCGCGGCGGCGACTGACCGCTGCCGGGCACCGCTGGGCGGCACCACTGGGCGGCTTCGCCTGCTGCTGCCGGGGCCTGTCCCCAGTGCGGGAATCGGATCGTGGCCGCTGTCGATTCCGGGCACGGCCGTTCGTCGGCTTCAGTGAGTGCGCAGGTGGCGCGCTGCGGGGAGCGGGCTCGCTCCCCCGTCACGAGAGGAGCCGCAGATGAGCAAGTTCCTGTTCCTGTACCGGGGCCCTGCGATGCCGATGGAGGACTTCACCCCCGAGCAGTCCGCCGAGCAGATGCAAGCGTGGGGCGCGTGGATGGGCAAGGTGGGATCCGCTCTGGCGGACCCCGGCGCGCCCTTCGGTGCCCGCACCGCGGTCAGCGACAACGGCTCGAGCCCCGCCCCGAGCGACCAGAACGGGTACACGATCGTCGAAGCCGAATCCCTGGACGCGGCGCGTGGCCTGACCGACGGCCACCCGTTCCTGAGCGAGGGAAAGGGCCGCTTCACCGTAGAGATCTTCGAGCTCGTGCCGATGTAACAGATCGGACGTCAGGGACGTTTGGACACTCGGAGGAAGAGGAGGGGGGCGGCCCGGCCCGGTGCCACGGATGCCCTCGGCCGCGGCCCGTGCGCGCGATGGGCCGGCGGCGAGGCGTCAGCCCCGTGGTGGCACAGGTCCGGCTGCCTGCACTCCGCACGGCCCACCTAATGTGGGAGTGGTGAGACACGCCCGGTCAGCCTCGGGCCGCGGCACGCCGCAGCCGCCGGGCCGAACGCCGCATAAGGCGCCCCCAGCGCCGTTGCGCTGTCCCGGCGGGGAGGACACGCCTCCCGAAGCCAGCGAAGCGCCCGCGAGGGAGGCAGACTAGAAATGCGCAGCAGCTTTCCCGCTGACCGGGCCTTCGCGCTCGAGTGCGACGCGGCCGATCCGCTGGCCCGCTTCCGTGACCGCTTCTTCCTCGAAGACCCGGCGCTGATCTACCTGGACGGCAACTCGCTCGGCATGCTGCCGCTCACCACGGCCGACCGGATCGCCGACGTGGTGCGCCGCGAGTGGGGTGCCGGGCTCGTCCGGTCCTGGAGCCACTGGATCGGCCTGCCCGGCCGGACCGGGGACCTGCTCGGAAGCTACCTGCTCGGCGCCGCCGGCGGACAGGTGGTGGTGTGTGACTCCACCACGATCAACCTGTACAAGCTGGCCAGGGCCGCCCTCGCCGCCCGGCCGGGCCGGCCGGTCATCGTGACCGACGACGACAACTTCCCGACGGACCGTTACGTGCTGGCCGGGATCGCCGCCGAGCGCGGCGCGGAACTGCGCCTGATCCACACCGACCTGGACGGCGGCCTGACCGCAGGCGCGGTGCGCGCCGCCGTAGACTCCACGACCGCGCTGGTCAGCCTCTCCCACGTGGCCTACCGCAGTGGCGCGCTCGCGGACATGGCGGAGATCACCGGCATCGTGCACGACGTGGGTGCACTGGTGCTCTGGGACCTGTGCCATTCGGCCGGCTCGGTGCCGGTGGAACTCGACGCCTGCGGGGCCGACCTCGCGGTCGGCTGTACCTACAAGTACCTGAACGCCGGCCCGGGCGCACCTGCGTTCCTGTACGTGAGCAGGCGCCTGCAGACCGCGCTGCGCCAGCCCATCCAGGGCTGGTTCGGCCAGCGCGCGCAATTCGAGATGGGCCCGTCCTACGACCCGGTGCCGGGGATCGGCCGGTTCCTGACCGGCACCCCGGACATCGCCGGGACGGCGGCGGTGGAGGAAGGGGCACGGCTGCTGGCCGAGGCGGGCATCGACCGGCTGCGCGACAAGGGCATCAAGCTGACCGAGTACCTGATCGCGCTCGCCGACGCCTGGCTGGCCCCGCTGGGCTGCACGGTCGCGTCCCCGCGCGATCCGGCCCGCCGTGGTTCCCACGTCTGCCTGTGCCACCCGGAGGCCTGGCGGCTCGGCCAGGCCCTGATCCACGCCGGCGTCGTGGGCGATTACCGGACACCGGACCGGCTCCGGCTGGGCCCGGTCCCCATTACCACCAGGCACATCGATGTCTGGGATGCCATGGACGCCACCAGGCGGATCCTCACCAACCGCGAATACGAGAACTTTTCCGCCGAGCCCGCCCAGGTAACCTGACCGGCGGGCATCTTGCGAGCGTGACCAGGCGACGCGGCCGGACCAGGCCACCGGGCGGGCGGCTTGGCCGGCCTCAGGCAGCGACCTCCGACTTGCGCGGGCGGCCGCGAGCCCGCTTGGTGGGCACGATCGCGCCGCGGAGCAGCAACTGCCCGCCCCACACACCCCATGGTTCGCCACGCTGCAGGGCCCCGGCCAGGCACGCGGCCCGCACCGGGCAGCCGGCGCACAGTTCCTTGGCCCGGGCCACGTCCTGCGGTGACTCGGCGAAGAACAGATCCGGGTTGGTACCACAGGCCAGTGCGGTGCCCACCGCCAGGATTACCGCCACGATGGCCGCCTCAGGCCCAGCGGGGCGTGCCGTGCCTGCGGGCGTGCCCGCGGCTGACCAGTACCGTCCCAGGGCCGCGCCGGGCGCGGCGGGCCTCGCTGGCCCGCCGCGCCGCAGCGGCCTGCTCGCGCAGGTCCTTGGCCCGCTCAGTGGCCAGGTACTGCGTGCTGTACGGATGCATGGTTTGCCTCCTCGTGCCGGGCAAGGGGTTCCGCCCGGCACTGTCGAGACTCGCTCTAAGACAGGCAGCCGCGCATCGGCCATACGCCTTATCTCCGCCCCGGCTTGAGCCTTAGGACCATTACCCGGGTGGCAGAGGGTGACCCAGGGCCTCGGCATAGTGGTGTTATGCCCGTTTTAGTCATGGTGGGCTGAGCCCGAGCGTGGCCAGGATCCGGGTGGCGTCGCGGGCGTGGTAGCGGCAGGCGGCGGCGACGCTGGGATGGCCGGCGGGCTTGAGGATGGCGATGCCCAGGTTGCGGAGGGCAGCCATGACCTGGGGGCCGTGGCCGGTGCGGATCTGGGAGGCGTCCTCGCCGTAGGTGACGTCGCGGATGTGGTGGAGGGCTTCGATGCCCCAGTGGCCGCGGATCCATCGGGCGAGCTGGGCGGGGTCAGCCTGGCTGGCGGCCAGGCTGGTGACGGCGTAGCTGGTCTCGGCAGACCATCGTTTCGGGCCGGCCAGCGGCTTGCGGCGGCGCCTGATCTGGATGGCCTGGGCGGCATGGGGGAAGGCGATCCCGGCGGCCACCGCGGCGGTCTTGAGGGTGCGCCATTCGGCACGGCCGTGACCGCGTTCGCGGGCGTCGAAGCCGGCTGGGACCTGGCGCCAGGGCAGGCTGGCGAGCTGGGCGTACAAGGTGGGCTGGTTGTTCTTGACCGCCAGGATGTAGTGCGCGTTCTTCTGGGTGACCAGGAACTGGGCGTGCTCACGCTGGGCGTGCAGCGCATCGGCGGTGACCACCGCCCCGGCCAGGTCCAGCGGGGCCAGCAGCGGCGCGAAGCAAGTGATTTCGTTGGTCTTGCCGTCCACCTCGGCCTGGGCGAGCACCGCGCCGGCTTGCTGGTCTGCTGCCGCCAGCAGGTGCTGGGCTTGCCCGTCGCTGCTGGCATGCCGGGTGCCGCGCACCGCCTTGCCATCCACCGCCACCGCCCGCCGCTCCCGCCGCCCAGGCCCAGGCGGCAGGCGGCTGGCTTGCAGCCGGGCCGCCAGCCACGACCCCACCGCGGCCTCCAGCGCGGCGGGGTCCACCGCTTCCAGCACCCGCCGGAAAGTCGTCTCATCCGGCGGCTGGAACACCCGCGCCAGCGGGTCATAGCGGACCCCAGCGCGGCCAGCACCCGCGGCGGGGCATCGGCGGCCCACTCGCCGATCTCGGTGAACGACCGCGCTCCCGCTAGCACCGACGCCACCGCGGCCAGTAACAACGACGTCAGCGTGTGCCGCACCCCACGCGGATCCCGCGGATCGGGCACGGCGGCCAGATGCCCGGCCAGGCCCGGGCATTGCCCGGCCAGGACCGTGCGGTCGGCGGCAGGCAGATCCTGAAGCCGCCCCAGGGCAGGGCCCATCAGCGATGATGACAAGGCAGGCACGGCCTTCCACAGTGATCATGGGATTCGACACCCACATGATCTTGGAAGCCGTGCCTGCGCCGCACTGCCTGCGCCGCCCTGCGCCGCACTCAAAACCACCGGACGGTCACCAGGGCATCAAACGGACATCACGTCACGATGCCGGAGCCCTGCCTGACCTGGGCCTACATTGGTGGGGCTATGTGGACTTGAACCACGGACCTCTTCCTTATCAGTCAGTCCAGCGGGAACACGATTCCTGCTCTGACCTGCGTGTTCTGTCCGTCAGCGTACGCCGTGGTGCGGGCCGTTGGCAGAAGTGTGGCTACCAGTTCGGCAACCAGCGCCGAGCGTGTTACCAGTGCCAGGCCGAGCGTGGCCAGGGTGCGGGCATCTCCTCGTAGAGGCCGAGTTCGCGGGACGCCGGCAGTGGGTCAAGGGTCGAGCGTGCTCGATCGCGTAGCGACGCCGTCAGGCGCCCTTGACGCGGTGCCGGCGGCTTGAGAACGCTGCCGCGTAGAGGGCATGCCCATCGGTGCGTTTGCCGCCGTCCTCAGCCAGCTCGTGATCCTCTCCTGTCTATCTGTGGCCCGGCTGCGCCCGCGGGCGGCGAAGCCGCAGAGCGGGCGCAGGGCCGGCGAAGCCGGCCTTGACCTCGTACAGAAAGTCGTCACCGACACGAAGCTGGCGCTCCTGTCCTGTGCCGGGTGATGCTTGACAGTCGCGTGCCAGGTGATGCTTGACAGTGGCCGTGTTCGGCCTTATTGATCGACGACGTTCTCGTGGGCGTTGGAGAGGATCAGAGGGTCGGCAGCTCGGCCGGGGCCTTGCGCGTCCCGCAGAGGATCCTCAGCTGGGACGGCGGCGGTCCGGGGCCCGAGCCGAGCTGGTCGACCGCCCGCCCGTCGACTGCACTCGGTCGCGCAACTCCAGCTTGGCCAGCACCCCGGCCACGTGGGTCTTCAGGTACCACATAGTCCTCGACGCCTAGATGAGACCGGCTTCATGGACGCAGATGGCCACCTGGACCCGGTTCGCGGCGTCCAGCTTGACCAGGATGTGTGAGACGTGGGCCTTGACGGTGGCGACGCTCATGAAGAGCTCACTGGCGATGTCGGCGTTGGACTTGCCGTGCCCCACGGCGACGGCAACGTCGTGTTCACGTTCGCTCAGGCTCGCCAGTCTCGCCGCCGCCGAGCACGCGCGTGCGGAGTCCGAGCCGGCGGACGGGATCTGGATCACTTTTCGGATGAGCTGCGTCGTGACGCTGGGCGACAGCATCGGCTCGCCGGCGGCGACCTTCTGAATCGCCTCGACGATCATCGGAGGAGACGTGTCCTTGAGGAGGAAGCCGGTCGCACCGTTCGCAAGGGCCCGGACCACGTACTCGTCGGCGTCGAAGGTGGTGAGAACGATGACCGCGGGCGCGTCGGCCTGTTCGGAGAGCCGTTGGGTGGCCGCCAGGCCGTCCAACCTGGGCATCCGGATGTCCATCAGCACGACGTCCGGGCGGGTTCGCGCGATCACCTCGAGAGCTTGGACGCCGTCGCTCGCCTCGCCCACGATCTCCAGCTGCGGCGCCCCTCGCAGCATCAGGCTCAGCCCCGCCCGTACCAGCGGGTCGTCGTCGACGAGTACGACCCGGATGGGCTCGCCGCTCATCGTTCCCACGGCAGCCAGGCCCGCAGGACGAAATCGCCGTTGCGGGTCAGGCCGTGCTCGAGGCGGCCTTGACTGGCGGCGGCCCTTTCGGCGAGCCCGACGAGGCCGAAGCCGGCGCCGTCCTTGCCGTTGAGCTCCCCACCGACCCGTACCGGATTCCGCACCGACAGGTCCAGTCCGTTCCCGGGGTGGCCCGTCAGCTCGACGGTGACGATGGCGTGGGGCGCGTGCTTGCGGGCGTTCGTCAGGCCCTCCTGGATGATGCGGAAGGCGCTGCGGCCGATCGACTCCGGGAGGGCGTCGAGGTCCTCCAGGTCCGATCGCAGCGTGACGTGCGCGCCCGCCGCGCGTTCGTCGTCGAGCAACGAGTCCAGGTCACCGAGTGTCGGTTGTGGCCGGTGGTGGGTGACGTCGATGCCGCGCTCGGTGTCCCGGAGCAGACCGAGGATCTCCCGGAGGTCGGCGAGGGCGCGTTGAGAGTTGGCCTGGATGATCGCGGCGGTCTCTCGCGTCTCGGCGGCGCTGAGGTCGGTCCGGTAGGCGAGCGCCCCGGCATGGACGGCGACCAGTGACATCCGGTGTGCCAGCACGTCGTGCATCTCGCGGGCGATGCGTGTCCGCTCGCCCGCCCGAGCGGTGGACACCTGCAGCGCCTGTTCGCGTTCGGCCCGTTCTGCTCGATCGTGCAGGGAGGCGATCAGGTCCCGGCGCGCGCCGAGGTACATGCCGATGGCGACGTAGACGCCGGCCGCCAGGACGCAGAAGAGCAGGTTCACGTACCACGACATGGTCTGGTTCGGCTGGACGGCGAGTAGGGCCTGCCCTGCCAGGACGGACAGCGCGGCCGTGGGCAGGATCTCGCGCCATCGCCGGCGGGCGGATAGCGACACCTGACAGACGATCCACGGGCCGATCGCGCTCACTGACACGGCGGTGGCCGCGACGGTCAGGACGGTGACGGCGAGCGGCCAGCGGCGGCGGCACTGCATCGCGGCCAGGGACGCGACGCCGAGCGCCAGATCGCCCCAGAACAGCGTCCGGGCCGACTGCCACTGGTCGCCCGCGACCGACAGCCAGAGCAAGCCCCCGATCACGACCGCGAACACAGTGCTCAGCCAGGTCGTCTGCGCAGGGGTCAACCGCCGGTCGGTGCGCTCCGCAGTGCTCACCGTTCGAGCGTAGATCGGGACGGTGCAGGCACACCACCGACCAAAGTCGATGCCAGGAATCGACCTCGGTCGAGGCGGGACCGACCGGTGACCGATGCGCGACGGCCGCGCTGCCCCGCAGGCTCGACACATGATCCTCGTAGACCAGCTCACCAAGCGGTACGGCCGCTACACGGCCGTCGACTCCATCTCCTTCTCCGCACGCCCGGGGACAGTCACCGGCTTCCTCGGCCCGAACGGCGCCGGCAAGTCGACCACGATGCGCGTCATGGTGGGCCTGACCGTCCCGACGTCCGGCACCGCGACCATCAACGGAGAACGGTTCGCAGACCTACCCAACCCCGGCCTCGAGGTCGGCGTCCTCCTGGACGCCTCCGCCCAGCACGCCGGCCGCACCGGACGCGAGATCCTCACGATCGCCGCGGACACCATGGGTCTGCCCCGCCGCCGCGTCGACGAGATGCTCGAGCTCGTCAGCCTGACATCTTCGGAGGCCAAGCGCCGGGTGCGCAACTACTCCCTCGGCATGCGTCAGCGACTGGGCATCGGCACCGCACTGCTCGGGGACCCCCGGGTGCTGATCCTCGACGAACCGGCCAACGGGCTCGACCCTGCCGGGATCCGGTGGATGCGCGACCTGCTGACGAGCTTTGCCAGCCAGGGCGGCACCGTGCTGTTGTCCTCGCACCTGCTGCACGAGATCGAGGTCATCGCCGACGACCTGGTCGTGATCGGGAACGGCAAGATCGTCGCGTCCGGCAGCAAGGAGGAGCTGCTGGCCGCAGCGGGGACGCTCGTGCGGTCGACGTCACCGCGCGACCTCGCGCACGCCCTCGAACGGGCCGGGATCCCCAGCACGCTTGCAGGGGACGGCTCGGTACGCACGGACGCCGACCCTGCTCGGGTGGGGGCCGTGGCCTTGACAGCTGGCATCGCCCTCACCGAGCTCCGGTCCGCCGAAGGCACCGGGCTCGAAGACATGTTCCTGTCGCTCACTGCCGACACCCAACGCGAAGGAGTTGCGGCATGACCGCCACGATCGTCCCTCCCGACACCATCGAGGCCGCGCCGGCCCGACGGATCGTCCGTCCCATCCCGACCACCAGGCTCGTCAAGGTCGAGCTGCGCAAGATGTTCAACACCCGCTCGGGATTCTGGATGCTCATCAGCATCGGCGTCCTGTCGCCCATCTCGGCCGGGTCGCTCCTCGTCCTCGGCCTCAACAGCGACGTCACCTACCAGAACTTCGTGAGGGCGAGCGGGTTCCCGATGTCGGTGATCTTGCCGATCATCGCGATCCTGGCCGTCACAGGTGAGTGGAGCCAGCGAAGTGGGCTCACGACCTTCACGCTGGTGCCGAGCCGCGGCCGCGTGATCGGCGCCAAGGCGATCGCGACCCTCCTGGTGGGCCTCGGCGCCGTCTCCGTCGCCTTCGCGGTCGGCGCCCTCGGCAACGTGGCCGGGTCCGCGCTCGCAGGCCTCGACACCGCGTGGGACATTTCGTTGTCCATGGCACTCCAGATGATGCTCTACAACCTGGTTGGCATGGCCTTCGGCTTCGCCCTCGGTGTCGTGCTGCGCAACTCCGCGGCCGCGATCGTGGGCTACTTCGTCGCTTCACTGGTCATACCGGGCATCCTCGCGCTCCTGGCCCAGGTGCGCTCGTGGTTCGAGGACCTGCAGCCGTGGATCGACTGGCACTACACGCAGGTGGCGCTCCTCAATGGCGCCACGAACACTGTCAAGGAGTGGGCGATGCTCGGCTCGACCACGATGATCTGGATCGTCATTCCCCTCGTCATCGGACTGCTGTCCCTGCGCCGCTCCGAGGTCAAGTAGTCGCACACACGGGCGGCGCTCTCCGGAACCCCACTGTGGGTTCCGAATACCGCCGCTTCGGGGTGCGTCGGCTTAGCGCCCCCGTCATGACGTCGCCTGGCGGCGAGAAAGGAGACCACAACCATGACCACCTACACCCCGCCACCTGCGCGCTGCTCGTCATCGATGTCCAAAACGCCGCCGTGGACGGGAGTTACCAGCGCGATGCGGTCGTGGCGAACATCGGCAGCCTTGTCGAGAAGGCGCGGCAGGAGCATGTCCCGGTTATCTGGGTCCAGCATTCCGACGAAGAGCTCGAGCGAGGAAGCGGCGGCTGGCAGATCGTCCCCGAGCTGAATCCGGATGGCTCAGAGCCGCTGGTCGAGAAGCACTACGGGGACTCTTTCGAGGACACCATCCTGGAGAACGTGCTGTCCGGGCTCGGCGTCGGGCGGCTGGTGGTCGTCGGCGCGCAAACCGACGCCTGCATCCGCTCGACCCTCCACGGCGCCTTCGCCAGAGGCTATGACGCGACACTGGTCAGCGACGCGCACACCACGGAGGACCAGACCAAGTGGGGCGCGCCCCCGCCGGACCAGGTGATCGCGCACACGAACCTGTACTGGACCTACGAGACGGCGCCGGGGCGGACGGCCGGGACGGTCGAAACCAAGGACGTCGATTTCGCTGAGGCGCGTCCTGGCGCCTAGTGCCCGTTGGGTTCTGCGGGCATTCCTGGCGCAGACCGAACTCATCGTTCAGCCGGGAGCACGACGAATGCACTGTCATGCAGCGTCGTACGGGACTGGCTGGAAGGGCTGGGCTGACCAGCGGTAGGCGCACCCGGGACGCCACCCGCGTCCTGGCCACACTCGGATTCAGCCCGCCATGCCCAAAACGGACATCTCACGACTATGCCGGGGCCCTGGAGGGTGACCCCGGCGCGGAGTTCTGTCCGCGCCGGGGTCACCCCCTGGTGCCCTCTTCCGGGCAAAGGCGGTAAGGCGAGGGCGCCAGGACCCCTACTCCCATTCGATGGTTCCGGGGGGTTTGCTCGTCACGTCAAGGACCACGCGGTTGATCTCGGGAACCTCGTTGGTGATCCGGGTCGCGATCGTGGTGAGCACCGGATCCGGCAGCCGCGCCCAGTCCGCGGTCATGGCGTCCTCGCTGGTCACAGGGCGGAGCACCACGGGGTGCCCATAACTTCGCCCGTCGCCCTGCACACCGACCGAGTACACGTCGGCGAGCAGCACCACCGGGCACTGCCAGATCTGCGCGTCCAGCCCGGCCGCCGACAACTCCGCGCGGACGATCGCGTCCGCCGCCCGCAGGATCCGCAACCGCTGCGGCGTGACCTCCCCCACGATGCGGATCGCCAGGCCCGGGCCGGGGAATGGCTGGCGGCCCACGATCGCCGGCGGCAGCCCCAGTTCCGCGCCGACCTTGCGTACCTCGTCCTTGAACAGGTCGCGCAGCGGCTCCACGAGCCTGAAGCCCAGGTCGGCGGGGAGGCCGCCGACGTTGTGGTGGGACTTGATGCTGGCCGTGCCGCTGCCGCCGCCGGACTCGACCACGTCCGGGTAGAGGGTGCCCTGGACGAGGAACTCCACGGCCTCCCCGTGCGCGCCGGCCCGTGCGGTGATTTGCGCGGTGGCCCGCTCGAACGCGCGGATGAACTCCCGTCCGATGATCTTGCGTTTCTCCTCCGGGTCGGCCACACCCGCCAGCGCGCCGAGGAACGCGCCGGCGGCGTCCTCGACGTGCAGGTCCACCCCGGTGGCCGCGACGAAGTCCTTCTCCACCTGCTCGGCCTCGCCCTGGCGCAGCAGCCCGTGATCCACGAACACGCAGGTGAGCCGGGTGCCGATGGCCCGGTGCACGAGCGCTGCCGCGACCGCCGAGTCCACCCCGCCAGACAGGCCGCAGATGGCCCGCGCGCCGCCCACCTGTTCGGCGATCCTGGCCACCTGCTCCTCGATGATGCCCCGCATGGTCCAGTCCTGGCGGCAGCCGGCCGCGACCAGGAACCGCCGCAGTACCTCCAGGCCCGCCGGGGTGTGCACCACCTCGGGGTGGAACTGCACGCCGAACAGCCGGCGGCCGGGATCCTCGACCGCGGCGACCGGGGAGGCCGCGGTGCGGGCGGTGACCGCGAACCCGGGTGGCGGCTGCGTGCAGGTATCACCGTGCGACATCCACACCTGCTGCGGGGAGCCCAGCCCGGCGAGCAGCCCGCCGTCCGGGAGCACGTGCAGTTCGGTCCCCCCGTACTCGCCCACCGGGGTGCGGGTCACGGTGCCGCCGAGCGCGGCCACCATCCCCTGGAATCCGTAGCAGATGCCCAGCACCGGGACTCCGGCGTCGAGCAGGCCGCCGGGGACGGGCGGGGCGCCCTCGGCGTACACCGAGGAGGGGCCGCCGGACAGGATGATCGCCTTGGGTTTGCGCGCCAGCATCTGCGCGGCCGACATACTGGCCGGCACGATCTCGGAATGCACCTGGCATTCCCTGACCCGCCGCGCGATGAGCTGTGCGTACTGGGCGCCGAAGTCGACGACGAGGACCGTGTCGTGGTCAGGCACAGGTTGCACGATGCCGCCTTCCCCCACGCCGCTGCCCGTTGCCGTCGGCCTGGCCGGGCGGGCCACGCCGAGAGATCAGTCTATGAAGCATGCGTTACGCAGACGGCGTGGCGCGCCCGGACGTGTTGGTCCCGGGCGGCGAGCCGCCCTGGACCCCCCCAGCGTTAGCCCCCGGCGGCAGGCCGCCCTGCACTCCCCCAGTGCTAGCCACGGGGGACGACCCCCTGGAACCCCCGCTGGCCTGAAGGCCCTGCGACTCCGTTGCGGGGCCTTCGGCCGTCTCGGCAACGGTGGGCCCGGGGCCATCGCCGGCGCCCGGTGCCGGGGGCCCGACCCGCACCCGTGCGATGCGGCGGGCGTCCATCTCGGTCACGGTCAGCCGGTGCCCGTCCACCTCGACGGCGTCCCCGACGACCGGCAGCTGGCCGAGCGTCGCGAGCACATAACCCGCCACGGTCTCGTACGGGCCCTCCGGCAGGGCCACCCCGGTCTCCTCGGCGAACTCGTCCAGGTTCAGCAGGCCGTCCACCTCGACCTGGCCGCCGGCCAGCGTGCGCGGGCTCTCCTCCACGTCGTACTCGTCCCTGATGTCGCCGATCAGTTCCTCGACCAGGTCTTCCAGGGTCACGATGCCCGCGGTGCCGCCATATTCGTCGACCACGATCGCCAGGTGGGCGCGGTCGCGGCGCATCTCCGACAGCGCGGGCAGCACCCGCTTGCTGATCGGCAGCCGCTCCACCGGCCGGCACACCTCGCCGACCACCAGCGCCTTGCCCGCCAGGCCGGGGTCGAGCAGGTCGCGCAGGTGCACGAACCCGATGACGTCGTCGTAGGACTCCTGGTACACCGGGAACCGGGAGTGCGACGCCTTGGACACCATCTCGGCGGCCCGGGCCAGCGGGGTGTCGGCCGCGATGAATTCCACCTCGGTGCGCGGCAGCAGCACCTCGCGGAGCTGGCGTTTCCCCGCGTCGAACACATCGGTCACGATGCGCCGCTCGTCCGCCGACAGCGCCTGATGCCCCACGACCAGGTCCTGCAGTTCCTCGGCGGTCATCACCTCACGGCCGGCCGACGGATCGCCGCCGAGCAGCCGCACCACCAGGTTCGTGGACATGGACAACAGCCAGACCAGCGGCCTGGCCAGCACCGAGATCCGGTCGAGTATCGGGGCCGCGAGCAGCGCGACCGATTCGGGTCGCTGCAGCGCCAGCCGCTTGGGCGCGAGTTCCTGCAGCACCAGGCTGAAGAACGAGATGGCGACCGTCACCGTGATCAGCGAGAGCACCGAGGCCCAGCCGGAGCTGACATTGTTCGCGATCAGCGCGGACTTCATGGCGGCGGCCAGCGTCGCCGCGCCGAACGCGCCGGACAGCAGCGTCGCCACGGTCACGCCGATCTGGACCGCGGACAGGAAGCGGTTGGGATCGCTGGCGAGCTTCGCAGCCCGCTGGCCGCGCTTGCCGCGCTGCGACAGCGAGCGCACCTGGCCCTCACGCAGCGAGACGAGGGCCATCTCCGCGCCGGAGAAGAACCCGCCGACGAGCAGTATGACCAGAACGACGATGACGTCCCAGCCGACCTCGTTCACGGCCTGACCCCTGACCTCCGCAGTTCAGCTGACCGGCGGCGGCGCGCGGTCATCCCCGTCGCTGCCCGGCCACAGCCCGGCATAAACCCCCGCCGGCGGCCGCCGGCACGTGTGCACAGTTTAAGCAGTACAGCCACGCTCGCGTGACCGCGCCGATCCGGAAAACGGCCACGTTCCCCGAGCCGAACCCGGTCCCCGCGCCGCAGCACCCGGATCCGCTGACGGTCCTGGTGGCGTGGCCGCCGGCCGAGGTGGTGGCGCGCAGGCTGGAACTTGCCTACGAAGTCCGGCAGGCCGCACAGCCGGGAGGCGAGCCCGGGCCGTAAGGGGAGCCGGGCTAGCGTATGTGTCCCGTGGGAGCAGATCTGTACTGGAAGGACAGCGCCCGGCTGGCCGACGGGCGCGAGATCATCTACTACGACGAGTCGCCCGGGCTGGGCCGGGCCAAGGCACCCGACCGGCGGCCACTCGGCTACCAGGCAGCCGACCCGGACGAGCCGGGCGGCGAGGCCGGGGATCCGGCCCCGTCTGGGCTCCGCTGGGACGCGCTGGCCGGGGAATGGGTGATCATCGCCGCCCAGCGCCAGGACCGGACGTTCCTGCCGCCGCCGGAGGAGTGCCCGCTCGACCCGTCCCGTGAGGGCAGGCTGACCGAGATCCCCGCGGATGACTACGACGTGGTGGTGTTCGAGAACCGGTTCCCCTCGCTGCGGGGTGCCGGTGACCCGGCCGCGGCCGTGGGACTGCCGGCCATGTCACAACCGGGGGGACCGCTGGAGACGGCCGGTGTCCCCGGGCGGCCGGCCACCGGCCGGTGCGAGGTGGTCTGCTTCACTTCCGACCACGACGCCTCGTTCGCCAGCCTGTCCCCGCGGCGGGTGCGCACCGTGCTGGAGGCGTGGGCGGACCGCACCACGGTGCTTGGCGACATGCCAGGCATCGAACAGGTCTATTGCTTCGAGAACC
Source organism: uncultured Actinomycetes bacterium (assembly GCA_963706115.1). GTDB lineage: Bacteria > Actinomycetota > Actinomycetes > Streptosporangiales > Streptosporangiaceae > DASXKD01. Next base: position 137,335 of record CAVPMG010000003.1, on the reverse strand, counting down.
GGGGTGAGGAGATCGGCGTCACGCTCAGCCATCCGCACGGGCAGATCTACGGCTACTCGTTCGTGACCCCGCGCACCGAGCGGATGCTCCGCCAGGCCAGGGCGCACGCCGCCGCCGGGCGGGCGAACTTGTTCGACGAGCTTGTCGCCGGTGAACTGGCGGCCGGCACACGGATCGTGGGCCGGAACGAGCACTGGGTCGCGTTCGTGCCCGCGGCCGCCCGATGGCCGTACGAGCTGGCGCTTTTCCCAGCCCAGCGGGTGGCCAGCATCCCGGATCTCAGTGACGCGGCACGGGACGCGTTCTGCACCTTGTATCTCGACGTGCTGCGGCGCCTCGATGCATTGTTCGGCATGCCGCTGCCGTATATCGCGGCGTGGCACCAGGCGCCGGGCGGTGACCCGTTCGCGCGCCAGGAGTTCGGGCTGCACCTGCAGGTGCTGTCCATCCGGCGGGCGCCGGGCAAACTCAAGTACCTCGCGGGCAGCGAATCAGGCATGGGAGTCTGGATCAACGACGTGCTGCCAGAGGATGCTGCGCGCAGGCTGCGGGAGGCCGGATGAGGCTGCTGGTGACCGGTGGTGCGGGCTACATCGGCAGCGTGGTGGCCGCGATGGCGCTCAGCGAAGGGCACCAGGTAGCCGTGCTTGACGACCTGTCCACCGGGCATGCCGACGCGGTCCCGGGAGCCGCGGCCTTCACCCAGGGCTCGGTCCGCGACCAGGCGCAGGCCATGCTCGCCGACGGCGTGGACGCCGTGCTGCACTTCGCCGCGAAGTCACTGGTCGCCGAATCGGTGGCCAAGCCGGCCCTGTACTGGGGACACAACCTGGGCGGTTCGCTGGCGCTGCTGGAGGCGATGCGGCAGACCGGGGTCGCGCGGATCGTGTTCTCCTCCACCGCGGCGGTCTACGGTGAGCCCGAGCGAACGCCCATCGAGGAGGACGCCCCGGCCCGGCCGACCAGCCCGTACGGTGCCTCCAAGCTGGCCGTGGACACGGCGCTGGCCGAGCACGCCAGGATGCACAAGATCGGCGCGGTGAGCCTGCGCTACTTCAACGTCGCGGGCGCCGCGGCGGGGCCGGACGGGCGGTGGCTGGGCGAGCGGCACAACCCGGAGACGCACCTGATCCCCACGATTCTCGGTGTTGCGCTCGACGGCGGCGCAGTGAAGGGGGATGGGGTGCGGCTGTTCGGCGACGACTACCCCACCCCGGACGGCACCTGCGTCCGTGACTACATCCACGTGACCGACCTGGCCCGGGCCCACATGCTCGCACTGGAGGCGTGCGTGCCCGGCGAGCACCGGGTCTACAACCTGGGCAGCGGCGCCGGATTCTCCAACCTGGAGGTGCTCAGCGCCTGCCGCGAGGTGACCGGCAGGGACATCCAGTCCCGGTTCGCCCCGCGCCGGCCCGGCGACCCGGCAGTCCTCGTCGCCTCCTCCGGCCGGATCCACGCCGAGCTCGGCTGGCGCGCCACACGTGGACTCGCCGCGATGGTCGCCGACGCCTGGCAGTTCACCCTGGAGCGGTCGGTTCCCGGCCTGCCCGCCCGGCGCGCCGAGCGATGAGCCTTACGGCGGACCAGGCCGCCGGCCGGTTCCGTGACCGGCACGGCGCGGAACCCGAAGGTGTCTGGCACGCGCCGGGCCGGGTGAACCTGATCGGCGAGCACACCGACTACAACTGCGGCTGGGTGCTGCCGTTCGCGCTGGACCGTGGCGTGGTGGTGGCCGCCGCGCGGCGCGGCGGCGACGTGCTGGACATCCGCTCGCTACAGTCCGAGAGCCAGGCCGTCGTGCGGCTGCCCGGGCTGCGCCCCGGCGGCGTGACCGGCTGGGCCGCCTACCCGGCCGGTGTCGCCTGGGCCATGCGGGAGGCCGGCCTCCCCGTAGGCGGGGCCAGCCTGGTTATCGACTCCGACCTGCCACAGGGCGCTGGCCTGTCGTCCTCGGCCGCGATCGAGTGCGCCGTGGCGATCGCCCTCGCCGACCTTTACGGGGCGGACGTGCCGCGGGCCGAACTCGCCGCCCTGGCGAGGCGGGCAGAGAACGAGATGGTCGGTGTGCCCAGCGGGATCATGGACCAATCCGCGTCGCTGCTGTGTGAGGAGGGGCACGCGCTGCTGCTCGACTGCCGCAGCGGGGAGACCACCCCCGTGCCGTTCGACCCGGCGGCGGCCGGGCTCGCGCTGCTCGTGGTGGACACCGGCGCACGGCACGCGCTGACCGACGGCAGGTACGCGCAGCGCCGGGCCGAGTGTGAGCAGGCGGCGCTGGCGCTCGGCGTGCCCAGCCTGCGCGATGTGGCCGACCCCGCGCGGACGGCGGCGATCGGCGACCCGGTGCTGGCCCGCCGGGCCCGCCACGTGGTCTCGGACAACTGCCGGGTGTGGTCGGCGGTGGACCTGCTCCGCGCGGTGAAGGGGGACAGTGAAGGGGGAATGGGGAGGCGGGCGGGGGGCGGGGTGGCCGGGCTCGGGCCGCTGTTGCACGACTCGCACGCCTCGCTGCGGGACGACTTCGAGGTCTCCTGGCCGCAGGCCGACGTGGCGGCCGAGGCGGCCGAGCGGGCCGGGGCCCTGGGCGCCCGGATGGTCGGCGGTGGTTTCGGCGGTTCGGTAATCGCCCTTGTGCCCGCGGACGCCGCGGCGGTACAGGTAGCGGTGCGGGCCGCGTACGACGAGCGGGGCTGGGCGCCGCCGACCTTCCTGGACGCGCCGCCCTCCGCGGGAGCCCGCCGCATACTGTTATCCCTGACCCACCACCCACCCAATATCCCTGACCCACCACCCCACCCAATATCCCTGACCCACCACCCCACCCAATAGCCCTGCCCCCGCCACCCCGCCCAAGACATTCTGGCCGCGGGCGCCCGGGCGGGGCCAGGATACGAGCGAGGAGCGGGACATGGCAGTCACCGAGGACGCGACGGCGATCGCGGGCGAACTCACCCATCTGCGGCGCGCCATCCACGCCGAGCCCGAGGTCGGGCTGAATCTTCCGCTGACCCAGCAGAAGATCGTCGCCGCGCTGGACGGGCTGCCGCTCGAGGTCACCCTCGGCTCGGAACTGAGTTCGGTCACCGCGGTGCTGCGCGGCGGGGACGGTGGGGGGCCGGTCGTACTGCTGCGGGCCGACATGGACGCGCTGCCGGTCGCCGAGCGGACCGGGCTCGGGTTCGCCTCACGCATCGACGGCACCATGCACGCCTGCGGCCATGACCTGCATTCGGCGATGCTCGTCGGGGCGGCGCGGTTGCTGTCCGCGCGCCGGGCCGAGTTGCCCGGCAGCGTGGTGTTCATGTTCCAGCCGGGCGAGGAGGGGCACGGCGGCGCCAGGTTCATGATCGAGGAAGGCGTGCTGGACGCGGCCGGGGAGCGGGCGGCCGCCGCCTACGCGCTGCATGTCGCGTCCGCGGAACTGCCCTTCGGGGTGTTCAGCACCCGGGAGGGGCCGATGATGGCCGCGGCCGAGTCGCTGAACATCACCGTCACCGGCCGCGGCGGCCACGGCTCCCAGCCGCACCACGCGGCCGATCCCATTCCGGTGGCCTGCGAAATCGTGACGGCGCTGCAGGTGCTGGTGACCCGCCGCTTCGACATCTTCGACCCGGTGGTCATCACCGTGGGCAGCTTCCACGCGGGTACCACGAACAACGTCATCCCCGACGAGGCCAGGCTGGAGGTGACCATCCGCTCGTTCTCCCCGGAGTCACGTGCCCTGGTGCGGGAGTCCGCGGTCCGCGTGGTGCACCAGATCGCCGCGGCGCACGGGCTCACCGCGACGGCGGAGTTCACCGGCTCCTACCCGGTGACCATCAACAACGATGCGGAGGCGCAGTTCGCCACCGGCGTGGTGACGGACTTCCTCGGCGGCGACCGGTACCACCCGCAGGCCAACCCGATGGCGGGCGCCGAGGACTTCTCCTACGTCCTGGAGGAGGTGCCCGGCGCCTTCATCATGCTGGGCGCGTGCCCGCCCGGCGTGGATCCGGCCACGGCCCCGTTCAACCACTCCGCGCTCGCCGTGTTCGACGACATGGTGCTGGCCGACGGCGCGGCCCTGTTCACCGAACTGGCCGTGCGCCGCCTCAGCCGCGGTTAGGGCATGCCCTAAAGGCTGGCGACCGAGGCCTGCTTTTCGCGGACCGCCCCGGCCGCTTCGCGCAGCGCGGCGAGTTCCGGCTCGGTCAGGTCGCGGGCCACGACCCGGCGGATCCCCGTCGCACCAAGCTCGGCCTCGACGCCCAGGTACACGCCGGAGATGCCGTACTCGCCGTCGACCCACGCGCACACCGGCATGACGGCGCCGGCGTCCTCGGCCACGGCCCGTGCCATCCTGGCCGCCGCCGCAGACGGCGCGTAGTACGCGGAGCCGGTCTTGAGCAGCGCGACGATCTCCGCACCGCCCTGCCTGGTCCGCTCCACCAGCGCCTCGATATCGGCGGCGGGCAGCCGGTCGGCCAGCGGCGCGCCGTCCACGGTGCAAGCCGACGGCACCGGGACCATGGTGTCCCCGTGTGAGCCGAGGGTGAGCGTCCGCACCGAGGAGACCGGCACGCCGAGGCGCTCGGCGACGAAGTAGCTGAACCTGGCCGTGTCCAGCATGCCCGCCTGCCCCATCACCCGGTGCGAGGGGAAGCCGGAGACCTTGGCCGCCAGCGCCGTCATCTCGTCCAGCGGGTTGGAGACCACGATGAGCACCGCCTCGGGCGCGTGCTTCACCACGTTCTCCACCACGCCGCGGACGATCTTGGCGTTGACCTCGATCAGGTCCATCCGGCTCATGCCCGGCTTGCGGGCCAGCCCCGCGGTGACGATGACGATGCCGGAGCCCGCGATCGCCTCGTAGCCCTCACCGGCCAGGCCCGTGGTCTGCCCGGTGATCTTGGTCTCGAAGCCTTCGACGGGGCGCGACTGGTTCATGTCCAGCGCGAGCCCTTCGGGCTTTCCTTCGATGATGTCGGTGAGCACGACCTCATCGAAAATGTCGTACTCGGCCAGCCGCTGCGCCGTGGTCGAGCCGTAGAACCCGGCGCCGATCACGGCTACCTTCCCCTTGCGGGCCATCTCTTCGGTCTCCTTCTGCGTGCTCAGGCGGCGTGTTCGGGCCCCGCGCTCAGGAATTCATCGCGGCGCGGAGGTTGTCGTCCAGCGCCGCCAGGAAGTCCTCGGTGTTCAGGAACGGCGCGCCGGCACCGATCAGCACGGCCAGGTCCTTGGTCATCTTGCCGCTTTCCACGGTCTGGATGCAGATCTTCTCCAGAGTCTCCGCGAACCTGGTGACCTCCGGGGTGCCGTCCAGTTCGCCGCGGTGCGCCAGGCCGCGCGTCCAGGCGAAGATGGAGGCGATCGGGTTGGTCGAGGTGGCCTTGCCCTGCTGGTGCTGGCGGTAGTGCCTGGTCACCGTGCCGTGCGCGGCCTCGGCCTCCACGGTGCGCCCGTCCGGGGTCATCAGCACGCTGGTCATCAGGCCCAGCGAGCCGAAGCCCTGGGCGACCACGTCGGACTCCACGTCGCCGTCGTAGTTCTTGCACGCCCAGACCACGCCGCCCTCGCCCTTGAGGACCTGGGCGACCATGTCGTCGATCAGCCGGTGGTCGTAGCTGAGGCCGGACGCCTCGAACTCCGCCTTGAACTCGGACTCGTAGATCTCGGCGAACAGGTCCTTGAAGCGCCCGTCGTAGGCCTTGAGGATCGTGTTCTTGGTGGACAGGTACAGCGGGTAGCTGCGGCTGAGCGCGTAGCGCATGGTGGCCCGGGCGAAGTCCCTGATCGAGTCGTCGTAGTTGTACATGCCCATGGCCACGCCGCCGCCGGTGAACCGGCTGACCTCGAGCTCGAAGCCGTTGGCGTCGGTGCCCTCGTCCGGCTCGTAGGTGATCAGCACCCGGCCCGGGCCGGGCACCACGAAGTCGGTGGCGCGGTACTGGTCGCCGTGGGCGTGCCTGCCGATGATGATCGGCTTGGTCCAGCCGGGAACGAACCTCGGGACGTTCTGCACCACGATCGGCTCGCGGAACACCACGCCGCCGAGGATGTTGCGGATCGTGCCGTTGGGCGAGCGCCACATCCGCTTCAGCCCGAACTCGGCGACGCGTGCCTCGTCCGGGGTGATCGTGGCGCACTTGACACCGACCCCGTACTTCTTGATCGCGTTCGCCGCGTCCACGGTGACCTGGTCGTCGGTCTCGTCGCGGTGGGTGACGGACAGGTCGTAGTACTTCAGGTCCACATCCAGGTAAGGCAGGATGAGCTTGTCCTTGATGAACTTCCAGATGATCCTGGTCATCTCGTCGCCGTCGAGTTCGACGACGGGATTGGCTACCTTGATCTTGGGCATTGCGGCTTGTTCCTTCCCTTCTGCGGCCTGACACCGTTGTCACGCGCGGCCCGGACCCGCCCGTCCTGGCCAGAACTGCCTGCCGCGGCGCCAGCAGGCAGTGGCTTGTCTCACCTCACAGTGGCACCGGGAGCAGCAGCCCCGCGGCCAGCAGGCCGGTGGCCAGGGCGGCCAGCGTGACCACATCCGTGCGGCGCTTCCTCGATGCGAGCAGGCCTGCCCGGCTTTCCGGCAGCGCCAGCCTGGCAAGTGCGGCGGCGAACATGAGGCCCGCCAGTGCCAACGTACCCCCCTTGGCGGCGTGTTCGCCGCCTGCCCACAGCCAGGCGCAGACGGCCGCAACTCCGGCCACGATGAGCAGGTACGGCAGCCACCCCCCGGTGTCTGACGCCGACCGGCTCACCGCTGGCCGACCGGGATCCAGGTGAGCCCGCGCTCGCCGGTGTACTCGCTGTCCGGGCGGATCAGCCTGTTGTCCGCGTGCTGTTCGATCACGTGGGCCGTCCAGCCCGCCATCCGGCTCACCGAGAAGACGCCGGTGAACAGGTCGGTCGGAATCCCCAGATAGTGATAGACGGTGGCGGCGTAGAAGTCGACGTTGGGCAGCAGGCCCTTCCGCTCGAACACGACCTCCTCCATCCGCCTGGACATCCGGTAGAAGGTGTCGTCGCCGGACTCCGCCGCCAGTTCCCCGGACATGGCCCGCAGGTGGGTGGCCCGTGGGTCCTCGGTCTTGTACACCCGGTGGCCGAAGCCCATGATCTTCTCACCGGCCGCGAGGCGCCGCGCCACCTCGCGATCCACCCCCGCCACCGGGTCGTCGGGCTCCGCGCTCCTGATCTCGATCAGGGTCCGCATGACCTGCTCGTTCGCGCCCCCGTGCAGCGGGCCCTTGAGCGTGCCGATCGCCGCGACCACGGCGGAGTGCATGTCGGAGAGGGTGGCCGCACAGACCCTGGCCGCGAAGGTGGAGGCGTTCATCGTGTGGTCCGCGTGCAGCACCAGGCACGTGTCCAGCACCTTGGCCTCGTGCTCGGTGGGCGGCGTGCCCCGCATCTGGAGCAGGAAGCTGGCGGCCAGGCCCAGGCCTTCGCCCGGAGGCGGCAGTTCGCGGCCGCTGCGCGCGGCGTGATAGGCGGCGACAAGATGCGGCTGCTGCGCGGTCAGCCGCACCGCCTTGCGCGCGTTCGCCTCCGGGGAGTTCGAGTTCTTGTCCGGGTCGTCGGCGCTGGCCAGCGAGACCAGGGTGCGCAGCGCTTCCATCGGGGCCTGGCTGGTGGCGACGTCGGGCAGGCACGCCGTGACGAGCTTGCCCAGCGCGCGGCCGCCGGCGGCCTCGGCCCGGTAGCCGTCAAGTTCTCCTGCCGAGGGCGCGTGGCCACGCTGCAGCAGGTAGGCGATCTCTTCGAAGGTCGCCGCGCCGGCGAGCTGATGGATGTCATAACCGCGGTAGAACAGCAGACCGGCCCGGCCGTCGATGTCACTGACCGCGGTGGAGGCCGCGATGACGTCCGCAAGGCCCCTGGCCGGCTTGTCCGCCATTTTGTTTTCCTTCCGCATGACCCGTCGGCAGTGTACTGGCGACCGCCCGCGACCAGTCCCGTCGGCCCTCCGGGGCCCCCGGAGGGTCCTCCGGGGTGGCCGTGCGGTAGGACGAATCGCCGCGCGGGTGATTAGGAAGTAGCCCCGAAGGGGTAACCAGACCGTAAGAACTCAGTCGCTACATAGGCAGGCAGGAGAACCTTGTGGAGGGGCCTTACATTCGTATCGAAGAGACCGGCGATGTCGTTCCGCTGGCCGAGGCGGTGACCACGATCGGGCGTGGTAGCGGGGTCGACATCCGGCTGGCCGATCCCAGCGTCTCCCGGTTGCACGCCGAGATCGTCCGCCACGGCCCGTACGCATACGTCGCTGACCTGGGTTTATCGCGTAACGGGACCCGGGTCAACGGGCGACTGGTAGCCCGCCGGGTTCTCGAGGAAGGCGACGTGCTCAGCTTCGGCGCGGCACGTTGCCGAGTGGGCGGCATCCCCAGGGAAGACATTTCCGCCGAAGTTGAGCTTCGGCGCTCGGCGAGCCCCGAGCTGACCCGCCGCGAACTGGACGTTCTTACGTCCCTGTGCCGCCCAGCCCTGTCTGATGAGGCCTTCGTGGCTCCCGCGACGGCCAGGGAGATCGCGGCTGACCTCGTCGTGACGGAGGCCGCCGTCAAGCAGCACCTGCTGCGCCTCTACCAGAAGTTCCGGATCCCAGAGGGCCAGAACCGGCGAGTCCGGCTGGCCAATGAGGTGATCGCCCTCGGCCTGGTCCGTCCCCTGCCGCCGGCCGAGCGCGCGGACCGCCCACCGCAATCAGGCACGGCCGACCGTGCCGAGTCCCCGGCCACCGGCCCGGTACCCGGTGTGGTGCCGGCGCCCAGGCGCACCGCGCGGCCGCCCGGCCAGGCCGATGCGTTCCGCAGCGCGGGCCAGCCCAACGGCATCAGCCACCGCCCCGCCTGACGCCCCTCACCTCAGATGGGACAGGTAGCCCAGACGGCGCAGCGGCCCCAGATGGGTGACGCCGAAATGGATGAACTTCGCGGGGACGACGGCCGGCCAGTAGACCGCGGGTGAGGACACCGCCGCGCTGAGCACCCCGACGGCGAGCGCGGCCAGCCCGAGTACCACCACGATCTGGGTCGTGGAGCTCTTGGTGAACGTGCCGAAGAACCGCCGGAGCTGGGCTCGCGGCATGCCGGACCCCGGCCCGAGCCCGTAGAAAAGCACCAGCGCGCCCGCGGCATAGGCGAGGGCATGGTACGGCCACGCCCCGGGCGCGGCCACGACCGCGATACCGGCCGCCAGGGCGGCGGCGGCCAGCGCGAACGGCGCGATTATCAGCATCGCGAACAGGGCGCGCAGGAAGGACCAGGGCAGGGTGACCACGGTGACGACCGGGTCCATGGCCCGGGCCCCGCGCGCGACGCGGCGCGCGGTGGTCCGGCGCTGGACCAGGCCGGCCGTACGCAGCATCGCGATCAGCAGCAGCGCGGCCGCGGTGCCCGCCACCGGCAGGATGACGCTGACGCCGGCGACGAGCACCATCGCGGCGGCCACCATGAGCGACTGCCCGCGCATCCGGGTGGCCAGCGCCGGCGCGTTCGCCTGCCGTGCCGCTCCGGCCGGGGCCGGCGCGGCCGCGGCACCCGCCGGCCGCGGTGCGACGCCACGCCCGGCGTAGCTGACCGGGGTGAGCACGTCCGCGAGGTCGTCCGGGAGCGGCGGCGCTTCGGCGATCGGGCGGGTGCTGGGCCTGGAGGTCCCGGGCGCCGCGGGGCCCGCCCCGTTGCCCGCTGCCGCGCCGGGCCAGGCCACCCCGGGCGTCCCGGGCAGCACGGTCGGGCCGCCAGCGCCCGGGGCGACGACGGTCGGCGGCACGTAACCCGCTGGCCCGCTCGCCACGGGAGCGGACGGCACATAGGCCGCTGGCCCGCCCGGCGTGGCGGTGGGCGAGGCTCCGGCCGCGGCATCCGACCTGGTCGCGGTGCCTCCGGCCACGGTCCCCGGTGCCACCTGGCCGGCCTGCCCATGGTTCATCACGAGAGTGGCGGGGTCGAGGACCGCCGCTTGGGCGTGCAGTTGCACCGCGGACGGCCGGTGCGCGGGATCCCTGGCGAGCGCGGCGGCCAGCAGCGGGAGCAGCGCCGCGGGAGCCTCGTTCAGGTCGGCCTGCCCGTTCACGATGCGGTAGAAGATGCCCTCATACGGTCCGGTGCCATACGGCGGCCGGCCGATGGCCGCGAACGCCACCGTGGCTCCCCACGCATGCACGTCCGATGCTTCGCTGCTCGGCCGGCCCTCGATTACCTCGGGAGCCAGATAGCCCGGGGTGCCCATGAACATCCCGGTCATGGTCAGCCGGGTGGCGTCCGGCCCCTGCGCGATCCCGAAGTCGATCACCACGGGCGTGTCCTGGAACAGCATCACGTTGCCCGGCTTGACGTCGCGGTGGACCACACCGGCGGCGTGCACCGCGACAAGAGCGTCGGCGAGCCCGCAGGCCAGCCGGGACAGCGCCGGCCCGCGCAGCGGGCCGTCCTGGGTCACCACGTCGTCCAGGGTGCGGCCGGGCACGAACCTGGTCACGATGTACGGCATGGTCCCGTCGAGGTCGGCGTCGATCACCTCGGCCACGTTCGGGCTGCGCACCCGCTGCATCGTCTCGACCTCACGGGCGAGCCGCCGCCGCGCGGTCGGATCGCCCGCCACGCTGGAACGCAGGACCTTGAGCGCGACCGTCCGGTGACGGCGGTCACGGGCAAGGAAGACAACCCCCATGCCGCCCTCGCCGATCCGGTCGAGCAGGCGGTATTCCCCAAGCCGTTCGGGCATCAGGTCCTGATCGTTCATGGCGTATACCACACTACGGAGCCCCCGTCCGTATCCCCGCCGGATCGGCCATTGCGGCCGCCAGGTGATGTCCTAGGAACCTGCGACGAGCTTGCGCAACACCTCGGCCGCGTGTGCGTTCTGCTGGGCGTGGGCGGCCAGTTCCCTGGCCAGTTCGTCCACCCATTCCTGCATGCCAGCGGGCTGACGGGAGAGAACGACGCCGCGAACCTCCCGGCAGATCTCCGCGGCGGGCTGGCGGCCCGGCTGCACCGCCAGGGTCAGCACCTTGTCACCGAGCCGCACCGTGACCTTCGTGACCTGGCCGGGGCGACCGCGCATCCGGTCCGACACGGTCCGGTCCCGGTCGACCACCACGCAGCCGGGCGGCAGCGCGTCCCCCAGGGACTCGGTGAGCACTCGGGCGTACAGCGCGACGTCGGCGCTGTCCGCGCGCAGGGCGGCGGTAATCTCCTCCAGGGACAGGCCGTCGCCGGGCTCGGTCATGGCCGCCCCCGGCGACGACCGGTGATGATCAGCGGATGCATCGGCTCTGCTCCTTGCCCGGGCTGCCAGCCACCTGCCCCGAGTCAGCGCCCGGCAAAGGTGGCTTTCCCAGGCCCATTCTCGATGAAACTGCGCATTCCCGCGCGCTGGTCCTCGGTTGCGAACAGCGCGGCGAAGTTCAGCCGCTCGATCTCCAGGCCGGTGTCCAGGTCGACCTCCAGCCCGGCGTCGATGGCCTGCTTGGCCGCACGGAGTGCCACCGCCGGGCCGCCCGCGAACTGGGCCGCCAGATCGTGCGCCACCCGGTAGACCTCGGCGTCCGGTACCACCTTGTCCACCAGGCCGATGTTGAGTGCCTCCACCGCGCCGACGAAGCGGCCGGTGAAGACGATGTCCTTGGCCCGCGCGGGCCCGATGAGCCGCGGCAGCCGCTGGGTCCCGCCGGCCCCTGGAATGATGCCGAGCAGGATCTCGGGCTGCCCAACCCTGGCACCCTCGCCCGCTACCCGGAAGTCGGCGCATAGCGCCAGTTCCAGGCCACCGCCGAGCGCGTAGCCGGTGACCGCGGCGACGACCGGCTTGCCGATCCTGGCCACCGTGGTGAAGGCGGCCTGCAGCCGACCGCTGTCCACGGCCACCTGGGCGAAGGTGGCTTCCGCCATCTCCTTGATGTCGGCACCGGCCGCGAAGACCTTCTCGCCGCCGAAGAGCACGACGGCGCGCACCGCGGGGTCGGCGTCGACCTCCGCGGCGGCCGCGGCGATCTCATCCTGAACCTGCGCGTTGAGCGCGTTCATCGGTGGCCGGTCAAGCCGGATTGTCGCGATCGCCTCGTCCCGCTCCACCCGGACGAACTCGCCCATGCGCACCTCCCGTGCCGGGGAACCGATCCTAGTTCACCCGGCCTAACGGAGATCTCCGTTGGTCATTCCTTCGGGGGCGTCGGGGTAGGTGACCAGGCCCAGCTCGGCGGTGCTGTCCAGCAGCGGATGGCTGGGCACCACGCGCACGGTGTACCCGAACGGGCCAGGCCGGCCGAGCCGTGCCTCCCCGGCGTAGCGGAAGGCGCCTTCGGCGGTGGCGGGCCCGTCGGGTGCCAGCGCGCTGACGGCGGGCTCGACGATGTCCTCCTCGTCGTTCACCCGGCCGCAGATCGCCTCGACCGTGACGTCCCCCGGTGACAGGTCGCCCAGGGCCACGCTCGCCCTGACCGGCAGCCACTCGCCCGGGCCGCGATCCCCGTCGCCCGCCTCGATGTGCTCGATCCGCACCGCTGGCCAGGCCACCTTGACCCGCTGCTTCCACGCGGCCAGTTCGCGCGCTGCCGCGAAGGCGCCCTCGCCGTGGTCGCCGGCCAGGGCACGGGAGGAGTGCGCGGCGGGCACGTAGAGGGTCTCCACGTACTCACGGACCATCCGGGCGGCCTGCGCCCGCGGCCCGAGCACGGCGAGGGTGTGCGCCACCATCTCCAGCCACCGCTGCGGCACCCCGCCGTCCCCGGCGTCGTAGAACAGCGGCGCCACCACCTGCTCAAACAGCTCATACATGGCGGCGGATTCCAGCTCGTCACGCCGGGCCTGGTCGGCCACGTCGTCGGCCGATGGGATCGCCCACCCGTTCTCGCCGTCGAACCACTCGTCCCACCAGCCGTCCCGCACCGACAGGTTGAGGCCGCCGTTCAGCGCCGACTTCATGCCTGAGGTGCCGCACGCCTCAAGCGGCCGCAGCGGGTTGTTCAGCCACACGTCGCAGCCCTGCACCATGGCCGCGGCCAGTTCCATGTCGTAGTCGGGGAGGAACACGATGCGGTGCCGGACCCGGGGGTCGTCGGCGAACCTGACCATCTGCTGGATGAGCTGCTTGCCGCCGTCGTCGGCGGGATGCGCCTTGCCCGCGATCACCAGCTGCACCGGGCGCTGCGGGTCAAGCAGCAGCGCGGTCAGCCGCTCCGGGTCGTGCAGCATCAGGGTGAGCCGCTTGTAGGACGGCACCCGGCGGGCGAAGCCGATCGTCAGCACGTTCTCATCCAGGGCATGGTGGGTCCAGCCCAGCTCCGCCTCGGACACGCCGCGCTGCCGCCAGGACGACCGCAGCCTTTCCCGCGCCTCGGCGACCAGGCGGCGCCGCAGCATGCCGCGGATCTCCCACAGCCGGGCCGGCCCGGTCTCGGCGATCGCGTCCCACGCCGGGCCGTCGTCCGGCCCCGGGCCGGGCTGTCCTCCGGGGTCGCCCTTGCCGCAGCCGAGGATCTCCGGAGCCACCCAGGTGGCGACGTGGACGCCGTTGGTGATCGAGCCGATCGGCACCTCGCTGGCGTCGAACCCCGGCCACAGGCCCGCGAACATCTCCCGGCTCACCTGGCCGTGCAGCTTGCTCACGCCGTTCACCCGCTGGGCCAGGCGCATGCCCATGACGGCCATGTTGAACACCGCCGGGTCCCCGCCCGGATAGGTCTCCGCGCCGAGGGCGAGCACGCGGTCCAGCGGCAGCGCGGGGTCGGCGGCCGTGCCGCCGAACTCGCGCTCGACCAGGTCCCTGGCGAACCGGTCGATCCCGGCGGGCACCGGGGTATGCGTGGTGAACACGGTGCCGGCCCGGCACAACTCGATCGCCTCGGAGAAGCTCACCCCCTGCGCGGCGTACTCGCGGATCCGCTCCAGGCCGAGGAACCCGGCGTGGCCCTCGTTGGTGTGGAAGACCTCGGGCTGCGGATGGCCGGTCAGCGCGCAATAGGCGCGCACCGCGCGGACTCCGCCCATGCCCAGCAGCAATTCCTGGCGCAGCCGGTGCTCGCTGCCGCCGCCGTAGAGCCGGTCGGTGACCTCCCGCAGGCCCGGGTCGTTCTGCTCCACATAGGAGTCGAGCAGCAGCAGCGGCACCCGGCCCACCTGTGCCAGCCACACCTGCGCCGCCAGCAAGCCGCCCTCGCCCAGCGCCAGTTCCACGGTCACCGGCGAACCGTCGGCGCCGCGCAGCAGGGTCAGTGGCAGGCCGTTCGGGTCGCCCGCCGGGTAACGCTCGAGCTGCCAGGCCTCCGGGGACAACGACTGGCTGAAGTAGCCATGCCGGTACAGCAGCCCCACCCCGATCAGCGGCACCCCCAGGTCGCTGGCTGCCTTGAGGTGGTCGCCGGCCAGGATGCCCAGCCCGCCGGAGTACTGCGGCAGCGCGGCGGCGAGCCCGTACTCCGGGGAGAAATAGGCGATGGCCGCGGGCGGCGCACCGTCGGCGCCGCCACCGGTGCGCTGATACCACCGCGCCGCGGACAGGTATTCACCCAGGTCCGCGGCCGCGCGGTGCAGCCGGTCCAGGTACTCCCCGTTGGCGGCCAGCGCGGCCAGGTGCTCGGGCGGCACCTCGCCGAGCAAGGCGATCGGGTCGTGGCCCGCCCGCTCGCGGGCGGCCGGATCGAGCGCGGTGAACAGCTCACGGGTACCGGCATGCCAGGACCAGCGCAGATTCAGCATCAGGTCGTGCAGCGGGGCCAGCGGCTCGGGCAGCGAGGCCCGAATGGTGAAGGTGCGGATGGCTCTCACGCAGAGCGACCCTATACGGATACAGCGAGTGGGGGCGGCAGGAGTGCACCCGCGTCTTGCTGGGTAGCGTTCTGGGGTGATCGGTCGGATAGTGATCAATGACGTGGCGCCTGTGATCGACTGCGGGCGCTGGCCGGCCAAGGCCGTCGTCGGGGAGACCTTCGAGGTCAGCGCGACCGTGTTCCGCGAGGGACACGAGGTTCCCGGGGCCGCAGTGGTGCTGCGCGGGCCGGACGGCCAGCGCCAGCCGCCGGCCAGGATGCGCGAAATACTTCCCGGCATGGACCGGTACGCGGCCGAGATCACGCCGGATGCCGAGGGCCGGTGGCGGTTCCACGTGGAGGCCTGGGGTGACCCGATCGGCCACTGGCGCCACGACGCTGGCATCAAGATCCCGCGGGGCCAGGACGTGGAACTGATGCTGACAGAAGGGGCCATCCTGTTCGACCGCGCGGCCCGGTCGCCGACGCGGCCGATCCCGCACCGGTCGGCGCTCGCCGCCGTGGCGGCGCGGCTGGGCGACCCGGGGATCGCTCCCTGGGACCGGCTGGCCGCCGCCGACGACGAGGAGATCACCGCGATACTCGACGCGGCGCCACTGCGCGAACTGCTCACCAGGTCGGCCGTGTACCCACTGGTGGTGCACCGGACGCGGGCGCTCTACGGGGCGTGGTATGAGTTCTTCCCCCGCTCGGAAGGCGTCCAGGAGGACCCGATGGGGCGCCGCGAGCCCAGGGGCGGCACGCTGCGGACCGCCATGTGCCGGCTGGAGCCGATCGCCCGGATGGGCTTTGACGTGGTCTACCTGCCGCCGATCCATCCCATCGGCACCACGGCGCGCAAGGGCCGCAACAACGCCCTGCGAGCGGGAGCCGGTGACCCTGGCTCGCCCTGGGCGATCGGGTCACCGGACGGCGGCCACGACGCGATCCACCCCGAACTTGGCACGTTCGCCGACTTCGACGCGTTCGTGGCCCGCACCCGCGAACTGGGCATGGAGGTGGCGCTCGACCTCGCGCTGCAGACCTCGCCGGATCACCCCTGGGCCGCCGCGCACCCGGACTGGTTCACCCAGCGCGCGGACGGTTCCATCGCGTATGCGGAGAACCCGCCCAAGAAGTACCAGGACATCTACCCGCTGAACTTCGACCGCGACCCCGAGGGGATCTATGCGGAGGTGCTGCGGGTCGTGCGGCTGTGGATGAGCCACGGGGTGCGGATATTCCGGGTGGACAACCCGCACACCAAGCCACTGGCGTTCTGGGATCGCTTGCTCGCCGAGGTGGACGGCACCGACCCGGACGTGATCTTCCTGGCCGAGGCGTTCACCCGCCCGCCCATGATGCACACCCTCGCCAAGATCGGGTTCCACCAGTCGTACACCTACTTCACCTGGCGCAACAGCGTTCCAGAGCTCACCGAGTACATGCGCGAACTGAGCGGGGAGGCGGCCGCGTACATGCGGCCGAACTTCTTCACCAACACGCCCGACATCCTCACCGAGTACCTGCAGCACGGCGGCCCGGCCGCGTTCAAGGTGCGGGCCACCCTCGCCGCCATGCTCTCGCCGACCTGGGGCATGTACTCGGGATTCGAGCTGTGCGAGAACGTGCCGGTGCGGCCGGGCAGCGAGGAATACCTGAACTCGGAGAAATACGCCTACCGGCCGCGGGACTGGGCGGAGGCGGAACTAGGGCCGGTGGGCATCGCGCCGTTCATCACGCGTCTCAATTTGATACGGAGATCCCACCCCGCGCTGCACTGGTTGCGTAACCTACGGTTCCATTACGTCGACCAGCCCGGACTGATGTGCTTTTCCAAGCGCAGCGGCCGGGATGCGGACACCGTGCTGGCCGTCGTGAACCTGGATCCATACCAGCCGCGAGAGGCCACCGTATGGCTTGACATGCCCGCACTCGGCGTGGACGATCGGTCGCAGTTCGTCGTCACAGACGAACTGACCGGGGAGTCCTACCGGTGGGGTCAAGTCAATTACGTGCGCCTCGATCCGGCGACTGCACCAGCCCACATATTTACCGTCACACCTGAACCGATGTGAGGGTGCAAAAGTTCGTCGCTAGGGGAGAAGCGAGTGGCCGCACAGCCGAAACCGATCCAGCCCGGGCTTGCCGGGCGGCCCCCCGCCACAAGCCAGGGAACCTTCAATCCGCCTCCGGGTGAGCCGGTTCCCGATCCGTTCTCGTTCGCCGGGCCACGCGACCCGCACTGGTATAAGCACGCGCTGTTCTACGAGGTGCTCGTCCGCGGTTTCCATGACTCCAACGGCGATGGCACGGGGGATCTGCGCGGGCTCACGTCCCGGCTGGACTACCTGCAATGGCTGGGCATCGACTGCATCTGGCTGCTGCCCATTTACGCCTCACCGCTGCGGGACGGCGGTTACGACATCGCGGATTTCACCTCGATCCTGCCGGAGTTCGGCATCCTCGGCGATTTCGTGGAGCTGGTGGACGGCGCCCACGAACGAGGCCTGCGGGTGATCGCGGACCTGGTCATGAACCACACCAGCGACGCACACCCGTGGTTCCAGGCGTCCCGGTCCGACCCCGAGGGTCCGTATGGCGACTTCTATGTCTGGTCGGATACGGATGAGCGTTACTCAGATGCGCGGGTCATCTTCGTCGACACCGAGCAGTCGAACTGGACCTACGATCCGGTCCGCGGCCAGTACTACTGGCACCGGTTCTTCTCCCACCAGCCCGACCTCAACTACGAGAACCCGAAGGTCCAGGACGCCATGCTGGAGGTGCTGCGGTTCTGGCTGGACCTGGGCATCGACGGGTTCCGGCTGGACGCGGTGCCCTACCTGTACGAGCGCGAGGGCACCAACTGCGAGAACCTCAAGGAGACCCACGAGTACCTCAAGCGGGTCAGGTCCGAGATCGACCGGCTCTACCCCGACCGGGTACTGCTCGCCGAGGCCAACCAGTGGCCGGCCGACGTCGTGGAGTACTTCGGCGACCCATCGGTGGGCGGGGACGAATGCCACATGGCCTTCCATTTCCCGCTGATGCCGCGGATCTTCATGGCGGTCCGCCGGGAGCAGCGCTACCCGATCTCGGAGATCATGGCCCAGACCCCGCCCATCCCGGAGGGCTGTCAGTGGGGGATCTTCCTGCGCAACCACGACGAGCTGACGCTGGAGATGGTCACCGACGACGAGCGGGACTACATGTACGCCGAGTACGCCAAGGACCCGCGGATGAAGGCGAACATCGGGATCCGGCGGCGGCTCGCGCCGCTGCTCGACAACGACCGCAACCAGCTTGAGCTGTTCACCGCCCTGCTGCTGTCGCTGCCCGGCTCGCCGGTGATGTACTACGGCGACGAGATCGGCATGGGGGACAACATCTGGCTCGGTGACCGGGACGGGGTCCGGACCCCGATGCAGTGGACCCCGGACCGCAACGCCGGTTTCTCCACCGTCGATCCGCAGCGCCTCTACCTGCCGCTGAACATGGACCCGATCTACGGCTACCAGGCGCTGAACGTGGAGGCGCAACAGCGCAGCGCCGGGTCGCTGCTGCACTGGACCAAGCGGATGATCGAGATCCGCAAGCGCCACCCTGTCTTCGGCCTCGGCGGGTACGCGGAGCTGAGCTCGTCCAACCCCAGCGTGCTGGCGTTCGTCCGGGAGTACACCGGCCCGGTGGAGGACGACGCGGTGGACCTGGCCGATCACATCCTGTGCGTCAACAACCTGTCCAGGTTCCCCCAGCCGGTCGAGCTTGACCTGCGCCGGTTCAAGGGCGTCACGCCGGTGGAGTGCATGGGCGGGGTGACGTTCCCGCCCATCGGGGATCTGCCCTACCTGCTGACCCTGCCGGGGCACGGATTCTATTGGTTCCAGCTCCCCGGGCCCCGGCCGGAATAACAGGCCTGACCGGCGACGAAGCCGCTTAGCAGGGCGCCGTGGCGGGGATCAAAGTCCGCTATGCGGCTCGCAGGCCGGTGAATCCGCTATGGCGGGGTAGATGGCAGTCATGACGTTTGAGGAAACCCTGGCCGCCTGGCTGCCGGGTCAGCGCTGGTTCGCCGGAAAGGGAACACCGATCACCGGCTTGGCCGTGGTCGCGCAGACCACGCTGATTTCCGGTGATCCCGGCCTACGGCACCTCATCGTCGCGGTCACCCAGGCGTCGGGAACGGCGTCGTATCAGCTGTTCCTGGGCTTGCGGGCGGATCTGCCCGACACGCTGGAGCATGTCCGGATCGGCCCGGTGAGCCCAGGGCTGGTCGCCTATGACGGCCTGCACGATCCCGGCCTGACGACGGTGCTGCTCGAAGCGATGGCGGGCGGTGAGTCCCTCGGGCCGCTGCGCTTCGCCCGCCGGCCGGGCGCGGCGATCGACACCGGCCTGCAGAGCCTCGTGCTCACCGCCGAGCAGAGCAACACCAGCCTGCTGTTCGGCGAGGAGGCCATCCTCAAGGTGTTCCGCAGGCTCTCCCCCGGCCCCAACCCCGACCTGGAGGTGCCCGACGCGCTGGCGAGGATGGGCTCCCAGCACGTGGCCGCGCCGCTGGGCTGGATCACCGCGCAGACCAAGGGCCGGCGCACGGTCCTCGCTGTACTGTCGGCCTACCTGCGGAACGCGGTGGACGGCTGGTCCCTGGCCGCCACCAGCGTCCGTGACTATTACGCGAGCGACACCGCGAACGCGTCACAGGCGGGCGGGGACTTCTCCGGCGAGGCACACCGCCTCGGCGAGACCACCGCCGAGGTACACCGTGACCTCGCGGCGGCCTTCGGCACCCAGGAACTGCCCGCCCATGCCTACCGCGAGATGTCGGCGCACATGCTGGACCGGCTGGATGAGGCGGTCGCCGCGGTGCCGGGGCTGGCCCGCCACGACCGGGTCCTGCGGACCGCGTTCGAGGACGTGGCCACGCTCACCGACCCGCTCGAGGTGCAGCGGATCCATGGCGACTACCACCTGGGCCAGGTAATGCGTACCCACGCCGGGTGGGTGCTGCTCGATTTCGAGGGGGAGCCCGCGGTTCCGCTGGAGCGCCGCCGCGCCTACTTCCCGGCACTGCGTGACGTAGCGGGGATGCTGCGCTCCCTGGACTACGCCGCGCGCTTCCAGCTCGCGGGGCACGAGAACCCCGAGCAGGCCCGCGCGGCGGCACGCGACTGGGCGCGACGCAACCAGGCCGCCTTCTGTGCGGGATACGCCCGGGCCGGCGGGGCGGACCCGGGTAAGCATGGGATCCTGGTACGCGCGCTCACCCTGGACAAGGCGGTCTACGAAGTGATCTACGAGGCGAGAAACCGGCCGTCCTGGCTGCCGATCCCGCTCGGCTCGATCGCCGACGGAGCGGCATGACCGGGCCCCGCCAGGCTGGACCGGTCCGGCCCGAGGACGACGTGCACCCGGGCGAGATCGACCGGATCGTCGCTGGACTCCACCATGACCCGCACTCCGTGCTCGGCGCGCATCCAGGCCCGGATGGGATCGTCGTCCGGGCCCTGCTGCCGCTGGCCGCCACGGTCGCCGTGGTGCTCGCCGACG
Source organism: uncultured Actinomycetes bacterium (assembly GCA_963706115.1). Classification (GTDB taxonomy): domain Bacteria; phylum Actinomycetota; class Actinomycetes; order Streptosporangiales; family Streptosporangiaceae; genus DASXKD01. Next base: position 117,042 of record CAVPMG010000003.1, on the reverse strand, counting down.
GCCGCCGCTTCCCCCTGTCCCACCTGTACGAGGGCGTGTTCGCGGGCACCCTGCCGCTGACCGAGGTGCCCGACTACCGGATCGCCGTCGCCTACCCGGGACCGCAACCGGGCACCACGACGACGGAGCTGGTGGTCGACACCCCATACCGGTTCCTGCCCACGCTCGGCGCGACCGACCTGCACCTGATCGGCGAGGGCAGGCACGAGGAACTGTGGCGGGTGCTCGGGGCCCACGTGCGCGAGTACGACTCCGACGGCTCCGGGTTCGGCAAGGTCACCGGGGCCGCGTTCGCCGTCTGGGCACCGAACGCGCGCGGCGCGCGGGTCGTCGGCGACTTCAACCACTGGGACAGCCGGGGCCACCCGATGCGCTCGCTCGGCGGATCGGGGATCTGGGAACTGTTCGTGCCCGGTGTCGGCGACGGCACCCACTACAAGTTCGACATCTGCGGGCCGGACGGGCGGTGGCGGCGCAAGGCCGACCCGATGGCCAGCCGCGCCGAGCAGCCGCCCGCCACCGCATCGGTGGTGTACACCTCCGGTTACACCTGGGGTGACGAGGACTGGCTGGCCGCGCGGAGTCGCGGGGAGCGGACCCGCGAGCCGGTAAGTGTGTACGAGGTGCACCTCGGCTCCTGGCGGCCGGGCCTGTCCTACCGTGAGCTTGCCGAGGAACTGACCGCCTACGTCACCACGATGGGCTTCACCCACGTGGAGCTCCTGCCGGTGGCCGAGCACCCGTTCGGCGGCTCCTGGGGCTACCAGGTCACGTCCTACTACGCCCCGACGGCCCGGTTTGGCAGCCCGGATGATTTCCGCTACCTCGTCGACCGGCTGCACCAGGCCGGGATCGGCGTCATCCTCGACTGGGTGCCCGCGCACTTCCCCAAGGACGACTGGGCGCTGGCCCGCTTCGACGGCACCCCGTTGTACGAGCACGCCGACCCGCGCCGGGGTGAGCACCCCGACTGGGGCACGCTGATCTTCGACTTCGGCCGCCCCGAGGTCCGCAACTTCCTGGTCGCCAACGCGCTGTGCTGGCTGGAGGACTTCCACGCCGACGGGCTGCGGGTGGACGCGGTGGCCTCGATGCTCTACCTCGACTACTCCCGCGGGCCGGGCCAGTGGACCCCCAACGAGCACGGCGGCCGGGAGAACACCGAAGCGGTCTCGTTCTTGCGCGAGGTCAACGCCACCTGCTACCGCCGGGTGCCCGGGATCATGATGATCGCTGAGGAGTCGACCGCCTGGCCCGGCGTGACCCGGCCGGTGCACCTCGGCGGGCTCGGGTTCGGCTTCAAGTGGAACCTCGGCTGGATGCACGACACGCTGAACTATCTCGCGCACGATCCGGTGTTCCGGCACTACCACCACAACGAGATCACCTTCTCGCTGATGTACGCGTTCAGCGAGAACTTCGTGCTGCCGCTGTCCCACGACGAGGTCGTGCATGGCAAGGGGTCGCTGCTCGGCAAGATGCCGGGCGACGAATGGAACAAGTTCGCCGGGCTGCGGGCGTTGTTCGCCTATATGTGGGCCCACCCCGGCAAGCAACTGCTGTTCATGGGGTCTGAGTTCGGCCAGGGCGCGGAGTGGTCCGCCGACCGCGGCGTGGACTGGTGGGTGCTCGGCGATGAGCACCACGCCGGCGTGCAGCAACTCGTTACCGACCTGAACCGGGCCTACCGGGAGAACCCGGCGCTGTGGGCACTGGACTACTCCCCCGATGGGTTCGGCTGGATCGACGCGAACGACGCAAGCGGCAACGTGCTGTCGTTCCTGCGCTTCTCCGGAGAGCCGGTGGATCCTGGCCCGGAGGCGGCACGCACGGGCTCATCGGAGTCCCAGAACGGCTCGGCCGGCGGGAAGGCCCCGGCTGGCGACGAGGCCCCGGCCAGCGGTGAGGCGGCATCGGACGGCGTGCACGGGGCGGCCGCCAGCCCGGGCGTCCTTGCCTGCATCATCAACTTCTCCGGCGGGCCGCACCTGCGCTACAAGGTCGGGCTGCCACGGGCGGGCCGGTGGCGGGAGATCGTCAATACCGACGCCTTCGGCTACGGCGGCAGCGGGGTGGGCAACCTCGGCTCGATCGAGGCCGTGCCGGAGCCCTACCACGGCCAGCCGGCGTCGGCCGTGATGGCTCTGCCCCCGTTGGGCGCGCTCTGGCTGGTCCCGGAAAACTGAACGGCGAACCGCCGCCGGATCCGGCAGAGCTTCCTGCATGGTCGGATCGGTGGCATGGACACGCGCGTCAGGGACGGCAGGACGTGGTGGATCGGCACGGACGCCGATTTGGTGGACAGCCTCCTGCACCACCCTGATCTGCAGGTTAGGCAGGTTGCTCTCGGCCAGGATGCCACACCACCTGGTCATCCGCTGTAGTCACGGCTGCCGGCCATGGCCAGCCTTCACTGTCGACACGCTGGACCTGATCGCTCGAGGCCGCTTGGCTGGGTGGGTCGTGTCCGGGTGGGTCGTGTCCGGGTGGGCTGTGGCTGTGGAGGGTCTTTGTGCCGTTGGGGCTGGTGGCAGTGGTGGTGCCGTCGGGGTGGAGGGTGAGGGCCCAGCCCCACCGGTGGATGGCGGTGTGGTGGTGGAAGGTGCACAGGGGGAGGAGGTTGGGCAGGCTGGTTGGGCCGCCTTGGGATCGTGGGGTCAGGTGGTGGATGTCGCAGGCGCTGGCGGGCTGGTCGCAGCCGGGGAAGGCGCAGTGCGGGTGGCGGGTGGTGACCGCGCGGCGCAGGTGGGCGGGGATGGTCTCGCTCGCGGCGCCGATGTCCAGCGGCAGGCTGACGGTGGTCAACGGTCTGCCATCGAGGGCGGCGCGCAGCCGGGCGGCCAGGCCGTCCGGTCCGGAGAGTGCGCTGGTGGCGAGGCCGAGCAGCGCCCGGGCGAGCCGGTCGCGGGTGGCGGGGCATAGTGGTGCGGGGGCCGGCTGGCCGCCGGTGCGCCCGGCGGTGGTGCCCTTGAGGCTCGCGCCGTGAGGTGAGCCCGCCCCGGTGTGCTGGCCGGGTCCGGTGGGCCAGCCAGTGCCGGTTGCGGCGTGGCGGCGCGGCCCGGTGGCCTGGCCGGTTGTGGCGTGCTGTCCCGGGCCGCTGGCCCGGCCGGGGCTGCCGGGTTGACCGGTGCCGTCCGGGTCGGCGGGCTGGCCGGTGTGGCCGGTGCCGTGGGCGTGCAGGAACGCGCCGGTGAGCTGGTCCAGGGCGGCCCAGTCGACATGCCCGGACACCATCGGGATCACGGTGGCGTCACACAGGGCGGCGTCCGCTTCAGGGCCGGTCAGCCAGCCGGGCTGGGTCGCCCGGGCGGCGGCCCAGGCCTCCTCGGCCGCCGACCCCTCTGGGGTGCCGCGCACCTGAGCCAGCGACAGGTGCACGATGATCTGGGTGGGCTGCCCGGCCCGGCCTGGCACCATCCCGGCGCGGATCAGCCGCCGGCACGCCTCCTCCAGCGCGTCATGGCGGCGTTGCCAGCGGGTCCGGGTGTCCTCCGGCCCGGCCTTCTTCCCCAGTGCCTCCAGCACCGCCCCCAGCGCGGCCGCGCACCCCGGCGTCAGGTCCCCCTCCGCCCGGCCCGCACCGCCGAACGTCAGGCCCAGCCGGAACCAGCGGTCGGCGAACCCGTCCTCCCCGTCCTCGGCCGGCGCGCACCGCTCGAACATCTCCCGGGCCAGGCCGCCCAGCGCGGCTAGGTCCGCGCCGCCGCGGGCGGCACCCGTCAAAATCTCCTCGGCGTCGCACCGGCGGTCTTCGGGCAGCCGGTCCGCCCAGTCACACAGGTGCCGCGCCCACGACGGCGACAGCTCCCCCGCCGCCAGCGCCCCGGCGAGCACCGGATGCGCGGCCAGCCGCCGCGCCCACGCCACCGCGCCCACCGCCGCACCGTGACTCACCCGGGTCTGCCACTTCAACCAAGTCCGCGCGCTGCCATGCCCATCGTCTTCGCACCCGCCCTGCGCCGCGAACACGCCCAGCACCCGCGCCCGGGCCGCGGTGTGCTTGGCCTCCGCCCGCCCCAGCGCCCGCAGCACATCGGCCTGGGCGGCCGCCGGTAACGACGCGACGTCGGTGGCGTTGAGGTGATCCAGGGCACGGTCCAGCATGCCCAGCGCGTCGGCCAGGCCGGCCGGTGAGCCGCCGCTGTCACACATGCCCCGCACCTCCCTCACTGTCACCGATTATCGAAATCTAATTCGATTCTAGTATCCGGCCCAGACATTTCCCAGGATGCCACGGCGGGGATCCAGAAGCAATTCCATGATCATCTTCTGGGACGGCCGGTGAAGGGGCGGCAGATTGCGGCACCCGGCGTCCATCCGTTACCCACGCCTGGCGCGAGTGACGGTGGGCGACGCAGGAGATAGCAGGTGAGGGGGGTGACGACGGGCGATAACAGGAGCCACACGAGCGCCAGGAGGCGACATGACGATTGCGAACGACCCAGGCGAGGCAGCGGCAAGGTGACATGGCAGCGGCAGGTGGCGCGGGCGATGGCAGGAGCCACATGAGCGGTAGCGAGGCGACATGACGATGGCCAACGACCCAAGCGACGAGGGCAGCGGTGGGTGATATGGGCAACGGCTCAGGACGTAGGCGCCGGCTGGTGACAGGGACGGGGCAAACCCGGGCGGCGGCGGAGCGCGACGGCGTGGCCGCCTGGTCCGGTGCGATTTGACCTAGAGAGAGCTCTAGCACCCAGACTCGTGCTCGGCACCCGGGTGGACCGGGTGGCTGGAGAGGAAGCACGTGAAATACCGCACGATTGGCACGGACCCGAAGACCCGCCGCGAGGTGAGCGTGCTCAGCCTCGGCGCCATGCGTTTCGGCACGACGACCGATGAGGCGACGTCGTTCGCGATCCTGGACCGGTACGTGGCCGCAGGCGGCACCTTCATCGACACGGCCGACAACTACGCGTTCTGGGTCAACGGCACTCAGGGCGGGGAGAGTGAGGAACTGCTCGGCCGCTGGCGGCGTAGCCGTGGGGTCGGCGATGACATCGTGATCGCAACCAAGCTCGGCGCCCGGCCGCTGGCCCCCGGTACCAGCTACACCGACAACGCCGAAGGGCTGTCGGCCAAAGTGATCCGCGAGTCCGCAGAACGTAGCCGGGAGCGGCTCGGCATGGCCAGGCTTGACCTGTTGTACGCCCACATCGAGGATCCGGCGGTGCCGCTCACGGAGACCGTGGAGGCATTCGCCGCACTGGTGGCCGAGGGCACGGTGGGCCTGCTTGGGGCAAGCAACCACTGGGCCTGGCGGGTGGAACGGGCCCGCAGCCTCGCGGCGGCAGCCGGGATACCCGACTACGAAGTGCTGCAGTATCACTACAGCTACCTGCGGCCGCGCACGGACCTGCCGGGACCGCTCTCCCCGGACGGCGAGCAGGGTGTGCTTGGCGGCGACCTGCTCAGCTACCTGCGGGCCGAGCCGCAGCTCGCGATGGTCGCCTACTCGCCGCTGCTGAACGGCAGCTACGTTCGCGAGAACAAGCCGCTGGACGCCGAGTTCGACCACCCAGGCACGCCCGCCCGGCTGGCGGCCGTGCGAGAGGTGGCCAAAGAAGCCGGCGCGACGGTCAACCAGGTGGTGCTGGCCTGGCTGATCGGCGCGGAGGTCCCGATGATCCCGCTGGTCGGCGCGTCCTCGATCGCGCAACTGGACGAGAGCCTGGCCGCGGTGGACCTGGAGCTGACCGCGGAGCAGCGCGCGAGGCTGGATGCGGCCCGGTGACCCTCGGCGCCCCCGAAACGCTTGCGCGGCACGGCGGCCCTACCGCCCGGTGATCCACGGGTTAGCCGAACTGGCGGATCAGCCAGCCTGGGCCGGCGATCGCCGCCCCCGCCGCCTCGCAGCGGCGGCGCAGCTCCCGGTCGGCGGTGACCACGACCCGCCGGCCGGTCAGCCGGCCCGCCAGGCTGGCGATCTCGTCGTCACCCTCGCCGCGAGCTGCCACCACCTGCACTCGCGGCGCGGGTGCGACCAGATCGAGAACCTTCCGCGCCCGACCCTCCACCACGAGGTAGACATGTGGAAACCACCGGCCGGCCGACACATCCCCGGCATCAGTCACCGTGCCGGCTTCGGCCGGTTTCCCGGCTCCGGCCGGTTCCCCGGCTCCGGCCGGTCCACCCGCTTCGGCCGCCGCGCCGGGCACCGGGCCGGAGACGCCATGGGCCGCCAGGTCTGCCAGCTCGCCGTGCAGCCGCGCCATCGCTCCGGCGCGGTCGCGCCACCACCCGTCGGCCCGCGAGCCCATCACGTTGGCGCCATCCACGATCAGGTTGACGTCCATGCCGGCCGACAATAGCGCACGGGCCAGCCACGACAACCGCGCCCACGGTCCGCCCCACGGTCCGCCCACGCCTGCAAGTCCGCGCCCGCAAGACCTGCGCCCGCAAGGCCCGCTGCTGCAAGACCCGCTGCCGCAAGACCCCGCTCCCACAAGCCTCCGCACCCACAGGGCCCCCACGCCCCGCGGACCAGCGACGGCCGGCCGGCACCCCGCGCCTTACGGCTTCCCCGCGGCTTCGTCCTAGAGTGGGCGCATGGTAGAGGCGATGTTCATAGACGAACTCAGCAGGCTACGACAGCGGCACGCCGCACCGCTCATCCTGGAACTCGACCTCTCCGAGGGCATCGCCGAGGAACCGCCGGCCGACCCGCTTTCTGCCGTTCTTGCCATGCGCCGCCCGCGGCTCGCCGACGTGCTCGACGGCCTGCGCCGGGCCCGGGCGGACGACAAGGTCCGGGCGCTGGTGGTCAAGATCGGCGGCCGCCCGATCGGGGTCGCCAGAGTGCAGGAGCTGCGATCCGCCATCGCGGCGTTCCGCCGGTCGGGCAAGGCCACGGTGGCGTGGGCCGAGACCTACGGGGAATTCGGCCCGGGCAACGCCGCCTACTACCTGGCCACCGCGTTCGAACGGATCTGGCTGCAGCCGTCCGGAGACGTGGGCCTGACCGGGCTCAGCCTGGAACAGTGGTTCCTCCGCGGCACCATGGACAAGCTGGGCCTGGAATACGAGGTCAGCAAGCGGCACGAGTACAAGACGGCCGCGGACCGGCTGACCGAGCAGGGCTTCACCGGGCCTGCCAGGGAGGCGCTGGAGCAGCTCGCCTCCTCACTTACCGGGCAGATCACCGAAGCCGTGGCGGAGCGCCTCGACGTCTCCCCGGCGCAGGCCCGCATGCTGATCGACAACGGCCCCTACGTCGCCGAAGAGGCGGTGGAACTGCGCCTGGTCGATGCGCTCGGGTACCGGGACGAGATCTACGACGACGTGCGCAAGTCCGCCGGGCCCGAGGCCCACCTGCTCTACCTGGCCCGGTACCAGCGCTCCCGGGCACTGGCCGAGCGGGCCAAGAAGCTGCCGGAACGCGGCGCGGACATGATCGCGCTCATCTACGCGGCCGGCCCGATCCGGCGCGGCCGCAGCGGGCGTGGCCCGGGGTCCGGCGGGGCCATGGGCTCGGACACGGTGTCGGCGGCGCTGCGGATCGCAGCGGCCGACCGGCGGGTGCGCGCCATCGTGCTGCGGGTCAACAGCCCCGGCGGCTCCTACGTGGCCTCGGACACGATCTGGCGCGAGGTGGTCAGGGCCCGCCAGTCGGGCACCCCGATCGTCGTGTCCATGGGCGACGTGGCCGCCTCCGGCGGCTATTACATCTCGATGGCGGCCGACGAGATCGTCGCGCAGCCGGGCACGATCACCGGCTCGATCGGCGTGCTCTCCGGCAAGCCGGTGACCTCCAGCCTGCTGGAACGCGTCGGCATCACCACCGACTCGGTGACCGTGGGCGCGCACGCGGACATGTTCTCCACGACCCGTCCGTTCAGCGAGGAAGAGTGGGCGAAGATCAATTCCTGGCTTGACCGGATCTACGCGGACTTCACCGGCAAGGTCGCCATTGGCCGGAACATGACCCCCGAGCAGGTGCATGAGATCGCGCGCGGCCGGGTGTGGACCGGCGCGGACGCCAAGGCCATCGGCCTGGTCGACCACCTCGGCGGCTTGGACGACGCGGTCGCGCTGGCCCGCCGCAAGGCCGGGCTGACCGACGGCGCGCCGGTCCGCGGCTACCCGCGCACCACGCCGCTGGACAGACTGCGGCGGCCGGAATCGAGTGAGGACTACCGTGCGGCTGGGGCCCGCATGTTCACTGAGAACTGGGGGCCGGTGTGGCGGCTCGCGGCCGGCGCCGGGTTCCCGCCGTTCGGACCGCTGCATCTTCCTGTCCCCTGGACTTTTCAGTGACAGAACGATCGGCCCTCGATCCCCAGATCCCGGCGCCTGAGGCCGTTCATGCGGAGCGGGTCGACCGGCTCGGCGAGGCGCTGGCGTTGTTCGCCACCGGGGTCACGCTCGTCATGGTGGCCGATGGGCGGGATGACATCGGCACCACGGTCAGCGCGTTCTGCCCGGTGTCGTGGTCGCCGCCGCTGGTCCTCCTGTCGCTGATCGCCGACTCCTACCCAGCCGAGGTGCTGGCCCGGGTGGACCGGTTCGCGGTGACCGTGCTCAGCGCGGCCCAGCGGGTGCTGGCGGGCAGGTTCGCCGTGGCCGGGCGGCCGGGGGCGCGAGTGCTGCTCGAGGGCACGCCGCACGAGCGCGGGGAAGCCTCCGGCGCGCTCATCCCCGTCGGTGGCCTGGCGGCGCTGGAATGCGAGGCCGTGCAGCGCGTGCCGGCCGGAGATCACCTGCTGGTCATCGCGTCGGTACTGACCGTGCCGTACGTGGCCGACGGCGGCGGCCCGCTGATCCGGTTCGCCGGCCGCTACCCGTCACTGGGCTGAGCTTCTCCCGCGCGCTCTGCTAGTCCCGCCCCCGCGCTCTGCTAGTCCCGCCCCCGCGCTCTGCTAGTCCCGCCCCCGCGCTCTGCTAGTCCCGCCCCCGCGCTCTGCTAGTCCCGCCCCCGCGCTCTGCTAGTCCCGCCCCCGCGCTCTGCTAGTCCCGCCCCCGCGCTTCGCGCCCGCCCCCGCGCTTCGCCCGCCCCCGCACTGGGGCCCGCCTGTGGATCATCCTGTGGAGTATCCGGTGGAGAAACGTCCGTCGCGGGGGACAACCCAGGGTTAACTGTGGATGGCTTGTGGACAGCCAAAGAATCTTGAAATTGGTGGCCGAAACCTCTTGTGCAGTCCCGGCGACAGGCGTAGAAATTTCCTCACCACCAGGGACGGTAACCGGCGAAGGGGAAACCCGGAGCCACCCGGCAAAGGACAACTCCGGGCTTTCGGGCAAGGAGAAGTCCAGCGCCACCGGTGAGGAGGAAACTCCGAGCCACCCGGCAAAGGACAGCTCCAGGCTTTCGGGCAAGGAGAAGTCCGGCGCCACCGGCGAGGGGGAAACTCCGAGCCACCGGTTTGGGGGAAACCCCGGGCCACCCGGTATTGGGCAGACTTTGGGGCCTCTGGTCTCGGGGAAAGCGCAGTGCCACCCCGGCAGGAGGGGAACCCGCAAGGGGGAACCTCAGGCCACCGGCGCAGGGAAAACTTCAAGGTTTGTGGCGGAGGGGAAACCCCGAGCCATGTGCGGAGAAGAAAGCTCTGGGCCGTCGGCAAAGGGAAAACTTCAAGTTGCGCGGCGGAGGGGAAACCCCGAGTTGCATGATGAGAAGAAAGCCCTGAGCCACCCGGCGAAGGGAAAACTTGAGCCTTTTGGCTTGGGGGAAACCCCGGTCAATTGGTGAAAAGAAAGCTCTGAGCCACCGGCTGAGGAAATAGTCGGCGCCACCCGGCTTGGGGGAAACCCCGGCTTGTTGGTAAAGAGGAAAGCCTGAGCCACGGCGCGGGGAGCCCCGAGCCACCCGGTGATCTGGTCGACCGGAGCACCGGGAGCGTTCCTGGCCCTGGTAGGTGGTCGAGCGGCGCAACCCTCGCTGAGCAATCGGCGGGACGGTGCCGCAAGACTGGGCGAGGCCCCTCCATCTCATACATGGAGGGGCCTCGTCCTGTGTCTACCCTGGCTTATCCCCATTCTGCCCGACCAGCCAAACCGCCCCGAACCGACACGCCGCCCCGGCCGCGGCCATTCCCGGGCCACAGTACGCAGGCTCAGCGCTGGTAATGCAGTTCGTAGGCGCCGATATCGCAGGCAGGTCCCCACGGGCGGGACTCGCCCCGCTGGTCGGCAGCGGGGCAGGACGAGCTGGCCGGCAGGCCGCCCGCGTTGACGGCGGGGCTGGACCGGGGCAGTGCCTGGGTCATCGTCGGCCCGCCATTGTTCGCCAGGGGTTTGAGCATCGGGTTCACGTCGGTCAGGTCGGTCTTCTTCGACAATCCGCAGGACGAGTCCGTGGACAGGTTGAAGCCGACGGTCTCGTTCAACGACACGGTGCAATTGGGCGTGCCGCCGGTGCCGACCAGGATCGTTCCGGTGGCCGAGTCGAACCCGCCGCCGGTGAGCAGCCCCTGGCTGCCGGACAGCGTGGCGAACGACAGCGCCAGGCTGCCCCCGAAATTGTCGATCGAGCCCCGCCCGGCCGGCTGGGTGGTGCTGCCGGCGATGGTGCTGTCGGAAACAATCAGCGTCGCACCGCCGTCAATCTCGGCGGCGGCTCCCATTCCCTCGCCGAACTTCCCGCCCGCCTCGTTGCTGGCCAGGGTGCTTGCGCGGACCGTGATCTGCTGGTTGACGTCCAAGGCGCCACCGTCGGCGGCGGCGTGGTTGCCGTCGAGGGTGGAATCGGTGATCGTCATGACCAGGCCCGGGTAGTCCTCGGCCCCGCCGCCGCTCGATGCCGTGTTGCCCGAGATCGTGCTGGCGGTGACGATGCCCACGTTGAACACCCCGCCACCGATCGCGTCACCGGCGGTGTTGCCGGTCACCTGGCTGCCGGTCAGCGTGGCGGTGCCCTCGGCGGCGATGCCGCCCCCGCCGTTGCTGCCCCGGTTGCCGGACACCGTGCTGTCGATGACGTGCAGGACCAGGCCGGCAGCGGCGGCGAGCCGCGGCGCCGCACACCGGGCCGGGGCACAGAGCCTGCGGGGCGCGGCCGCCGCCCAGCCGGCGGCCGGGCGGCCGTTCTGCCCGCTGAAGATTCCGCCACCCTCGTTCCGGGTCACGTTGCCGGTGATCGTGCTCGAACGCACCACCACAGTGCCGGGAATGTTCTTCGGGCCGCCGTTCTGAATCCCGCCGCCGCCGAACTGGCCGCCGTTGTTGTTCTTGATCGTGCTGCCGGCGACGGTGAGCATGCCGCCCGCGTTGCCCACGCCGCCGCCCGCACCGGCGGTGTTGCCCAGCAGCACGTCGTGGGAGAGGGTCAGCACGCCCTGGCTGTAGATGCCGCCGCCGTAGGAGTTCGGCCCTGCCTTGCCGCCGGTGATTTCCAGGTTCCGCAGCAGGCCGGTGGCATGGCGGGTGACCGCCATGACCCGGAACCTGCCGGTGGCCGCGACCACTGTATGCGCGGCTCCGGCGCCGTCCACGGTGACGTTCAGCGGTACCGAGGCGGCGCCGAGCGTCAGTGAGCCCAGCGTGAGGTCGTAGGTTCCGGCGGGCACCATGATGCTCACCCTGCTGCCCGGCGGCGAGGCGGCCGCCTCTTCCAGCGCCGCGCGCAGCGTGCACTGCCCGGCGGCGTCGGCGCAGATGCCGTCGCCCGGATGGGCATCATGGGCATCGGCGGCCGAGTTGACCGTGAACGTCAAAGACACCGCCCGCGCAGCGCCGGGCGCCACGACGGCCGCGCCCGCGGTGAGCAGGGACGCGCCCACGCCGACCGCAGTCAGGCTGCGGAGCTGCCGGGCACCGGCCCGGCCATAGACGTTACGAATTCCCATTCGGCTCATCCGAACGCTCCCGTCGCGCATCCGGCGTTCCGGCTTTAGGCCTCCGGTTCAACGCCAGCTTGCGTGGCGCCCGGCGGCGTCACAAGAGTTTGTGCCTGAACGTCCGATAACGCCTCGCCGGACTCAGGCCGCCGGGAGTCGTCCCGCGGCTAGTTCCCCGTCCTGCCAAACCGCGCTGACCAGGGGCACGCCGGGCCGGTAGGCCAGGTACACGTGCGAGGGCGCGTCGAGCAGGACCAGGTCGGCGCGGGCGCCGGGGCGCAGGTGGCCGACGTCGTCGCGGCGCAGCGCACACGCGCCGCCCGCGGTCGCCGCCCACACCGCCTCCCGCGTGGTCATCCGCATCTCCCGCACGGCCAGGGCCACGGCCAGCGGCATGCTGGAGGTGAAGCAGGACCCCGGGTTACAGTCGCTGGCCAGGGCGACGGTGGCCCCGGCATCCAGCAGGCGGCGGGCGTCCGGATACGGGTTCCTGGTGGAGAACTCGACGCCCGGCAGCAGCGTAGCGACCGTGCCTCCGCCCGCTAGCGCGTCCACGTCCGCGCTGGTCAGGTACGTGCAGTGGTCCGCGGACGCGGCGCCAAGCTCCACCGCGAGCTGGACGCCCGGCCCGGCGCCAAGCTGGTTCGCGTGTATCCGGGGGATGAGCCCGGCGGCGCGGCCTGCGGTGAGCACCGCGCGGGCCTCGTCGGGGCCGAACGCACCCCGCTCGCAGAACACGTCCACCCACCGGGCCTGCGGCGCGCAGGCGGCGAGCATCGGGCCGCACACCAGGTCCAGGTAGCCAGCGCGGTCCGTGCGGAATTCGGGCGGCACGACGTGCGCACCGAGGAACGTGACCTCCTGTGTCACCTCCGCGGCCAGCGCCACGCTGCGGCGCTCATCGGCCACCGTGAGCCCGTATCCCGACTTGCATTCGAATGTGGTGGTGCCCTGGGCCAGCATCTCGGTGCGCAGGGCGCGCAGGTTCGCGCGAAGCTGCTCGTCGCTGGCCGCGCGGGTGGCCGCCACCGTGGTGGCGATGCCGCCCGCCTGGTACGCGGTGCCCGCCATCCGGGCCGCGAACTCGGCGCTGCGCTCGCCCGCGAACACCAGGTGCGCGTGCGAATCCACGAAGCCGGGCAGGACCGCCCGGCCGCCGCAGTCGATCCGGTCGTCCGCGGGCGGAGCATGGCTGGCCGGGCCGGTCCAGGCCACCTCCGCTCCGTCGATCACCAGCGCCGCGTCGCCGAGCGAGGCGAACGCACCGGGCCCGGCCGGGTCGCCGGCATCGTTGGTGACCAGTTCGCCGATGTTTGCCAGCAGCGTGCTCACGGCGCGGAGCCGCCGGGCTTTCGGGTCGTGCCCGGGAAGTTCAGCCCGGCCGTCCCGGTCGCCGGACCAGGGTTCTCTGGCTCCCGGCGCCGCTCCCGGAAGATCCAGCCGGCCGCGACCCCACCCACCAGGCCGCCGATGTGCGCCTGCCAGCCGATCCCGGCCTTGGGCAGCAGCACGGTGAACTGGTAGGCGAAGCAGAGCGCCATGATCGCCCCGATGATCATGTCGATCGGGTGCCGGTCGAAGAACCCCCGGACCATGATGTAGCCGAAGTAGCCGAACACCACGCCGCTGGCGCCCGCGCCGACGGTGTTCGCTGGCTCGGCGATCCAGGCGGTCAGGCCGCTGGTGATCACGACGAGGATGGTCACGTAGACGAACTTCTTGACGCCCCGGTAGGCGGCGAGGAAGCCGAAGATGAACAGCGGCCCCGAGTTCCCCTCGATGTGGGCCCAGCTGAAGTGCAGGAACGGCGCGGTGAAGATGTTCGGCAGGCTGCTGATGTCGCGTGGCCGAATCCCGTAGTTCAGGGTGAGCTGGTAGTGGTCGGCCCAGTTCACGATCTGGATGACCCAGAGGACCACCAGCACGCCCACCATGACGAAGAACGCCTTGCGGGCCTCGGCCAGCACCGCCTCCGCGTCCCCCGCACCCAGATCCCACCGCCCCCGGGCCGCCGTGCGCTGGCCGGCCGGGGTCACGCTGCCCGGCGTCCTGCCGCTGGACGACCCGCTCCCGCCTGTCGAGACCATGCTCGCAACCTAACCAGATCCGGGTCCCGGAGCTAGTTCCGGTCAGGCGATCTCGATGGAGCGCTTGGCCAGGCCGAACCAGAAGCCGTCGATGACCGTGCGCGCCCCGGACAGGTCGCCCGCGGCGGCGCCGAGCGTGACGAACAGCGGTGCGAAGTGCTCGGTGCGCGGATGGGCCAGCCGGGCCGCCGGGGCCTTGTGCTGGAAGTCCATGAGCGCGTCCAGGTCGCCGTGGGCCAGCACCTCCTGGCCCCAGTGGTCGAACTCCGCCATCACCGTCGGCACCGAGCCGTCCATGCTCATGGCGCGCAGGTTGTGGGTGAAGAACCCGCTGCCCACGATGAGCACGCCGTCGTCGCGCAACGGGGCGAGCTTGCGCCCGATCTCGAACAGTTCCCTCGGGTCCAGGCTGGGCATGGAGATCTGCAGCACGGGCACGTCGGCCTGCGGGTACATCTCGACCAGGGGCACGTAGGCACCGTGGTCCAGGCCACGATCGGGCAGGTCCGCCACCGGAGTGCCCGCGGCGCGGAGCAGCTTGCGGACGTCGCCCGCCAGCCCCGGCGCGCCCGGCGCCGGGTAGGTCACCTGGTAGTACCTATCCGGGAAACCCCAGAAGTCGTAGACCAGCGGCACGGCCTCGGTAGCGCCGAGCGCCAGCGGGGCGGCCTCCCAGTGCGCGGACACCATGAGGACCGAGGCCGGTTTCGGCAATGTAGCCGACCACCTGGCCAGCTGGCCGGTCCACAGGGCATCATCGGCCAACGGCGGCGCCCCATGGCTCAGATAGATCGCTGGCATCCGCTCGCCGTCACCGCCACGCTGCGGTGTCCCGGCCTCCGCTGCCGCCACGTCAGACATCGCGATCCTCCTCGCGCCGGTCGCTGAATTCATTCTGCCCGCTGACAACAGTTCAAATTTGAACAACATTCCCATGGGAGAATGCTCACATGCGCATACGTAGCGGTGGCCTGGCGCTGGCTGGGGCGGCGGCGCTGGTCATGGGGCCGGGCGCGGCGTCATCGGCTGCGGCCACGGCGACGACCTGGACCGTGCGCCCGGGCGGGGCGATCACGGCGAAGGCGGGCACCACCAAGGTGGCGGACACCACGACGGGCTCGGTGCTGAACTGCGACTCCTCACGCATGTCGGGCACGCTCAAGGGCGGCACCGGGCTGGCCGGTACCGGCATCGGGACGATCACCAGCCCGTAACGGCTCCGGGGCGCCCAACGCTGGGCAAACTGAGCCTCCCGGGCGCTACGACCGTGTCATGGTGTGAGCGGCGGCATGACGACAGGGGGCACGTCCTCATGGCAGTGACTTCGAGCGACCCGGACGGGTTGTCCCGTCGCCAGCTCATGGCCGCCGGGGGCCTGGCGACCATCGCGGTGCTGGCCGGCGACCGGGCGCGCGCCGCCGCCTCGCCCGTGCGCCACCTCCGCCCCGGGACCGCCCCGCCGCGGCTGCGGCTGACCACGACGCCGGATTTAACGACCGTCCTTGCCGAGTCACCGCTGCCGCCGTTCACCCCGGTCACGGCGGCCCCCGGCGATGTGAAGGTCAGCCCGAAGCGGACGTTCCAGCCGTTCCTCGGCGTGGGCGCGGCGCTGACCGATTCGGCCGCCTACGTACTGACCAACTACATGACCGCGGCCCAGCGGAGCGCGCTGCTGAACGACCTGTACTCCCCGTCCGGCCGCAACTGGCAGCTGCTGCGGGTCTGTATGGGCTCTCCGGACTTCCGGTCCGAGAAGACCGGGTACACCTACGACGACGGGTCCGCCGACCCCTCGCTGTCGCGATTCTCCGTCGCCAGGGACTCCGCCTTCATCACGCCGGTCATCGCGGAGATCCTGGCCATCAACCCGGCCGTCAGGGTCCTCGCCACCCCGTGGACGCCACCGGCGTGGATGCTGGCCAGCGGCAAGTTCGAGCACGGCAGCTGCACGTTCAACGACAGCTACATGGCGCCGTACGCGCAGTATTTCGTGAAGTTCATCCAGGCATACCAGTCGATGGGCATCCCCCTCTGGGCCGTGACCGCGCAGAACGAGGCGGTGGGCGGGTGGTTCATGAACCTGAGCCAAAGCGAGGAGAGCGACTTCATCGGGACCTACCTGGGGCCCGCGCTGGCCTCGGCGGGCCTGGGGCACGTGAAGATCTTCGCCATGGACGACCAGTGGTCGGAGGCGCCCTACGGCCAGGCCGTCTACACAAATTCCACCGCGCACCCGTACACCGCTGGCATCGCCTATCACGGGTACCGGGGCAGCCCCGTCAGCATGAACAAGACATTCGGCGAGCAGCACCTGACCGAATGGCGGTCGAAGACGACCGAGTCGCTGGACATCACCATGGCCGGGATGGCCGGCGGCTATGTGGCCGGCGGGGTGTCCAACTGGGCGCGGTCGGTGATCCTCTGGAATCTTGCCCTGGACCAGAACGGCGCACCGAACCAGAACAAGCCCAACAGGCGCGGCGTGGTCACCGTGAACAACGAGACCGGCGACGTCACGCCCAGCCCCGAGTACTACGCGCTGGCGCACCTGGCCATGTTCGCCCAGCCGGGCGCGCGCCGCTGCCTGTCCCCCTCCTACGGCCCGGCGTACGTGGCTTATACGACCTACCCGTCGGACATCACGACGACGGCCCTGGTCAACCCGGACGGGTCGGTGGTCCTCTACGTCTACAACGGGGCGCCGGGCACCAGGACGTTCCGGATCATCGACACCAGCACCCACACCGGGTGCACCGTGAGCATGGCCCCAGGTGAGCTGTCGACGTTCGTCTGGTAACGACGGCCACGCCGTCAGGTGGCTGTCCGGCTGCAGCCGCCCCGCCACCTGGTACATCCGCTCCCGCCAGGTCAAACGTGCCCCTGCCTAGCCCGAGCAGCCCACGCAACGCGCGGTGGAACGCGTGCGAGTCAGCGATCGCGCCGACTTTGCTCAAGCGTATTTACGCCCTGCTCAAGTAGCTGCATGGCATGAGCAAGGCTCTGTCCCGACCCAAGCGTGGGAGAAGCCGGTTCAGGCGTCTGTGAGTACTTGCTTATCTCCCGGCCGGTAGTCAACAGGCGGGCAGGTACCACTCTGGCGGAGCTGTCATCACCGTCGATCACCACACAGGCGTCCAGGGTCAGGAGTTTGAGCCCGAGCAACCTCGCCAGTACAAAAGCGCGGATAACCATGTGAGCCTGCTGCGACGACTGGTGCCGCACACGAGGCCGAGAGCGCGGAGGTGCAAGAACCCGGTCTTCTCCGCGGCCCCAAGGCAACTCAACCTCACGGTGTGTTCTGGGCACGCAGGCCTACGTTGTTTCTCTTCCCCGCGCGGCTGGAGTGAGCCTCAAGCCGGGCACGGTATGTTTCCAGGCGCTGGAGCATGTCCGACGCATCGATGTTTTTCGACGCGGTTTGCGCCAGCTTGCGGATTTGGTCGTAGCGTTCCCGCCCGGCCTTCGTTCCCAGTATGTAACCGAGTCCGAATGCGGCGACCGTCACCAGTTTCATGACTCGTCGTCCTTACGCCGGACAGACGAAACCACAGCGCTGGCAGCCGTCGCTGCGGCTGCACCGCCGACAACACCGGCTGCCACCTTGGTCACGCGACGTATACCGCCGCTAGCCACAGTCGCTGCCATGGTCGTCTCCACAGCGTCCCAGACACGATCCCACGCGCTCTTACGCCTGAAGAGTCTCATTTATTGAGATCCTTTCTCTGTCAGTTACTCGTTTCGCCGGGTTACGCGCCCGAACCTCTGTGCGTGCTGATGGTTGTGACGAGTTCGTCCTTAGTCATGGACGCACGGACATCGGAGCCAGTTGCTCGGCCGAACCGCAGCAACTCTTCCTTGTTGAGCGCGTCGAGCTTGAGGCCGCCTTGGCGGCCGATTGCCTCGATGAGCTCTGACTTGCTCATCGACGACCGTCCCTCGACGTCGAGACTCTCCGTCAACCGAAGCAGTTCCTCCTTGGTGAGTGCCTCGAGCTCCCCTGCTTTGCGCACGATGGCGCCGGCTGAATGAGGCCCGGAGCCTTCGCGCTCACCCCTGGCGGCGCTGTTCGCAGGTCGCCTCAACCGGTCGGTCTCGGCAACTTGCCGTTCCGCTTCAGCGGCGCGCTCCTGCGCCTGCCTTGCCAGCTGATCAGCCTCGTGGCTAGCCTGCGCCGCGATCTCCTTCGCTGCCGCGGCTGCCTGGCTGGCCAGATCTCTTGTCTCGATCAGAGCCTGGCTTGCCTCCTGGATGGCCTCACGGGCTCTCGCCTGAGCCTCTTCAGCGTTTCGCACCGCCTCACGGGTGCGAGCTGACGCTTGGGCCTCGGCCTTCTCGATCGCTTGCCGCCCCTCAGCCTCCGCATCCTGCCGTTCACGTTCGAAGCGTTCCTTGGCCTCCGCCTCGGCCGCGGCGACCTTGCGCTCCGTCTCTCGCCGGACCTGCTGTACGAACTCGTCAGACTCACGGGCCACGCGGGCAGCATCGTCTGCACTGTCTTTTGCTTCTTGTGCCACGGCCACAGCCCGGGCCTCTGCATCATGAGCCTGCTTCGCAGCCGCATCCGCTTCGCGCATCAATGCTGCGACCGAGTCACGCCCGGTGAGGGGTATAGCGCCCGCTACCGATCGCTTGGTGGCCCGGGCCTTCTGCCGGACCCTTGACTTGGCCGCCCCGGCGGTGCCGACTGTGGACGATACGGCGTCGGAAACACCCTCAGCGGCCGAGGAGGCGCCTGCGGCGGCGGACGTCACGGGCTTCAAAGCCTTCGACAGCAGCCACGCAGCATTGTTAGGGAGCTCAGCCAGGCTGCTTGTGGTGATGCGCGTCAGGCGACGCGCTGGACTGGTCTTCGCCATGGGTCTTCCCCCGTGCGGGTTGTACGTCTGGTAGCAACCTCGGTTACCCACGAACCAGGGTTCTAACCAGGGCACGGTGACTTTCGGGACCCAAATCCGGCACTCATAGCCGACGTCTGCTCCTGGCCGGTGCAGCCGCCTGTCCTGATTTACCGCGTCCAACCTTCGAGGCCAGGTGCAGCCATGGCGCTCAAGCAGAGCTGAGCAGGGGGGCGATCGCGGCATCCAGCGCCGTGGGCACGTCGTCCACGAGCAGGTGCCGGCCCTCGGCCACCACGTCCCTGCCGCCGATCACCACGTGCCGGACGTCGGCGGCGGACCCGGCGAAGATCACCGACTCCAGCGCGGTGCCGGCCTGGATGCCGGCCAGCCGCGGGGTGTCCAGCGCCACGGTCACCAGGTCGGCGAGGGCACCGGGGGCGATCTCACCGGCCTCCGGCCAGCCCAGGCAGGCGTGCCCGGCCACGGTCGCCGCGACGGCCAGTTCCTGCGCGCGGAACGACCCGCGCCTGCCGCCCGCCAGCCGCTCCCCCATCTCCATCAGCCGCGCCTCCGCCAGCAGGTCGACCACCGCGTGGCTGTCGCTGCCCAGGCTCAGCGGGCTGCCCGCGTCGGCCAGCGCCCTGGCCGGGCCGATCCCGTCGGCGAGGTCGGCCTCGGTGGTCGGGCAGAAGCAGGCCACGGTACGGCTGCCGCCGAGCAGCGCGATGTCACCGGGGGTGAGATGGGTGGCGTGCACCACCGTGCTGCGCGGGCCCAGGGCGCCCGCCTGGTCGAGCAGCCGGGCCGGGGTGACGCCGTAGGCGGCCAGGCAGGCCTCGTTCTCCGCGGGCTGTTCGGACAGATGCGCGTGCAGCGGCGCGCCGAACGCGTGCGACCAGGCAACCACCGGCTGCATCTGGTCCGGCGGCACCGCCCGCACCGAGTGGATCGCCACCCCGGCGCGGGCGTGTGCGCCGAGCTTCCCGTGCTCGTCCGCGCCCAGCTCACCGGCCCGCTCCGCCCACCGCGCCGCGTCGCCGTCGGAGAACCGCTGCTGAGCGCCCGACAGCGCGATCGGTGACCCGCCGGGCCCAAGCCCACCGCGCAGATAGCAGGTGTCCAGCAGGGTGATCCGCAGCCCGGCCTGCGCGGCCGCCTCGATCAGGGCCAGGCCCATCTCGTTGGGGTCGGCGTAGCGGGCACCACCGGCGTCGTGGTGCAGGTAGTGGAACTCCCCCACGCAGGTGACACCGGCCAGCGCCATCTCCGCGTACACGGCCCTGGCCAGCGCCAGGTAGCTGTCCGGCTGCAGCCGCCCAGCGACCTGGTACATCCGCTCCCGCCAGGTCCAGAACGTGCCCTGCCCGGCCTGAGCGGCCCCGCGCAGCGCGCGGTGGAACGCGTGGGAGTGGGCATTCGCCAGGCCCGGCAGCGTGAACCCGGGCAGCAGCACCGTGCCCGGCGGGCAGGCGCCTGACGCGACGTCCGGGGTCACCGTGGTGAGATATGGGCCATTCGCCTCGATGAGCACACCGGAGTGCACCCCCCGCCCGGGCAGCCAGGCCAGTTCGGCGTGCCAGCGGCGGATGGGATCCGGGGTCAGCGGCATGCCAGATCCTCGAGCACGGCGGCCAGCGCCGTCACACCCGTGGCGCAGTCCCCCGGCTCCGCGCGCTCGGCGGGCGAATGGGAGACGCCGGTCGGGTTGCGCACGAAAAGCATGCCCGCCGGCACCTGCGCGGCCAGCACCCCGGCGTCATGGCCGGCCCGGTGGGCAGCACCGGGGCGCGGATCCCGGCGGCGGCCAGGGCAGCCACCATCCGGTCGCGCAGCGCGGCGTCGAACTCCACGGCCCGGGTGACCGACTCCTCGGCGTGGTCGCAGTCCACGCCGTGGGCCACGGAGGCGGACCGGGCCTGGGTCAGCACGTCGTCCACGACCGCGTACAGCCGAGACTCGTCCGGCGCCCTGGCGTCCAGCCAGGCGGTCACCGATGAACTGATCGCGTTGACCGCGCCCGGGTCCACGGTCAGCTTGCCGACCGTGGCCAGGGCGCCGTGCCTGGCGGCGGCACCCCGCGCGGCCAGGACCGCGGCGGCAGCCGCCAGCATCGGGTCGCGGCGGTCGCCGAGCCTGGTGGTCCCGGCGTGGTCGGCCCGGCCGGCGAACGTCAGCCGCCACCGGCCGTGCGGCCAGATCCGCTCCGCCACCCCGATCGCCGCATCCAGGTCCGCGAGCGCGCGGCCCTGTTCGACGTGCAGTTCGACGTACGCGCCGATGCCCGCGACCAGCCCGGGGTCCGGGCCGAGGGCCGCGGGGTCCTGCCCGGCGGCGGTCATCGCCTCGGCGAGGGTCGTGCCGCCCGAGTCGGTCAGCGCCCGGGCCCGGGCAGGCTTGATCGCCCCGGCCAGCAGCCGGCTGCCGAGGCAGGCCACGCCGAACCTGGCCCCCTCCTCCTCGCAGAACGCGGCCACCGCCAGCGGCCGCACCGGCGCCCTGCCCGACTCGCGTAGCAGGTCGATCGCGGCGAACGCGGTCACCACCCCGAGCGGGCCGTCGTAGGCGCCGCCGTCCGGCACCGAGTCCAGGTGGCTCCCGGTGACCACGGCCCCGGCCGGGCCTGCCCCGGGATCGGTCCAAGGGGCGTCCCACCACGCCCACAGGTTGCCGTTGCGGTCGGTGCTAGCGCTGAGCCCTCGTTCGGCAGCGGTAGTGAAGAACCAGCGGCGGCATTCCTCGTCGGCCGGCGTCCAGGAGAACCGCCGGTAGCCACCGGTGCCTGCGTCGCGGCCGAGCGGGAGCAGCGACTCCCACAGCGCAGCGAAGCTCACCCCGGGCCCGCCGTCAGGGCGCCAGCGGCTCGGACATGGGGACGCGCACGCCCCGGTCGCGGGCCACCTCGGCCGCCTCGTCGTAGCCCGCGTCGACGTGGCGGATCACGCCCATGCCCGGGTCGTTGGTGAGGACGCGCTCCAGTTTGGCCCCGGCCAGCGGGGTGCCGTCGGCGACGCAGACCTGCCCGGCGTGGATGGACCGGCCGATGCCCACTCCGCCGCCGTGGTGCACGCTTACCCACGACGCGCCCGAGGCCGTGTTGACCAGGGCGTTGAGGATCGGCCAGTCGGCGATGGCATCGGAGCCGTCGGCCATGCCCTCGGTCTCGCGGTACGGCGAGGCGACCGAGCCGCAGTCCAGGTGGTCGCGGCCGATCACGATCGGCGCCCGCACCTCACCGCGCGCCACCAGGTCGTTGAACGCCATCCCGGCCAGGTGCCGCTCGCCGTAGCCGAGCCAGCAGATCCGCGCGGGCAGCCCCTGGAAGTGAACCTTCTCCTCGGCCATCCGGATCCACCTGGCCAACGGCTCGTTGCCGGGGAACAGGTCGAGGATGGTCCGGTCGGTGACCGCGATGTCTTCGGGGTCGCCGGACAGCGCCGCCCACCGGAAGGGCCCCTTGCCCTGGCAGAACAGCGGCCGGATGTAGGCGGGCACGAACCCGGGGAAGGCGAACGCGCGCGCGTAACCGGCCAACTCCGCCTCGCCGCGGATCGAATTGCCGTAGTCGAACACCTCCGCGCCGGCGTCCTGGAAGCCGACCATGGCCTCCACGTGCGCGGCCATGGACTCGCGCGCCCGGGTGGTGAAGCCGGCCGGGTCCTCGGCCCGCAGCGCCGACATGTCCTCGAACGCCACCCCGCGCGGCAGGTAGGTCAGCGGGTCGTGGGCCGAGGTCTGGTCGGTGACCACGTTGATCGGCGCGCCCATGGCGAGCATCGGCGGGCACGAGGTCGGCCGCGTTGCCGAGCAGCCCGATCGACAGCGGCTCGCCCGCGTCCCGCGCGGCCTCCGCCCGGCGCAGCGCGTCGGACAGGTCGTCGGCGGCCACGTCGAGGTAGCCGTGCTCGATCCGGCGGGCGATGCGGGACGGGTCACAGTCGATGCAGATCGCGACCCCGCCGTTCATCGTCACCGCCAGCGGCTGCGCGCCGCCCATCCCGCCCAGGCCCGCGGTCAGCGTGATCGTCCCGGCCAGCGTGCCGCCGAACCGCTTTTCCGCCACCGCGGCGAACGTCTCGTAGGTCCCCTGGAGGATGCCCTGCGTGCCGATGTAGATCCACGAGCCGGCCGTCATCTGGCCGAACATGGTCAGCCCCAGCGACTCCAGCCGCCGGAACTCCTCCCACGTCGCCCACTGCGGCACCAGCAGCGAGTTGGCGATGAGCACCCGCGGCGCCCACTCGTGCGTCCGCATCACCCCGACCGGCTTGCCGGACTGGACGAGCAGCGTCTCGTCCCCGGCCAGGGTTTTTAGTGTCGATACGATCGCGTCGTAGCTGGCCCAGCTCCGGGCGGCGCGCCCGGACCCGCCATAGACAACGAGCTGGTCGGGGTGCTCGGCCACCTCGGGGTCAAGGTTGTTCATGAGCATCCGCATGGCCGCTTCCTGTGGCCAGCCCCGGCAGCTCAGGCCGGTGCCGCGCGGGGCGCGGACCGGGCGGGGACCAGACGGGGAACCAGCAGCGTTGGCGGAATCCATGACCCCTCCTCGTCGAGTGTCAGGGCTCCATCATCGCAGGGCAGCCCCTGCTGACTCGTGTTCGGCGAGCGGGACGGCGCCGCTGCGCTGGATGGAGCCCCCGACGGCGACGCAGGTGTCCCACGTGTGGCACACCACGCTGCTCAGAAAGCTGGTGTCCGACGTCGGCGGGATGGCGACGGCCGTGTCCCGGTACCACCGCGTGCCGGTCCAGTGTCGCTGCCGCGCCGTCGGCTCCCGTGCGGCGGTTACTCCTGGGCGGCGGCGAGGATCGCGGCGATGTCCGCGGCGTCCGGCATCCGGGGCGTGTTGTCGAGCACCTCGTCGTCCAGGGCGTCCGCGGTGATCTGGGCGTAGTCGGCGGGGCCGATGCCGAAGGCGGCCAGCGTGCCGGTCATGCCCACCCGGTCGCGCAGCGCGGTGACCGCGTCGATGGCGGCCGCCGCGTTGCCGGCCTGGCCGGCTCCGGTGTCCCCGCTGCCCAGCGCGAACGCCACGTCGGCCAGGCGGTCCTCGCAGGCGGCGAGGTTGAAGCCGAGCACCTGCGGCAGCACCACCGACAGAGCCGCCCCGTGCGCGATGCCGAACCGGCTGCCCAGCGAGTGGCCGATGGCGTGGCACACGCCCAGCCCGGTGCTGGCCATGGCGGCCCCGGCCAGGTGCGCGGCCAGCAGCATCTGGGAGCGCGCCTCCCGGTCCGCGCCGTCGGCCACGGCGCGCGGCAGGTAGGCCGAGACCATCCGGATGACCTGGAGCGCGATGCCGTCCGCCCATGGGTTGGCGCGCCGGGACAGGTACGACTCAAGCGCGTGGGTCAGCGCGTCCATCCCGGTCGCGGCGGTCCCCGCGGGCGGCAGGCCCAGGGTCAGATCCGGGTCGAGTATCGCGGCGGCAGGCAGCGTGCTGGCGTGTCCGACGTAGAACTTGCGGCCCGCCCGCTCGTCGGTCACCACCCCGAACGCGTTCGTCTCCGCGCCGGTCCCCGCGGTGGTGGGCACGGCGACCAGGGGCAGCGCGGCGCGGGCGAACGTGCCGCGGTAGTCGAGGGCACGGCCCCGCTCGGGGTTGACCGCGGCCAGCGCGATGCCCTTGGCCGCGTCGATCACCGAGCCGCCGCCCACGGCGACCACGGTCGCCGCGGTGTCGCCGGTGGCGAGCGCGGCCGCCACCTCGGCCCCGGCGGCGATGTCCTCGGTCGTCGGGTTGGGGTGCACTCCGGCGAACACGGCCGCGGGCAGGCCCTCGGCGGCCAGCGCGGCCGTGGCGGCGGCCACGACCGGGGTGGCCGCCAGCGCTTCGTCGGTGACCAGGGCCACCGCCTGGCCGCCGGTGCCCCGGACGACGGCGGGCAGCGCGGCGATGGTGCCCGCGCCGAAATGCGCGGCCGGCAGGGGCGTGTACACGATCCGGGTGCCGGTGAGTGGCTGGGGCATGGTCACTCCTGCGGTGCGGCCAGGCGTAGCGGGGTGCCGGTCAGCTCTTCGAGCAGCTTGACCGGGAGCATCTCACCT
The DNA here is from genome assembly GCA_963706115.1 of uncultured Actinomycetes bacterium. Taxonomy (GTDB): domain Bacteria; phylum Actinomycetota; class Actinomycetes; order Streptosporangiales; family Streptosporangiaceae; genus DASXKD01. The sequence goes on along the minus strand of CAVPMG010000003.1, from coordinate 92,295 downwards.
CCGGTGTCGCCGTAGCGCACCGGGCCTGCCGGTAGATCTGCTCGACCGCCGTGCTGACCGGCACCGGCACATTGACCGTCCGGGCCAGGTCCACGGCCAGGCCGAGATCCTTGCGGGCACCTTCATGTGATTCTCCAGCGGCGGACCGCATCCTCGTCGATCTCGGCACCCAGGCCCGGCCGGTCCGGCACGCGCAGGCTGCCGTCGGGACCCGCGGATACCGGCTCGGCAAGGAAGAAGTCGCGGCGGGCCACCGTCCAGCCGGGCGGGTCGTGCGGGAACTCCAGGTAGGGGCCGCCGCCGACGCCGGCCACCACGTGCAGGTTCGCCAGCAGGCCCAGGCCGTTGGTCCAGGTGTGCGGGGTGAACCAGCGATGCCGCAACAGCGCGTACTCGGCGACCGTGCGCGCCCGGAGCATGCCGACGGCGAGCACGGCGTCCGGCTGGACCACGTCGAGTGCGCCCGCCCCGACCGCGTCGAGCAACTCCGCCGGGGTGCGGGCCATCTCACCGCCGGCCACCCGGATCCCGGTCCGCTCCCGGAGCATCCGCATCCCGGCGGTGTCCCCGGCCGGCAGCGGTTCCTCCAGCCACAGCACGCCCAGGTCGTGCAGTTCGCTGGCGAGCGCGGTGACGGCGGCCACGTCGAGCGCGGGCGAGATGTCCCCGGGCATGCGCCAGCCCTGATTCAGGTCGACGATGATCTCGACCTGGTCACCGGCAGCCTCCCGGGCGGCCCGCACCGCGGCCAGGCCCGGGGCCACGTCGCCGCGGTCGATCCGGATCTTCACCGCGCGGAACCCCGCCTCGCGGGCGGCGAGCACCGCTTCGGCCCGCTGCGCGGGGCCGATGTCCTCGCCGAACGACGCGTACGCCGGGATCTTCGTCTCCGCCCCGCCGAACAGGGCGGCCACCGGCAGCCCGGCCACCTTCCCGGCGATGTCCCAGAGCGCCGCCTCCAGCGGCCAGTACCGGGCCGCGTGGAACCCGATGGTCTCCAGGGTCCGCACGTGCCTTGCGATCTGGCCGGGGTCCCGGCCGAGGAACAGGCCCTCGTAGGCCGCGAAGCCGTCCATGGCGTCGCCGGAGCCGTAGCCGGTCACGCCCTCGTCGGTCTCCACCGTGACCAGGGTCGCATCGAAGGCACGCCGGGGCACCGGATCCCAGGCGGCGCGCAGCGGCGGGTCCAGCGGCAGCCGCATCCGGTCGAGCCGGATCGCAGTGATCTTCACGACGGCCTTTGCTCGCCAAACGGCCTCAAGACTCCCCCTTTGCGCCGGATCACGCTTGAATGGTCCAAAGCCGGTCACGCTTGAACGCTCAAAGGTACGGGCACATGAGGGTATCGGGCCAGCCAGAGGGGGCCGCGTGGCGACGTACATCCTGAAGCGCCTGGGACTGGCGCTGGTAACACTGTGGCTCCTCAGCGTGATCGTGTTCTTGGCGTGCCAGGTGCTGCCCGGCGACCCCGGCCGCGCGATCCTGGGGAACCTGGCCTCGCCGAGCGCGGTGGCCGCGCTGGACCACCAGCTCGGCGTGGACCGGCCCCTCATTGAGCAGTACTGGACCTGGATCACCGGCCTGCTGCACGGCAACATGGGCCAGTCCACCCAGTTCCGCGCGCCGGTCGAGCCCTATATCAAGGCGGCACTGGTCAACTCTCTCAAGCTGGCCGCGCTCGCCTTCGTCATCGTGGTGCCGCTCGGCATCGTGGGCGGGGTCGTCGCGGCGCTCAACTACGGCCGGGCCGCGGACCGGGTCATCTCGGTGGCGGGGCTGTCCGCGACAACGGTGCCCGAGTTCGTGTCGGGGATCGTCGTCATCGTCATCTTCGGGGTCACGCTGAAGGTCCTGCCGGTCTCCGCATCGGCGGGCGCCGGCGCCTCGCCCGCGAGCCAGTTCGAGCACCTGATCCTGCCCGCGATCCCGCTGGTGCTCATCTTGTTCGGCTACATCTCGCGAATGGCGAGAGCCGGCACGATCGAGGCGCTCAACTCCGACTACGCGCGGACCGCAACCCTCAAGGGGCTCAAGCGCTCGGTCGTGATCCGGCGGCATATCCTGCGGAACTCGCTGCTGCCCACGATCACCGTGATCGCCACCCAGCTCGGCTACCTGATCGGCGGGCTGGTGATCGTCGAAACGCTCTTCAACTACCAGGGGATCGGGAACCTCATCTACTCAGCCGCCAAGTCGAAGGACTTCCCGATGCTGGCGGCCGGGGTGCTGACGATCGGCGTCGTGTACATGGTGGCCACGCTCATCGCGGACATCCTCTATACGGTGCTCAACCCGCGGCTCCGCCTGGGAGGTGCCGAATGACCGATGTAGTAGTAGCGGCGCCAGCCGCCCAGGTCGCAGTCGTGCACGGACGCGGCGAGCTTCCGCCGTGGCGGCTGCTGCTGCGCAGGCCCACCTTCATCGTCGGCGCCGCGATCTTGCTGTTCTGGGTGGTCTGCGCGGTGTTCGGGCACCTGATCGCGCCGCAGGATCCGCTCGCCCAGCAGCTGCTTGCCACGAACAAGGCCCCGTCCGGGGCGCACTGGTTCGGCACGGACCAGCTCGGCCGCGACGTCTTCTCCCGGGTCCTCGTCGGCGCCCGGAGCATCCTGATCATCTCGTTCTTCGCCACGGTGCTCGGCACCGTGGCGGGCACGGCGCTGGGCCTGGTCATGGGCTACCTGGGCGGCGTGATCGACATACTGGCCGGGCGGCTGGTCGAGGCCGTGCTGGCGCTGCCCCTGGTCATTGTCGCGTTCCTGTTCGTCGTCGCCGTCGGGCCCTCGCCACTCACGATCATCATCGTCATCGGCCTGGTCTTCACGCCGCTGATCGCGCGCACGGTCCGGTCCGCAGTTCTGGTCGAAAGGCAGCAGGACTACCTGTCCTCGGCCAGGCTGCTCGGCGAGAACCGCGCCTACATCATGTTCGTCGAGGTCCTGCCGAACGTCCTGCCGGTGGTGCTCGTCGAGTTCACGGTCCGGCTGGGGTACGCCATCTTCGCGGTGGCCAGCCTGTCGTTCCTCGGCTTCGGCGTGCAGCCGCCGACCCCGGACTGGGGCGCGGACATCAGCGCGAACTACGGGGTACTGCCGGCCGGTTACTGGTGGATGACGCTGTTCCCGGCGCTGGCCATCGCCTCGCTGGTGATAGCGATCAATCTGGTCACCGACTCGATTGAGCAGGTGCTCGCGTCATGACCGCCACCGAGATCGCCGCCGCGGGCAGCGTGGACGACCTCACCCCGACGCTGCAGGTGGAGCACCTGGAGGTCACCCACCGGGTCCGCGGCAACGACCGCCGCGCACTGCGTGACGTCTCGTTCCAGATCGGCCGGCGCGAATCCTACGGCCTGGTCGGCGAGTCCGGCTCCGGCAAGTCCACGGTGGCGCTGGCGCTGACCAGGTACCTGCCGCGCAACGGCCGGGTGACCGGGGGGCGGATCAGCATCAACGGGCAGGACCCGCTGGCCATGGACGAGCACGCCCTCCGGCAGCTGCGGGCTCGCACGGTCTCGATGGTGTACCAGGAACCGGGCAAGGCGCTGAACCCGTCGATCCGGGTCGGGCGGCAGGTCGCCGAGGTGTACGAGGTCGCCGGGCTGGACCGGTCGGCGGCGCAGGACAAGGCCGAGGTCATGCTGCGCACGGTGCAGATCTCCGACCCGGGCCGGGTGATGGGGCTGTACCCGCACCAGATCTCCGGCGGAATGGCGCAGCGGGTGGTCATCGCGATGGCCCTGGCAGCCGAGCCCTCGCTGCTGATCCTTGACGAGCCGACCACCGCGCTGGACGCGACCGTCGAGGCGGAGGTGCTCGACCTGGTCGCCGCGCTCCGCGAGGACTTCGCCACCTCGGTGCTGTTCATCAGCCACAACCTGGCCGTGATCGCCAAGATGTGCGACCGCGTCGGGGTCCTCTACGCCGGGGAACTCCTCGAGGAGGGACCGGCCCAGCAGGTGTTCGAGGAGCCGCGCCACCCGTACACGGTCGGGCTGCTGCGCTGTATCCCGCGCCGCGGTCAGCGCAAGGACGCCGGGCGGCTCGACACGATCCCCGGCTTCCTGCCGTCCCCCGGGCACACGCTCCCGGGGTGTGTCTTCGCCCCGCGCTGCCCGATCGCCGAGGAGCGCTGCCGGGAGGCCCCGCCGCCCGCCTTCCCGGTGGGCCCGGCCCGGAGCTCACGCTGTTACCTGCACGACCAAACGTCCGAGCTGCCCAGAAATACCCCGGTCGAAGTTGAGCTGGCGTCGACCCGCGACCCGGCCGAGCCGGTCGTGTCGTTGCAAAACCTGTCCAAGACCTTCACCCACGGCGGCGAGTCGGTGCGGGCCCTGGTCGGCATCAACCTCAGCCTCGAGCGGGGCGAGACGCTTGGCCTGGTCGGCGAGTCAGGCAGTGGCAAGACCACCCTGGCCCGGGCACTGCTCGGCCTCATCGCGCCGGACGAAGGCTCCGCCGTGGACCTGGACGGGGCCGCGCTGGCAGCCGAGGCGCGGCGCCGTCCACGAGAGCAGCTCAAGGCGCTGCAGATCGTATTCCAGAACCCGGATTCGGCGCTGAACCGCCGCCATACCGTCCGCCACCTGATCTCTCGGCCGCTGTCCAGGCTGGCAGGCCTGTCCGGGGCGCGCCTCCGCGAGCGGCTGACCGATCTCGTCCGGTCGGTCCGCCTGGAGGAGCGTCATCTGAACCTGCGCCCTAGCCAGCTCTCCGGCGGCCTGAAGCAGCGGGTAGCGATCGCCCGCGCGTTCGGTGGTGGGCCACGGATCGTGGTCTGTGACGAGCCCACCTCGGCGCTCGACGTGTCGGTGCAGGCGGCCATCCTCAACCTGCTGGCCGACCTGCAGGCCAAGGAGCAGGTGACCTACCTGTTCATCTCGCACGACCTCGGCGTGGTGCGGTACTTGTCCGACCGGATCGCGGTGCTCTACCTGGGCCGGGTCATGGAGCTTGGCCCGGCCGAGACGGTCTTCGCCGGTCCGCATCATCCGTACACCGAGGCGCTGCTGTCGGCGGTGCCCAGCATCGACGGCCAGCGCGCCGACCGGATCCGGCTGCACGGTGAGATCCCGTCCGCGGCCGATCCGCCCAGTGGCTGCGTGTTCCACACCCGGTGCCCGCGGCGGCTGGCCAGCGGGGTGTGCGAGACCACCGAACCCCCGCTGGCGGAGGTGGCGCCAGGCCACCTGATGAGCTGTCACATCCCTATCGATCAGCTAACGATCCTGCAGCACACCGAGCAGGACGGTGACTGAGGGCATGACCGGGCGTAGTTTCATTCGGTTCGCACCAGCCGCAAGCTGCGGCTGAGTGAAGTTCGCAGGGAGGTCCAGTGGACATCGACCATGGCCGCCTCAGCCGGCTCCGCGAGGGGCAGGGCGAGATCGCGAATCATGTCATCGACGAGTACGCTGCGGGGCGGCTGTCACGCCGGGACTTCCTGCGCCGTGGCGCCGTCGTGGGGATATCGCTGCCGGTGCTCGGCGCCGTCATCTCCGCGTGCGGGAGCTCGAGTTCTTCGACGCCGAGCACGTCGGGTTCCGGCGGCGGCGCGGCCGGTGCCACGATCAAGGCCGGAATCATCGTGCCCGCGGCGACGGTCAACCCGGTGACCGTGGCCGATCAGGGCGGCCTCGACATGCTCGCCCAGACCGGTGAATACCTGACGTTCTCGAACCAGCACCTGACGCTGCAGCCGGCGCTCGCCACGAGCTGGGTACCGAACTCCACGGCGGACGTGTGGACGTTCAAGATCCGCCAGGGCGTGAAGTTCCACAACGACCAGCCGCTGACCGCCGACGATGTCGTCTACACCTACAAGCTGCAAACCGACCCGAAGAGCTCTGCCAATGCGTTGTCGGCGTTCGGTGGCGGGCTGACCCCCGATGGCGTGGTCAAGGTGGACGACTCCACCGTCGCCTTCCACCTCACCGCGCCGAACGGGAACTTCCCGTACCTGACGTCGTCCGACAACTACAACATGATCATCATCCCGAACAACTACGACCCGGCGAAGTGGCAGAGTTCGTTCATCGGGACCGGGCCGTTCGTGCTGAAGAGCTACACGCCCAAGGTCGGCGCGCAGTTCACCCGCAACACGAAGTACTGGGGCCCCAAGGCCCTGCCCGCCGCCACCGAATTCACCTTTTACGACACCCCGACGCCCATGATCCTCGCCCTTACCGGCGGGTCGATCGACGTCCTCGGGCAGTTCGCGGTATCCGGCGGGGAGCAACTGCTCGCCCCCGGTGCCCCGTACAACATCATCAACCTCAAGTCCAGCGCCCACCGGCAGCTGTCGATGCGCTGCGACCAGGCGCCGTTCACCGACCCACGGGTCCGCCAGGCGATCGCGCTCACGCTCGACCGTCCGGCGATTATCACGGCACTGTTCAAGGGCCAGGCCGCCCTCGGCAACGACAGCCCGTTCGCCCCGGTCTTCCCTTCGACCAACACCAGCGTGGCCCAGCGCGCGAAGAACATCGCCAAGGCGAAGTCGCTGCTGTCGGCCGCCGGGCACGCTAACGGCTTCACCACCCAGCTCATCGGCAACGACACCCTCGAGATTCCGTCATACGGCCAGATCGTCGCGCAGGCCGCGAAGGCCATCGGGGTGACGATCCACACGAAGTTCGAGCCCTCGGGCACCTACTACGGCAAGGCCACGTTCGGCAACTCGGACTGGCTCGACGCGACGATGAGCCTGGTCGACTACGGGCACCGCAGCGTGCCCAATGTGTTCCTGACCGCGCCGCTGCAGACCATCAACGCAAAAAAGGGCACCGGCTCGTGGAACGCGGCGCACTTCAGCAACGCTGAATACGACAAGCTCTCCAACCAGTACATCGCCACGTCCGACCTGGGAACCCAGCGCACGATCGCGGGCCAGATCGAGACCCTGCTGCTCAACGAGACGCCGATCATCTTCGGGTACTTCTACAACTACCTGAGCGCCACAGCCAAGAACGTGCATGGCGCCTACCCGACCGCCATCGGCCACATCTTCCTGCAGAAGGTGACCAAGAGCTGAGCCCGGGCGGCACGCCCCGTACCCTGCGCACGGCGGCCGACCTCGGGCCGGGACTCATCCGGCAGGTCGCCGCCGGGCGGAGGCTTACGCTCGCCCCCGAGCTGGCACGGGCGGTGGACCACTGCTGCCGCCAGGCACGCGCCGTGCTCGCCGGGGGCACGCCGGTGTACGGCGTGAACACCGGCATGGGCGCGCTGTCCGGCGTCCGGCTCACGCAGGCGCAGCAGCGCGAGCATCAGCGCAATCTGCTGCTCGCCAGGGCGACCGGAGGGCCGCCGTGGCTGGGCGAGGCCGACGTGCGGGCGCTGATCGCCGTCCGGCTGCGCACGTTCCTGTCCGGGGACGCCGGGGTGTCCGCCGCGCTGTGCCAGCGGCTGGCGGGCATGCTGGACGCGGGTCTGGTGCCCGCCGTGCCGCGGGCCGGTGTCGGGTGCGCGGGCGAGATCGTGCCGCTGGCACACGCGTTCGGCCCGCTGTGCGGGATCGGCCGGGTGCTCGGCCCCGACGGCGGTACCCGGCCCGCCGGGGACGCGCTGCGCGAGTGCGGCCTGCCGGAGTTCAGCCTCGGCCCACGGGAGGGCCATGCGCTGCTTGCCGGGGTACCCGGTGCCACCGCGCTCGGCATTCGGCGCCTGGCCGGGGCCAGGGCGCTGGCGGTGCGGATGGAGGCGGCGGCGGCGCTGTCGATCGTGGCCGCGTCCGCGTCCAGGGACCCGTACCGGGCGGAGTGTGGCCGTGGTGACCCGCTGCTCGGCCAGGTGCTTCGCAGCCTGCGCTGCCTCATCGGCGAGCCTGCAGGTCCCACCGCGCTGCAGGCGCCGGTGTCGTTCCGGGTGGCGGGCCCGGTGCTCGCCCATCTGCTGCGGGCCGGGAACGGGCTGGCGGCCGCCATTGGCCGTGCCCTGTCCGGGGTGACCGACTCGCCCGCCTTCCTCGGCGGCGCGTTCACCGGCACCGCCGGTTTCCACGGCCTCGATCTTGCGGCCAATTGCGACCACGTCACCGCGGCCATCGCTCATGCCGCCGAGGTGTCAGCGGCCAGGATCCACCGCCTGCTCGACACGCGGGTCACCGGGCTCCCGGCGCAGCTCGCCGCGCGCCCGGGGCCGGACACCGGCCTGGTCACCGTGCACAAGCGCGCGGCCGGCGAGGTGCACGCCCTGCGCCGCCTCGCCTTGCCGTCCACCGTAGGGCTGATCGAGACCTCGGGCGGCCAGGAGGACGTGCAGTCGTTCGGCTGGGAGGCCGCCGAAGCCCTGCGCCAGGCGATCCGCCACGGCCACGCCGTCACCTCGTGCGAGCTGCTGACCGCCTACCGCGCCGTGACCCTGTCCCCGCACCAGGTCCCGCCCGGCTGCCGGGCGCTGATGGACTCGCTCACCGGCGTCATCGGCCCCATCGAGGCCGACCGCCAGTTCGGCGAAGACATCGAGCACCTCACCGCCGCCCCCTGGCCACCCGGCGCTGGCGCGGAATAATGGGAGGCCGGGCCAAGGTTTGCAGTTGGTTGCCCAGATGAGGGGCACGCGAATGCGCACCGATCAGCAACCGGGGAATCCAGCATGAGTACCGCAAGCGACACCCAGAGCGAGCAGCACGGGCATCAGCACCGTGATGTCTCCGGCGGCTGGCTGCGCCCGGCGGTGTTCGGCGCCATGGACGGCCTGGTGACCAACGTGTCGCTGATCGCCGGGGTCGGCGGTGGCGGCGGCTCGCATCAGTTCATCGTGCTGACCGGGCTCGCGGGCCTGGCGGCGGGTGCGTTCTCGATGGCCACCGGCGAGTTCGTGTCGGTGTCCTCGCAGAACGAGCTGGTGGAGGCCGAGGTCCGCAAGGAAGCCCACGAGCTGAAGCACAACCCGGACTCCGAGCGTGAGGAACTCGCCGCCACGTTCCGGATGCGCGGCGTGGACGCCAAGCTCGCCGATGAGGTTGCCCGGCAGATCTCCAAGCACCCCGAGGACGCCCTGGCCGTGCACGTCCGCGAGGAGCTTGGCGTGGACCCCGAGGAGCTGCCCTCCCCCTACACCGCCGCGGCCGCCTCCCTGGTGACGTTCGCGGTCGGCGCCCTGATCCCCCTGATCCCCTACCTGGCCGGCCTCAACTCACTCCCGCTGGCGCTGGGCCTGGCCGCCTTCGCGGCCTTCATCGGCGGCGGCGTGGTCGCCAAGCTCACCGACCGCCCCTTCTTCCGCGGCGCCTTCCGCCAGCTCCTGCTGGGCGCCCTGGCCGCCGGTGCCACCTACCTGATCGGCCGAGCCGTAGGCACCCACGTCTAACCAAGGCCCACACTCACCGATCCGGGCGTCCGGTGATCGCGGCAATGGCGTTGAGTCATGGCCGCGATTATCGGTCGGCCGCCATCAACCCCGCCCGTCGTCCCGGCAAATAAATTCACCAGCCCTCCGGCCCGAACGACTCATCATGATGCGCCTCAGGCCCGGCCAGCAACGACAAGTCCGACTCGACCATCATGCTGATCAGCTCGTCGAACCCCACGGTCGGCTCCCAGCCGAGCTCCTTGGCCACCTTGGACGGGTCCGCGCACAAATGGTCCACCTCGGCGGGCCGCACGAACGCGGTGTCGGACACGACGTGGTCCCGCCAGTCCAGGCCCGCCGCCGCAAACGCGCGGCGCACCAGTTCCTCGACGCTGTGCGTCACCCCGGTGCCGACCACGAAGTCGGCGGGCTCGTCCTGCTCCAGCATCAGGTGCATGGCCCGCACGTAGTCCCCGGCGAAACCCCAGTCCCGCCGCGCCGACAGCGTGCCGAGCCGCAGCTTGCGCTCCAGGCCCAGCTTGATCCTGGCCACGCCGAGTGAGACCTTGCGGGTGACGAACTCGGCCCCGCGCCGGGGCGACTCGTGGTTGAACAGGATCCCGGACACCGCGAACATGCCGTAGGACTCGCGGTAGTTCTGGGTGAGGAAGTGCCCGTAGACCTTGGCCACCCCGTAGGGGCTGCGGGGATGGAACGCGGTCCGCTCGGTCTGCGGCGATTCGGTCACCATGCCGAACATCTCCGAGGACGAGGCCTGGTAGAACCGGATCTGGCCGCGAACCGGGGTGCGCGAGGCGCTGATGCCGCTGCACACCCTGATCGCCTCGAGCACGCGCAGCACGCCCAGGCCGGTCACCTCGCCGGTCAGCTCGGCCTGCTGCCACGACATCGGCACGTAGGAAATCGCCGCCAGGTTGTACACCTCGTCGGGCGCAACCCGCTCCACGGCCGAGATCAGGCTGCCCTGATCCAGCAGGTCACCGCGGACCAGCCGGACCTCACCGAGCAACTGGCGGACGCGGCGGACACGGGGATTGGACTGGCCCCGGACCAGGCCCCAGACCTCGTATCCCTGCGCAAGCAGGTATTCAGCCAGGTAGGAGCCGTCCTGGCCGGTGATCCCGGTGATCAGTGCGCGTTTGGGCATGGCCTCCCCGCCGATGGTCACGGCGTGGGTTGCGCCGCGCTGAACTCAGGGTACGACTGCGTCTCGTGCCAGTGCTGACGCACGCGAGGCAGGTGTGGTACTGGATGGTAATGTTCCACGCCTAGGGGCCAGCGGGGGGCCTGGGGCATCACCCGACACCGGACCGACAAGAGGTGCGAAGCTGCGTGCAGACCAACCAGCGCCCGCTCCGGGTAGCCCTCGTGTCCTACCGCAGCAAGGCGCACGTCGGTGGCCAGGGCATCTACCTGCGGCACCTGTCCCGCGAACTGGCCTCGCTCGGGCACCACGTGGAGGTCCTCTCCGGCCAGCCCTATCCCGAGCTTGAGCCGGGCCCGGTCCTGCGCACGCTGCCCAGCCTGGACCTTTACCGGGAGCCGGACCCGTTCCGCACGCCGAAACTGTCCGAATACCGCGACTGGATCGACGTGCTCGAGTTCGCGTGGATGAAGACCGGGGCGTTTCCCGAGCCGTTCACGTTCAGCCTCCGGCTGCGCCGCGAGCTGCTGCCCAGGCTCGCGGACTTCGACCTGGTCCACGACAACCAGGTGCTTGCCTACGGCCTGCTGGCCTTTCCGCGGGCCGGGATGCCGCTGGTGACGAGCATCCACCACCCGATCAGCGTGGACCGGCGGATCGAGCTGAAGGCGGCCAGGGGGCTGAGCAAGCTCGCCAAGTGGCGCTGGTACAGCTTCGTGCGGATGCAGGCCAGGGTGGCGCGCCGGTGCGGCACGATCCTGACCGCGTCGCGGTCGTCGGCCGCGGACATCTGCCGCGACTTCGGCGCGGCACCGGAGAACGTGCGGGTGATCCCGCTCGGCGTGGACACCCGCCTGTTCCACCCCCGGCCCGCCCCGCGCGTGCCGGGCCGCATGATCGCCGTGGCCAGCGCCGCCGACTCGCCGATCAAGGGTGTGGCGACGCTGCTGCGGGCGTTCGCCAAGCTGGCCACCGAGCGGGACGTGCACCTCGTCGTGGTGGGCAGGCCGGGCCCCGGCGGGCCGACCGAGCGCCTTGTCGGCGAACTGGCGCTCGGCGACAAGGTCCGCTTCGCGCACGGCATCAGCGACGCCGAGCTTGCCGAGCTCGCGGCCAGCGCCCAGGTCGCCGTGGTGCCCTCGCTGTACGAGGGGTTCTCGCTGCCCGCGGTCGAGCACATGGCCTCGGGCACGCCGCTGATCGTCAGCCGCACGGGGGCACTGCCCGAGGTGGTGGGGGACACCGCGGTAGGTGTCCAGCCGGGCGACCCGGAGGAACTCGCCGCCGCGCTGCGGGACCTGCTCGATTCGCCGCAGCGGCGCGCCCAGCTCGGCGAGGCCGCATGGCGCCGGGTCCAGGAACGGTTCGCCTGGCCCGCGGTTGCCCGGGCCACCGTCGCCGAGTACGAACGCGCGATCGCCGCCCGCCGCGGCGCGGCGCCCGGCGGGCCGCCGGCCGCGGGCCGCACCTCGCTGAAGGGAGCCGGGCACTGCTGACCGTGGACTTCCGGCGGTTCCCCGTCGGGCCGGGCAACCGGCTGCTCGATCTGGGCTGCGGCGCCGGGCGGCACGCCTTCGAGGCCTACCGGCGCGGCGCCGACGTGGTCGCCTTCGACGCGGATCACGCCGAGCTTCAGCAGGTCAGCGCCATGACCGCGGCCATGGCGGAGGCTGGCGAGACGCCGCCGGGGGCGCGGGCGCGGTCGGTGCGCGGCGACGCCACCGCGATGCCGTTCGGTGACGGCTCCTTCGACCGGGTCATCGCGGCGGAGGTGCTCGAGCACATTCCGCTCGACCAGCGCGCGCTCGGCGAGATCGCCCGGGTGCTGCGGCCGGGCGGCCTGCTCGCGGTGACCGTGCCTGCCTGGCTGCCCGAGAGAATCTGCTGGCGGCTGTCCGACGACTACCACAACACGCCGGGTGGCCACGTCCGCATCTACACCAGGCCCGAGACTGGAGGCCAAGCTGCGCGCGGCCGGGTTCGAGGTGGGCGGCCACCATCACGCGCACGGCCTGCACTCGCCGTACTGGTGGCTGAAGTGCGCGGTCGGCGTGCACAAGGACGGCCACCCGCTGGCCCGGGCCTATCACCGGCTGCTGGTCTGGGACATCATGAAGCACCCGCCGGTGACCAGGCTCGCCGAGCAGGCCCTCAACCCGCTCATCGGCAAGAGCATCGTCGTGTACGCGCACAAGCCGCCCGGCGCCCCGCAGCCCACCGCTCCCCGGTCCGCCGTGGGCACGACCGAGCCCGCGCGGGCGCATGCCCGTGGGTGAGCAGCTGGCCCGGCTCGGCGCAGGACATGTGCTGCGGTACGCAACGCCGGTGGCCGGTGCCGTCCCGGCCGTGCCCGGGATCCTGACCGAGGCGGAGATACGTGCCACCGGCGAGATCATCGCCGCCGGGCAGCAGGAGTCCGGGGCGATCGGCTGGCCGGACGGCCTGGTGGACGCGTGGAACCACGTCGAGTGCGCCATGGCCATGTCGGTGTGCGGGCTGGCCGGACCGGCCCGGCGGGCCTACGACTGGCTGCTGGCCACGCAGCGGTCCGACGGATCCTGGCCACGGCGGACCGCGCCCGACGGGCAGGCCAGCGATGCCGTGGGCGAGAGCAACCACGCCGCCTACGTGGCCGTCGGCGTCTGGCACGAGTACCTGGTCACCGGGGACGCCGCCTTCGTGGCGCGGATGTGGCCCGCGGTGCGCCGGGCGATCGAGTTCACCCTTGGCCTGCAGACGCCGCGCGGTGAGATCATCTGGCAGCGCGGCCCCACCGGGGTCCCGGCCAGCTACGCCCTGCTGACCGGCTGCGCCAGCGTCTACCAGAGCCTGCGCTGCGCGGCCGCGCTGGCCGACTTCATGGATGAGCCGCAGCCGGACTGGGAACTCGCCGCGGGCCGGCTCGCGCACGTGGTCGCCCGCCACCCGGAGGCGTTCGCGGACAAGTCCAGGTTCTCGATGGACTGGTACTACCCGGTGCTGGGCGGCTCGGTGCGGGGTCCCGGCGCCGCCGCGTGGCTGGCCGCGGGCTGGCCGGACTTCGTGGTGCCCGGCCTCGGCGTCCGCTGCGTGCGCGACGAGCCCTGGGTCACCGGAGCCGAGACCTGCGAGCTTGTCCTGGCCCTGGACGCGACCGGGGACCGGTCAAGGGCCAGGGAGATGTTCGCCGAGATCCAGTTCCTGCGCGACCCGGACGGCGGCTACTGGACCGGGTGGCAGTACGCCAACCGGAAGCATTTCCCGAACGAGCGCAGCGGCTACACCTCGGCGGCGGTGATACTCGCCGCGGACGCGCTGTCGGCCACCTCGGGCGGCAGCGGCCTGTTCCGTGCCGTGGGCGCCGGCACCACCACGGCACCGGCCCCGGAACCTGGCAACTGCGGCTGCGCCGTCACCATGCCCTGACCGGCCCACCCATCGCCGGCCCGCCTGAGCGACTCCCCGGCGCGACGGCGGGGCTGGAGGGCTGTCGTTCGGCTAAATTCCCTCGCCGGTGCGTTCCAGAAGCCGCAGCGAGCCTTCCACAGCAACCTCCGTGAACGCTCCGGACGCCAGTGCGCGTAGGTAGATGTGGTAGGGCGGCCGACCGCCATCGGCGGGATCGGGGAACACGTCGTGGATCGCGAGCGCGCCGCCCCGGGCCACGTGCGGTGCCCACCCCTCGTAGTCGGCCTGGGCGGCGGCCTCGGTGTGGCCGCCGTCGATAAACAGCATCCCGAGCGGGGCCCGCCAGAGCCGCGCCACGTCCGCCGACCGGCCCACGATCGCGATCACGTCCTCGTCCAGGCCCAGCCCGGCCAGGGTGGCGCGGAAGTGCGGCAGGGTGTCCAGCCGGCCGGTCCGGGGGTCCACCAGGCTGGCGTCGTGGTACTCCCAGCCGGGCTGGTTCTCCTCCGAGCCGTGGTGGTGGTCCACCGTGATGACGAACTGGTCGGCCTCGCGGGCCGCGCACGCCAGGTAGATCGTGGACTTACCGCAATAGGTGCCGATCTCAAGCACCGGCCCGGCGGCGGCATAGGCGGCCGCGGCGCGGTACAGTGCCAAGCCCTCGGCAGACGGCATGAAGCCGCGCGCCGCCTCCGCCGCGTGCCGCAACTCCTCGGGCATGGCAGGCAGCCCGCCGGGCATGAGGCGAGTGTCGGTCATGTTCTGATCCTGCCCTGCCGCCGCCCACGCGCGGGCGCAGACCCCGCCACGGGGATAATGCCGCCATGAGAGTGACCGTCGACCGCGACCTGTGTGAGGCCAACGGCGTGTGCGCCGGCCTGGTGCCGGAGGTCTTCAGCCTCGATGACGACGACGAACTGCACATCGCCGACGGCGAGGTGCCACCGGAACTGGCGGCTCAGGTCCGGCTCGCCGTCCAGTCGTGCCCGAAGACCGCCCTGAAGCTGAGCGAGTGATGCGCTAGCTACCGGGCTCCTGCAGTTCGATGCGGTTCCCGGCCGGGTCGTACAGGAACGACTGGCGCCCGGTGCCGACCGGGACCGGGTCGGTGACCCGCAGGCCGCGCCCGCGCAGCTCGGCGACCGCGCCGTCCAGGTCGGTGACGGCCAGGGCGAAGTGCTGGCCCCGGTCCGGCGGCACCTCCGCCTGGATGAGGTGCACCTGCTGGCTGCCCGCGTCCAGCCAGGCCCCGTCGAAGTTGAAATCGGGCCGGTCGGCGCGCTCGGTCAGGCCGAGGACATCGACGTAGAAAGACCTGGCCGCGGACACGTCGCGGACGTTGATCGAGACATGGTGAAGCCCGGCGGGTTGCATGCCCCCAGTCTGGTGCATAAGCCGCGCGGCCAGCTAATCGCCCCGCTAGCGCCCGGCCGGGCGGACCGTCTCCAGCCGGGTCAGCGCCTCGGCCAGGACCTCCTGCTTCTTGCAGAACGCGAACCGCACCTGGGTCTGGGCCGCCTCGACGTTGTCGTAGAACACCGAACTCGGGATGGCCACGACCCCGGCCCGGTGCGGCAGTTCCTGGCAGAACTGCACGCCGTCGGTGTAGCCGAGCGGGCGCACGTCGGTGGTGATGAAGAACGTCCCCGCGGGCCGGTACACCTCGAACCCGGCCGCGGCCAGGCCGTCGCAGAAGAAGTCCCGCTTGGGCCGCAGGTCACCGGCCACGGAGGCGTAGTAGCTGTCGGGCAGGGCGAGGGCCTGCGCGATCGCGTACTGGAACGGGCCACTGGACACGTAGGTGAGGAACTGCTTGACGGTGCGGACCGCGGTCACGATCTCCGGGCTGCCGGTCACCCAGCCGACCTTCCAGCCGGTGAACGAGAACGTCTTGGCCGCGGAACTGATGCTGACCGTGCGCTCGGCCATGCCGGGCAGCGACGCGATCGGCACGTGCGTGCCGTCGAACACCATGTGCTCGTACACCTCGTCGGAGACGACAAGCAGGTCATGCTCGCAGGCAATCTCGGCAAGGCGGGCCAGTTCGTCCGGGGTGAACACCACGCCGGTCGGGTTGTGCGGGGAGTTCAGCAGGATCACCCGGGTGCGCGGGGTGATCGCGGCGCGCAGCGCGTCAAGGTCGGGCCGGAAGTCCGGCGGCCGCAGCGTCACCGGCACCCGGGTCGCGCCCGCCATCGCCACCGAGGCCGCGTAGGAGTCGTAGTACGGCTCGAACGCGATGGCCTCGTCACCGGGCTCAAGCAGCGCGAGCAGCGCCGCCGCGATGGCCTCGGTCGCGCCGACGGTGACCAGCACCTGGCTGTCCGGGTCCAGGTCGAAGCCGTAGAACCGCTTCTGGTGCGCGACGATCGCCTGGCGTAGCTCGGGGACGCCGGCCCCGGGCGGGTACTGATTGCCCCGGCCCTCCCTGATCGCGGCCGCCGCGGCCTCGGCGATCTCCTTCGGCCCGTCGACGTCGGGGAAGCCCTGGCCGAGGTTGACCGCCCCGGTGGTGACGGCCAGCGCCGACATCTCGGCGAAGATCGTGGTTCCCATCCCGGCGAGCCGGGGGTTCAGCAATGGTCGGTTCACCCGGCCATGACATCATGCCGCGGCGACCGATGTGACCTCGGGCGCCATGACGTACGCTGCGGGCATGCGCGTCGCTTTGTGCCAGTTGCCGGTCAGCCCGGATCCCGGGATCAACCTCGCCAGGGTGCAGGAGGCCCTGTCCGGCGCGGCGTCCCGCGGCGCGGACCTGGCGGTGTTTCCGGAGGCCACGCAGGCAAGGTTCGGCAGCGACCTGCGCGCGATCGCCGAGCCGCTGGACGGGCCGTTCGGCAGCGGCCTGGCCGAGGCCGCGCGGGGCACCGGGGTGGCGCTGGTGGCCGGGGTGTTCGAGCCGGCGCCCGACGGGCGCGTGTACAACACCGTGGTGGCCTACGACGCCATGGGCACCCAGGTCGCCGCATACCGCAAGATCCACCTGTACGACGCGCTCGGCGAGCAGGAGTCCGCGGAGGTCGCGCCGGGCTCGGAACCTGTGATCGCGGACCTGTGCGGGATCAGGGTCGGCATCATGACCTGCTACGACGTCAGGTTCCCCGAGCTTGCCAGGGCCCTGGCGGTCCGCGGCGCCGAACTGATCGTGCTGCCCGCCGCGTGGGCCACCGGCCTGTTCAAGGAGGAGCACTGGGTCACCCTGGTGCGGGCCCGCGCGATCGAGAACACGGTCTGGGTGGCGGCGGCCAGCCAGGTGCCCGACCATTCCGCACCGCCCACCCGCGCGCCCACCGGGGTGGGCCGCAGCATGATGGTCGATCCGATGGGCACGGTCCGCGCCGACCTCGGGCCGTTCCCCGGGCTCGCGGTGTCCGACCTGGACAGCGCGCTGACCAAGCAGGTCCGGGCCGTGCTGCCGTGCCTGGAGAACCGCCGCGAGGACGTGTTCGGTCCGGTTTAGCCCCTCAGCGGTAGCGCGCGTGCCAGAGGACTGGGTGCTCGGCCGTGGTGCTCGCTGCGAACCCGGCACCGGTGAGCGTCCCCTTCCCCGCGGTCACGGCGTTTATTTGCGTTACGAGCGACCCCCCAGGCCGCCCGCCCACTGGGACAGCGTCCTGCCAGGCCAGGCCGTCGGCGGACCACCAGGCAAGCATGACCGGCCGCCCCGGCGGTGCAGCGTGGCCCACCGCGACGAACCCGTGTGCCGTGCCGGTCAGCGCGGTCACCACGGCCGGGCCCGGTGGCGCGGGCAGCCTGGCGTCCCGCCAGGTACGGCCGCCGTCGGCGGAGACGGCGGCGAACGGCATGGGTGCCGAGCCGGGCCGCCATGCGTAGCCTCCGGCGACCACCCGCGCGCCCTGGGCGGTGACCTGGGTCAGCGCGGCCCCGGCCGCTCCGGCTGGGAGCGGCACGGCGGTGAAGTTCCAGGCTGAGCCGTTCCGCGAGGTCCACGCCGCGGGGGAGTTCCCCGCCGAGCCCACCGCCACGAAGCCGGGCGCCGCGGCGGTCACCGCGAGAACCTGGCTCCCCGGACCCCCGGCCGGCACGTAGCTGCCCGGGACCGGCAGTGTGGCGTGTGCCCAGGTGCTGAGGTTCTTCGAGTACCAGGCGGCCGGGGCTGCGGCGCCGCTGGCCGGGTTGCCTCCGACCGTAGTGCCTCGCCCGGAGGCGCTGCCGACCACCACGTAGCCGGTCGGGGCCGCGGCCGCCTGCACGAGGGTGTTGCCGTGGGCCGCGAGCGGGCTGAGCGCGGATACCGGGGTCCAGTAGGTCCCGGTGGGCGAGGTCAGGATCACCGGCTGGGACGCGGGCGGCGCGGCGGGGACCGGCGCCGGAACGGACGGTGCCGGGCCGGCCCGGCCGACCGCCAGCCAGCCGTCACCGCCGTGCGCCACGCCCACCAGCGCACCGTTCCGCCATGCCTGCGGCAGCAGCACGGCCACCGGTGACCACCGCCCGGACGAGGCCAGCCACAGCGCCGGCGACCCGCCCGCGGAACCGGCCGCGACCACAGAGCGGCCGGCCGCGGCCAGGCCGTTGACCGTCGCGTCGGGGGTGGCCGTCGCGGCCAGGACCGCCTGGCCCACCTGCTGGCGCGCGGCCGGGCTGATCAGGATCAGGTGCGGGCGGACACCCGCCGCCCCGGTCCCCGGCTGGCTGTTCCCGGCCGCCACCACGGTGCCGCCGGGCCCGGCGGCCAGACCGGTCACCCCGGTGCCCGCGCCGGCCGTGGTCTGGTGCCAGTCGCGGCCGCGAGCGCTGAAGAACGCCACCTCGGACCCCTGCACGGCGGCGGCGACGACGAAGCCGTGGCTGTTGCCCGACACCGTGGTGACCCGCAGCGAGGTCCGCCTGACCGGGGTCAGCTTGCCCGCGTACCGCCAGGTGACGCCCTGGGCGGACCGGTAGGCCACCGCGTCCTGGCGCCCGGCGGCGTGGCCGGGGCGGACCGCGACGAACCCGGTCCCGTTGGCCGCCAGCCCGGCCAGCCCGTTGGCCGCGCCGTGGCTGGCCGGCAGCGTCACCGGCTTCCAGTTCAGGCCGCCGTCCGTGCTCCGCCACACGCCTGCGTCCGGCCGCCGGCCTTGCCCGGCCGCTCCAGTGATCGGACCGGCAGCAAGGACCACGCGGCCCTGGGAGGCGGCCCAGCGCAGGGCCGTCACGTGCCCGCTGCGGGCGGTGAGCCCGTGCGCGGGCCCGGTCCAGCGCTGCCACGGCCGCCCCGCAGATGAGGTCCACACCACGGGACCTGGTTGCGCGCCGGTGTGCTCACCGACGGCCACGAACCCGGTGCCGGTGCCGGCCAGGCCGAGCACCGTGTCCCCGGCCACCGGGGGCAGGGCCGGTACCGGGTGCCAGGTCCTGCCGTCGGGCGAGGTCCAGGCGGCGTACTGGCCGAGTGCGAGCCAGGTGCTGCCGCTGTGTGCGATCAGCGCCGGGGCGGTGCCCGGGCCACCGGCCGCGGCAGGACCGGCGGTGCTGCCTGGCCCGGCCGGGCCAGGGCCCGCCGCGAGGCCGGGGCCGGCCGGGCCACCGGTCCCGGCGGCGGTTCCGGTTCCGGGGCCGGCGCCCGCGCCGGGGCCGGCCAGAGCCGCCCGCGCCCAGGTGTGGCCTCCGTCCGCGGAGTACAGGATCAGTGGCACCGGAGCGGGCTGGCTGGGTTCGGCGCCGATGGCGACGACGGTCCTGCCCGCCGCGGCTACCCCGGCCAGCGAGCCAAGTAGAGGGGTGGCCCGGGCAGGCGGGCCGGCCAGCACGCTGTCCGCCGCCACGGCGGGTGGATACGGGGTGACCAGGGTGAACCCCGGTGTGGCCGGGGCGCCGGAACGGGCGATGCCGATACCGGCCAGCGCCCCCGCGACGAGTACCACGGCGATGGCGGCCACGATCGCGACCCGTTTGCCGGGCCGCGCCCTGCCCCGCCGTGAGCCGGGCTTCCCGCCAGGCCCCGGCCCCGGGCCGGCCTTCGTGCGCTTGCCCGGGCCGGCTTCCTTGCCTTTGCCAGGGCTGGCCTTCTTGCCTGGCTTGGCTTGCGTGGTCCCGCCCGCGGCGGCACCGGCCGCCGTCGCCGCGCTCGCCCCAGCACCCTCCCCCGGGCCCGCGCCGGCGCTCCCCGCTTCCCCGTGCGCTGCGGCCTGACCTGCCCGGCCGGAGCCGGCGGCCGTACCAGGCACGCCCTCCGCCCCGGTCACGGCCGCAGCCTGTACGCCTGCCTGGGCCGATGCCCCGTTCACCTCGGCCGCGGTACCCGTCTCAGCGCCGGGGCCGGCCGACGGGACCTCAGCCGGGGGCCGCTCGGCCTGCGAGCGCCCGGCTTCGTCCCCGGTCCTGGCCGGGCGGACAGATCCGTCAGCGGCGAGGGCCGGGATCGGCTCGGTGTGCGGGTCGTCGTCGGCGGCGGGCCTGGCAGCGGGGCGCGGTTCCGCTGTCGCGGGCCGCATCCAGTCGATGCCCGCCTCCTGCCAGGCGGCGGCCGACTGCTGCCACACCGAAACCGGCGGGGCGGCCACCGGCTGCGCCGCCGGGCGCGGTCCCGGTTCGCCCGGCAGTTGCTGGCCCGGCGCCGGTGAGCCTGCGCCCGCCGCGCCCGGCCCGGTCTGCGCTGGCACGTCCCCGTGCTCCGCCGTAGCTTTCCCCGGCCCGGCGGCGTCCCCCGGCTGCGTGGCGGCCTCATGCTCACCCGCTGCGTCCGGCTCCCAGAGCTCGTCATCGCCGAACGACAGGCCGGCTCCGTAGTCATCCAGGTCACCAGCCATATCGGCGATCCCGCCCGGATAGCCGCGCACGGCGGGCGCGAAGGCCACACCGCGCGGCCCGCGTCCCGGCGACGCCTGCAAGGCGATGCCTCCCCGGCCCGGTCCGATGTCCGCGCTCACGGCCGCCCCGCCGGGTGGCATGGGTGTGAACTCAGGACACCTGCGGTCAAGGGGGAGTGGGCCACGCCCGTGATGCTAGCGGTGGAGGGGGCTATAGCTGAGGCGATCCGGCAGGGTGCGCGGGTGTCGTTAGGGCGGGGCGGCGGGGTCGAGGCTAACTGTCCTGGCTCACGACGATGTGTCCCGGCCGGCGCCGAGCACGGCAATGCGAAGCCGCGCCATCTCGTCGTCGCTCACGCGTTCCAGGAACCGGCGCATCGTTAATTCCTCGTCGCCACCCGAACGGAGAACCTCGGTCATCACCCGGGCGTCATGCTCTTCACGCTGCTCGACGGGCCAGTATCGCCAGGCGCGGCCGTGCTTGACACGCTGCAGCACGCCCTTGCGATAAAGGATGTCCAGCACGGTCATGACGGTTGTATACGCGACCGGGCGGTCGTACCGCAGCCGCTCCCTGACCTCGCGCACCATGCACGGGCTCTCGGCGGCCCACATCACGTCCATGATGGCCATCTCAAGTTCACCGAACTCGCGCACTTGGCGGCACCTCCGGGCATCCATGTAAGCACGGAACATGCCTTGTCCTGGGTGCCCCAACTGGTGCAGGGAGATGAATGCGGCCCCCCGTTATTGGATCTTTCGCCCCGGCCGCAGAACTTCCACCGCCCTGGGCCACAGATCCCCGAAGCCAAGCCGAACAGGGGCGTGGCCCGGCGGCGCCGGCGCGGCCAGCGTGAAGTGGATCTCACCCGGCCGGGGGAACCTGCTGCGCCCGGTAGCCTAGGACACGCCCTGATGGGGGCGGCACACTACCAGTCACACGTCGGAAGAGGGCGATGTCCGCCGTGCCTTCGGAGTCGCCGCGGGCGTCCGCGGATCCAGCCGAGCACACAACCGAGCTTCCCGGTGCGGAATCTCAGGCCGGCAATACCGGCACGGATTTCGGGCCGAACGAATGGCTCGTCGATGAGATGTACCAGCGCTACCTGGCCGATCCCTCGTCGGTGGCCATGGAGTGGTGGAACTTCTTCGCTGACTACCAGCCGCCCCCGGGAAGCCCGGCACCGCCTGTGCCCGCCGCGGGGCAGGCCACCGGGCCCGCACCCGCACCGGCCGCCCCGGCACCGGCGGCGCCTGCCGCACCGGCCACACCGGCGGGCGCCGCGCCTGGGACTGCGGTCCCCGGGAACGCCGCACCAGCCCGGGCCACGGCCCCCGCACCCGTGGCGCCGGCCGCCCCGGCAAGCCCGGCCGCGCCGCCTGCCCGCCCGGCCCAGCCCGCGCCGGACGGCAAGCCGGCCGGGGAGCCCGCGGCCGCGGCCGCGCCGCGCGACAGCACCGTGGCGCGGCTGCGCGGCGCCGCGGCGCGCACGGCCGACAACATGGCGGCCAGCCTCAGCGTCCCCACGGCGACCAGCGTCCGGGCCATCCCGGCCAAGCTGCTGGCCGACAACCGCATCGTGATCAACAACCACCTGGCCCGCGGCCGGGGCGGGAAGGTCTCGTTCACCCACCTCATCGGCTTCGCCGTGGTACAGGCGCTGCGCGCGATGCCGGCGATGAACCATTCCTTCACCACGATCGACGGAAAGCCGGGGGTGGTCACGCCGGAACACGTCAACCTGGGCCTGGCCATCGACGTGACAGGGCGCGACGGATCCCGGCAGTTGCTCGTGCCCAGCATCAAGGCGGCGGAGGACATGGACTTCCGCCAGTTCTGGGTGGCGTATGAGGACATCGTCCGCAGGGCCAGGACCGGCAAGCTGACCATCGACGACTACGCGGGCACCACGATCACGCTGACCAACCCGGGGACCATCGGCACCGAGCACTCCGTGCCCAGGCTGATGGCCGGGCAGGGCTGCATCGTCGGCGTGGGGGCGATGGAGTACCCGGCCGAATACCTGGGCGCATCGCAGGAAACCCTGGCCCGCCTGGCGGTCAGCAAGACCGTGACGCTGACCTCCACCTACGACCACCGGATCATTCAGGGCGCCCAGTCCGGCGAGTTCCTGCGCCGCATGCAGCAACTCCTGCTCGGCGAGGACGGCTTCTACGACGCCGTCTTCAAGTCGCTGCACATCCCCTACGAGCCGGTGCGCTGGGTGCGCGACATCGCCGCGCTGCACGAGCAGGACGTGACCAAGCCGGCCAGGGTGCTCGAGCTCATCCACGCCTACCGGGTCCGCGGCCACCTCATGGCGGACACCGACCCGCTGGAGTACCACCAGCGCAAGCACCCCGACCTGGACATCAACGAGCACGGGCTGACCCTGTGGGACCTGGAACGCGAGTTCCCCACCGGCGGCTTCGGCGGCAAGCCGCTGATGAAGCTGCGGGAGATACTCGGCGTGCTGCGCGACTCCTACTGCCGGACGGTCGGCGTGGAGTACATGCACATCCAGAACCCGGAGGAGCGCGCCTGGCTCCAGGACCGGATCGAGCGCCCGCACGGCCGGCCCAGCCACGACGAGCAGATGCACATCCTGTCCCGGCTGGGCGTGGCCGAGGCCTTCGAGATGTTCCTGCAGACCAAGTTCGTCGGCCAGCGCCGGTTCTCCCTGGAGGGCGCCGAGTCCCTGATCCCGCTGCTCGATGCCGTGCTCACCGAGGCCGCGAGTGCCTCGCTGGATGAGGCCGTGATCGGGATGGCGCACCGCGGCAGGCTGAACGTGCTCGCCAACATCGTGGGCAAGTCCTACGCGCAGATCTTCGGCGAGTTCGAGGGCAACCTTGACCCGCGGACCACCCACGGGTCCGGCGACGTCAAGTACCACCTCGGTGCCGATGGCGTCTTCGCCGCCGGCGACGGATCGTCGATCGCGACCTCACTTGTTGCCAATCCCAGCCATTTGGAGGCGGTCGACCCTGTGCTGGAGGGCGTGGTGCGGGCCAAGCAGGACGTGCTCGACATGGGTGAGCCCGGGTTCACCGTGCTGGCCGTGCTCGTCCACGGCGACGCGGCGTTCGCCGGCCAGGGCGTCGTGGCCGAGACCCTGAACCTGTCCCAGCTGCGCGGTTACCGCACCGGCGGGACCGTGCACATCGTGGTCAACAACCAGGTCGGGTTCACCACCGCGCCGCAGTACTCCAGGTCCAGCGTGTACAGCACCGACGTGGCGCGGATGATCCAGGCGCCGATCTTCCACGTCAACGGCGACGACCCCGAGGCGGTCGTCCGGGTGGGCAGGCTCGCGTTCGCCTACCGGCAGGCATTCGGCAAGGACGTCGTCATCGACATGATCTGCTACCGGCGCCGCGGCCACAACGAGGCGGACAACCCGTCATTCACCCAGCCGCTCATGTACGACCTCATCGACGCCAAGCGGTCCACCCGCAAGCTCTACACCGAGGCCCTCATCGGCCGCGGCGACATCACCATGGAAGAGGCCGAGCAGGCGCTGCGTGAATACCAGCAGCAACTGGAGCGCGCCTTCACCGAGACCAGGGAGGCGGCGAACCAGCTCGCCGTCCATGGCGCGGTCATCCGGCCGGAGCCTGCCGAGCTTGAGGCGATCGACCACACCGCCGTGCCCACGGCGACCACCGACGAGGCCGTCAAGCAGATCATCGAAACCCAGGTCAGCCTGCGCGAGGGGTTCACCATCCATCCGCGGCTGCGGCCGCTGCTCGAGCGCCGCCGCGAGATGGTGAAGGACAACGCGATCGACTGGGCCACCGGTGAGCTGCTTGCGTTCGGCGCGGTGCTGATGGACGGGCATACGGTGCGGCTGGTCGGCCAGGACACCCGCCGCGGCACGTTCGGGCAGCGGCACGCCGTGCTTGTCGACCGGCACACGGGGGAGGAGTACACGCCGCTGCGCCGGTTCAACTCGGCCACCGCGAAGTTCCACGTCTACGACTCGCTGCTGTCGGAGTTCGCGGCGGTGGGCTTCGAATACGGCTACTCGGTGGCCCGGCCGGGCGCGCTGGTCTGCTGGGAGGCGCAGTTCGGCGACTTTGTCGACGGTGCGCAGACGATCATGGACGAGTTCATCAGCTCCGGTGAGCAGAAGTGGGGCCAGCGCTCCAGCGTGGTGCTGCTGCTGCCGCACGGTTACGAGGGCCAGGGGCCCGACCACTCCTCGGCCAGGGTGGAGCGGTTCCTGAGCCTGTGTGCGCAGGACAACATGACGGTGGCCATGCCGACCACGCCGGCCAATTACTTCCACCTGCTCCGCTGGCAGGCCCTGGGGGCCCGCCGCAAGCCGCTGATCGTCTTCACCCCCAAGTCGATGCTCCGGCTGAAGGCGGCCACATCCGCCGTGGCCGAGTTCACCGGGGGATCGTTCCTCCCGGTGATCGGCGACCCCCGGCCGGCCGACCCCGCAGGCGTGCGCACCGTGGTGCTGTGCGCCGGCAAGATCTATTACGACCTCGCCGCGAGGCGGGCCGCCGAAAACCGCGATGACGTCGCGCTGATCCGGGTGGAGCGGCTCTACCCGCTGCCCCTCGGCGAGATACTCACCGAGATCGACAAGTACCCCGCCGACGCCAGGATCGCCTGGGTGCAGGAGGAGCCGACCAACATGGGCGCCTGGCCGACCATGGCGCTCTGGCTGCCCGACGTGCTGGAGCGGAGGATACGGCTGGTCGCGCCGCCGGCCAGTTCGGCGCCCGCGCTGGGCTCATCCGGTCTGCACGCCGCCGAGCACAAGGCCGTCATCGAGCGCGCGCTGGGCCGGGGCTAGCGCATGTACTTCACCGACCGGGGTATCGAGGAGCTTGCCGAGCGGCGGGGCAGCGAGGAGATCAGCGTGGGCTGGCTCGCCGAGCGGCTGAGGGAGTTCGTCGACACGGCGCCGGAGTTCGAGGTGGCGGTCGACCGGCTCGCGACCTGGCTCGCCAGGCTCGACGGCGAAGACTGACCCGCGGCCGCCGCGCGGGGGGCATAGTTGGGCACACCGGGAGTGCGTGCTTCGTCACGCGCCCACTCGCGATGCATCTTGACTTTCATGCAACGAGATATATCGTGTTAGGGACGCGTTGATTGAACACGTAAGCATCGCGGAGAGGGGACGGCCATGAGCCCAGTGTTCCGCCACGGCAGGCTGCGCCTCTACCTGCTCAAACTGCTCGATGAAGCGCCACGGCACGGCTACGAGGTCATCAGGCTCCTGCAGGACCGTTTCATGGGCATCTATGCGCCCTCACCAGGGACCATCTACCCGCGGCTGGCCAGGCTCGAAGAAGAGGGCCTGGTGACCCACGACGAGGCCGACGGCAGGAAGGTCTATCGCATCACCGAGAAGGGACGCGAGGAACTGCGGGCCCGCCTCGACGACCTCACCGAGCTTGAGGAAGAGATCACGGCGTCGGTCCGCGATATCGCCCGCGAGGTTACCGAGGACGTCCGGGACACGGTGCGAACTCTGCGCGAGGAACTGTCCTGGGCGGCGCGGGAGTTCCACGGCAGGGCGCACCAGGCGGGCGGCGCCGATCCCGGCGGCGACACAAGGCACGCCACGACCGACGAGGCACGGGCCAGGGCCGCGGCGGCGCGCACCAGGGAAGCCGCGGCCAAGGAACGGGCGGCGCAGGCCATGGCGGACGCGGCGGAGGCCATGGCGGGCGCGAAGCAGGCCGCGGATGAGGCGCAGCACGCTCCGGAAGCGGAGCGGCCGGGGCCCGATGACGCACCGCACGAGGACGCACCGCACGAGGAAGCCCGCGACTCGGCCGGCCACCGGCGTGGCGAGCGCGAATGGGGCGAGTGGGCCGGCTGGACCGGCTGGGGTGGCTGGCCGGGCGCGGCCGGGCAGCACGGCTGGGCCGACCCGGACGCCTACCGCGACCTGGAACGGCTGGCCAAGCAGTTCAGCCGGGAACTGCGCTCCGCGGCCTGGCACGCGCAGGCGGTCAGCGAGGACGCACTGCGCGACCTGCGGGGAATTCTGGACGAGACGATCGACCGGATCAAGGCCGAGGTGTTCAAGGGCAAGATCCCACCCGGCGATCCGGAAGACCACACCCCGCCGGCCGGCTAATGATTCTCACCGGGCTGACCCCGCACCCACGGCCGCCAGTGCCCTGCGCCTACGGCCCCTCATCGCCCGGCACAGTCCCTGGCATCATGATCGTGGGCGGCCGCTGGGCCTCTCACACCGGTGATCGGCCACGATCACGGCGGTCAGCGGGTGAAGACGACCTTGCCGAACAGGTCGCCGGAGACCATCGCGGCGAATCCGTCGCGGGCCTGCGTCAGTGGCAGGCTGCGGTCGATGCGCGGCCGTACCCCGGTCTGCCCGAGGAAGGTCGCCAGCCTGGCCAGCTGGTCCCGGGTGCCCATGGTGGACCCGGTCACCGAGAGCTGAAGGAAGAAGACCCGGTTCAGCTCGGCGGGCGGCGCGGCACCGCTGGTAGCCCCCGCGATGACGATCCTGCCGCCGGGCCGCAGCGCCCGCAGCGAATGCGCCCACGTCGCCTGGCCGACGGTCTCCATGACCGCGTCCACCCGCTCCGGCAGCCTGCTGCCTGAGGCAAACGCCTGGTCGGCGCCGAGTTCCAGGGCCCGGGCGCGCTTCTCCTCGCTCCGGCTGGTCACCCATACCCGGTATCCCCCGGCCCGGCCCAGCAGGATCAGGGCCGTGGCCACGCCACCGCCCGCCCCCTGCACGAGCACCGTGGCACCCGGCTCCAGGCCGGACTTGGCGAACAACATCCGGTAGGCGGTCAGGTAGGCCGTCGGCAGGCAGGCGGCCTCCTCGAACGAGAGGCCGGCCGGCTTGGGCACCAGGTTGGCCCGGGGCACGGCCACCTTCTCGGCGAACGTGCCGTCGTAGCGCTCCGACAGCAGCGACCTGCTCGGGTCGAGGGTCTCGTCGCCGCCATGGCCCGCCCCCTCCCCGACCACGGCGTGCACGATGACCTCGTTGCCGTCCTCGTCGATCCCGGCCGCGTCGCAGCCGAGGACGATCGGCAGCCGATCTGGGGAGATGCCAACCCCGCGCAGGGTCCACACGTCATGATGGTTCAGCGACGCGGCCTTGACGGTGACGGTCACCCAGCCATCGGGCGGGGACGGATCCGGATGATCGCCGAGGCGCAGGGCCGACAGCGGATCCTCGGGGCTGGCCAGGGCAGCGGTGACAGCAAACATGCCCGAAACGATAACGGCCACAGCTTCCCGCCGAACTACGGGCCACCCTGGGCGGACTGTGCCATACTCAACTCCGGAGTGTGCTCCGGGGGCCTCTCCATGCCTTCCCCTTGCTAGCCTCCCCCGGCGCGTTGCCCAGCAGCCAAAGGACCGGAGTGGATCTCAACACTTACGCGGACCTAGCCGTGCGCTTGGTGAATAGCGCCAGCCAGGACGGCGACGGGCTGGCGACCGTGGAGTCCTACCGGGCACTCGTGGCGGACCGGCCGCACCTGGCCGGCCGGGTGACCGCTGCCGACCTCGAGGCGCTGAGGCTGCTGCGCGCGGAACTGCGGCTGATCTTCGCGGCGGCGGACGGCGGCGACGCGGCCCGGGTCGCCGAACGGCTCAACGCACTGCTCACCCGGCACCCGATTCACCAGGAACTCGTCAGCCACGACAGCCAGCAATGGCACATTCACCTGGTAGAGAGCGGGTCGGCCGCCGACAGGCACGCGGCGGGCGCCATCGTCGGGCTGACCGGGCTGGTCACCGAGTCCGGCACCGGCCGGTTCGGGATTTGCGAAGCGGAAGATTGCGGGCGGGCTTTTATCGGCACCGGTACTTCCGCGGGAAAGCACTACTGTTCCGACGGCTGCCAGCCCAAGGCGAAAGTGCGGGCTTTGCGCGCCCACGGCAGCGGCCAAGGACCGCGGTCCACCGCCGCGAGTTGAAGGCGACCGGCGTGAACTACGCGCTGTAAGCGACGGCCTCGCAGGTCGGCGGGTTGCCAGGTTGGCCGCGTTACCGAAATGAATCCATGTGCCTGCTTCCTATGGTCCTTGACGATCATTACCATGAGCCCTACTCACGCACGGGCATAACGCCCCCGAATGCGGACCCGGGAAGAAGGTTCGAGCATGGCTGTTGCGACAAGCACGAGGCCGACCGACATCGGTCTCCGGCGGGAGATGGGGTTCATCGGTGCCTGCTGGGCGTCGGTAACCTCGATCATCGGCTCCGGCTGGCTGTTCGGCTCGTGGAAGGGGGCCTACTCCACCGGGACATCGGCGATCCTCGCCTGGATCATCGGCGGCGTCTGCATCATCATCCTGGCCCTGGTGCACGCCGAACTCGGCGGGATGTACCCGGTGTCCGGTGGCACGGCGCGGTTCCCGCACTTCGCGTTCGGCAGCGTCGCGGGCATATCGTTCGGGTTCTTCTCCTGGATCCAGGCGGTCACGGTGGCGCCGATCGAGGTCTTCGCCGTGATGCAGTACGCGTCCTATTACTGGCACGGCCTGTTCAACGACGCCACGGGTGAGGTCACCGGCGTCGGCTTCGCGATGAGCATCCTGCTGATGGCCGTCTTCACCGCCATCAACTTCCTCGCGATGCGCCTGTTCAACAAGGTGAACAGCGCGATCACCTGGTGGAAGGTCGCGATCCCGATAGCGGCCATCGTCATCCTGCTGTTCCACATGCACCCCAGCAACTTCAACTCGCACGGCGGGTTCCTGCCGCTCGGCACCAAGGCCCTGTTCGCCGCGATCCCCGGCGCCGGCATCATTTTCGCCTACCTCGGCTTCGAGCAGGCCGACCAGCTCGCCGGTGAGATCAAGGACCCGGCGCGGAACCTGCCGCGGGCCATCATCACCGCGATCCTGCTCTGCACGGCGATCTACGTGATGCTCCAGATCGTGTTCATCGGTGCGCTGCAGCCCAGTGCCCTCAACCACGGCTGGGCCGCACTGCAGACCAACACCGGCCTCATCTCCGGGCCGGTCGCTTTCATCGCTGGCGCGGCGGGCCTGGGCTGGTTCGCGGTCATCCTGCGGATCGACGCGTTCGTCTCCCCGTTCGGCACCGGGCTGATCTACCAGACCTCGACCTCGCGGGTCAGCTACGGCCTGGCCAGGAACCGGTACTTCCCGCAGGTCTTCGCCAAGGTCGACCGGAACGGCGTGCCGTGGGTCAGCCTGATCTTCGCGTTCATATTCGGCCTGGTCTTCCTGCTGCCGTTCCCGAGCTGGAGCGCCCTGGTCGGCCTGGTCACCTCGGCCAGCGTGCTCATGTACGCAGGAGCCCCGCTGTCCCTCGGCGCGTTCCGGGGGCAGCTGCCCGAGGCGGACCGGCCCTACCGGGCGCCGGTCGCGACGGTCCTCTCGCCGCTCGCGTTCGTCATCACCGGCCTGATCATGTACTGGGCCGGTTTCGAGGTCATCTGGAAGCTCGGCATCGTGCTGGTGATCGGCTACATCCTCATCGGCATCTCGATGGCATTCGACAAGCAGCGGCCGCCGCTGGACTGGAAGTCTGCCCAGTGGCTGCCGGTCTACCTGGTCGGCATGGGCATCATCTCCTGGCAGGGCCAGTTCGGGCCGAACAACACCAACCGGATCCCGTTCTGGTGGGACATGGCCATCGTCGCCGTGTTCTGCCTGGTCATCTACTACTGGGCGATGGCCACCAAGCTGCCCAAGGAGGAAATGCTCGACCTCATCAACCGGCAGGCCGAGCACAGCGCGGAGGACAACCTGCCACCCGCACCTAGCCACTAGTCCGCCCGGAACCCTATTCCGGGGGGCGGCGCTGGCCTGAGCGGAGGCCCCATCCCGTCAAGGATGGGGCCTCCTGGCGTCAGGAGCCGCCATGGCGGCCCCGGCGGTAGCGCACCAGCATCCGGCCCTCGATCAGCGCCGGCGGCACAGCGCCGAACGCACGGCTGTCCACGGCGCCCGCCGCCGGGTTGTCCGACGCCAGCCACCAGCCCCCACGCTCTCGTCTCGCCGCCCGCTTGACGATCAGCATGTCCGGGCGCTCCGGGTGACGGGCCACCACGACCTGGCCCGCCCGGACGCGCAACGGCCGGCCCGGGTGATCGTTCTGTAGACAATGAGCCAGTCACCGGGGTGCAGCGCCGGCTCCATGGACCGCTCAGCCACCGCGACGCGCCAAAGTGGCCAGCGCATGTATCCCCTCCAGGTTCGGGCCGGGCCGGGCCGGGTAGTGTCGGACACCGGTATCTCATGATCCGACAGAGAGAGGGAGATCGATGAGGCTGCTCGCCCGTCTCCTGGAACCGAAGGCCACTGCCTACGCGCACTGCGACCTCCCCTGCGGGGTCTACGACCCGGCGCAGGCACGCATCGAGGCCGAGTCCGTCAAGGCCATCTGCCAGAAGTACCAGGACAACGACGACCCCGCGTTCCGTACCCGTGCACTGATTATCAAGGAACAGCGGTCGGAACTGGTCAAGCACCACCTGTGGGTGCTCTGGACCGACTACTTCAAGCCCCCGCACTTCGAGAAGTACCCGCAACTCCACGCGCTGTTCAA
Source organism: uncultured Actinomycetes bacterium (assembly GCA_963706115.1). Lineage (GTDB taxonomy): Bacteria > Actinomycetota > Actinomycetes > Streptosporangiales > Streptosporangiaceae > DASXKD01. The sequence continues at coordinate 61,155 of CAVPMG010000003.1, read as the reverse complement.
CGAGGCCACCAAGCTCGCGGGCGCCACCGGCACCAAGGGCAGCGCCGACGTGGCCAAGGCGGACGAGCTTCTCGCCAAGATCGAGGAAATCAACAAGATCTTCTGGGAGACGAAGCAGGGCTGATCCGGCCCATCACGGCAGCATCAGCAGGAGGCCGCGCGGTTACCGCGCGGCCTCCTGCTTGGCGGCTGAGCCGGCGTATCGGTGCTGGCCAGCGGCGACACCCGGGCAAGCATCATGCGCATTTGGCGAGGCGATACGTCATGAGCACCCGGTGTGGGCGGTAGGTTGCAGACAAGAGCCGGCGGCCATCACTTCGCGAGGTGTGGTCGCCGCCAGTGGAGAGGGCAGAAGTGACCGGAGAGACGAGCGGACGGGGGGCCGCGGCCCCGCCGACAGCCGTGCTGGCTGAGGGGGACCTCCCGCCTCGCGAACAGGTCCAGGACCAGGTGACGATCCAGATGCCTGCCGAAGGCGCGTACCTGTCGGTGCTGCGCACCGCGACCGCGGGCCTTGCGGCCCGCCTGGATTTCACCCTGGACGAGATCGAGGACCTGCGCATCGCGGTGGACGAGGCGTGCGGGATGCTGCTCGGCCAGGCGGCGCCCGGGGCGAACCTCGAATGTGATTTCACGCTGGGACCGGACCGGATCAGCATCGCCGTGTCGGCGCTGAGCCTGCAGCCGCGCCCGCCCTCGCGCGACACGTTCGCCTGGACGGTGCTCTCCGCACTGGCCGGCAGCGCCGACGCCTGGGTGGGCCCGGGCGATAAGGTCACGGTCCTGCTCCGCAAGGTCCGCGAGTCATCGGGGTCCGGGTGACCGGCGAGACCGAGACCCGGCTGACCGGAGAGGTCGGCGCACCGGTGGCAGAGGAGATCGGCATCGGCGGTCCTGACGACCTTGATGCGCCCGCCGCCGGCCCTGTCACGCCCGCGCCGAAGCTTCAGCACACCGTGCCGGACCGCGGCCGGGCCAGGGATCTGTTCGAGCAGCTGTGCGCCCTGCCCGACGGCGACTCCGAGCGGCTGCGCATCCGTGCCGAGCTTGTCGAACTGCACCTGCCGCTGGTGGAGTACCTGGCACGGCGGTTCCGCAACCGGGGGGAATGGCTGGACGACCTTACCCAGGTCGCCACGATCGGCCTGATCAAGTCCATCGACCGGTTCGACCTGGCCCGGGGGGTGGAGTTCTCCACCTATGCCACGCCCACGATCGTGGGCGAGATCAAGCGCCACTTCCGTGACAAGGGCTGGGCGGTCCGGGTGCCCCGGCGCCTGCAGGAGCTGAAGCTGGCGCTGACCAAGGCCATCAGCGACCTGGCACAGCGGGAGGGCCGGGCGCCGACCGTGGCGGAGATCGCCGCGCACCTCCAGATGAGCGAGGAAGAGGTGCTGGAGGGCCTGGAGTCCGCCAACGCCTACTCGACCGTCTCGCTGGACGCCCCGGACTCCGGGGACGACGACGCGCCCGCGGTCGCCGAGTCCCTGGGCATGCTGGACGAGGCGCTGGAGGGCGTGGAGTACCGGGAGTCGCTCAAGCCGCTGCTCGAGCAGTTGCCGTCCCGGGAGAAGCGGATCCTGCTGCTGCGGTTCTTCGGCAACATGACGCAGTCCCAGATCGCCAGCGAACTCGGCATCTCGCAGATGCACGTGTCCCGGCTGCTGGCCAGGACGCTTGCCCAGTTGCGGGAGGGCCTCACCGCCGACGAGTAGGGCGGCTGCCGGCGCGGCGGCCCCGGCGTGGGGCTGCTTCCGCGCGGGGACTAGCCGGCCGGGCGGTCCGGCGGGTCCGGCGGGGGCTCGCGGCCGGATGCGGGCTGCTGGCCGCTGGTGAGCGCGCGCAGGCTGGGCGGCGACAGCAGCATGGCGAAACCGAGGACCGCCAGCACCACCAGTGCCAGGCCCCAGTCCAGCCGGTGGCCCTGGAGCAGGTAGATGCCCACGATGCCGGCGAACAGCTGGGTGAGCAACGCTGGCGTGCGGCTCCACCGGCGTGCCCGGGCGAGCCCGGCCGCCACCAAGCCAAGCGCAGCGACGGCGGCCACGCCGATGACCGTCAGCGCGATGCCGCTGTTCACGTGGTAGGACTGGCCGGCGGCGGCGTCCACGGCAGCCAGCACGGTGGCGGCCAGGATCAGGACCGACTCGGCACCCTGCACCACCGCCGCCACGCGCAACGTGGGGGGGCTATGTGGCATTTCCTGCTACCTCCTAGCCTGAGGGCGTGCGCGCGCTGCTCATCGTCAACCCGTACGCGACCTCCACCACACCGGTCCGGCGGGAGGTCATCACGCACGCGCTGGCTTCGGAACTCGACCTGGATGTTGTGCAGACACGCTACCGGGGACATGCCGCCCACGTTGCGGAGGGAGCCGCCCGCGAGGGTTTCGGGCTCGTGCTTACCCTGGGCGGCGATGGCACGGTGAACGAGGTGGTCAACGGAATACTCCGGGCCCGCCCGCCCGGCGCCGGCCCGGGCGGGGCCCCGGACGGGGCACCGCTGCTGGCCCCCCTGCCCGGCGGGAACGCCAACGTGTTCATCCGCGCGCTGGGGCTGCCCATGGACCCGGTGGACGCGACCGGGCGGATTCTCCGCTCGCTGCCTGCGGGCCGCACCAGGACCATCGGGCTCGGGCTCGCCGGCCGCCGCTATTTCTGCTTCAACGCGGGCCTGGGCATCGACGCGGAGGTCGTGCGGGTGGTGGAGGGCCTGAGGGCGCGGGGCCGGGGGGCGTCCGCGGCGCTGTACGTACGGGCGACCGTCCGCCAGTTCACCGCGGTGACCAACCGCCGAGATCCCGCGCTCACCCTGGAGCGGGACGGCCAGCCCGCCATGAATGGGCTGTTCCTGGGCATCGTGTCCAACGCCTCGCCGTGGACCTACCTCGGCCATCGGCCGGTCAACGCCAGCCCGCGGGCGGGCTTCGACACCGGCCTCGACCTGTTCGCGATGCGCAAACTCGGCACGCTGCGCACGCTCAACGCGGTGCGGCAGATGCTGGGCAACGAGGGGCCGGCCGGGCGCCATGTCGTCAGCCTGCACGACCAGGAGGCGCTGACCTTCCGTGCGGTACGGCCGGTGGCATTCCAGGTGGACGGGGAATACGTGGGCGAGCGGGAACATGTCATGCTCCGCTCCATTCCGAACGCACTGCGGGTCCTCGTCTGATTACGCCACGGATAGATTCGTGGCACTTCGGCGCCACCAGGCTAGACAGCGGCCCGGTCACAACCGTCCGGGTGGCCCCTCTCGTAATGCGCCGGTTGACCCCCAGATGTGACCCATCTGACACCACGAACAGCCAAAACCACGAGCCCAGCCTCTTGCGATTGATCCACGAGATTGAGAGGCTTGATCTGGTTCGAGTGGGCCACGCGCATCCCGCACGTTGCCGCTTGCAACCGGGTTGATCTCGGGTGCAAGCCTCGGCCACGAGCCAAGTGCGGGGGCTGAGGCTCATGACCCAAGTGAAATATGTAGTGCCTGGGACCGCGAGCGGTCCTTATCATATGGCCGAGCTCGTGAAATGCTTCACAAGCTCGCGGGCCTAGCGGATTCCGGGCGGTCAGCCCGGCTGTAAGGAGGAGTGGACCAGATGGACTGGCGCCACCACGCCGCCTGTCGTGAGGTGGATCCGGAGCTGTTCTTCCCTATCGGCAACACAGGCCCAGCGCTGTTCCAGATCGAGGAAGCCAAAGGCGTGTGCCGCCGGTGCTCGGTGGCCGAGAGCTGCCTGCAGTGGGCGGTGGAGAGCGGGCAGGACGCGGGCGTGTGGGGCGGCATGAGCGAAGACGAAAGGCGCGCGTACAAGCGGCGCCTCGGCCGGATCCGGGCTCGCGCTCACGCCTGAGCCGCACCAGGCCGCCGCGCTCCGGCCATCCAGCGCGGCGCATGTCCGCGATGCCACGTGCATTCTGACCGGCCATTCAGTAATGGTCCGGGGTCGAATCCGTTTTCACCCCGCCGCCGCCTTCCCGGCCGCGGCGGGGCTTTCGGTTACGCCCGAATCTCTCGCGGAATCGGTGTCCCCCGCTTTCGGCTGACCGGATTGGACGGCAATGGCCTTGACGGGCAGGCTGACCCGGACCGAGGTGCCTCCGCCGGTGCGGGGCCTGATGGCGAGCTCGCCGCCGAGTTCGGACTCGACCAGGGTCCGCACGATCTGCAGCCCCAGGCTGGCATGAGCGTCGAGACTGAACCCCTCGGGCAGCCCGGCCCCATTGTCCTCCACGCGCACCCTGAGCTGCCCCGGATCGCGCACCGCCTGAACGAGCACGGACCCGTCCGGCGCCGGGCCCGGCCCGGTGACCAGGCCGTGCTGGAGGGCGTTCTGCAGCAGTTCGGTCAGCACCAGGGCCAGCGGCGTGGCGATGGCGCCGGGAAGCAGGCCGAACCGCCCGGCGACCACCGGGCTGACCCGGGCTTCCGGCGCCGAGACCTCCCCGGCCATGGCCGCCACCCGCTGGGCGATGTCGTCGAAGTCGACCAGCTCTTCGGGGGTGTGCGACAGCGTCTCATGGACGATCGCGATGGACCCGACCCGGCGGACCGCCTCCTCCAGCGCCTCCCGCGCCTCCGGCGCCCGGGTCCGGCGGGCCTGCAGCCGCAGCAGCGCCGCCACCGTCTGCAGGTTGTTCTTGACCCGGTGGTGGATCTCACGGATCGTCGCGTCCTTGGTCATCAGCTCGCGCTCGCGGTGCCGCAGCTCGGTGACGTCACGGACCAGCACCAGGGCGCCGGTCCGCATGCCATTCACGACCAGCGGCAGCGACCTGAGCTGGACCACCGAGCCGTTGCTCTCGATCTCGGTCTCGCGGGGGGACCGCCCGCTCGCGGTCACCATGAGCGAGTCGTCGGCGGGCAGGCCGGACGAGCAGAGCCTGGTCGTCAGCGGCCCAAGCTCGGCGCCCACCAGGTCGGCGGTCAGGCCGAGCCTGCGGTAGGCGGACAGCGCGTTGGGGCTGGCGTACCCTACCCTCCCCGACCGGCCGAGCCGGAGCAGGCCGTCACCGACCCGGGGGGACCTGACCAATGCCGGGTCCTGGCCCGGGTAGGGAAAGGTGCCCGCCGCCACCATCTGCGCGAGGTCGTCGGCCCCCTTCAGGTAGGTCAGCTCCAGGCGGCTGGGGGTCCGCGCCGAGCTCAGATTCGTGCTGCGCTCGATCACCGCGATGACGGCACCCTCGCGGACCACGGGGATGGACTCACGCCGGACCGGGATCCCGCCGGTCCACTCCGGATCCCCCTCACGGCAGATCCGCTTCTCGTGGTACGCGGTGTAAACGAACGGCCGGTCGCCCAGCCCCGCGCAGGTGCCCACCACGTCATCGAGCAAGGTGGTTGGCCCGGTGGTCGGGCGCATCTGGGCGAGCGCCACCCAGCCCGAGCCGTCCCGCAACGGCGCCCAGAGCACCAGGTCGGCGAAGGACAGGTCGGCGAGCAGCTGCCAATCAGAGACGAGGGCGTGGAGCCAGTCGATGTCGGGCTCGGTCAGCGGGGTGAGCCGACGGCCGAGGTCGCTCAGGGTCGCCACGTCTCATCATCGCATCCGCGCGGCCCGGCCCCGGCCTGGCGCCCCCAACAAGGGCCCCGGCGTGTGCCGGGCCGGGCAGGCTGGCAGTATTCCGACATGTCGCAGGTACATCGGCCGGCGGACCTGACCGGGGCGGATTTCACGGCTGTGGCCCGGGCACCGGCCGCCGTGGGGGAATATGTCCCAACGGCTACGCCAGCGGGAAGGAAGTGACTGTGACCGCCTCTCCCGCGTCCGGCGACGCCGATCTCCACCCACTGCCACCCGGTGACCCAGGTGCCAGGATTCCCAAGTACTACCAGGTGAAGCGGCAACTGCTGGAGCTGACCAGGGCGATGGCGCCCGGCACGCCGGTCCCCCCGGAGCGCGAGCTCGCCCAGCGCTACGCCACCTCGCGCACGACCGTGCGCCAGGCACTGGCGGAGCTCGTGATCGAGGGCAGGCTGCTGCGGATGCAGGGCAAGGGCACCTTCGTCGCCATGCCCAAGGTCGCCCAGATGCTGGAGCTCTCCAGCTACACCGAGGGGATGCGCGCGCAAGGGCTGCACCCGCAGACCACCATCCTGGACACCACCTACATCGGCGCCGACGACGAGCTGGCCGCCCTGCTAGCGGTCCGGGAGGGCAGCAGGGTGCTGCGCATCCACCGGCTGCGGCTGGCCGACGGCGAGCCGATGTCGGTGGACGCCTCGCACCTGTCCGCCCGGCGCTTCCCCGGGCTGCGCCGCAGCCTCGAGCGGCATCCGTCGCTGTACGAGGCGCTGCTCACCGACTACGGCGTGGAGATCGCCGAGGCGCAGGAGACCATCGAGACCGGGCTGGCCGACCCCCGGGATGCCCGCCTGCTCGGCGTGGACGTCGGCATGCCGCTGCTGCTGCTGTCCCGGCACTCGTTCGACTCGGACGGCATGCCGGTCGAATGGGCCCAGTCGCGCTACCGCGGTGACCGCTACAAGCTGGTGACCCGGCTGCACCGGGGCACGCACATGCCCAACCGGGGCACGAACACGCCCGGCCGCGGCGTGCGCCTGCCCAGCAGCGGGGAGTAACACCCCGCCCGGCCGGAGGAGCCCCGCGTGAGCCACGACATCCTGGATGAGGCGCGAAGCCAGGTCCTGCACGAGGGCAGGGGCCTGGACGCCGGCCAGGTCACCAGGTGCCTGAACCTGCCCGGGGACCGCCTCGGCGAGGCGCTCGCGCTCGCTCACGAGGTGCGGATGCGCTGGTGCGGGCCGGAGGTGGAGGTCGAGGGGATCGTCTCGGTGAAGACCGGCGGCTGCCCCGAGGACTGCCATTTCTGCTCCCAGTCCGGGCAGTTCTCCTCACCGGTCAGGGCGGTGTGGCTGGACATCGCCGAACTGGTCGGGGCCGCCAGGGCGACGGCGGCGACCGGGGCCACCGAGTTCTGCATCGTGGCCGCGGTCCGCGGGCCCGACCGGCGGCTGATGTCGCAGGTGGCCGCCGCGGTCCGGGCGATCACCGAGGAGGTGGGCATCCATGTCGCCTGCTCGCTGGGGATCCTCACCCCGGCGCAGGCGGACGAGCTGGCCGGCTTCGGCGTGCACCGGTACAACCACAACCTGGAGGCCGCGCGGTCCTTCTTCGGCCAGGTGGTGACCACGCACACCTGGGAGGAGCGGGCCGCCACCTGCGCGCTGGTCAAGGCGGCCGGCATGGAGCTGTGCTGCGGCGGCATCGTCGGCATGGGCGAAAGCATCGCCCAGCGCGCCGAGCTTGCCGCCCAGCTCGCCAGCCTCGGCCCCGACGAGGTGCCGCTGAACTTCCTCAACCCGCGGCCGGGAACCCCGCTGGCGGACCGGCCGCTGCTCGGCTCGGCCGACGCGCTGCGCACGATCGCCGCCTTCCGGCTGGCCCTGCCCCGCACCGTGCTGCGCTACGCGGGCGGGCGCGAGCTCACCCTCGGCGATCTGGGGACCGAGGCGGGCATGCTGGGCGGCATCAACGCGATCATCGTCGGCAACTACCTGACGACGCTCGGCCGCCCCGCCACAGCCGATCTGGACATGCTCAGCCGGCTGAAGATGCCGATCAAGGCGCTGTCGGCCACTCTGTGATAGGTCCAGGCCTGACCTGGGCCGCGCCCGCCCGCCCACGACGGCTCGGTGGTGGAACGCGTGCCGGTCACCACGGCCGCCGCGAGAACCGGCTGACCCAGGCCGGCTTACCGACTGGTAACGTGCCGGCATGGCGGAGGAGAAGCAGGAACCGGCACGGCACGGCGGGGCGCACGCGGTGGCTGCCGCGCGCCTGCACGGCGTGAGCACGATGTTCACCCTGTCCGGTGGGCATGTGTTCCCGCTCTACGACGGCGCGGTGAAAGCTGATCCGCCGATGCGCATGGTCGACGTGCGGCACGAACAGACGGCGGTGTTCGCCGCCGAGGCCACCGCACGGCTGACCAGGAACCCGGGGCTGGCCGTGGTCACCGCCGGCCCCGGCGTCACGAACACGGTCAGCGCCGTCACCACCGCCTGGTTCAACGGCTCGCCGGTGGTCGTGCTCGGCGGCCGGGCGCCGGACTCCCGGTGGGGCTCGGGCGGCCTGCAGGAGATCGACCACCCGCCGCTGCTGGCCCCGGTCACCAAGCGTGCCTGGACCGAGCACCAGGCGGGCGCGGTCGGCGCCGCGGTGGATGAGGCGTTCCGGCTGGCCACCGCGCCGCACCGGGGGCCGGTCTTCCTCGACTTCGCCTTGGAGGCACTGTTTGGCGACGGCGGGCCTGACCTGCCGGCCGCCGCGCAGGGCACGGAGCAGGCGGCCAGGCCCGGATCCCGCCGATGTCGAGGCGATCGCTGGCCTGCTCGCCCGGGCCAGCCGCCCGGTCCTCGTGCTCGGCTCCGACGTGTGGCTGACCGGCGCCGAGGTGGCGGCACGGGAGGCCGCCTGCGAGCTGCGCCTGCCGGTGATCGCCAACGGCCAGGGGCGCGGGATACTGCCCGCCGGCCACGAACTGCTCGTCACCCGGGCCCGGTCGGCGGCGTTCGGCGGGGCGGACCTGGTGCTGGTGGCAGGCACTCCGCTGGACTTCAGGCTGGGCTACGGGGAGTTCGGCGGGCGGGACGGCAACGCCCCCGCCCAGGTGGTCCACGTGGCCGACAGCCCCGGCCACCTCGCCACCCACGGCACGCTCGCCGCCTCCGCCGCCGGTGACCTCGGCGGGTTCTTCACGGCGCTGGCCGCCGCCATGCCCGGGGCGCTGCGCCGGGCAGGCGCCGCGGCACCGCCCTGGGCGGACACCTGGCTCCCCCGGTTGTCGGCCGCGGCCCGCGACGCGATCGCGGCCGACCAGGCGCTGCTGACCAGCGACGCCGACCCGGTGCACCCGATGCGCGTGTACGGCGAACTGGCCCGGGTGCTCGATGACGACGCCGTCGTGATCGGGGACGGCGGTGACTTCGTCTCCTACGCGGGCAAGTACCTGGAGCCGCAGCGGCCGGGCGGATGGCTGGATCCGGGTCCTTACGGCTGCCTGGGCACCGGACTGGGATACGCGATCGCGGCGCGCATCGCACGGCCGTCGGCGCAGGTGGTGCTGCTGCTGGGGGACGGCGCGGCCGGGTTCTCCCTGATGGACGTGGACACGCTGGTGCGGCACCGGCTGCCGGTCGTGATGATCTGCGGCAACAACGGCATCTGGGCGCTGGAGAAGTACCCCATGCAGGCGCTGTACGGCTATGACGTGCTCGCCGACCTGCAGCCGGGCTGCCGCTACGACGAGGTGGTCCGGGCGCTCGGGGGTGCCGGGGAGATCGTCACCAGCCCGGACGCGATCGGCCCGGCCCTGCGGCGGGCCTTCGAGGCGGGTGTGCCTTACCTGGTCAACGTGATCACCGACCCGGCGGTCGCCTACCCGCGGTCCACCACCGGGGTCTGAGACCGCGGCCCAGGTCAGCCCGGCCGGAGCGCGGCGCGGGCGAGGAACTTGTCCCGGTCCACGACGATCCGCTCGACCGAGCCGGCGCCCGCCACGAGTTCCTCGTCCTGGTCAGGATCCCGGCCGGCCACCAAGGGCCCCACGTGGCGCGCGATGAAGGCGAACACGAGCCTGCGCCCGGCCAGTTCGGTCAGCTCCGCCTCGACCTCGATCTCCGCCCCGACCGGGCTGGCCCGCCGGTGCTCGAGCGCCACCCCGGTGCCCACCGAGGTCATCCCCGGATCGAGGTGCGGTTCGAGGGCGGCGACGCAGGCCGCCTCGGCCAGCGCCAGCAGCCTGGGGGTGCCGAGCACGGGGACGTCCCCGCTGCCGGCCTCGATGGCGGTATCCGCCTCGGTCACCACGTGCCGCACGGTCGCGCGCAGCCCCACCGCCAATCCCATGGCATCACCCTAAGGTTCGCCCCGTATGTCGTCGTTGCCACAACCACGACATTCCTACGTTATTGGTGCCACAACCATCGATGCTGGTCTGGTTGACCTCGTGGTTCTAATGGTGCGTGGTTGTGCCGATCACCTCGTCCCAGGTGTTGTGGCGAATGGGCCAAACGATCAGCGGCGGTCGCGGCTGCAGCAGCAAGGGCAGGGTTCCCCGCTTCGCGGTCTTACTCGTGCAGGGCCTGCGAAGCAGTCGCGCGGCGTGCAGGGGCTCGCGGGCAGGCTCGCCATAGGCTCCTGAGCGAGCTCACCCGGAGCTGAGGGGGCTGGCCCAGCATTGGCTATGGTCTCCGGCGGTCGAAGATCAGCCGTCGCAGACCATAGCCGATGATGAAGACGATCACGCCGATCAGGATGCCGCCACCAAGGGAGAACAGGGTCGACCCGCCGGTCGCGTAAGAGATCACGATCCAGAGCGCAGCGGAGATAACCGCTGGGAGAAGTGCGCTGCCGGGAGTCGTTCGCAGGAACTGGCGAAGGCCGCTCGGAGATGCAGATAGTGGGGGAGTGACGTTGTCAGCCGGTGCGTGCATAAGATGCCTCGGTTCCTTTTGCTGACCCCTCGAGGACCCCCGGCGTTCAGCGGCAGCCAGGTCTCGCTGTGTCTACGGCCGACGTTACGCTTGAATCCGGAATCTAGCAAATGATTTCTAGAATTGTCGCCGACAGAACTGGCTGTGTGTGTCCACCGTGGGCGATGCGGCCAGCGTCCACGGGGCCGCCCACCGAAGGTGGTCTTCGCAGGTTGGCAGGACAACTGGTCCGCCGGATGGAGCGCACAGTGGCCGCACGGCGCGCAGTAATGGTGAGCGGGTGCTGTATGGGGATGTCACGCCTCGGGTCCGGTTGTATCGGCGGATCCCAGCCCGTAGCGGGGTTTTGATGCGGTCCCGCCCGGGGTGTCCCCCGGCGTAGGCTGTGCGCCGATGAGCGCGCCGGAACCACCCGCGGATGCCCGCGGTTACTGCGACCTGTGCGGGCGGCAGCTCGCCGACGGCGGCGGCCACGACTCCTGCCGTGCCGCCTTGAGCCTGGAGCCGCCCCGGTACTGCGCCCACTGCGGCCGCCGGACGGTGGTGAAGGTGACTCCGGACGGCTGGTCCAGCCGCTGCACCCGGCACGGCCTGGTGACCGGCGCCGGGTGACCCGCCGGCCAGCGCCGGCCTCGGTGCCGCGTTACTCAATAACCGCGATGAGGTCGCCTTCCTGCACGACATCGCCCTCGGCGACGTGCAGCCGGGTCAGCGTGCCTGCGCCCTCGGCGAGCACGGGGATCTCCATCTTCATGGACTCGAGGATGACCAGGGTGTCGCCATCGGAGACCTGGGCCCCCTCCGCGGCCACCACCTTCCACACATTCGCCACCATCTCGGCGCGGACCTCGGCCACCCGCGGCTCCTCTCCGTTGTCCTGGGCGGCGGGCCCGGCCGCCCTCCGGCCCGGCGCCGCCCGCCACTATTGTGCTCGCGGTGCGGTCAGGGCCGCAGCCTGCTGACGATGGACGTGTCGTAGTCCCCGCTGCGGAACTCCGCGCTGGCCAGCAGGTCGGCGTGGAAGGGCAGGTTGGTGCGCAGCCCGGCGATGCCGAACGCCGCCACCGCCTCACCGGCCCGGGCCAGCGCCTCGTCCCTGTCCTGCCCGTGCACGCACAGCTTGGCGAGCAGCGGATCGTAGAACGGCGTCACCTTGTTCCCTGCGGTGTACCCGGCATCCACCCGGATACCGGCGCCGGCGGGCTCGTCCCACTGCGTGATGGTCCCCGGGCTCGGCAGGAAGCGGACCGGGTCCTCGGCGTAGATCCGCAGTTCCAGCGCGTGCCCCTGCGGCTGCACCTGGCCGGGGGCGAAGCTCACCTCTTCCCCGGCGGCGATGCGGAACTGCTGCTCCACCAGATCGATCCCGGTGACCAGCTCGGTGACCGGGTGCTCGACCTGGAGCCTGGTGTTCATCTCCAGGAACACGAAGTCACCGGCGGCCGTGTCCACCAGGCACTCCACCGTTCCGGCGCCCCGGTAGCCGACGGCCTGCCCGGCCTTGACCGCGGCGGCCAGCATGCGGGCGCGCAGCTCATCCCCGACCCCCGGCGAAGGCGTCTCCTCGGCGACCTTCTGGTGTCGGCGCTGGACCGAGCAGTCACGTTCCCCCAGGGCGATCACGCGGCCGTCGGCGAGCCCGAGTATCTGCACCTCGACGTGCCTGGCGCGCTCGACGTAGCGCTCCAGCAGGATGGCGGGATCGCCGAAGAATCGCTCCGCGCGGGTGCGCGCGGTCTCGAAGGCCGCGGCCAGCCCGGCCGGGCCGGACACCGCGCTCATCCCGATCCCGCCGCCGCCCGCGGCGGCCTTGACCATCACCGGGTAACCGATCCTGGCGGCCTCCGCCGTGGCGGCGGCCGCGCTGGTCACCGGCTCGGCGCTGCCCGCGGAAACCGGCACGCCCGCCGCCGCCATCAGGTTCCTGGCGTTGATCTTGTCGCCCATCTGCTCGATGGCCTCGGGCGGCGGGCCTACCCAGACCAGGCCCTCGGCCAGCACCTGGCGCGCGAAGGCCGGGTTCTCGGCCAGGAACCCGTACCCGGGGTGGATGGCCGCCGCGCCGGTCCGCCGCGCGGCCGCCAGAACGGCGGCGGAGTCGAGATAGCTCTGGCCGGGCGGCGGCGGCCCGATCGGCACCGCCTCGTCGGCCTCGGCGACGAACGGCAGGTCCGCGTCCGCCTCCGAGTAGACCGCCACGCCTGTGATGCCCAGCCGGCGGGCCGTGGCGAGGATCCGCCGGGCGATCTCCCCGCGGTTGGCCACCAGTACCGAGTTCAGCACCCGGGCAGCGTAGGGCATCTCGCGTGGATCAGCCAGCGAGTCCCGCGCTAGCACGGCCACCCGGGGGTTCCGGGGGGTCGCTCCCCGGGCCAGCACGCGCGATGGGGCCTGCCGGCTTGCCGGCCAGGCGGCATCGGCGCCCCGGGGGGTTCCGGGGGGTCGCTCCCCCGGGCCAGCACGCGCGATGGGGCCTGCCGGCTTGCCGGCCAGGCGGCATCGGCGCCCCGGGGGGTTCCGGGGGGTCGCTCCCCCGGGCCAGCACTGCTACCGGCGGCTCCCGTGCCGCCGTCCGGCGACCTTGGCCAGCGCCTCGACCACCTGAGGGTCGTACTCGACCGCGGTGTCCAGGCGCAGCCATTCCAGGGCCGCCATCGTCCTGCTGGCCTCGGTCGAGGAGCCGACCAGGTCGTCGAAGGCGTTGGCGGCGCGGATGATCCTGCTGCCGACCGGCGGCTGAATGTCCTGGCCGCGCCAGGGCCAGCTCTGGTACCGCACGATCTCGGCCACCCCGTCAAGCACCCCGGCCTGGTCGATGACGCCGGCCCCCAGCTCGGCGATGCGCCGTTGCTGCTCGGGGGAGGCCAGCACGGTGGCGCCGCCGGGGATCGGGTTGCGCAGTGAAAGCTGCCCGATGTCGTGCATGAGCGCGGCGTACTCAAGCTCGAGCAGTTCCGGTTCGCTCATTCCCAGCTCGCGGCCGACGACCACGGCCAGGCGCCCGACCCGGCGAGCATGCCCGTCCTCGACGTACCCGCCCACCTCGGTCACCCGGGCCAGCGCGCGGACCGTCTCCAGGTAGGTGGCCCGGATGCCGGCGTAGCGGCGGAACGCCATCTGGGTGACGAGCAGCGGTGCGATGAACACCCCGAGTGCCACCAGGCCCATCATGTCCGCCGCGAACGCGATCAGTATCGCGGTGGCGGCAACGGCGAAGCCGAGCGGCAACTGGACCCGCATCTCGTCCCACAGCGCGACGCGGAACCTGGCCCGCAGCGCATCGGCACTGATCAGGGCCCTGATCAGGCAGTCGGCCAGCCAGCCGGCCACCAGCGCGGCCGCCATGGCGGCAAGCGCAAGCCCCCAGTCCCTGGGCCGGGTGATGGTCACGACCGTGCTCAGCGGGCGGAACAGCGCGGCCACCACGGCGACCGCGATCAGCCGGGACGCCAGCCCGGCCAGCCCGGCCTGGCCCGCCGCCAGGTGCGGCAGCCCGCCAAGCACCATGCCGCTTGCGACGACCGCGATGACCTGCAGCGCCGGCTGGGTGGCCGGCTGCCCGCCGACGGACAGCACCACCGCGTAGGCGAACGCGCCCGCGCTGCCGATCGGCGCCGACTCCCTGCCGCCTTCCAGGGACAGCCGCAGCACCTCACCGAAACAGATCAGCGCACCGAACGCCAGCGCGATGCGCGGCTGGACCAGGCCCACCGCCGCGGTCTGCGCCACCGCGGCCACGATCAGCATGCCGGCCGCAGCGACGAGCAGCAGTTCACCCGAGTCCATGGCCTGCCGCCAGGACTCCGTCTGCTCGGGACCTTCGCCCACCGCGGTGACCCCCGGCCTCACCGGCTCTCCACCACCCGCAGCGGCGCCGTCGGGTCGTCATGATCCTGCGCGGCCATGCCGTCGGCGGGCGGCACGGCGGCGGGCCGGGGCTGTTCCCAGCCCTCCCGCCGCAACGCGGCAACGAACGCGTCGACCAGCGCCGGGTCGAACTGGGTTCCCGACCACTTGCGCAGGTCGGCGACGGCTTCCTCGATGGAGCGTGCACCGCGGTAGGAGCGGTTCGAGGTCATCGCGTCGAAGGCGTCGGCGACCGCGATGACCCGTGCGAACTCGGGTATCTCGTCGCCGGCCAGTCCCATCGGATAGCCGTGGCCGTCCATCCGCTCGTGGTGGTGCATGATGCCGGCCAGCGCTTCGTCGAGGAAGCCGATCTCCCGCACGATGGCCAGCCCGCGCATCGGATGCAACTGGATCGCGGCGTACTCCTCCTCGGACAGCGCGCCGTTCTTCTGCAGCACCGTCGTGGGCACACCAAGCTTGCCCACATCGTGGAGCATGCCTGCGTAGCGGATCGCCTCCACGCGCCGGCCGCGCATGCCCACCTCACGGGCGATCATGGCCGAGCCACGGGCGACCCGCTCACTGTGGCCCCTGGTGTAGCAGTCCTTGGTCTCCACGGCCTGGCACAGCGCGGCCATGGTGGCGGCGTAGGCACGTTCCTGCGCGGCGAACTGGCCGATCGCCCAGCGCGCCACGAACAGCGGGACCAGCACGAGAATCGCCGCGAACGCTCCCCCGACGCTCCACAGGGCGGCGATGAGCAGGCCGAGAGTCGCGTAACCGAGGTCGGAGAGGAACAGCATCGGCAGGTGCCGCTGCAGCGCCCCGGCGGGCTGCCCGGGCTCGGCCGGGGGCACCAGCATGAGCATCCCCCACAGCAGCCCGTGGTTGATCGACACGTGCACGAGGGCCGCGACGGCGAACAGCCCGATGATGCCGGGGAACGACTGGTGGCCGGGGCGGCCGAGATGGCCGCCGAGCGCGAGGTAGGCCTCGCCCGCCGCCCAGGCGGACAGCCCGTACATGGACGCGTTGAACACCCGCTGGGTGAGGTCGAGGCCGCGCCGCACGGACAGCAGCGAGGTCGCGCCGACCACGAGCGCACCCACCGGCCCCACCAGCACCACAGCGGCCAGGGTCGCCGAAGAACTCGGTGACCAGGCGGACTGCCGGGAGGACAGGGTCGTCGGCGCCGAGTCGCAGATCAGGAACAGCAGCGCGAGCACGGCCATGACCCACGCCTGGTGGACCGGGCCGTCCAGGTCCGGGTCGGCGCCCAGGGCCTGGCCGAGCACGGCGCACGCGGCCGCCACCACGGCGGCCACATACAGCCAAGCGCCACGCGAGAGCTTCGAGGTGCGTCCGCCGCGCGATCGGTGCCCGGTCCCGGTCAGCATGCTGGCGGGATCACCGTCTTCCGGGTGCCATCGCACGCGGGCACGGGTGCAGCAGCGGCAGCCGCGAACTCGCCCGGGTGCCGCATCGGTCACCTCCGCTGCCGGGGGCGGGGCCGGTCTGAAGGCATGCCGGGGCGGGGGCCTCGGCCCAGCCAAGCAGGCCCGTTCATCGCCGCCAGCAAAAGGTTAACGTGATCGGCCAGATCCGCGCAGGCTTCAAGCTCGTTACGCGCATTCACCAGGGCTGGTATGAAGCCTCAGCCGACAGGGCCAAGGCCCCGTGACGAAGGAACGGGGCCTTGAGCCACCGGGGGGTTGCGGGGGGTCGCTCCCCCGGGCCAGCAGGGCCCCGGCCCCGTAACGAAGGAACCGGGCCGTAGGCCAGCGGGGGGTTCCGGGGGGTCGCTCCCCGGGCCAGCAGGGCCCCGGCCCGGTGACGAAGGAACCGGGCCGTAGGCCAGCGGGGGGTTCCGGGGGGTCGCTCCCCCGGGCCAGCAGAGCCTACTCGGTGATCTGGGTGACGTTCAGTTCCGCCCGGACCTGCCTGATTCTGACCAGGACCTTGGCCCGAAGCTCGTCCGGTACCCGCTCATGGCCGCAGTGTTCGTGGACGAGCTTTTTGACGAGCTCATCGAGGCCATACTCCTCCAGGCACGGCCCGCATTCCTCGTCCTCGAGATGCTGGCGGATCTTCCCGACCGTCGGCGGCTCTAGCTCGCCGTCCAGGTAGGAATAGAGTCCGTCCAGCACCTCGGTACACGGCGTCTCATGAGGCTTGCCACAGCTCATGTCTGATCCTCCCCAGGCCCGCCGTCGCCCCCCTGCGGCCCTGCCGCCGAGGCCGCCCGGACCACGCCGCGATCGGCCGCGTAGTCCTGCAGCATCTCACGCAACTGCCTGCGCCCCCGGTGCAGGCGGGACATCACCGTGCCAATGGGCGTGCCCATGATGTCGGCGATCTCTTTGTAGGCGAAGCCCTCCACGTCGGCCAGGTATACCGCGATGCGGAACTCTTCGGGCAGGGCTTGCAAGGCACTCTTGATATCGGAATCCGGCAGCCTTTCCAGCGCCTCGGCCTCGGCCGATTTCAGGCCCGACGACGTGTGCGAGGCCGCCCTGGCAAGCTGCCAGTCCTCGACCTCCTCGGCCCCGGCCCGCTGTGGTTCACGCTGCCTTTTGCGATACGTGTTGATGAAGGTGTTGGTGAGGATCCGGAACAGCCACGCCTTCAGGTTCGTGCCAGGCTCGAACTGGTGGAACGAGGCGTAGGCCTTGGCAAAGGTCTCCTGTACCAGGTCCTCGGCATCCGCCGCGTTCCTGGTCATCCGCATCCCGGCCGAGTACAGCTGATCCAGGTACGGCAACACCTCGCGCTCGAACCGCTCGCCGCGCTCCTCGAGTGTCTCAGGTACCGGACCCACCTCCTCCGGTGTCTGCATCCGCGCCCGGCCACCGATGCCATCTGGGCGGGAGAATACATGGCCCGGCCTGATACGGCCGAAGGCAGCCACCGGAGCTACATCATCCACGGGTGCGCTACTGGTCATGAGCACGCCGGTTGCAACAGGGGCGGCAGCCTGTTCATTCCGCCAGGGCCAGCGGCGAAACCAGCCGGAACCACATTCCCGGCGGACAACCCGGCCAGCCAGGTGAGGCCGCCCGCAGCCTGGATCCGGAGCGGAGAATCAGCCATGACGGTTCAGCGGCGAACCAGCCCGAACCACATTCCCGGCCGACAACCCGGCCAGCCAGGTGAGGCCGCCCGCAGCCTGGATCCGGAGCGGAGAATCAGCCATGACGGTTCGGCGGCGAACCAGCCCGAACCACATTCCCGGCCGACAACCCGGCCAGCCAGGTGAGGCCGCCCGCAGCCTGGATCCGGAGCGGAGAATCAGCCATGACGGTTCGGCGGCGAACCAGCCCGAACCACATTCCCGGCGGACAACCCGGCCAGTCAGGTGAGGTCGCCCGCAGACTGGGGAGAATCAGCCATAACGGTTCGCCGGGGTATGCGGCCGTCGCGATGGCCACCGTAGTGCCAGCGCGGTGCGCTGAACCGGGCCCGCGCCGCCGATCCCGGCGCGGTCGGCTGACCGCGCCGGTTTGTCGGACGGCGGATGGAGTCAAGGGTGGCGACGTCAACTGCCAGCCCGCTGGCCGTGCTCAGGCCAGGCTCGCTCTCTTCGTATTGGCGGTTCCAGCGGGCGGTGGCCAAGGCCCAGCTCGCCGCCTGGCTCCCCGCCGGGCGGCGGCTGCTCGTGGACATCTCCGGCCCCGCCGCGCCCTGCCCGGCGCAGGCGGCCGGGTCCGGGCACGCGGTGGTCCGGGTCGTGACCGCGCATCCCGGCGCGCCCCCCGCCGCGGAGCGGGGCATACCCGCGGGCCGGGTCGCCGCGGTGGTGGCCGAGCCCGGCAGCCTGGTGTTCCTCGCGGACAGCTGCGCGGACGGCGTCATCGCCGAGGACGGCGCCCTGTCCAGGCAGCTCATGGCGGAGGACATGGCCGCCGAGATCGCACGGGTGCTGCGCCCCGGAGGCACGCTGCTCGCCTGCGTGGATTCGCTGGTCCTGGGCATGGCCATGCTGGCCGAGCAGCGGCACTGGGCCCACCTCACCGACCTGCCACACGCCGAGGTGGTGCTGATCCCCTGGCCGGACGGGACCATCACCCGGTGCTTCGGCGCGGCGCAGCTCTACGACCTGCTCACCGAGGCCGGGCTGGAGGTCACCTCGATCAGGCCGCGGACGGTGCTGTCCCCGTCCACCGTCGATCACGTCCTGCGCCAGCAGCCCGGGGCCATGGCCCGGCTGGTGCGCGCCGAACTGCAGGCCGGTCAGGACCCGGCGGCCGGGGGCAGCGCCGATGAGGCGTTCGGTATCAGCCTGGTCGCCACCGCCCGCAAGCCCTGCTAGCCCGGGGGAGCGGCGGCGGGCTCAGTGGCGGCGGTCCCGCTTGGACTGGCACGCCACGCACCGGGCCGCCTCCGGCCTGGCGTCCAGCCGGCCCTCGGGGATCGCCTTGCCGCAGTCGGCGCACGTCCCGTAGACCCCGCGATCGATCCGCACGAGCGCGTCCAGGACGAGCCGCCGCTGGGACTCGACCGCAGCCAGGGCGGCCTCCGTCCGGTCCGTCTCGGACAGCGTGGTACCGGCGTCCGCCGGATCCTGCGGCGAGTCGGTGGCGGCACGTCCCGAAGGATGCTCTCCCTGCAGGACCAGGATCGATCTGTCGATCTGGCCGCGCATCTCCTCCAGACGCTCACGTGCGGTCGCAGTGTCCACGGTGTGTCCTCCTCTCTAGGCAGGGGCGAAGCGAAACTCCATCGCATGGGCTGCCCCGGGTGCTGCCGCCGTCCTTCAAGCGAGCGGGGCCGGGTCACCGGCCAGCGGCTCGATCAGTGCGGGGCCGTTGTTTCTCACGTAGTTGACGTCCGTGCCGACCGGGTAGGACGCGAGCCCGCTGGCCGCGGCGGGCGCGAGCAGCGCATGCACGTGGGCGGCGTCGCCGTTGGCCGGGTCGAGCCAGTCGCCCCACCGGGCGGGATCGATCACCATCGGCATCCGCTCGTGGATCCGGCCCTCCTCGTCCGGCGCGCTGGTGGTGATGATCACGGACGTCCAGAGCCAGGCCCGCGGATGGTCATCGGGGACGGACTTGTCCCGCCAGAGCTCATACAACCCGGCGAAGGCCAGCACCCCGCCGTCGGCGCGGTGAATGTAGTAGGGCTGCTTGCGCACCTTGCCCTGGTCGGAGACCTTCATCCACTCGTAGAAGCCGTCCGCAGGTAGCAGGCACCGGCGCTTGGCGAACGCGCGGCGGAACGCGGGCTTGGCATCCACCGTCTCCACCCGGGCGTTGATCATGCGGCTGCCGATGGCCGGGTCCTTTGCCCAGAACGGCACCAGGCCCCAGCGCACCACCCGCAGTTCCCTCGCCACATCGGCCGCGGCGGCCGCCTCCTCCGGCGGCCCGGCGCTCTCATCCGGGCCGCGCCGGTCCCTGGTGAGCACCGCGTAGACCGGCTTGGTCGGCGCCACGTTGTAGTCGGGCTCGAGGTCGTCGGTCACCCTGTCGCGGTCGATACGGAACTCCTCGAGGAGGTCCTGGCGCTTCCGCGCCGACGCGTACCGGCCGCACATGTGCTCTCACCTGGGTGTCGTAAAGAAGGCTGGGGGATGTACAGAATGTGCCTTTTCATAGCCAGGAAACCAGACCGCCAAACCTGGTCGGTACGCTTCCCGGCTGCGGCAGCATCTGCGCGCGGCGGTCGACCGGCCGGGCTCCGTCGGCGCACTAGGCTCAGCTGTATGGAGCACACGGGGCAGCGGGACGGTCCGCAGGCCGGACGCTGGGCGGCACCCGCCGCGACCGGCCGGGTGCGCGCGCGCCTGGCCGTTCCGGGTTCCAAGTCCATGACCAACCGGGCCCTCGTGCTCGCCGCCCTCGCCGACGGGCCGGGAACCATCGCCGGGCCGTTGCACGCCCGCGACACGCTGCTGATGTGCGCGGCGCTGACGGCCCTGGGCGCCACGATCACCGAAGACGGGCACTACGATCCAGGCGCGGCCGGCCAGGCCCCGTCCTGGCACGTGGCACCGGGCCGGCCAGAAACCAGCGCCCGCGTGGATGTCGGCAACGCCGGCACTGTACTGCGCTTCGTGCCACCCGTCGCTGCCCTGACCGGCGTCCGCGTGGACTTCCACGGCGACGCCAGGGCCGCGCACCGGCCGGTGGGGCAGATACTCGCCGCGCTGCGTGAACTCGGGGCCGTCATCGACGACGGCGGGCGCGGCGCCGTCCCGTTCACCGTGCACGGCGGTGGATCGCTGCCGGGCGGCGCGGTCACCCTGGACGCCTCGGCATCCTCGCAGCTCGTCTCCGGGCTGCTGCTCGCCGCGCCGCGGTTCGACAAGGGCGCGGAGATCAGGCACCGCGGCGGCCGGGCCCCGTCCGCGCCACATATCGCCATGACGGTCGCCATGCTGCGGGACGCGGGCGCCGAGGTAGAGACGTGGTCGCGGGAGAGCGGCACGCCGGCCGGCGTGCCCGACACGTGGCGGGTGCACCCGGGGGCCATCGGGCACCACGAGGTGATCGTTCAGCCTGATCTTTCCAATGCTGTGCCGTTCCTCGCCGCCGCGCTTGTCACCGGCGGTGCTGTGACGATCGCCGGCTGGCCGGCCGCGACCACGCAGCCGGCCGCGCAGATCATGGACCTGCTGACCGCGTTCGGCGCGGAGTGCGTGTTGGCGGAGGAGGGGCTGACCGTGGCCGGGACCGGCCGGATCCGGCCGGTCACCGCCGACCTGGCCGACTGCAGCGAGTCGGCCACGGTGGCGGCCGCGCTGGCCGCGCTGGCCGACGGCCCGTCCCGGCTGACCGGCATCGGTCATATGCGCCGCCACGAGACCGACCGGCTCGCGGCGCTGGCCGCCGAGATCGGCGCGCTCGGCGGGGATGTCAGCGAACTGCCCGATGGCCTGCAGATCAGGCCACGGCCGCTGCGGGCCAGCGGCCGGCCGTTCGCCAGCTACGACGATCACCGGATGGTCATGGCGGCCGCCGTGCTCGGCCTGGCCGTCCCCGGTATCGAGGTGGAAAACGCGGGCACCGTGGCGAAGACCTTCCCCGGCTTCACCCGGTTGTGGGCGTCGATGCTGGAGCAGGTGCCCTGACTCCCCGCGCACGGGACCTGGACGAAGACGACATCCGGGTGCGGCCGGGGCGGGGCTCCCGCCCGCGCACCCGGCGCAGGCCCGCGCACGAGGACGCGGTGGAGGGCTTCGTCGCCTCGGTCGACCGGGGCAGGTACGGCGTGCTTGTCGGCGACCGCACGGTCACCGCGATGACGGCCAGGGAACTGGGCCGCCGGGGGGTGGTCGTCGGCGACCGGGTGGCGCTGGCCGGGGACGCCTCCGGCGCGCCCGGCACGCTCGCCCGGGTGGTCCGGGTGTCTCCCAGGACCACCGTGCTGCGCCGCTCGGCCGACGACACCGACCCGGTGGAGCGGGTCATCGTGGCGAACGCCGACCAGATGGGCATCGTGTGCTCGCTGGCCGACCCGCCGCCCCGGCCGCGGTTCATCGACCGCTGCCTGGTGGCGGCTTTCGACGCCGGGCTCCGCCCACTGCTCTGCCTGACCAAGGCGGACCTCGCCAGCCCCGACGAACTGCTGCACGCCTACGCGCCGCTGGGCATCGGCCATGTGGCGCTCGGCCGGCCACTGGACGCGTCCCGGCTCGCCCCGCTGCGCCAGCACCTCGAGGGCCGGATCAGCGTGCTCATCGGCCACTCGGGGGTGGGGAAGTCCACGCTGGTCAACGCGCTGATCCCGGACGCCGACCGGGCGGTCGGCACGGTCAACACGGTGACCGGGCGCGGCCGGCACACGTCCTCCTCCGCGGTGGCCCTGCCGCTGCCCGGCGGCGGCTGGATCATCGACACGCCCGGGCTGCGCGGGTTCGGGCTCGGCCATGTCGCACCGGACCGGGTGGTGCGCGCGTTCACCGACCTGGCCCCGGGCACGGCCGCATGCCCGCCCGGCTGCGACCACGACCAGCCGGACTGTGCCCTGGACGACTGGGTGCACGACCAGGGCAGCGATCCGCGGCTGGCCGCACGGCTGGATTCGCTGCGCCGACTGCTGCGCAGCCGCGACAGCGCCGAGGCGTGGTAGCGATAGGCCGACGGGGGTCGCCTCCTGGGCCAGCAGGGCCAAGGCCCCGTGACGAAGGAACGGGGCCTTGAGCCAGCGGGGTTCCAGGGGGTCGCCCCCCTGGGCCAGCAGGGCCAAGGCCCCGTGACGAAGGAACGGGGCCTTGAGCCAGCGGGGGTTCCAGGGGGTCGCCCCCCTGGGCCAGCAGGGCCAGCGGGGGCTCTGGGGTCGCCCCCCGGGCCAGCACCCTGTACCGTTGCGCGCCATGGCGGGGTATGACGACGACCTGCGGTTTGCCCATGTCCTAGCGGACTCGGCGGACGACATCGCCACGCGCCGGTTCCGGGCGCTCGACCTGCGCGTCGAGTCCAAACCCGACCTGACGCCGGTCACCGACGCCGACCATGCGGTCGAGGAGTCGCTGCGCAACGTGCTGCGCCGGTCGCGCCCCAGGGATGCGGTGCTCGGCGAGGAGTTCGGCCGGGTCGGCTCCGGGCCGCGCTGCTGGGTCATCGACCCGATCGACGCGACCATGAACTATGTGCGCGGCGTCCCCGTCTGGGCCACCCTGATCGGCCTGATGGACGGCGACGAGGTCGTGGTCGGCGTGGTGTCCGCACCCGCGCTCAGCCGCCGGTGGTGGGCGGCGCGGGACAACGGCGCGTGGTCGGGCCGCAGCCTCACCAAGGCGACCCGCTGCCGGGTCTCGGCGGTGGCCAAGATGCCGGACGCGTCGCTGTCGTACTCCAGCCTGTCCGACTGGGAGGCGCAGGGCCGCCTCGGTGGACTGCTCGACCTCGGCCGCTCGGTCTGGCGAACCCGCGCCTACGGCGACTTCTGGTCCCACATGCTGGTTGCCGAGGGTGCGGTCGACATCTGCGCCGAGCCCGAGGTATCGCTGTGGGACCTGGCGGCGCTCATGGTGATCGTCGAGGAGGCCGGCGGCAAGTTCACCGACCTGTCCGGCAGGCCCACGCCCGACGGCGGCAGCGCGGTGTCCACCAACGGCCTGCTGCACGACCAGACGCTCGGCCTGCTCAACGGCACGCTCGCCTAGATCACGTCAAATGCCCAGCTAGCGGAGCGCTGGCAGCGGCCGGAAACCCCCTGCGGGGGTTGCCGGGCAGGCAGGCATCACCCATGCTGTAGAGAGTGTCACAAAGGCACAAGCGCTTGGCCCCTGGCGGCGCGGGCAAGGGCCAGGCATCGCCCACGACGGCAAGCTCGGGGAGTGATGCCAGATGCTGGTACGCGACGGGATGTCCAAGCTGGTCGTGACGATCGGCCCCGCGCATACCCTCAGAGAAGCCGCGCGCCTCATGTCGGCCAGGCGGGTGGGTGCCGCCGTGGTCACCGACCCCGAGCACCCCGGGGTGGGCATCCTCACCGAGCGCGACATCCTCGACTCCATCGGCGCGGGCCAGGACCCGGACACCGAACTCGCCGCGGCGCACCGTACCGCGGACGTCGTGTTCGCCTCCCCGGACTGGACCCTGGAGCAGGCGGCCGCGACCATGGTCAAGGCCGGGTTCCGGCACCTCGTGGTGCTCGACGGTTCCGAGGTGACCGGCCTGCTGTCGATGCGCGACATCGTCCGCTGCTGGTCTGAGGCCGACGACCGGGCCACCGCCCGCGCCTGAGCTCTGCTAGTCCGGGGGAGCGACCCCCCGGAGCCCCCCGGTGGCCTGAAGGCCTCGAGACTTCGTCACGTGGCCTTGGGCCGCGCTGGTTCCGGGGAGCGCCCCGGACCCCGGTGGCCTGAGGCCTCACTTCGTCACGTGGCCTTGGGCCGCGCTGGTCCGAGCGACCCCCGGAACCCCCGGTGGCCTGAAGGCCTCGTGACTTCGTCACGTGGCCTTGGGCCGCGCGGTGCTCCCAGGCCGCGGTCAGCCACGTGACGGATCAGGTCCTTGCCAGGGCCGCACCGGTACGCGAAAGTGATGCGCCATGCGGCTCGATGGCGCGGTGGCGCTGGTGACCGGTGCCTCGTCGGGGATCGGGGCGGCCACCGCCGCAGCGCTCGCCACGGCAGGAGCCAGCCTGCTGCTCAGCGGGCGGGACGAGGCACGCCTGGCCGAGGTAGCGGCGCGGACCGGCGGCACCGCGCTGCGCGGTGACCTCGCCGTTCCGGGCGGCGCCGCGGCCCTCGCAGAGCAGGCGCTCGCCGCGGCGCCCGCGGCCGCCAGGGGCGGCGTCGACATCCTGGTCAACAACGCCGGCCTTGGCTGGGCCGGGCCCTTCGGGGCGATCCCGGCGGCGAAGGTCGCCGAACTGGCCACCGTCAACCTGGCCGCGCCCATCGAACTGACCAGGCTGCTCGTGCCGGGCATGGCCGAGCGCGGCCGGGGCGGGGTGGCCTTCGTGTCCTCGATCGCCGGGGTCACCGGCGTGCGCGGCGAAGCGGTCTACGCGGCCACCAAGGCCGGCCTGGCCGCGTTCGCGGAGAGCCTGGCCTACGAGATGCGGGGCCGCGGGGTGACGGTCAGCGTGATCGTGCCCGGCGTGATCGACACGCCGTTCTTCAGCCGGCGCGGTACGCCGTACGGCCGCGCCAGGCCCGCGCCCATCCCGGCCGCGCGGGTGGCCGCGGCGATCGTATCCGCGCTGGAGCATGGGCGGCCGGTGGTGTACGTGCCTGGGTGGCTGCGGTTCCCGGCCTGGCTCCACGGCACCGCGCCGGCCGCCTTCCGCGCGCTGGCCGCCCGGTTCGGCGACCCGGGCTACTAGGGCGCTCTAGCCGCCGAGTACCCCGGTCTCCAGGTTGCGCACGAACTGGTCGAGCAGTTTGGCGCTCACGTCGCCCATCACGCCCCGGCCGAACTGGGCGACCCGCCCGCTGATGGACAGGTCGGTGACGATGGACACGGTGGTGCCCCCGTCGGCCTGCGCCATCTGCGCGGTCACCGTGGCGGACGCGTTGCCCTGGCCGCGGGTGTCGCGGCCGGAGGCCTTCAGCACCACCCGGTGCCGCGCCTCGTCCTTTTCCGTGAACGACGCGGTGCCACGGTACTGGGCGGTGATCGGGCCCACCTTGATCTTCACCTGGCCGTGGTAGGCGTCCCCGTCGACCCCGGTCAGTTCCGCGCCGGGCAGGCAGGGCGCGATCCGCTCCACGTCGGTGAGCACCTGCCACGCCTGCTCCACCGGTACCGGAACCGAGAACTCATGGACAAGCTCCATGAGCCCAACCTAAAAGACTTCGCCCGCCCGCACCCCACGCAGGGCCCCAATCAGCGATCATGGCGGCAGGCACATCCGCCGCGGCCCCGCGCGCGGCGGCTCGGGAGACGGACATGACACAAGAGCTAGCCCCGGCCCCGCCGCCCCGCCCAAGGGCTGCCCCGTCACTGATGGCGCGCGGCAGGCCCTGGCTCGCCGCGGCCGGGGCTGCCCTGCTCGTGGCCGGCCTGGCCGTCGAGGGGCTCGCCCGCGAGTACGTCGTCGCCGAGTCCGCGCAGTTCGTGGTGTTCGCGATGGTGGCGCCCGCGCTGCTCGTGCTGGGTGCGCCGTGGCGGCTGCTGCGCCTGTCCGGGCCGCTGGACCGGCTGGCGGCCGCGCGGCGACGGCAGACCTCGTTCGTGCGCGCGGGTGCCTTCCTCGTGGTGTTCATCGCCGTTACCGTCGCATGGCGGCTACCGCCGGTGATGGACGCGCTGGCCAGCCACCCCGCGCTTACCGTGGCCGAGCTGATCACGCTGCTGGCCGCCGGCATCTGTCTCTGGCTGGAACTGGTTTCCTCGCCGCCGCTGTCGCCCCGGCTGCCCAACCCGCACCGGGCGGCCGTCGCGGCACTGGCCATGTGGTCCACCTGGGCGGTCGCCTACGCGCTCGGGCTGTCCAACCACCCGGTGTTCCACGGCTACGATCCGGCGGGCGGCGCGCTGAGCGCGGTCGCCGACCAGGAGATAACGGTCGCGCTGGTCTGGGCGGTATCGGCGTTCTGCTTTGTGCCGGTCGTCTTCGTCACCCTGCTCACCTGGCTGTCGGCCAGCGACAATCCCGACGAGGAACTGCAGCGCCTGGCCCGCGACGAGCGCCAGCACCCGGTGGTCCGCGGCTGGGGCCGCCCGGCGCGCGGCAGGCCCGGCTCGTGGCCCTGAGCGGCTCACTGTGGCGTTTTCCACGTGCGGCGACGAGTAGCCTGGTGACGTGCTGACACACAATCACGCGGGCGTTCCCGGCTGGCGCCGGGCGAGCCATTGCGGCACCGGACGGTACTGCGTCGAAGTGACGGTCACCACCGACACGTCCCGCTGGCCGCACAAGGCGGACGCCGAAAAGCTGTACCTGATGCGTGACTCCAAGAAGCCGGACGGCCCGGTGCTCGCGTTCACCCCCGAGGAATGGGAAGCGTTCACGCTGGGCGTCAAGGACGGCGAGTTCGACCTCCCCTGACCCCTGAACGCGGGTGCTCAGCTACCGGGATTTAGCGCTCCTTAAGGCGCGGAAATAGCGAGCACACTTTGTAGTCGGCTAATCACTTAAAGGATTGTTTGGCGCCCTACAGGTCTATGGCCTGCGGTAACGGTTACGTCACGATTCCGAAACTCTTGAAGCCCGGCTCTTTAGGCGAGTGTGCAGCGTTCCTAGGTTTAAGTTGCGTACTCCGCAGCAGCCGTATGGGACCTCTCCGGATGGCTACCGGTATCAGCTCCCCTTGGGGCGGAGGAAGTGCGGAGTGGCCGTCCTACATCAGTGATCGTCGTGGTCAGGAGCACGGCAAGGTGCAATGCGCAATGCTGCCGCGGGCAGTGCTGGGCGCCAGCGTGACCAGGTGCCCCGCTCGGCCCGTGCTGCAGGCTGCCGTTGGGCGGATCGAGCCCACGGCGCACCATGATCAATGGGACGCCTTTTCTGGTCGGAGCACGCCGGCGCAAGGTTGCGCCTGGCGGCTCCCTGTGTAAGAAGGAGCCGCGACCATGGGGCCAGCCCCACAGAAGCAGACGAAGCCGCAGAGCCAGGAGGCTCCGCGGCCGGATGACCATGGCGGTCGGCGGCGAGCGTCGTCGCCCTGGCGCTCGTCGCTGCCGGTTGCAGCAGCAGCAGCAGCAGCACCGGCGGCGGCAGTTCGGCCCAGACGAAGGTCAAGGGCGGCACGGCGGTGTACGCGCTGCCCCCGTCGACCACGCCGAACTACATCTTCCCGATGACCAGCAGCGCCTACATCAGCGTCACAACCGAACACTTCTCCCAGCTGATGTACCGGCCGCTGTACTGGTTCGGCAACGGGTCAAAGCCGCTGCTGAACCCGTCGCTGAGCCTGGCGAGCGAGCCGACCTGGTCGGGGAACACCGCCACGATCACGCTCAAGCACTACATGTGGTCCGACGGCACGCCGGTGACCAGCACCGACGTGATGTTCTGGCTGAACATGCTCAAGGCAGTCGGGGCCGAGCGACTGGGGCGCCTACTCCGGGTTCCCGGCCTCGTTCGTCACCAGCTACAAGGCGATCTCGCCCACCGAGATCCAGATCACCACGAACAAGGCCTACTCGCACAGCTGGTTCCTGTACAACGACCTGTCGCAGATCACCCCGATGCCACCGGCGTGGGACAAGACCGCGTCCGGCCCGGCGCACTGCGCGACCAGGTCGAGCGACTGCGCCGCGGTCTACAAGTACCTGGACAGCCAGTCCAAGGCAGCTGACCAGCTACGTCGGCTCGCCGCTGTGGTCGATCGTGGACGGCCCGTGGAAGCTGTCGGCCTTCAACGCCGACGGTCACGTGACGTTCGTGCCGAACCCGAAGTACTCCGGCCCGGTCAAGCCGAGCCTCGCGCAGTTCCAGGAGGTGCCGTTCACCACGGACTCGGCCGAGTACAACGTGCTGCGTTCACCGGCCGCCGGCGGCCAGAAGATCGACGTGGGCTACCTGCCCTCGCAGGACGCCCCGGCCAAGCCGGCCGGGTCCAGCCCGCTCACCGCGGGGCAGAACCCGCTGCCGGGCTACACGCTGGACCCGCTGTACGTCTGGGGCATCAACTACTTCGTGATGAACTTCCAGAGCAGCACCGGCAACGGCCCGATCATCAACCAGCTGTACTTCCGCCAGGCCCTGGCCTACCTGCTCAACCAGGAAGCCGTCATCAAGGGCCCGCTGCGCGGCTACGGCACGCTGACCCAGGGCCCGGTCGGGCTACACCCCGGTACCCCGTTCCTGTCGCCGCAGCTCAAGACGAGCAACCCGTTCCCCTACAACCCGACCAAGGCCAAGAGCCTGCTGTCCAGCCACGGCTGGAAGGTCACCCCCAACGGGGTGAGCACCTGCACCAACCCGAGCCTGTGCGGCCCGGGCATCAAGCAGGGCCAGGGCCTGCAGTTCAACCTGCCGTATGCCACCGGGCACCCAGTGGGTCACCCAGGAGATGCAGCAGCTGCAGTCCAACGCCTCCCTGGTCGGGATCAAGATCAACCTGCAGCCCAAGCCGTTCAACCAGGTCACTGCCCTGGCCGCCGGTAACTGCAAGGTTGCCAAGATCCCGTGCAACTGGGACCTGGCCAACTGGGGCGGCGGCTGGTCCTTCGCTCCCGACTACTCACCCACCGGCGAGACGCTGTTCATGTGCGGCGCCATCGCCAACTCCGGCGGGTACTGCAGCAAGACCAACGACAACTACATCAACACGACGCTGACCAGCAACGACCCGCAGAGCCATGTACACCTGGCAGAACTACCTGGCGCAGCAGCTGCCGGTCATGTGGCAGCCGAACGGCGTGTACTCGCTGACCGAGATCGCCAACAACCTGAAGGGCGTCCTGCCGCAGAGCCCGACGCTGTCCTTCAACCCGGAAAACTGGTATTTCGTGAAGTAATGTCTGGCACATGACCTCGCGGTCACGTGCTAGGTCCCGCCTGTGGCGCCGGTCACCCCGGCGCCACAGGTGGGGACCGGAAAGGGGCCAGCGTTGGTAGCCTTCTTCGTCCGCCGGCTGCTCCAGTCGATCGTGGTACTGCTCATCGTCACGCTGATCACGTTCGGGCTGCTGCGGATGATCCCCGGCAACGTAGCTGTCGCGGTCATGGGCCCCGGTGCCTATCGCAACCCGCAAGCCATCAAGCTCTTCGACGCCACCTACGGGTTCAATCTCCCGTGGTACCAGCAGTACTTCCTGTGGCTGGGCCATCTCGCCCGGGGCAACCTCGGCTACTCCTGGACGCTGAACCAGAGCGTCGCCTCGCTGCTGGCCAACCGGCTGCCCAAGACCATCGCGCTGGTCGGGATCTCCACCATCCTGGCGCTGGTCCTCGCGATCCCGATCGGGGTCATCCAAGCGGTGCGCCGTAACAAGCTCACCGACCACGCCTTCAACGCGTTCTCCACGATCTTCTACGCCACCCCGGCCTTCCTCATCGGGATCGTCGCGATCCTGCTCTTCGCGATCAAGTTCCCGATCTTCCCCCCCGAGGGGCCGCAGGGCGAGGGACTCGGCTCGATCATCACGAACTTCGACGCGATGATCCTGCCGATCGTCACCCTGGCGCTGGTGACCATCGCCTTGTTCAGCAGATACATGCGGTCCTCCGTGCTGGACAACCTCACCGAGGACTACGTCAGAACCGCGCGGGCCAAAGGTGCCAGTGAACGGCGGGTGCTGATACGGCACGTCTTGCGCAACTCGCTGATCCCGATCGCGACGCTGCTCGGGCTGAGCCTGCCGGGAATCCTCGCGGGTGCGCTGATCACCGAGTCGGTCTTCAACTATCCCGGCATGGGGTATCTCTTCTACCAATCGGCGCTCAAGCAGGATTATCCGACGCTTCTGGGCTTTACCGTGGTGGTGGCGGTGGCAACAGTCTTCGGTTCGCTGCTGGCGGATATCGCCTACGCGGTGCTCGACCCCCGAGTGAGGTACGTGAGCTCATGACTCTGAATCTGCCTGCCGACCCCCCGCCCGGCCCAGAGTCGTCGGCCATGGGGCTGGCCACCGTTACGTCAGAACCGCTCGGCGAAGCCTCGGCGCTCGCGCCGGGAATGCTCCCGGCCGGCAAGCCGCGCAGCGCCTTCCGCCGCAGCCTGGACGTGTTCCTGGAGAACAAGCTCGCGGTCACCGGTGTGGCGATCTTCGTCGCGATGGTCTTGTTCTGCTTCCTCGGGCCGGTCTTCTACCACACCGACCAGATCCACGTGAACTTCGCGCTCGAGAACATGCCACCGAGCGCGGATCACCCGCTGGGCACCGACGCCAACGGCTACGACGTGCTCGGGCGGCTGATGGCCGCGGGCCAGATCTCCCTGGAGGTCGGCATCGCGGCCGCGGCCCTGGCCACCATCGTGGGCGTGCTGTGGGGCGCGGTCGCCGGGTACTTCGGCGGCGTGCTCGACTCGTCGATGATGCGCATCGTGGACGCGATGCTGTCCATCCCGACGCTGTTCCTCGCCCTGGTCGTGGTGGCCATCGTGCAACCGACGCCGGCAATCCTGATCCTGGTGATCGCGCTGACCTCCTGGCTCACCACCTCGCGCCTGGTGCGCGGCGAGGCGCTCTCGCTGCGGGTGCGCGAGTACGTCCAGGCGATGAAGGTCATGGGCGGCGGCGGCACCGGGCGGTGCTGCGACATATCGCGCCCAACGCGATCGGGACCATCATGGTCAACGCCACCTTCCAGGTGGCCGACGCGATCGCGCTGGTCGTCGCGCTGAGCTACCTGGGCCTGGGCATCGCGCCCCCCAAGCAGGACTGGGGCGGCATGCTCAGCGACGGCGTCCAGTACGTCTACAGCGGCTACTGGTGGCTGATCTTCCCCGCGGGCTTCTGCATCATCCTGGTCATCACCGCGGCCATCTTCGTCGGTGAAGGACTGCGGGACGCCGTCGAGGTGCGGCTCCAGCAACGCTGATGCAGAACCCACCGGCTTCCTCCCCCGGCCGACCACCGGCACGGCGATAGAACCGAGGACGAATGGCTCACCTGCTTGAACTCGACGGCGTGCAGACCGAGATCCGGCTGCGCCGATCGACCGTGCACGCCCTGGACGGCGTCAGCCTCACCGTGGACCCGGGCGAGTGCCTGGGCATCGTCGGGGAGTCGGGCTGCGGCAAGACGATGACCGCGCTGTCCATCATGCGGCTGCTGCCGCCGGGCGGCCACATCGTCGGCGGGAAGATCATTCTCGACGGCAAGGAGATCTCGGCCCTGTCCGACGCCGACATGCGTCACGTCCGCGGCAACGAGATCGGCATGATCTTCCAGGACCCGATGACGTCGCTGAACCCGACGATGAGAATCGGGGACCAGATCTCCGAGACCGTGGTGCTGCACCGGGGCGCGTCGGCGGCCGAGGCGCGGGAGCGGGCCATCGAGGTGCTCGGCCTGGTCGGCATGCCCCGGCCCGCGGAGCGGGTGAGCAACTACCCGCACCAGCTGTCCGGCGGCATGCGCCAGCGGGTCATGATCGCCATGGCGCTGGCCTGTGAGCCCAAGCTGCTGATCGCGGACGAGCCGACCACCGCGCTGGACGTGACGATCCAGAAGCAGATCCTGGAACTGCTCGACAGCCTGCGCAAGCGGCTGTCCATGGCGGTGATCCTGGTCACCCACGACCTCGGCGTGATCGCCGGCCGGGCCGACCGGACCGTGGTCATGTACGCGGGCAAGGTCGCCGAGAGCACCACCACCACCCGGCTGTTCGGCAACCCGCGCCACCCCTACACCGAGGCGCTGTTCGAGGCGCTCCCGGAGAAGGCGGCCGACTCGTCCCGGCGGCTGTACAACATCCCCGGGATGCCGCCGGACCTGACCCAGCCCCCGCCGGGCTGCCGGTTCGCGCCGCGCTGCCGCTACGCGCAGGACAAGTGCCGCGCCGAGGAACCGGAACTGAAGGGGGACAGCTGGGAGCACGTCTTCCGCTGCTTCTTCCCGGTCGGCAAGGAGGAGCGGGACAAGCGGCTCGCCGAACTGAAGGTCGCCGAGCAGAAGGCCGCCGAGGCGGCCGTGGCGCCCGTAGCCGCCAGCGACGGTGAGCTGCTCCGGGTGGATCACCTGGTCAAGAACTTCGCTGTCACCTCCGGCGCCGTGCTGCAGCGCAAGGTCGGCGAGGTCAGCGCGGTCGCCGACGTGAGCTTCGCGATCGTGCCCGGCCAGACGTTCGGGATGGTCGGCGAGTCCGGCTGCGGCAAGACCACGATCGGCCGCCTCATCGTCGGCCTGGAGAAGGCCACGAGCGGCTCCATCATCCTCGACGGCGAGGACCTGACCCAGCTGTCCAACCGGGACCGGCGCAAGCGCAGCGACAAGGTCCAGCTCATGTTCCAGGACTCGTACGCGTCGATGGACCCGCGGATGCGGGTCGGCCCGATCCTGCGGGAACCGCTGGCCATCCAGAAGCGCGGCAGCCGGAGCGAACAGCAGACCAAGATCAGCGAGATCCTGGACGAGGTGGGCCTGCCCCGGGCGGCGGTGCAGCGCTACCCGCACGAGTTCTCCGGCGGCCAGCGCCAGCGCCTCGGCCTGGCCCGGGCGCTGATCCTGCGGCCGCAGCTCATCGTGGCCGACGAGCCGGTGTCCGCGCTCGACGTGTCGATCCAGGCGCAGATCCTCAACCTGATGAAGGACCTGCAGCGGGACCACGGCCTGACCTACATGTTCATCTCGCACGACCTGGGAGTGGTCCGCTACCTGTCCAACAACATCGGCGTGATGTACCTGGGCAAGCTGGTCGAGATCGGCCCGGCCGACGACGTCTACTACCACCCGGTGCACCCCTACACCCGGGGCCTGATCGACACCATCCCGAATGCCGACCCGGTACTGGAGAAGGCCAAGGTCTCCAAGGGCGTGGCCGGCGAACTGCCATCCGCGATCGATCCGCCGTCCGGCTGCCGGTTCCGTACCCGCTGCCCGCGGGCACAGGACATCTGCGCCGCGGAGGAGCCGCCGCTGCGGCCGTTCGGCGGCACCCACTTCGCGGCCTGCCACTTCCCGCTGACCGAGGCGCCGCCCACGGCGCAGGCCGAGCCGGCGAGCGTGCCGGGCACGGTCACCTCGGACGCGCCGTAAGGGACATGGCGAGCAGGATCGCTTCGGACGCGCTGTAAGGACATGCGCTACGCCGGCCACGGCTAGCGGTCTGCCGGGAAGCGGCGGTCCGGTCAGGCGGACCCGGAGAACACCGCCAGCGCCTCGGCGTCGGACGGCACGGTCACCACGTTCTCCGTGATGAACTCGTCCAGGCCCGGGTACCCGGCTGCGGCCGCGCG
Organism: uncultured Actinomycetes bacterium; assembly: GCA_963706115.1. Taxonomy (GTDB): domain Bacteria; phylum Actinomycetota; class Actinomycetes; order Streptosporangiales; family Streptosporangiaceae; genus DASXKD01. The sequence continues at coordinate 27,596 of CAVPMG010000003.1, read as the reverse complement.
CATCGTCTCGCCCGCTGCGTGCAGGTCGTATTCGGTGCGCCGCAGCACGACCTCCGGGCCGAGCAGTGCCCAGTGCGCGCCTCGTGTCCCGTACGGCATGCCGACGCTGCCCGGGTTGACGAACCGGCGGCGGTCGGCGAGCCGGTCGAACGGCATGTGCGTGTGGCCGAGCACGACCGTCGGCTCGGTCACATCCGCGAACCCGGTGCGGTAGGCAGCGACGGGTGAGTCAACCAGCACGATGTCGGTATCGCTGGCCGTCGTAGCGTGGCAAAAGCGCACCAGCCCCAGCCCTGTCACCTCCAGCGTGACCGACAGCGGCAGGCCGTCCATCAGATCACGGTGGGCGCGGCCGAGCTGTGCCGCGCAGTATTCGGTGGGCACCCGGGCCACCTCGGGCAGGCCCGGGTCGACGACGCCGTCCCAGGCGCTGACGAGCTCCCGCTCGCAGTTGCCCCGGACCCAGACGGCCCGCTCCCCCAGCCCCGCCAGTCGCTCCAGGGTCTGCACCGGCATCGGGCCGGTGGCCATGTCGCCGTTGAGCACGATCGCGTCCGCCCCGGCCGCCTCGATCTCCGCAAGCACGGCGTCGAGCGCGGGCAGGTTCCCATGAATGTCGGCAAGAACGGCCACGCGCATGACGTCTCCTCTCCGCGGCCGGGCCTGGCTGCCATGATCACGGACGATCTTCCGTTCCATGCGCGCGGAAGATCGTCCGTGATCACGGTTACGGCGCCGGTGGGTGGCCGCTTCCCGGGGCGCCGGACAGGAGGTCCACGATCTCGGCGGCGGGGCGCTCGGTCGCGGCGCGGTAGCCCTCGCCCGCCCAGAGGTTCATCCGGCCGGTGTCACCCGCGGCCGCGGCGGCGGCGCGCAGCGGCCTGGTGGCGAAGTGGATCTCGGGATAGGCGGGCGGTGCGTCCGGATGGTCGAGCATGAAGCAGTTGACCAGGCCGCGGGCGGGCCTGCCCGTGAACGCGCGGGTGACCGCCGTGGCGGTGAACGCCGGATCCGCGAGGGCCGCCTTGTGCAACGGCTGCGCGCCGCTTTCCGGGCAGCGCAGGAAGGCGGTGCCGCACTGGGCCGCCACCGCACCGGCGGCCATGGCGGCCCTGACGTCCGCATGGCTCATGAGTCCGCCGGCGGCGATCAGCGGCAGAGCGGTGACCGCCGCGACATCACGGAGCAGTTGGTGCAGTGGCACGGCCGGCGGGGTGGCGGGCGCGGAGAAGGTGCCGCGGTGGGCGCCGGCCTCGGGGCCCTGGACGCACAGTCCGTCCGCGCCGCGCGCGGCCGCGACCGCCGCCTCCTCCGGTGCGGTGACGGTCACCCACACCTGGCTCCCCGCGGCCCGCAGTGCCGCGATGACGTCCTCGGCCGGACAGCCGAACGTGAAGCTGACGAGCGCGGGCGGGGCGGCCAGCAGGGCAGCCAGCTTTGCGTCCCAGTCGTCGTCGTCCCAGTCAGCCGCTCCCGGCCGCACGCCGAGCTCGGCGGCGTCTGGCTCAAGCTCGGCCAGGTACCGGTCGAGCGCCGCGCGGTCCGCGGCCGGCGCACCCGGCACGAACACGTTGACCCCGAACGGGGCTCCCGTGCCGGCCCGGACCGCGTCCATCTCGGCCCGCAGCGCGGCGGCCGTCTTGTACCCGGCGGCCAGGAAGGCCAGCGCGCCCGCGGCACAGGCGGCGATCACCAGAGCGGGGGTGGACGGCCCGCCGGCCATCGGCGCCACGACCACCGGGCGCCGGGCCAGCCCTGCGAACGGTTCGGCCATGTCCACAGACTGCCCGGGATTACGGCCGACCGCACGGCACATCGGGCCATGGCGAGCGTGATCCCGCACACGGAGGCGGGACGACCTTCCCCGTGGAGGATCACGGAACTGTACTGGCTGGCGGTACCCCGAACGGCTTCCCCGCGTTCTCCTGGTGTCACGGTGCCCGGCGGAATGTGGCCAGCGACAGCCGTCGTAATGCATGAATCCCTGTCAGCGCGGCCGGGCGCGGTGTGGCAGACACGCGGCGGCAAACGTCATATCCAGCTGTGGAACCACATCCGGCCCACCCAGGAGGCGTACGGGAGGGTCACGCCGGCCAGGACCGGATACAGGTAGTAGAAGTTGGCGACGACCGCGAGCAGATAGCCGCCGGCGACGGCCGCGCCGGCCACCCGGCGGTTCGGGCCGGCGTGGGCCGGCCCGAGGATCAGGCCGAGGCACAGCGCGATCGCGATCACCAGGAACGGGTCGAACACCACCGCGTAGTAGAAGAACTCGGTGCGGCGGTCGTGCCAGTAGAACCAGAGCCACGGCAGCCAGCCGGCCGCGACGCCAAGCAGCACCGCGCCCGCGCGCCAGTCGCGCCGGGTCAGCCACCAGGCCAGGCAGACAAGCAGCGCGGCCACCGCGCCCCACCAGATGAGCGGCGTGCCGATCGCCAGCACCTCCTGCTCGGTGGAGGTGGGCACCCGGCCACACTTGCTGCCCGCCGGCAGACAGTTGGAGTAGAACGAGATCGGCCTGGCCAGCACCGGCCAGCCGAGCGGGTTGGACTTGTACGCCTGGAAGGCCTGCAGCCCGAGGCCGTAATCGAGCATCGACTTGTTGTACTGCAGCCACGCCACGATCGTGCTGGCCGGATGGCCGCTGTTGAGCGCGGCACCGCTGCGGTCGAAGCCGTAGCTGGTGGCGAACCAGCCGGTCCAGGACAACACGTAGACGGCGGCCGGTACGACGGCGAACCAGACCGGCAGCCACGGCGCATCGCTGCGCACCATGCCGCGCAGCCCGGAGCCGAACCCGGCCGCCCGGCGGGCGCCCACGTCCCAGGCCACCACCAGCGCGGCGAAGGCGGGCACGTACCACACGCCGCTCCACTTGGTCGCGCAGGCACAGCCCAGGCACAGGCCGGCGAGCACCAGTGGCCAGCGGAAACCGAGCCGTGGCCCCTCACCCCCCTGGCCGACCACGGCGGCCAGGGCGGCCCTGGTCCGGTCCCGGTCGATCACCAGCAGGCCGAAGGCGGCCAGTATCCAGAACATGACGAAGATGTCCAGGATCGCGGTGCGGCTCAGCACGAACTCAAGACCGTCCAGTGCCAGCAGGAAGCCCGCGGCGCAGCCCAGCAGCGTCGAGCGGGTCATCCGGCGCGCGATCCGCGCCGTCATCAGGATGGCCAGCGAGCCCGCCACCGCGACCGCGAACCGCCAGCCGAACGGGGTCAGCCCGAACAGCCACTCACCGACGGCGATGAGCATCTTGCCGAGTGGCGGGTGGACCACGTACTCGCCCTTGGTCCCCTCCAGGATGTGCGTGCTGCCGCGGGCCAGGAGTGCGTTGACGTTGCTGACGTGATCGATCTCCACGCCGTGCCGCAGGATGCTGTAGGCGTCGGGGACGTAGTAGGTCTCGTCGAACAGCACGGCATGCGGCAGGCCCAGCCGGTTGAAGCGGAGGAACGCGCCGAAAATCGTCACCAGGAGCGGGCCGGCCCACCCCCACAGGGTGCTGCCCGGCAGCGGCGGCACCAGCCGGTCAGGCAACTCCGGACCGGCAGGCGTCGCGCTGGGCACTTTGCCGATATTACGGGCCGGACGGGCCGGAAGCCCGGTCCTTCATCGCCGGAACAGCTCATTAAGGTACCGAATGCGCAAACAGATGTCGGTGCAGGTCGGACCGTATGGCACGATGACGGAAAGGATGGTGGCCGCGGGGAAGCAAGGGCAGCGTTGACAGCATTCATAATCCGGCGTGTGCTCCAGTCCATCGTGATAATGCTGATCGTGACCTTGATCACGTGGGGCCTGCTGCGGATGATCCCCGGCAACGTCGCGGTCGCGGTGATGGGCACGAACGCCTACCGGGATCCCGGAGCCATCAAGGTCTTCAACGCCGACTACGGCTTCAACCTCCCCTGGTACCGGCAGTACTTCCTGTGGCTCGGCAACCTGGCGCGGGGCAACCTGGGATTCTCCTGGACGCTCAACCAGAGTGTGGCCTCGCTGATGCTCACCGCGCTGCCCAAGAGCACCGCCCTGGTCGGGTTGTCCACCCTGCTCGCGCTAGTGGTGGCGATCCCGATGGGCATGTATCAGGCGGTGCGCCGCAACAAGATCTCCGACCACGCACTCAACGCCGCGTCGACGATCTTCTACGCGACGCCGGACTTCCTGATCGGCATCGTCGGGATCCTGTTGTTCGCCATCATCATCCCGATATTCCCCCCGGAGGGCCCGCAGAGCGAGGCCGTGACGGCGCCCCTCACGAACTTCAAGGCGCTGATCCTGCCGATCTGCTGCCTGTCGCTGACCACGATCGCGCTGTTCAGCCGGTATATGCGGTCCTCGGTGCTGGACAACCTCACCGAGGACTACGTCCGCACCGCCCGGGCTAAAGGGGCCAGCGAGCGGCGGGTGCTGATCCGGCATGTGCTGCGCAACTCGATGATCACCATCGCCACACTGTGCGGGCTGTACCTGCCCGCGATCCTCGGCGGGGCGCTGATCATCGAGGCGGTCTTCAACTACCCCGGCATGGGCTACCTGTTCTACCAGGCCGCCGAACGGCAGGATTACCCGGTTCTGCTCGGGCTGACCGTGGTCGGGTCGCTGGCGGTCGTGATCGGGAATCTGCTCGCCGACATCGCCTACGCGGTGCTCGATCCCCGGGTCAGGTACGTGTCAGGCTGACCCTGGCCTGTCGGGGCACCGCTGTAGCGTGACGATGGACTGAACCCGACCCAGGAGGGGATCGCCGATGCCCGGTGCCGCTGTTCCCCGTTTCGACTCGGTGACGATGGATTGCCCGGACCCGGCCGCGCTGGCCAGGTTCTACGGGGAACTGCTCGAGTGGCCGGCGCCCGCGCCCGCGGGCGACGCCGAGTACGTGGCGATCGACCCGCCCGGTGGCGGCACGGCCATCAACTTCCAGCGGGCGCCCGGGTTCGTGGCACCGGACTGGCCCGATCCCGCCGTGCAGCAGCAGATGCATTTCGATCTCGCGGTGGACGACCTCGAGGCCGCGCATGAGCGGGCGATCGCCCTCGGTGCCCGCCTCCTCGACACCCAGGAGAAGTTCCGGGTCTACGCCGATCCGGTGGGCCACCCGTTCTGCCTCTGCTCCTGGTGAGCGCCATGATGCAGATCGGATCCGTGGTGCTGAACGTCACCGACATCGACAGGGCGGCAACCTTCTGGCGCGGCGCCCTCGGGTATGTGCGCCGTGCCGGCGGCCACCAGGGCGCTCTCGTGCCGCCAGCTGGCGAAGGCCCGGCACTCCTGCTGGACGAGACCGACATGACCCATCTCGACCTGCACGTGGGCAGCGAACAGGAGCAGCAGGCCGAAGTCGAGCGGCTCGTGGCGCTCGGCGCCCGGCGCGTGGACTGGGTGTACCCCGAAGGCGCCAGCTTCGTCGTGCTCGCCGACACCGAGGGAAACCTCTTCTGCGTGGTGAACACCGAGGGCGGCAGGCAGTCCTGACGCCATGCGCATCCTGGTCACCGGTCACCGCGGCAACGTCGGCGTCCCGGTCGCACGCCACCTGGCCGGCCTCGGCTATGACATCGCCGGCTTTGACCGCGCTGACGGCAAGGATCTTCTCGACCCCGGCCAGGTGAAGGACGCGGCGGCGGGCTGTGCAGCGGTCGTGCACCTGGGGGCCCTGGCGCACGACACCGCGGGCAGCCCGGAGCAGATCATGGCGGTCAACGTGCTCGGCACGTGGCACACCCTGCTGGCCGCGGCGGCCGCCGGCGCGGAGCGGGTCATCCATTTCTCCAGCGCCCAGGTCTTCGGCACCGCGGGAGGCGAGCGCCTGCCTGACTACTTCCCGCTCGATGATGCGCATCCCCGCCGGGCAACGCGCGCCTACGGCCTGTCCAAATGCCTGGCCGAGGATCTGTGCGCGGGATTCACGGCGCGGACCGGCATCGCGAGCGTGGCGCTGCGCCCGGTGTGGGTCTGGCAGCCGGGCCAGTACCGGCAGATCGAGGAGCAGTGGCGCGCCGAGCCGGAGTCGGAGCACGAACCGTACTGGGAGTACGGCGCATTCGTGGACGTGCGAGACGTGGCCACGGCGGTCGGATTGGCTCTCAGGGTTCCCCTGACCGGGCATCACCATGCCCTGCTGTGTGCCGCGGACATCGCGGCCACCGGGCCCAGCCTGGACATGGCGGCCCGGCTAGCCCCGGATGTCACCGTGCGGGACGCGGCCCGCTACCGGGCAGACCCCCGGCGGGCGCTCGTCGACTGCTCAGCAGCCGAAGCCGTCCTCGGCTGGCGGCCCCGTTACCGCTGGTCCGGCCGGGACCAGTGCCCCGGCCATGACCTGCGGGCCTAGCGTCGTTGCCCGGTCGTGCCCTGCCCCCAGTAGAAGGGCCCCGCCGTGGCGGTGACCGTGATGTCCCAGCCGAGTTGCCGTAGCCGTCTTTCGAGGTCCGCGGGGCGGTGCGGCATCTTCACAAGCCGGTAGGCGGTCCCGTCCGGAGTCTGCCGGCAGATGGTCGAGGACGATGGGCCTTCGACGAGTTCGTCTGGGGTGCGGTACGCGTCGTCGGCGAAGAACACGCGGCCGGCTGGTTCGAGGCAGTTGGCCACGAGCGACCAGAACGACTCGAAGCGCTCGGCGGGAACGTGTGAGATCCAGAAGCCCATGAAAACGACGTCGTAGCGGCGGTCGGGCTGCCAGCTGAAGAGGTCAGCCCGGATGAAGCGCACCCGCTCGCCGCCGACGCGGGCTGCCGCGAGGGCGAGCATCTCCGGGGACGCGTCCACCGCGGTGAGATCCGTCGCGTAGCGGAGCAGCTGACCGGTCCAGACCCCGGGACCGCAGGCAAGCTCCAGCACGCTACCGGCGGGGCGGAATGCGTCGAGCGCTGCGGTCACGTCATCGCCACCCGGAAGATCCAGGCCTTGGTCCAGATAATCCGGGGCCAGCGCCCGGTAGTAGGCGATCTGCTCATCGAGGAGATGACCGGCCCCGGCGCCGTCGGCCGATCCTGGGCTCTGTTGTTTGGTCCCCGTGCCAGTCGCGGGACGGCCGCCGTGGTGAGCCTGATCCGAGTGTGTGTCCATGACCTCAACCTTTGAGGTTGCCCCAGGGGCAGAGTCAAACAGCGTTCCGCGCAGGCCCGGATCGACCGGGCGCGATGAGCGCATACTGCTGGTGAGCGCGTCGGCCGGGCAGGGGCCGCGATCGGGGTACCGGGGGCTGGTGTGGGATATGACGTGATCGTGGTTGGCGGGGGGTCGGCCGGCTGTGTGCTCGCGGCGCGGATGAGCGCGGATAAGCGCCGGAGGGTGCTGCTGGCTGAGGCAGGCCCGGACTACCCGGCGATAGCCGATCTTCCGGGCGATATCGCAGATGAATCGGTGCCGGCCATGAGTCATGACTGGGGCTTTACGTCCGAGCCGGATGAGTCCGGGCGCTCGGTTCCGCTGCCCCGGGGCCGGCTGATCGGCGGTTGCTCGGCGACCAACGCCTGTTTCGCCCTGCGTGGCTGGCCGCAGGATTATGACGGCTGGGCTGCCCGGGGCAACTCCGGCTGGTCGTTCGCTGATCTGCTGCCGGTCTTTTGCGCCGTCGAGTCCGACGCCGATTTCGACGGGGACTGGCACGGCAGCAGCGGGCCGGTGCCTGTCCGCCGGGCCCCAGCCGGTGAGCTGTCGCCGCTGCAGCGTGCCTTCGCCGAGGCCGCTGCCGCTGCTGGTCACCCGCTGGCCGACGATCACAATAGACCGGGCGCAGTGGGCGTCGGTCCGGGGCCCCGCAACGTGCGCGACGGGGTACGGATGAGCACCGCGCTGACGCACCTCGCGGCGGCGCGCGGCCGACCCAACCTAACCATCCGGGCCGACACCATGGTTGACCGCGTACAGATGCGCGGAACCACGGTGCGGGGAATCCGGCTCACCGGTGGCGAGATCGTGGACGCTGACACGGTGGTGCTCGCGGCCGGCTCCTACGCGAGCCCAGCCATCTTGCTGCGTTCAGGCATCGGCCCCGCCGCCGCGTTGCGCGACCTTGGCATCCAGGTAGCCGCCGACCTGCCCGGGGTCGGGGATAACCTCATCGACCACCCACTGGCCGCCGTCGACCTGCCTACCGCCGGTGGCTATGCCGGGCCTCGCTTCCAGCAGATGCTCACGCTGCGCTCCAGCCGGGCGGCCATGGGCGGGCCACCCGACCTGCATATTTTCGCCGCCGGGCCGTTCGACAACCCCGCCATCCCGGTCGGTGGGGTATTCGGCCTGGTCACCGGACTCTTGACGGTCCGCTCTCGGGGGTCGGTGCGGCTACGCTCGGCTGACCCCGCCGATCCGCCGCGCATCGACATCGCTCACCTGCGCCATCCCGACGACATGGCGCGAATGATCGAGGCCACCCTGCACGCACGCCGGCTCAGCCGCACCCCGCCGCTGGCCGGGTTCGTCACGGGCGCCGAACTTGCCCCCGGCCCCGCCATCAGCGATGACGACACCGCCGGGCTGACCCGCTCGATCCGGGCACGTGTCGGCTCCTACCACCACCCGGTGGGAACATGTGCGATGGGCCCCGGCCCCAGCGACGGCGCGGTCGTCGACTCGCGGGGCGCGGTCCACGGCATCAGCGGGCTGTGGGTGGCTGATGCGTCGGTAATGCCGGTCATCCCGGCCGCCAACACCAACCTGCCCACGATCGTGGTCGCCGAGCGCATCGCCCAATGGCTCACGGCCCTGTGACCGCCCTTCGATCCGCCTATCACGCCCTGCGGCAGCGACTACGATGCCGTCGGCGTGTTGCCTGGCGAGCTGGCGGCGCGGGCTGCCGACCCGCTGGCCTGGCGGCAGACCCTGGCCAACGTATCGAGACAGTCGCTGGCCCGCGTCGATCACCGCGGGCTGCAGATGCACCGGCTCACTCAGGCCATCCTCCGCGACCGGCTGCCCCAGGCCCGCGCCGCCGCCACGCGCCGGTGCACCGAGGCGATCCTGACGGCCAGCGATCCCGGCGACCCACCCGACCCCGGCACCTGGGCCCGGTGGGCGCAGCTGATGCCGCATCTGCTGGCCGCCGACCTGGCCGCCACCGATAACCCGGCACTGCGCGAGCTAGTTCGCCGCGCGTGCTGGTATCTGATCGAGCGCGGCGATGCCCATACCGCGCGGGATCTCATGAGCAATCTGCGGCAGCAGTGGCGCGACCGGCTTGGTGAGGATCATCAGCACACGCTGATGGCCGCGCACTATCTCGCCTGGGCGCTCTGGGAACTGGGCCGCTACGCCGAATCCCGCGACCTGAATCGGGACACGCTGGAGCGCCGCCGCCACGTCCTCGGCCACAATCACCCCGAGACCCTCAAGTCCGCGAGCAACCTGGCCCTTGACCTATCCGTGCTAGGCCAGGAAGCTGATGGCACGCGAGGCCGATAACAGGCACGGCGGCAACGGAAGCACCCACGCTGACAGCCAGCAGCGCACCTGCCCAGCGAAGGGAGCGCGCTGCCGGCCGAGACAGCAGACGGCAGGGTTCAACGCGCCGGGCGCCCGGTGCGACGGCGTCTTTTGCATGCGCCGCGCTCATCCATCGGCTATTCGCGACGGCCCGGGGACTTCTGGTTCCGGGTGACACTGGGACAGCGGGCATCGGCGACCTTGGTGGTCGCCGGGCTGAGCGCGAATTGGAGGCTGACGGTGACGGCCACGGATTCCATGGCGGAGCCGCCGCCGGCAGAGGCGTTCTACGACGCCCGGCGGGGTGTCTATTACACAAAACCCGTGTTGCGGGGCTGGCTGCACTTGCTGTGGTTCGAGGTGTCGCTGGTGTTCGGCACGCTGCTGCTGGCGGGGGCGCATGGAGTCACGCGGATCACGGCCAGCGCCATCTATGCGGCCAGTGTGAGCGGAATGTTCGGGATCAGCGCGCTGTATCACCGCGGCAACTGGAGTGTTGCCTGGCGCCAGCGCCTGCAGCGGCTGGATCACGCGATGATCTTCTTCCTTATCGCGGGCACGGCGACACCCGCTTTCCTCCTCACCGTCCACAGCACCTTTGGGGTGGTCTGCCTGATCGTGATGTGGGCACTGGCGGTCACGGCGGTGGCATTCCGCATGGCGCGGATGAGCACCCCCGAACTGGTAGCTGGCACGATGTTTGTCGGGCTGGGCTGGCTAGCCGGCCTGGCGCTGCCGTGGGTGTGGGCCCGCGCCGGCGCGGTGCCAGGGGTGCTGATGCTCACCGGGGGCCTGCTGTACACAGCGGGAGCCCTGTCCTATCACCGCCGCCGACCCGATCCGCTTCCATCGGTGTTCGGCTATCACGAGGTCTTTCACGCCTTTGTCTGCGCCGCCGCGACATGCCAGTTCGTCGCGATCGCAGTGTTCATCACCTGAGCTGCGGCTGCCTCGTGCCGCTGGTTTGCAGTGTGTTCTTAGCCTGTTCTGGGGCTGGCGGGGGGGATGAGGTCGGGGAAGTCTGCTGGGGTGCCGTCGATGAAGGCTTGGGCCAGGTCGGATAGGCGCAGGTTGCGGTCGCGGGCGTAGCCCCGGAGCATGGTGAATGCCTGGTCCATGTCCAGGCCGAGGCGTTCGGCGAGTTTGCCTTTGGCCTGCTCGATGGTGACCCGGCTGTTGAGAGCGCCCTGTAGCTGCTCGTGGAGGATCTCGTTGCGGCGCATGCTGCGCTCTTGCAGCAGGCCGATAGTGGCCACGTCGGCGAGGGCTTGGCCCACTCGCAGGTCCTCGTTGCTGAGCGTGCCGGGAGTGGCCTGGAACAGGTTCAGCGCGCCGACGACCTGGGCACGCAGGCGCATCGGCAGAGCGTGTACGGCGGCAAAGCCTGCCTCGCGGGCGGCGGCGGCGAACTGTGGCCAGCCCTGCTGGGCGGCGGTCAGGTCCGGCGCGGTCACGGGCTGGCCGGTGCGGAAGCAGTCCAGGCATGGGCCCTGGTCGTTTTGCAGTTGGAACAGCTCAAGCACCCGCACCGCCTCGGTGGAGGCGGCCACCAAGCGAAGCTCCCCGCGCGGGTCGGCCAGCAGCACCCCGGCCGCCGAGGCGTCCAGCAGTTGCACGCTTCGCTGGGTGAGCTGATGCAGGAAGTCGATCACATCGAAATCGGCGACCATGGTGTCGGCGAGCTCAACGAAGGCGTCCGACAGCAGTTCTCCATCCATCACTGCTCACCTCCTTGGGAAGGCCGGCACGAGCAGCAACGCCCATACTGGGCGGCTAGCGGGCCGGAAATGCGTCATCGTTCACTGGTCCTGCGACGGTTCGGGGTCCGGGCTCAGCCGCAGGCGGCGGGCGACGATATCGCCGGCCACCTCGCTGAGCCGACGGTCTTGAGCATAAGCGTAGGCCCGCAGCCGGACGAAGGCCTCGGCGATGGGGACGCCGAGCTGGGCGGAGACCATCCCGGTGGCCTGGTCGACCTCGGCCCGGTGCCGCGCCAGATCCGGCGGCTGCCCACCTGGCCCGCCGCCCGGCACCGTGGCTGCCCCGTCGAGGTGCTCGCTTTCGAGCAGAACAACGGTCGCGGCATCGGCGAGGATCAACGCATCGCCCAGCTGGGCAGTGCCCAGCTCGCCGGGCTTGTCCCGGTACAGACCGAGGGAGCCGACCTGGATGGCTCCGAGTTGCAACGGCAGCGCGAAGATCGCCGCAGCGCTGGCCTGCCGGGCCTGGGGCGTGAAGCCCGGCCAGCGGCGGGCGGCGTATACATGGTCGAGATCTGCGATCAGCACCGGCGAGCCGGAGGCCAGAACGTCCAGGCACGGTCCCTCCCCCAGGGTGATCTGCAGCTCGGCCAGCTGCTCGCTCACCTCATCGGTCACGCACATGAGGTGACCCGCCGTGCCTTGCGCCATCACCCAGGCGCCGCTGACCGGCAGCACCGCCGCCGCCGCCGCGCACACATCCACCGCCGCTACCGGCCCCTGGCGCCGGGCTGCCTGCTCGGCGACTAGGCCCCAAAGCAGCGACGCGCGGTCAGATGTCATCGGCCCGGTCAGGCGAATCCGGGCGACCCATCACGCAGCCGGGCCGCCAGCGGGCAGGCCGGTAGGCCTGCAGGCTGTCTTGGCCCGGGGTAGTTGAAAGATCACCGCACCCGGGGCTCCCGCTGGTTATGGTCGCCGCCTTTCTGCAGGCACATCGCCGGTGGCAACCTATCGCGACCCGGTCACCGATGGACCGGCTCATGAGGATCACCTCCGTGGCCACTGTCACGGCGGTTGGCAGTGGTCATCTCATACCGTTACGCCTTCGAGCTGGTGCTGTACGGCGGGGCTAACCCGCGAAGTTCGGCTGGGTTACTGGGGGGCGGCTGGTGGCGCGTCTGACGCGAGGGCGGCCGTGCCACCGGAAAGAACCGGCGGGCCTGCGAGGGGGCGGGGGGGCCTGCCGATCGTGTTGAGGTAGTGCAGGGCCTGGGCGTAAGAGCTCCCGAAGCTGGCCTCGCAGTACGGCACGCCTCGTTGCTGGCAGAACTGCTTGATCAGGGGCTGAGAGCGCCGCAGGTTGGGCCGGGGCATAGAAGGGAACAAATGATGCTCGATCTGGTAGTTGAGGCCACCTAGGGCGAGGTCGGTGAACCAGCTACCGCGGACGTTGCGGGACGTGAGCACCTGGCGGCGCAGGAAGTCGCTCCCGTCAGCCGCGTCCAGGATGGGCATGCCTTTGTGGTTGGGGGCGAAGGAGGCGCCCAGGTAAAGGCCGAACAGGCCCTGCTGGACCAGGATGAACACGACAGCCTTTACCGGCTGCAGCACCAGGAAGACGGCGGTGAGGTAGCCGGCCACGTGTATGGCGAGCAGGGCCGCCTCCATGGGTCTGCCGCGGGAATCGCGGCTGGCCAGGGAGCGGATACTCGCGACGTGAAGGCTGATCGCTTCGCCGAGCAGCAACGGGAAGAACAGGTAAGCCTGATAGCGGAATGCCAGCCGGGCCAGGCCCCGGCTGCCATGTGCCTGGCTGGTGGTGAAGGCCAGCACTTTCATCGCGATGTCGGGGTCGGCGCCTTCGGTGTTGGGGTGGGCGTGATGGCGGTTGTGCTTGTCGGTCCACCAGCCGTAGCTCAGCCCGATGCCGAGATTGCCGTACAGGATGCCAAGAATGTAACTGGCCCGCCGGGAGCCGGAAATCTGCCGGTGCCCGGCGTCGTGGCCCAAGAATCCGGCTTGGGTGAACATGACCGCCAGGAACGCGGCCACAGCCAACTGCCACCATGAGTCACCCACCAGGACGAAGACTGCCCACCCGGCAGCCAGCAGTGTGGCCGTGACCGTGATCTTCCAGACGTAGCGCCCGGGACGCCGTTCCAGCAGCCCTGCCTGCTTGACTTGACGGGACAACTGCGCGTAGTCGCTCCCGCGCTGCGGTGCTGCCGGTGTCCGTGCCGAGACGGACGGCCGGGCGGCCTGTTGGGAGGTGGCACTTGCCTCTGAGCGAAATCGCACCGTGGTGACTCCCTGGGATGCACATCGTGGCCGGGCTAGTGATGTGCCGCCAAGGTCCGGAGCGACGTCCGCCGGGCAGCGACCGTGTCACGAAATGTGTCGCTGGCCGAACGGGTGAATGCTCTAACAGTACCGCCACGCCGGGCTGCGAAACCGACCGGCGACTGCGAGTGACCGTGAGTCACCCCGGCTCGCCGACTCATCGGGCATGCAGCGGGCAGGGCCGGATGCCGTGCATCAACAGCCGGCTCGGTTCATGCTGCTCTACTTGCCCCGTGCCAAGGCAGCTACCTAGCGTCGCACGACCCGCTGATACCAGGGTCTTACGTTCCTGTTCGTAGCCGGGTGAGCAAAAGGTGGGCAGCCGGGACCAGTCCAGCTCGCCTACTGGGACACCGAACTCCCACAGGTCCAGCGTCGCCCGGTGCCTTGCCGGTGGGCCACCCTCGAACCGGACCCGCCGGACGTGCTGGCCGTCGATCCAGACCGTGACCGGCAGCGCCCGCAGTTCTTCGAACCGCTCGACCGGCGGGGGCTGCAGTCCTTCCCCGCTCGCGGTCGAGGCCCGGTCCACGTCCGTGTGCGCGGCCAGCCTGCGGCAGGCCGTCCCGCGGATCGTCTCGGTGCCGTTTGGGCTCGCGTCCGTGGTGCTTGGCAGCCGTGGCCATGGTCTTGGCAGCAGTCAGACTCCTTGCCTGAACTAGCGGCACCGCTGGCCGTCTGGCCGTCGTCCCTGGTCGGTGTGTGACCGGTTGCGCTTGCTGGCGGCTGCGAGGGAACGCGCTGTACTCGCTGGCGGCCCTGGTGACAGCATGGAGGCTACAGGACTTGATTCTGGGGAGTCGTCATGGTCGCTAACGAGGGTGAACGTTTCGCTGCTGCATTCCTGGCCAAGGACTGGGACGGCGTCAGGGCTGTCGTTGACCCGGCAGTGGACTTCCGGGGGTTGACGCCGGGACAAGTGTGGGAAGCAAAAACGTCTGACGACCTGATTGACCAAGTGCTCCGCCGGTGGGTTGAGCATGATGACATTTACGACGTACTCGAAATCTCCAGCGGCCAGGTCGTGGATCGGCAGCGTGTTGCCTACCGATTCAGGCTCCGCAACCCGTCCGGGGATTATGTATGCGAACAGACGGCCTACTACGACACCGATGCAGGCAGGATTACCAAGCTGAGACTCTTGTGCAGCGGGCCTCGCCGCTCCGGCGGCCGCAGCTGACTGTACTTTGCAGAGCTCGGCGAACTAATGGTGTCGGAGGACCTATGCAGCGAGGGCGGGCACTCTTCTGGACGATTATCGGAAGCGTCGTAGCTGCAGTGGCGGTAGTAATAGCATTGATCCTTGTCAACTCTGGCACGCCGCCCAAAGCAGCCTCTTCGCCCGCGCCATCCATTTCGGCCAGTGCAAGCTCCCGATCTGGCGAGTCTGCCCCAGTACTGATTCCGAAGACTTCCAGCACGTCCTCGTTCTCATATCTCTCAGATCTGGTACCTTCCGGGAATCTCGGCGAGCTGGTGAACCCGGGTCCGGTCAAGATAGACGGATCAATTTATCCCAAGAGTATCTTGTTCTATTGTAACGTTGGCGATCCAACTGCTTTTCCTGCATATAAGCTAGAGCATAACGCTCGCCGGTTCCAAGCCACTATTGGACTTGGGGCCAAGTTTCCGCCACATTTCGAAGCGGGCGTAATACTAGCTGGCGACGGGCACACTCTCCGGACCTTTACTGTCAGCGCCCTTAAGCCAAAAACCGTCGATGTCAATGTAACAGGGGTCCATACCCTCCAGCTCGAATGCTTCGGCTCCGGTCAATCTTCGTCGGCCGGTTGGGCCATTTCTGTAGCGTGGGGCAACGCACGTGTCGTAGAACGACATTGACCGCTGCATCCGCAGCCAGCGCCAGCAGCGCTGGGGACGGCCCAAGACCAAAGCCGCCTGACCCGGTGAACGTTCGTGGTCACCGCAGTAGACAGGTGCCAGCCTCTGCGGTCTGAAGCGGCCCCCGCTACGGAACATCGGGTATGACCGCAAGGCGGCTGTCGCGGTCTGCCTCCTGATGAAACGTCAGCGTAGGCAGTGTGACGGCAGCCAAGGTAGCGCCGGGGTCGGTGGCCCAGGCCAGCAGCCTGACGTTGTGCCCGCCGGGTGGGACCAGGGAGAGGTCGAACTCGGCTTGGCCCGAAGGGGGAAGGTCTACCGTTTCCTGCGGGCTCCAGCCTGGATGACCATGACGACGGAACCATACGGCTGCCCTCAGTTGCTGACCCGGTCGTCCCCCTCCCACTGTGAGGTGCAGGTGGGCCGGGAGTCTTATCTCTCCTGGCGGTGTCGAGATCAACTTGCCACCGGTGATAAGGCCCAGCTCATGGGAGGCATCAGTGATCGAGGCGCTATCAATGCGCAACTCGGCCCGCCTGGTCCGAGTGGCAGCGGTCCTGGTCCGGCTGTCTGCACCGGCTTTGGAAGCAGCCAGGCCTTCTGGCTGGCTGACCTTGGCGAGCATCCAGTCGCATAGTTGCCCGCAGTCCCAGTCTGCCCACTGCTGGGGTTCCGGCGCGGGTTCCACTTCCGTTTGCTCGGCTTCGAGCCGGCGTTCCCAGGTGCCATTGATCTGGCGCTGAGCGAAGATCACCGCAAATGACGCTGCAGTGTGCCATACCGACCTATCGATCGCCGTGTCGGCGAGCCTGCTTCGGGCATCGTCTTGCCAGGCCGCGATACGCGCGAGCGACGGCCGGGGCCGGACATTCTGCAATGCCGTGTAGATGGCGCGCTGATCAGCATCGGCCAGGGCCTGGAAGCCGGTGATCCCTAGCTTGTTATTGAGCGCGCGCCGGTGGTTATCCTGCAGGTCAGCTATGGACCTCAGATCGTCGCCGGGCACTGGCTGCCCACCTCCTCACCGCCGTGATCTTCTACCACGCCGCAGCCTGGGCCCGGCTGCGCACAGCCGGGCCCAGGGGACGGCGGACGCCCGGCCTCAGGCGCCCTTGAAGAACTCGTACTCCTCGAGCGCTTCGTAGCCGGCGACCGCCACGTGGCCATCACAGCAGCGCAGCTCGACCTTGGCCGCCACCTCGTAGACCTCCGTGTCCGTGTCGCCGTCGAGCGTGATCGTTCCTGGCGGCACGGTGACGGTCTGTTCGATGCACAAGGTGTCACAGCCCCGCCAGCCCTTAACCGAGAAGCCTGGGGCGCCAGGAAGCAGCGATGACAGGTAGAAGCCTTTTCCTGGCCCGATGGGCTTAAAGCCCACGTCAAACAGCCAGTCACCCGTGATGCATCGCCAGAGCCTGCCGTGCAGTTCGACACGGAACCGCACCGCGAAGGTCTCCTGAGTGCCAATGATCGTGTCGTGCTTGTTCTTGTCATCGAGGTCGAGGATGTCGGCGTCCCAGTACACCTTCGTGTACCTCTCGGACGGCAGCTCGATCTCGGTCCTGCCGTCGAGGTAATCTTTGTCCCCCGCCCAGCACGGTGGTGCAGTAACTTGTGTAGCCACTGCGCGTCTCCTTTCACCAATGGTGCCCCCGGGTGAGCGCCAGGTGCACACCTTTCTACGATTACCGACGGTAGACGGCGCCGCTAAAGGAAGCACATAATCCCGGATTAGTTTGCGCTTAAGATTTGGTCCAAAGGTTAATTAGCGCATAAATCGCGTACATCGGCCCGGTGACTCTCGGTCACCGGGCGATATGATCGGCTCGGTCCTGAAAGTCGACCCGTCAGCCTCACAGGTCTTCTAGGATGCCGCGCATGGATGGACATGGGCGGGCTAGTGGGGCCCGGTCATGACGCATGCGCAGCGGCGCATGCAAGCGGACCGTGCCAAGAGCTGGGGAGCAGCCCTCGGCCCCGGATTCGCCACCATCCCTGATGGGAGAATGAGATGACCTTGGTGCAGGAGTTCGCCTCCTACTGCCAGCAGAACGGCATGCCGTCAGATGAGATCGGCAGCGCGGCGTTCTACGCCAACTCGCTCAAGATTCACACCCGGCGCGACCTTACTACCGAAGAGTGGAACGACTTGCTGGACTTCGTGGCGCCCGACGTCCCACCCACGGTCTGCCCGATCGCACCCCACGACCATGGGTAGCCCGGACCCAGCGTCCATGGGTTAGGCTCCGGCCGACAGCCGGAGTTAGCAGCAGCCTCCCCACGCTAATTGGATGCCGAGGTCAGGCTGTCGAACAGCCGCAAGGTCTCAGTGCCTGGGGCGACGCCGAGTTCGTCGCGCAGCGCATCGACACACAGGCGGTACTGGCGGCTCACCAGCTGTTGCTTATGTTCTAGGGCATAGCATCGCATCAAGAGCCGGTGTGCGGGCTCACAACATGGGTCGCTGGACAGCGCTTGCTGTCCGAACCGCTCCGCGGGAGTAAGCTCCCCCAGATCGAAGTAGATCTCTCCTAGGCTTTCCAGTGCCTCCAGGTAGAGCTCATTCAAATGTCTTTGCTCTGGCAGATACCAATCGCCAACAGGGTCGTCTTCGAAGAGCGGACCGCGGTATAGCCCGACCGCGCTCTGATAGTGGGAGATAGCTTCCCGGAGATCGCTCGATAGACGGAAAAGCTGTGCCTGGCGAAGGGCGTAAAGGAATTCATCCCGGTCTATCCACCATGTCAGCGCAGGATTGAGCAAGTAACATCCATCCCGGTAGAGGACCGGCTGGGGGCCTTGCCAAGGCCCGTCCAGCGTATTGCGCAGGCTGTGGAGGGCAACATTGAGGTTATTGCGGGCCGAGGCAGGAGTGTGATCGGGCCATTGCAGCCCCATCAGCACGTCACGCCGGACCGGCCGACCGCGGTGGACGAGCAGGTACTGGAACAAACCCCTCGCCTTCAGGCTGTTCCACCTCACCACAGGTTTCCCAGCGACGTTCAGCTCGAGCGGCCCCAGCGTCCTCGCCGCGATATCAGCGTCGGACCTGCTTGGCGCTGCAGGCGCGGTTGCCGACGAGACCCACAGGGCTCTCTTGCCTCCTGTCGGCGAAGCGGTGACAGCCACCTTGCCGCGCTGCTCGTCAGCTGAGCGACTGCGCGGGAAAATCACCTTGAGCCAGCCCGCCATACGGCGACCCTTTTTGCGCGGCCTTCGATGGCCATGCCCAGCGAGAGTCTCGAGCTGCTCATGTGAACCGGCCAGAAGCACGTCAAGTTGCTGACGCAACTCCTGTTCAATGAGTCGGCAGCAGCGAACGGCAGCCTCAAGCTCAGCCACCGTACGCACGTGCTCCGCGCTCCAATTCGGCAGCCTGGGCACGGTATCACCGTTGAGGCTGGAGATGTCATCAACATCAGTCAGCCGTCCCGGCGCCCGAAATAGCTGATCCTGCGTCAAACGTCGCAGTTCTGTAACTGCCTTACTCAACCGATCTTGAGTGGCATCCGTCAGACCGTCGCCGATCCCGGCGCTCAGCCCGGCGCATGAGTCTCGCCGATGACGCGCCATCGTTGCCCCCAACTATGGTCTCCCATACGCTGGCCGCTTTCGTTCTTTGAAAATGACACGGTCCGGAGCCGACTCCCCAGCAGCCACCCTCAACGTCCTCAGCTTTCGAGATGACCTCTGCAGCGATCTCCACACCCGTCATGCTCAAGACGCGGAGTCGCTCTAAGCCGACCCAGGGCCAGATCCCCAGAGATTGATACCGATGGCGCACCTCCAACGATCAACAGCCAGGAATCCTGCCCACCTCCTTGTATCGAGGCTCAGCACACCAACCTTGATACACACTCAGAGAAGTTCGCTAGCCAGCCAAGGCAGACCCTGGCCATCACCAGTCATGGATCGCGAAGCGGTCCTCCTCGCCGGGCTCGAACGGGCTGTGGTGAACATAGGCGCCCGGCGTCGGCCTCCGTCATGAATAAGGAGCCTTCGGCAGCGCTTGCCCGAGCGATTGGCTCCCCGGCAGGCTTCCAGCAGTTGAACACAGCAGCGAAAAAGTTGCTTGACCTGCGCCCTGAGCAGGATTCGAGCCTGACCGAACGGGGCGATCTGCGCTGGCTAGAGGCTTCCGAACCCGCCGCCGGCGTCCAGCTCTGCGAATGAGAAGCCTTACCTGAACGCCCGCTGAATAAGCCGGGCGGCGGTGGGTAGCTGGTGGCCGTGGCTAGAGCGAGAACGGTCGCCGGGTATGCCATCCCCGGCATCGTTGTGTTCTTCTTCTGGGTGGTCGTGGTCATCCTGGCCATCATCTTGCTGGCGTCCATCGTGCACTGGGCCGGCGGCGGGGTACTCCACCTGAGAGCAGGGCACTTCGTCCTGAACGTCGGCTTCACCTGATCGGGCCCGCCCGTGATCGCCTGACGTAGCACTGCTGCACACCAGGGTGTTCTCCCGCGCGCCCAGGTTGCGAGCGATGACGGCCCGCTGGCCCAGCCCGTCTCCGGCCTGCTCCATGCGCGCTTGCCTCAGCGAAGGGCCGCGCGTACCCGCCTGCCGGCGAGCAGAGTGTTGCCGTTCGCCCTCGATGCGCGCCTATTCGGATGTTCGGGTGAGCTGGGAGCGCTGGCGATACCTGGCGATACTCAGGGAGCGGGCGCGGCGAGGGCGTTGTCGACCCAGGCCCGCAGGGCCGCCAGGGGGGCGGCGCCGGTCTGCCGGGCGGCGACCCGCCCGCCGCGCAGCACCAGCAGGGTCGGGATGGCTTGCGCTCCGAACCGCGCGGACACCTGCGGCGAGACGTCGACGTTCACCTTGACCAGCTTGACCTTCCCTGCCAGGTCGCGGGCGAGCTGCTCCAGCGCGGGACTGACCATGCGGCACGGCCCGCACCAGGGCGCCCACAAGTCCACGAGGACCGGGATCTTGGCGGCTTCCGCTACGTCGGCGAAGGTGGTGTCGTCGGCGTCGGCGATCCACGGCAGCGGCTGATGGCACTTGCCGCAGCGGGGCGTCCCGGCCGCCGCGGCCGGCACCCGGTTCATCTGGCCGCAATGCCCGCACCGGACCAGCTCGCTTGCCATGGCCTCATTATCGCGCTGGCCCCGGCCCGGCGCCGTCCTGCGGCCTGGCGAATCAGACAGCACATCATCGGGGCAGCTCTGGCGTCCGGGCTTAACGGACGCCAGCCAACGGCTCCCCTTCACGCTATGTCATCTGCCCTGCCACAGAGCGAGGCGCGCAGTCCCGCCATTCTGGTCGCGGAGCAGGAAGCGTAGGCCGGTCAAGTCGGCCCTGCAGATCCGGCGCTTCTGCGGGTGCCGACGGCTGAGGCAATTTCTCGAAGACCGCGACTTGGCTAATGCTGGCGGAGGTGAATGGCGCCCGGTCCCAGCCCGCCCAGCGGTCCCGGACCCGGAAACCAGTGATCCTGGCCATCAAGTCCAGCTCTGACGGCCACACGTACCGGTAGGGCGCGGAGTGGAGTGGCGCACCAGGCGCCCGTCCACCTCTATCCAGTGGTGTGACCACGCGATCTGGGCCACGGTGTCATCGAAGGTCTCGATCCCGCCATGATCCGAGCTGAGAGTGAACACCCACCCGGCCTCGCCGGGCGGAACCCGGCGCAGCTGCGGGACCTCCACCTCAAAGCACCCGCCGGGCTTCAGGTGCGCGACCGCGGTGGCGAACACCGCTAGCTGATCGTCTTGGGTGGTGACATTCATGATCGTGTTCGCCACCAGGTACACCAGGCGGAAGGTCCCCGGCACGCGGGTGCTGGTCATGTCGCCGATCGTCACCGGAACCGCGTCGGCGCCAGACTTGGTGAGCATCCGTTCCGCCATGTGCGGGGATAGCTCGATGCCGTGCACCGCGATTCCCCCGCGCGGCCAGCGGTAGCGCCACTCGCCCAGTGCCGGCTGCGAACTCCAGCACGGACCGGCCCGCGCGAGCTCGGCGAGCAGATCCACCACGGGACTCAGTACCGGCGTGGCGGACTGGGCCGCGTAGGTCTGGTCGTAGACCTCGGCTATCTCCGGGCCCAGGTGATCGATCCCACGGGCAGCAGCCTCCTCCGAACTGTGGTACTTGCCAACAGAATTTCCTCACGCGAACCGAATCGCCCGCGCGCAGCCATAGAAGCGGCGCAGTGCCACTGGCCAGGCCTTCATAGTCCGCGTTCCAAGGCTGATCGCCTCACGTCCGATATCCGCCGTTCGGCGCGTATCTCGGAGCTGCCTACCTCGCTGGTGGTGAGGTACCGTTTATTATTCTGCATACGTTAGGGGAACGGCGATCGCTAGTCGAGTAATTCAGTGGCCTGGGAAACACTACGGGTCAGGGTCGCCCGGTATCAGTCGCGGTGCGGTGTCGGTGTCGGTGTTGTTCATACGGTTGGCAAGCTCTGTCCTGGAGCGAACAGACAGTTTGCGGTATATCCGGGTGAGGTTGGCTTCTACGGTCTTGACCGACATGAAGAGTTCCGCAGCGGTCTCTTGATTTGAGCGTCCTGATGCAACGAGTTCGGCGACTCGGCGTTCGGTTTCTGTGAGCGTGCTCGTGCTGGGGTGTAGTCCCACCCGGCTGGCTTCGTCCCGGGCTCGTTCCGCCCATCGCGGTATACCCAGCTCCGCAAAAGCGCCCGCCGCAGTGTTCAGGACTTCGCTGGCCTGGCCTTTGTATCCCACGCGACGGTAGACCTGTCCCAAGGCCAGCCGGGACCGTGCTGCCTCGAACCGGCACTCCGATCCTGGTCGGCTGACAACTCGGCGAAGCTCACTCACGGCGTTGTCCACGTCACCACGCGCAGCTGTCAGCAACGCTTGGCAACGGTCTGCGGCAACCGCCGCTTCTGGCCTGCCGGCCGCAGCTTGCCGCCGTAGGACAGAGATGGCCGCTTCAACGTCTTGCGTTGCGCCAATCTGCAGGGCGGCGTCGGCGTAGTCGACGCCCCACAGCAGTTGTTCCAGGTCGACCATCTTGGTGCTCGTGAAGATTTCTGCGACCTCGCGCAGAGCCTGGAGTGCTGCCTGCCAGTTCCGGGCGGAGGTCTCGATGAATCCGAGCTGGGCCAGGAAACCGCTGAGCCAATACGTGGACCCGCTGGTTCGCGACCGTGTTACCGCGCTCTGGGCCAGCTCCCGCGCCCCCCTCCAGGTCGCCAGCGTATTCGGTGACCAGGACACGGGCTATGTCCTCTTGGAGGCTGGAGGTCACCCACGCCCCGGAACGGTCGGCCTCATCTAGGGCTGCTTGGGCATCGCGCACCCGTGAGCGGCGGATGAGGACAAGAACCAGGCAGATGTACAGGTCGGACAGGTCGCCATACCGGCCGGCATCGATGGCCGCCTTGATGCCGTCCCGTACGGAGAGTTCGGCTGTTTCATCGTTCCAGGCGGCAAAGAAGCCGTGCGTCCACGCCACTTGGCCTGGGGGCAGGTCCAGCGCGGAACTGCGGACTAGCCGCTCGATGTCGCGCAGCGTCTGCCCGGGCTGGCCTTTCCCCCAGTGCCGTTCGCACGCGAGGACCTCGTTCAGCGCCGTGAGCTGAACGTCCCAGCGTTTTACCGCGGCGGCTTCTTCGACCGCCATCCGGCCTAGCCGCAGAGCCTCCCCGCCGTTGCCTTCGAAGCGGTAAACCGAGCAAAGACTGAGCAAGATCTCAGCGCGGACCTCGGTGCCTTCCGGCGCCAGCCGAAGTGCTTGCTCAGCGAGGGAGCGTATCCCTACGCGCTGGTCAGTTAGCCTGAGCCGCCGTGCCAGCACCTGTGCTTGCTGCTCTGGGATAGCAGCCAGCGCCGACGCCGTGTCCAGCGCTGCGTGGGCCGCCACTTGGTCGCCGGCGTCGATATAGGCATCCACTGCGTGGAGCCAGCGCCCCAGGCTGGCGGTGGCGCTCACATCGGCCGGGGTGGCCAGGGCCGCTCCTTCCAGCAACTCGCCAGCCAGCTGTGGGGCTCCACGGCCCCGGGAGATGCCGGCTGCCCGTTCCAGCTCAGCGGCGACCGCCTCATCAGGGGCGACGATCGACCGCGAACGGTGGCGGGCACGCTCGACCGGGTCATCGAGAGCATCGGCGAGAACGCGGTGCGCGCGACGACGTTGGGCCGGTACGGCGGCGTCATAAATAGCCGAAGCCAGCAGCGGGTGAGTGAATCCAACCACCGAATCGGCGCCGACGATCGCCACGTCCGCATCTGCGGCATCTTCCAGGGCCGGCCAGAGCCGGGCCTTCTCAACGATCCCTTGCAACTGCGCCACGGTGAGCCGCCCCGCCGCGGACACCAACAACAGGACCTCGCATGAGTCCTGCGGCAGCCGCGTGACCCGCTCACGCAGAAGTTCGGCCAGGCTCGGAGGAACCGGAACGACGGGATCACGCCCATGTTGGGCGCTGCCACGCCAGCTGGGCGCATCGGCTTGCATCGCCCGAGCAATCTCCAAGGCCACGAACGGGTTCCCGCCGCTCGCCCCGGCCACCCCGGCACTCACTGGCGAAGTCCACCGCGGACCTAGACGCTTGCGGAGCAACTGGCCGATCGCCCAGTCCTCCAACGGTGGCAGCACAAACTCATGCCGCGGCTCGGCCAAACACCGGATCAAATCGACACCGGCGCCCGGATCGGGTCTTGTCGCGACCAGGACACTCAACCGGTCAGGCGCGGCGGAGAAGCGCCGCAGCGCGAAGCCCAGGCTGCCCACGCTGGCCTGGTCCAGCCACTGCAAGTCATCGATGACAAGCGCGACCGGGCCGGACTCCGTCAGCTGCGTCAGCAATCCCCGGATCGCCAGGGGCACCGCCAAGGCATCAACCTCGCCCCCGCCGGGCTCAGCGCGCTGCAACGCAACAGCCAGGGCGCGGCGCTGCGGACCCGGAAGGCCACTGTCCGCGCCCTCGGGAAACTGGCCGATCAGCTCAGCAAGCCCCGGCAAACGGCAGCCCCCGGTCGAACTGGGTCGGCGTGATAGAAAACACCCTGCGCCCGCGGACCTTGGCCAGCTGCGCGGCGGCCCGCAGCAGGCTGCTCTTGCCAACACCAGGATCCCCGGTTGCAACCACGCTTCCACCACTGACCAGGACGTCGTTCACGGCCCGCAGAGCATCCTCGCGGCCAAACAGCCCGAACGCGGCCGATACCTCGTCCACCAGGTCATCATCCCTCCGGCCGGCACGCCCAATCGAGGGTCCCAGGCACCCTCGGTCGAGGGTTATCTCTGATGCCTCGACACCTCCCCCAGCCGGATGCTCCTTCCACAGGGCAGAACGAGCCCTCCAGTTCGTTCCCAATCAAAGGAGTAACGCCATGTCCGACCCGATCACAAACGTGGTCCTCGTCCACGGGGGCTTCGTGGACGGCTCAGGGTGGAAGCCGCTCTACGACCTGCTCACCCAGGACGGGTACCACGTCGCCGTAGTGCAGAACCCAACCCTGTCACTCCAGGGTGACGCCGCCGCGACGCGGATGATCATCGACGCGCAAGACGGCCCGTGCGTGCTCGTCGGGCACTCCTACGGCGGCGCGGTCATCAGCGAAGCAGGCACCGACCCGAACGTGGCGGCCCTGGTCTACGTCTGCGGGTTCGCACCCGACAAGGACGAGTCGGTTGGCACGCTCATCAGCGGATTCCCCGCCGATGGTCCGCAGCCGCCGATCCTGCCGCCCAGGGACGGATTCTTGTTCCTGGACCGGGACAAATTCCACGCATCATTCGCCGCTGACCTGCCCGCCGGCCTGGCCGCCTTCATGGCCGACTCACAGGTCCCCTGGCACATGGACGCCCCCGCCGGACGGATCACCGACCCCGCCTGGCGGACCAAGCCAAGCTGGTACATGGTCACCACCGAGGACCGTATGATCCCCCCGACCGCCCAGCGCGCCATGTCCCAGCGGATCGGAGCAACCGTAACCGAAGTGGCAGCAAGTCACTCCGTTTACGTCTCACAACCGGCCCCCGTGGCGGAACTCATTAAGCAGGCCGCCCAAGGCGCAGCCGCCTACTAACTCCACCCAGCGCGACCAGCCCTCAGCCTGGAGAAGCTGGTGTGGCGGCATCCCTTTGATCTTGCTGGTTTTTCCCTGAGGGCGGCAATTAGCGCAAGTGCTGCCGCTACCGAACATGAGGAGGATGAAATGAAGGTAGCCCTGCTAGGTGCCACAGGTTTCGTTGGCTCCGCATTGCTTAAGGAGGCGCTCGACCGAGGGCATGTGGTGACAGCGATTGTGCCGGATCCGGAGAAGCTTGAAGAACGCGAGGGTCTCACAGCGGAGGCTGGCGACGTTTACGACACGGCTTCTCTTGCGACGCTGATCCGAGGAAACGAAGCCATTATCAGCGCCTTCAATCCTGGATGGAAGAACCCGAACCTTTATGACGACCAGGTTCGAGGAACAGCATCCATCATCGCCGCGATTAAGAAGGCGGGAATCAAAAGGGTGCTCTGGGTGGGTGGAGCGGGTGGGTTGGAGGTCACACCTGGAGTCCGCTTTGTCGACAGCCCGGATATGCCGCTCTGGGTAAAGCCAGGTGCTTTGGCGACGATCAATGCTCTGGACCAACTGCGAGAAGAGCCTGAACTTGAATGGTCCTATCTGTGCCCTTCGGCAGAATTGACGCCGGAACAACGTACGGGAAAGTTCCGCCTCGGAAACGACCAGCTCTTGGTAGACGCTACCGGCCAGAGCAAAATTTCGGTTCAGGATTACGCCGTCGCGATGATCGACGAACTGGAACACCCGACCCATGTTCGGCAGCGCTTTACGGCAGGGTACTGAAAGCAAGCAGCTCCAGCAAGACCATTCCCGTAATCGGCGAGAGTATCGCAATGAACATTTCCGAGCCCAAGATCGTCATCGGACACCGCGAGCACCTGTGGATTCTTCTCTCCGAGGCGCTGCAACTCGAGCACATGATCATGTGTCAATATCTGTTCGCGCAGTTCAGCCTCAAGGACGGCGCTCGCGATGGCTTGACTGCCGATCAGGCCGACGCCGTCGACCGGTGGCGCACGATGGTGCGCGGGATCGCCATCGAGGAGATGCTCCACATGGCGCTCGTCGCAAACCTGATGTCCGCGATCGGAGCGGCCCCCAATTTCGGACGTCCGAACTTCCCGCAGCGATCGGGTTACTTCCCGGCAGAAGTGCGACTCGACTTGTTGCCGTTCGGCGAACAGGCCCTCGATCACTTCTTGTTCCTTGAACGGCCCGAAGGAATGCAGCGCGACGACGGCTCCGAGTTCGTCGAGACTGCTTCACCCCGCGACCCGGTCGACCCACGCGAAACTCTCCCGCGCGGCCAGGAGTACGCGACCATCGGTCATCTGTACCGCGGCATCGCCGATGGGTTGCGGAACCTCTCGTCTCGGCTCGGTGAGCGCGCCGTGTTCGTTGGTTCCCCGCATGTGCAGGCCACACCGGAGCTCTTCCGATGGCCGCAGCTAGTCTCGGTCACAGATCTCGGGTCGGCGCTCGTCGCAGTCGAGACGATCATCGAGCAGGGTGAAGGGGCGCTCGGCGATTGGGAGACAGCTCACTACGGCCGGTTCCTGTCCATTCGGCGCGAGTTCGATGCCATGCTTCGGGCCGACCCGACCTTCGAGCCGGCGCGCCCCGCGCTAGCAGCATTCCTACGCCAGCCGTTCGACATTCCCACCGCTCAGCCCCTGATCACCGACGCAGAGGCGCACCGGATCGCGGAACTGGCTGGACTGACGTACGAGCTGATTCAGGGAGTGCTGTTGCGGGTCTTCACGCACACCGACGAGAGCAACGCGCAGCTCGGCACACTTTTGGACGCCGCACTGGCTCTGATGGCAAAGGTCCTGCAGCCGCTTCGGTACCGCGCTCACGACTTTGCCGGTCGGCTCGTCCTATCCCGGCCGCACCACCGGCTTTGCCTTCGAGATGCACTACGCATTGGGCAACATGACGCCTCACCGCGAGCCGGCCTGGGCGCTACTGGCTGAACGGGGCCGCATGCTTGCGCACCGATGTTCCCAGGTCGCAGCCGAGCCGAGCCGCCACGCCGATCCGCCTGCCGTCACCGGAGAGGCCGCTGCACACGCTCACGCGATTGCCGACGCATTGACGGCGCAGGTTCCTGCAGAACTCCGACCTGAACCGGGTCAAACCATCCGGTTGTGACGAACTCACATGACAACCGATAGTCCGCATGTTCGTGTTGATCCGCACTCAGCACTTGAGTTCCGGCACACCGGAATGGTTAATCTGCGCATTATTGGAGACCCTGACGCTCCAGGCGGAACCGGTGCGG
>CAVPMG010000002.1:0-15193 GCA_963706115.1 uncultured Actinomycetes bacterium | reverse complement strand
GTGCGGTCTCGGCGCAGCCTGCCTGGCCTTCGCAGGTGGCGGGGCCTTCGCCGGCGCCGGGGGCAGGGCCGGCTCGTCGAACAGCGGGCACTGGTCGAGGTCCGGGCATTCGCAGCGCGCCGCACACTCAGCCAGCCGCGCACCAGTTCGGTGCGCTCGATCAGGGCGGCGATCTCCGGGAGCTTCCTGCTGGCCACCTCGCGGAGCCGCTCGACCGCCGCCTGGTCCCCCGGCGAAGCGGAGAGCAGCACCTTGATCTCATCGAGCGCCAGGCCTGCCCGCTGTGCGGTCTCGATCACCGCCAGCGTCCGCACGGTGGCCTGGTCGTATCTGCGCCGCCCGGCGGCCCGCGCGCGGGCTCGGGGAGCAGCCCGATCTGCTCGTAGTAGCGGATCGCGGACGCGCTTTTGCCGGTCAGCCTGGCCACCGCGCCGATGGTCGAGCGACGGGGCGCCATCTGGACCGGCGCCGGGAATTGACATCAAGCCGACTTTAACAACGACGATGACGGACGGACGAGGTCTCAGGGCCCCGCATCGAGGAGGCAGGCCATGACCGCAGCACAGATACCCGCCGATGACACCACTGCCAGCGTGCCGGTGGCCTGCTCGCTCACCATGGAAGGCCTGGCGGCGCAGGCCGGCCGCTGGGCGCGGCTCGCGGCCCGCGCGATGACCGGGCACGCCAAGACCGCCGATGGCCTTCGCCTTGGCTTCCGCCCGGAACCGGGCATCGAGGAGGAACTGCGCGCCCTGGCCGCCGTGGAGACGCGGTGCTGCCCCTGGGCAACCTGGACGGTACGGGCAAGCGCGACGCAGCTCGTGCTGGACGTCCGCGCTGCCGGTGACGGCGTCACCGCCCTGCACGGCATGTTCACCGGCCTGTAGCAGGCCCCGGTCCCACGGTAGGCCTGCCGCCGCCCGGTCGTTCTACCGGCCGGAGACGCCCGACTCTAAGCCGACCGAGCCCCAGGAATCCGGCACCCCGGCGTTGCTCAGGCGAAGGTCAGCCGGCCTGGCCGTGCGAGCGGTCCACCGCTCGGTGCATCCCCGCTTGTCCAGGCAGTACCACCGAACGTCGGCGCAGGCGCTGCCGCCGTCGGCCATCATGTGGTCGGCGGGCAAGCGGATCCCGCACAGCCAGCACGGCTGGACGGCACCCGGCCCGGCCGGGGCGTAGGACAGACGCTCTTGATCGGGCATTATCTGCTCCCCTCCAGGGCGATTCGCCGCCCCGTAAGGACCGGGAAACGGGCTTCCAGCCGACCCGGGCCCGCGATCGACCGAACAACCACCCCGTGGCAGTCTCGCACGTCAAGCCCGACGGCGCACGAAATGTGTGAAGCCCTCCAGGCGACGGGATGCCTGCCGCGGCGGTCCCGGCAGGCCGGTTTGGAGCTTGTCACCCGCGGCGGCCCGACGTTTGCCGCCCGGCCAGCCGGGTAGCGAGGCGCGGCATTAGCCCGGCCCTGGTGCAGCGATTGCCTTGGGTGAGGCGGCCGGGGCGACAGGCGAGGAAGGCCCGCTGATGGTATCTGAAACTAGAGCCACGCAGCCGTCACGGCGCAATGTGCTCGAGGATCTGGATTCGCGCATCCCGACGAACTTCTACTGGTACCTGGCCGTGCTGGCCTGCGTGGGCGGATTCCTCTTCGGATACGACACCGCCAACATCGGCTCGGCGCTGGACTTCATTCCGTATGTCCACCACCTGTCGAGCTTCTGGACGGGCTATCTGGTGGCCGGCGCATCCCTGGGCGCCGGCGCGGGAGCGCTCATCGCCGGGCCGCTGACCGACCACTTCGGGCGCAAGACCCTGCTCATCACCGACGCCGCCATCTACGCCATCGGGGCGCTCCTGTCGGCGTTCGCCGTGAACGCCTTCATGCTGCTGTCGTCCCGCACGCTCATCGGGCTCGCGATCGGGGCCGACTCCGCGATCGCCACCTCCTACATCGCGGAGTTCGCGCCCCGCGATCGGCGCGGCCAGCTGAGCATCATCCAGCAGTGGATGATCACCGTGGGAATCCTGGTGTCCTATCTCGTGGCCGTGGTCGTCCTGCTGGCATGGCCGCATAACGCTACCAACCTCGACTGGCGGCTCATTCTCGGCATCGGCGCGCTCCCGGCGATCCTCGCCGTGGCGCTGCGGTCCAAGATGCCCGAGTCCCCACGGTGGCTCATGCTGCACGAGCGCTACGCCGACACTCAGAAGGCGTTCGGCCAGCTCGGGATGGAGACCACCGAAGAGGAGATCCGCACGGCCGCGGAGCAGCTCAGGGACAGGCAGATACAGCAGCAGCGGAAAACCCAGTGGACGAGGGGCGTGATCCGGGCGCTGATCGTGGTCTGCGTGTTCTTCATCTTCCAGCAGATCACCGGTATCAACATTCCGTTCTATTACGGCCCGAAGATCCTGGCGACCTTCTTCCAGAGCGGGCACAATGCCGTCGCGGCCGCGGTGGCCGGGGTCGAGGTCACCGCCATCCTGGGCGCGGTCAACGTGATAGCGACCTATTTCGCCTTCCGGTGGATCGACAAGTTCGGCCGCCGCCCGCTGGCCATGGGAGGTTACCTGGGCATGGCGGTGTTCATGCTGGTCGCGGCGGCCGGGGTCGCGTTCCTGACCGACATTCCGAAGACCGTGGTGGTCATGGTCGGCTTCTCGTTCTTCATCACCTCGTTCGCGATCGGTGTCGGTGGGACGGGCTGGCTGCTCCAGGGCGAGGTCTTCCCGACATCTGTGCGCGGCCGGGCGGCTGCGATCGCCGCGGCGGTCGATTGGGTAGCCAATTTCGCGCTGATCGAGGCGTTCCCGGCTTGGCAGAATGCATGGGGTCTGGCCTGGGTCATGGTGTCGTTCGCGGTCCTCTCGCTGGTGGCGATCGGATTCGTGTTCAGGTTCGTGCCCGAGACAAAGGGCCACTCCGTCGAGGAGGTCGTCCAGATCTTCGAGGAGCAGGCCGAGGCAGGTAAGGCGCCTGTCTAGTGCCCTGCCACACCGGTCTGGTACTCAGGAGAGGTGGAGTTCACCGACTTCGAAGCCCTGAGCTTCGACTGCTACGGCACCCTGATCGACTGGGAGGCCGGCCTGCTGGCCGTGCTCACCCCATGGGCGCGGGCGCGCGGCCTGGACGCGACCGGCGAGGAACTGCTGACCGCGTACGCGGACATCGAGGCCGCGGTGGAAGCGGAGCACCCGGCTGACCCGTACCCGGACGTCCTGGCCCGGGGCATGCGGCTGCTCGGCGACGCATTCGGCGCCGAGGTCACCGGGGACGACGCGGCGCGCCTGGCCCGCTCGGTGCCCGACTGGCCCGCATTCCCCGACTCGCACGACGCGCTGGCAGCGCTGGGCAGGCGGGTCAAGCTGATCATCCTGTCCAACGTGGACCGGGCCTCGTTCGCCGGATCGAACGCCCGGCTCGGCGTCGAGTTCACCAGCGTCATCACCGCGCAGGACGTCGGCTCGTACAAGCCGTCACCGCGGAACTTCCAGGCCCTGGCCGCCGAGGCGGCCCGCCTCGGGATCCGGCCGGGCGGCCTGCTGCACGTGGCGCAGAGCCTGTTCCACGACCACGTGCCCGCCCAGCGGGCGGGGCTGCCCACGGTGTGGATCCACCGGCGGCAGGACCGGGGCGGCTGGGGCGCCACCCCGCGGCCCCCGGCGCCGGTAACGCCGGACTGGGAGTTTCCGTCCATGGCCGCCTTCGCCGCCGCCGTCGCGGAATCCGGACCATAGCGAGCCATCCGGGGTTCCAAGGGTCGCGCCAGCAGGGCCGCGGCCCCGTGACCCAGCAGGGCCGCGGCCGCGTGACGAAGGAACGGGGCCGCAGGCCATCGGGGGGTTCCAGGGGGTCGCTCCCCCAGGCCAGCACTTGTTACAGGGTCCAGAGGGCCTCGGTGGGGGACATGCGGGCGGCGCGCAGCGCGGGCAGCAGCCCGGCGGCGGCGCCGATGACGATCGTGGCGCCGAGACCCCCGGCCCAGGCCAGCGGGGGGATGACGACGGCCCAGCCCTTGGTGTTGGCGTAGATGATGGTGGCGACGATTCCGAAGATCACTCCGGCGGCGCCGCCGGCCACGGCGAGCAGGATGGCTTCGGCGAGGAACTGGGTGCGGATGTGGCCCTTGGTGGCGCCCAGGGCGCGGCGCAGCCCGATCTCCGACCGGCGTTCCAGCACGGAGATGACCATGATGTTGGCCACGCCGACGGCGCCGACCAGCAGCGCGACCGCACCGAGGCCCAGGAACAGCACGTCGAAGGCACCCTGGGCGTCGGCCTGGGCGGACAGGGCGGCCGAGGGCTGGGAGACGTTGACCTCCTCGGGATGCTGCGGGTTGGCCTGGGCGGCCAGCAGATTGTCCACCTTCGTGGTGTCGGCCGTGACGGTGCGGACGTAGATCGTGGTCGGCCGGCCGCCGTACCGCAGGTAGGTGTGCGCGGCCGGGTAGCCGATCAGCACCGCGGAGTCGATCTCCGGGGCGAGGACGGCGGGGTGGAGAATCCCTACCACGTAGAACCATTGGGAGCCAACCCAGATCCGCTCTCCGGGCCAGACCTGGTCGATGCCCATCCGTTGTGCGGCGGCGGCGCCGAGCACCGCCACCGGTTCCTTCTCGGTGGCGGCGTTGAGGTATACCCCGTGTGCGAGGGTGGTGCCGACCGCGGCGGGCAGGCCCAGGCTGGTGGCGTCGACGCTGAGCGCGTTGGTGTCCACCGAGGGGATGTAGGGGCTGCGGAAGGCGCTCTTGTTGCCGACCGTGCCGATGTCCTGCACGTTGGTGACCCCGGACATCACGGAGATCATCCCCGGGGAGGCCTTGGGCAGCTGGGCGGTGCCGCCGGTCAGCGACTGCCCGTTCTGCACGGTCAGCAGGTTGGTGCCCAGCGCGGAGATCTCCGCCAGCAGCCCCGCCTGGGAGGAGGACGACAGGCCCAGCACCGCCACGATCGCGGCGACCCCGATCGCGATGCCCAGCGCCGACAGCGAAGCACGCAGCTTGCGGGTGCGCAGGCCGACCGCGGCCAGGCGGGCCAGATCCGCCGGATGCAACCGGGCTGCCGAGGGCGCGACGGTGGTCATGATGTCCCCTCCTCGTCCTTGGCTGGCCACGGGCGCCATGGGGACCGGCCGCCCGGCCGGCCGCGCCGTCCCCTCGAGCGTGCCGCCTCGCCCGGAGTCCCCTCAGGTAGTCCCGGCTCTGCCGGCGGCTGGCCGGGCACTGCTTCATCGGCTGGGATCGCTGGTACCTGGCCGCCGGGCCGGTCAGCGGGCGGCCCGGCGTGCCGTGCCGCGGCGGCCGGTCCGCCGTCGCGCGGCGCGGAGGCCGGTGGGGCGGCGGTGTCGGTGATGACGCGGCCGTCAAGCATTTCGATACGGCGGCGCATCCGGGCCGCGACCGCGCCGTCGTGGGTGACCACCACGATCGTGGTCCCGCCCGCGTTGAGTTCCTCGAGCAGGTCCAGCAGCGCGGCGCCGGTCGCCGAGTCCAGGTTGCCGGTCGGCTCATCAGCCAGCACGATCGCCGGCTCCCCGGCCAGGGCCCGGGCGATCGCCACCCGCTGGCGTTCCCCGCCGGACAACTGGGTCGGCCGGGCGGCCAGTTTGTGGCCCAGCCCGACCCGTTCCAGAGCCCAGGCGGCCCGCTCCCGCCGCTCCGGAGCGGGCACGCCGGCATACAGCAGCCCGTCGGCCACATTGCCCAGCGCGGTGGCGTGCTCGGCCAGGAAGAACTGCTGGAACACGAACCCGATACTGCTAGCACGCAGCCCCGCCAGGCCCCGGTCCGACAGCCGGGCCACCTCCAGCCCGGTGACCCGCACGCTCCCACTCGACGGCCGGTCCAAGGTGCCCATCAGGTGCAGCAAGGTGGTCTTCCCCGACCCGGACGGGCCGCGGACCGCGACCAGCTCCCCCGCGCCCACGCCCAGGCTCACCCCGGCGACCGCCGTCACCGGCGGCGAACTCGGGTACACCTTGACCACCTGATCCAGTTCCAGCACCAGGCTCGGCCCGCCGTCCGGCCCGGGCCGATGCCCGGCCACCGGGTCCGCCGTCGCCGTGCTCATCGCACTGCCTCCCTGGCCCGGGTCACAGCGCCGGGACCACGACGTGCTGGCCGGGGTTCAGGTTGCCGGTGACCTGCACCAGGCCTGCCGCGTCGTCGAACAGCCCGACCTGCACCTTGACCAGGTGGTGCCCGCCGGGGCCGGTCACCTCGACGTCGTAACCACCGGAGCGGGCCATCAAAGCGGCGACCGGCACTACCAGTGCATTGGGCACGCTGCCGGTGGTCACCGTCACCGTCACCGGCGCCGAACTCAGATCCCTGGCCACCTTCGGATGATCCAGCGCCACATACACCGGGACGCTGGTCACCCCGGAGGCGTTGGTCGAGGCGACCTTGCTGACCTGCGTCACCACCCCGGTGGTGGCGCCGCCCTCGGGCAGGTCGATGCCCACCTTCTCGCCGGCTTTGATCTCGGTCTCCAGCGACGGGTCCAGGTTGATCGTCACCTGCGGCACCGGCGAGGTCGCGGTCATCAAAGCCGTGCCCGGCGCGGCGGCCGTCCCCGGCGTGATCCCCGTTTCCCACGCGCTGATCTTCGCGGCGGTCGGCAGGAACACGACTTGCCCAAGCGTGACAGTCGCGGAGGGGACGGTGACCCCCAGCGCGGTCTGGTAGTCCTCCCAGGCCGTCGCGGTCGCGGCGCTGAAGTACCCCATGCCCAGGCCCGCGGCCAGCACGTCGGCCCGGGTGGTGTAACCGAGCGCGATCATCGCCTTGTTGAACTCCCGCACATCCGCGCCGGTCAGGCCCTCGGACATGTCCCGGTAATCAGGGACGTTCCCGTACAGCAACACCACCGGCGCCCCGGACACCTGATACAGCACTCCGCCCTGGCGGATCGTCTTGCCCACCGCCGGCAGCGTGGTCACCGTCCCGGTCGCCTGATTCACGATCGTGTACGAACCCGAATCCGCCAGCGTCCCCGACAGCGAACTCTGCGAGGTCAGCGTCTCCCGCTTCACCGTCGCGACCGAGGTGTGGTACGCGGTCCCGGCCGCCCCCGGCCCGGCCGAGCCGGAGCCCTTGAACGCGCCCGTGGCCGCGGCCACGATCACGCCCGCCGCGATGACCACGACCACCACCCCGGCCACTACCCAGCCCCGGCCACCGCGACGACGGGTCACCTCCGGGCCAGCCTTACGGCCCGAGGAAATGGTGCCGCTCATGATCCACCACCTGGCAGGTATGTCTTGCGGGCCCGCTGCGCGGACTGGAAGTGCGGAGAATGAGGGCTCATGCCTGTTCCTCTCAAAGTGAGAGTGATTGTGCTGTTATTGACGGCCGCCCAGGTCATGACGGTGGCCCAGTACCATCCCGGGCGCCGGGCGCGGGCGGGCGGGACGGGTGCCGTCGGTCATGTCGGGGTCCGCCTTGCGATGGGTGATGGCGGTGTGCCGTGGACCATCATGGGCGGCCCACCTCAGTGCGCTGCGCGTATTGCGTGTGAGTTCGGTGTGAGTGCCGGGGCACCCCGCCGGACCTGCGGATTCCCCTCTCCTCACACCAAACTCGCATGCTCCTCACACCGGAACCTGGGGTTAACGTGGTCAGATGACCCGTGAGGGCAAGGAGCACGGCGATGACTGAGGCGGCGGCGAACCTGCCCCCCGGCCAGGGGGAGCTACTGGTAGTCGATGACGAGCCGTTCCTGCGCGAGGCGGTCGCCGCCTCGCTGCGGTTCCTGGGCTTCGAGGTCACCACGGCGGACAACGGCGCGGGCGCGCTACGGCTGGCCAGGGACCGCCCGTTCGACCTGGTCGTGCTGGATGTGATGCTGCCCGACACCGACGGGTTCGAGGTCGTGGCCCGGCTGCGGCGGGACGGCCTGCGGGTGCCGGTGATCTTCCTGACCGCCCGGGACACCCAGGCCGACAAGGTGAACGGGCTGACCATCGGCGGCGACGACTACCTGACCAAGCCGTTCGGACTGGAGGAACTGGCGGCCAGGATCCGCACCGTGCTGCGCCGCACCCGGCCCACCACGGCGGCCGGCCCGGTGCTCACCTTCGCCGACATCGAACTGGACCAGGACAGCTACGAGGTCCGCCGCGCCGGTCACCTGGTCGAGCTGTCCCCGACCGAGTTCCGGCTGCTGCGCTACCTGATGCTCAACCCCGGCCGGGTGCTGACCCGGTCGCAGTTGCTCGCCCACGTGTGGGACTACGACTTCGGCGGGTCCAGCACGGTCGTCTCCACCTATGTCGCCTACGTGCGGCGCAAACTGGCCCAGTACGGCACCGACGTGATCCATACCCAGCGGGGCATCGGCTACAGCCTGCGCCTGCCCCGCACCGGCGAAGGGGCCAACGGTGCGGACGCCTAGGCTGCCCCGGCGGCTCTCGCCGGAAGCCCCAGCGGCCGGACTGGCACGCCATCCTCACGCTGCAGCGGCCCCGCCGGGCCCAGCTCCGCACCCGGGTGCTGGCCGGCGTGCTGGCCGTCACCGTGATCGCCCTGGTCGCCTTCGACTTCGCCGCGGTCGGCGCGCTGCGCCGGTACCTGCTCGGCCACACCGACGCACAGCTCCAGACCGTGCTCGGCCTCTACCGGCCGATGACGATCACGCGCCTCCCCAGCGCCAATTGGATCTCTAGGAGACAGTCGGGGAGCACGGACTTCCAGCGCAGACTGCCGGTGGGTCTGCGACACGCCGGCCCGGCTGCCGCCGAATGTGCGGCCGTCGGCCGGACGGTCGCGGCCGTCGGCCGGTGGGCCGCCGCGCGTCCAGCGGGTGATCGCCGGACCGCGGCTCGAGGTCCCGGCACCGATCCTGGTGCAGTTCGGGGTCGGGTTCGTCGGCGGGAAGAGCCCACGTGAGTTCGTCGCGGGAACCCCGGCCTGGTCCCGCGCGTCCCGCCTGACCAATTGCTGCGCCTGCTCGCCGCTAACCACGGCGCCCAGACTGTGATCAGCGCGGACGGTGACGTCACGCTAAGGCTCGGCGCCATCAGGGAACCGGGCGGCTTCCTCTACGCCACCACCAGCCTCAGCGACGTCAGCAGCACCGTCGACCACCTGGAACTGATCCTGGCCATCGTCTCGGTCGCCGTCGGACTGCTGGTGGCCGGGGGCATCGGCCTGGTGCTGCGCCGCGGCCTGCGCCCGATCGAACGGATGGCCAGCCAGGCGGACAAGATCACCGCCGGTGATCTCACCGAGCGGGTCCGCCCGCAAGATCAGGGGACCGAGGTCGGCCGCCTCGGCGCGGCGCTGAACGGCATGCTCACCCGGATCGAGACGTCGGTCAGCGAGCGCGAGGCCAGCCAGGAACTGACCCGGCGCTTCTTCGCCGACGCCAGCCATGAGCTGCGCAACCCGCTGGCCTCGCTGCGCGCCAATGCCGAGCTGTACCAGCAGGGCGCGCTGCGGGAGCCGCACCAGGTCGACGAGGCGATGCGCCGCATCGCGCACGAGGCGCAGCGGATGAGCGCCCTGGTCGACGACATGCTCCGGCTGGCCCGCCTGGACCAGCATCCGCGGCAGCACGCCGAGCCGGTGGACGTCACCGCACTGGTCACCGAGTGCGCCGAGCGCGCCGAGATCACCGACCCGGAGCGGGCCTGGCACACCGACATCGCCCCCGGCCTTTCCGGCACGGGGGACGAGGAACTGCTCCGCCGGGCCGTCGACAACCTGCTCGCCAACGTCAGGGCGCACACCCCGGGCCACACCACGGCCACCCTCACCGCCGCCCAGTACAACGGCAGCATCACCATCGAGGTCAGCGACAACGGCCCCGGCGTGCCCCCTGACCAGCTCGCCCGGATCTTCGACCGGTTCTACCGGAGCGGCCCGGGCCAGAGCTGCCCGCCGGGCTCCGGCCTCGGGCTCGCCATCGTCAACGCGGTCGCCATCACCCACAACGGCACGGCACAGGCCAGCCTGAACGACCCGCACGGGCTGCGCATCACGCTCACCCTGCCCGCCTCGGGGCCAGTCTCAGCCGGGCCGGCCGCCCCGGTCCCGCACACGGTCTCCGCGCCGCGCTGACTCGCCGGCGGCCCTGCGCCGCCGCCCGTGCCCGTGGGCCGGGCGGCGCGGCGCGGAAGCTGTCGGCTCAGGCGGACACCCCGACGGTCAGGGATTCGGCCGCGCGGATGGGCGACCCGGGCGACGGTGGCCAATGACTGTGAGATAGGCCCGCTGGGGCCGTGTTTCCCTGGCCAGGAACACGGCCTCACCCGGCCTTGATCATCGCCGGTCAGCCGTTCCGCGGCCGCGGTGCGCTGCGGGCCATGCCGCGCAGCGCCACCGCGAGGGCGAGCGCGGCGGCCACCGCCCCGGTGAGCATGGCCGCCCGGTCCCCGGAGGCCACTGTGTGCCCATCCCGGCCCACCGCGCCCGCGACGGCGGGCAGCAGCGCCGCCCCCATGGCCGCGCCGACCTGGCGGCTGGTGTTGATCACCCCGCCGACCAGGCCCTGGTCGTCGTCCGCCACTCCGTGGCTGGCGGTCACCATGGTCCCGAACGCGGTTCCCGCGGTACCGAAACCGACCAGCATTACCGCCGCGAGCAGCGGGCTGTAACCGCCGGTGGCGGGCAGCCTGGTCAGCACGAGGAAGCCGAGGGTGGTCACCGCGCTGGTCAGCACCAGCACCCGGCGGACGCCCACCCGGTTGGCCAGCCGGGCACCGAACACCCCGGCGGTGAACCCGATGATCCCCTGCGGCGCGATGGCCAGCCCGGTCACCAGCGGAGAGTCGTGCAGTACCTGCTGGAAGTACAGCGACAAGACGATCAGCTCGCCGGCGTTCCACAGGCCGAGCAGCAGGTTCATCGTGCTGGCCTTGCGCAGCCCGGGCATCCGAAGCAGGTCGGCGCGGATGAGCGGGTCGGGCTGGTGCCGCTCGACGACGGCGAATCCCGCGACGGCCACGACCGCCAGGGCCATCGCACCGAGCAGGACCGGAGAGGCCAAGCCGAGCACGTCGAGCTGGGACACGGCGAACACGGCCGCGGCCACCGCCACGGTGATCAGGAGCGCTCCGGCGCCGTCCAGCCTGGCCCCCGGCCTGCGCCGGCGCGACTCGCCGAGCAGCCACGGAGCCAGGGCCACGGCCAGCAGGCCGACCGGCACGTTCACCAGGAACACCGCGCGCCAGCTGGTGAACTGCACCAGGACGCCGCCGAGGACCTGCCCGGCGACGAAGCCGACCGAGGCCGTCGCGCCATATATGCCCAGGGCCCGGTTGCGCTGCGGCCCCTCGGCGAACCCGGTGGTGATCAGGGACAGCGCCGCGGGTGCGACGAGCGCGGCCCCGGCCCCCTGCACCAGGCGGGAGGCGACAAGCAGGACCGGGTCGTGGGCCAGGCCGCCCGCCAGCGAGGCGGCGGAGAAGACCAGCAGCCCGGCGATGAACATGCGCTTGCGGCCGAACAGGTCCGCGGCGCGGCCGCCGAGGATCAGCAGGCCGCCGAAGGCGATCGCGTACGCAGTGATGATCCACTGCACCGCGTCGGCGGGGAAGCCAAGCTCGGCCTCGATGGAAGGCAGCGCCACGTTCACGATGCTGAAGTCGAGGACCACCATGAACGCCGCGGTCAGGATGAGGACCAGCGCCGCCCCGTGCAGCCGGGCCGGCTCCGGGGACGGCCGGGCGGGCGGTGATGCCGAGCGGGCCGGCGGTGCAGTATGGCCCGGCGGTGCCGTATGACCCGGCGTGGCCGGACGGGCCGGCGAGGCTGCGGGAGCCGGCTTGGCGGGCTGAGGGATCCGATGCCTGGACTGGGTGCGCTCCTTGGTCAGGAACATCACGCGGGAAACACCTTTTTCGATACGCTACGTCTCGTTTCTTTGCTGTACGCTGCAACCTTATGGACGGCACGGGTATTCCAGGGGCCGGAAGTGAGGTAGGACACTCCTCCCCCGGGCCTGATGTGCCAGGCAGGCGCGGCCGGCCGCGCAGCGAGGAGGCGGACCGGGCCATCCTGGCAGCAGCCACGGAACTGCTCGCCGAGCGCGGCCTCGGCGGGATGTCGATGGAGGAGGTGGCCGCCCGGGCGGGGGTGGGCAAGGCCACCGTCTACCGCCGCTGGGGATCCCGGGGCGCCCTCGCGCTCGACGCATTCCTTGCCGAGTTCTCCCGGCAGCAGCCACTGCCCGACACCGGGACCTTCCGCGGCGACCTGCTCGCCGCGCTGCGGGGCTGGATCCGGTCGGTGACCCGCACCCCGG
This sequence comes from uncultured Actinomycetes bacterium, assembly GCA_963706115.1. Classification (GTDB taxonomy): domain Bacteria; phylum Actinomycetota; class Actinomycetes; order Streptosporangiales; family Streptosporangiaceae; genus DASXKD01. The sequence goes on along the minus strand of CAVPMG010000002.1, from coordinate 2,944 downwards.
CGGGCCGGATGCTGGCCGGGCTGGTCGCCGAGGCGCAACGGGACCCCGCGCTCGCGGCCGCATGGCGGGAGCGGGTGTTCGAGCCACTCCGGGCCAGCAACACGGTCCTGGTCCAGCGGGCCATCGACCGCGGGGAGATCCCCGCGGGCACCGACGCCGACGTCGTGCTCGACCTGCTGTTCGGCTCGGCGTACCACCGGTTGCTGCAGGGCCACCGGCCACTGAGTGACCAGTTCGCCCGCCGGGTGGTGGACCTGATCGTGGCCGGGGTCACCGGTCAGGGTCCATGAATGTAAATCTGGTGCCCTAGAAGGTGTCACGAAGAAAGGCACAACCCAGACCCCGCCGCAAAGCAGGCAGGCAGTTGTCCTCCGTCGGGTGATGCGCGACACGTCCGCCAACAGATCTGTGACAGTCCAAAGCGCGGATCGCATGCATGAGCGGACGCAACTGCCGAAGTGCCGGACAGCGGCCTCCGCGCGCGATGGAGGCCTCGCCAGAACTTCTGGAAGAGCGTTGGATCCCGAGCGACGCGTTCGTCTAACAGGTGAGAGGCTGCCGGAGTAGGCCGCCGAGGCAAGAGGAGTCTTGAGATGACGCGATACCTGATTTCGTTCCCCGGCGACGCGATGGACCACATCCCCGACGAGGACGGGCCGGAGGTGGCCAGGGCCGCACACGCGGTCATCCAGGAAGCCAAAGATGCCGGTGTGTACCTCTTCGCCGGCGGACTGGACGAGGACGTGGAGCCCGTCATGGTGGCCGGTGACGGGACGGTCACCGCCGGCACCTACCCGCAGACCAAGGAGCTGTGGGGAGGCGTCACCATCGTCGACGTGCCGACACGGGAGGCTGCCCTCGAGTGGGCCGAAAAGATCGCGGCCGCCTGCCGCTGTGCGCAAGAGGTCCGGGAGTTCGGGTTCGACCCGCTCGTCTGATCGAAGCGCCCCTAGGGTCAGTGTCAACCATCACCTGGCACGAATCCGTCCAGCCTCACCTGGCACCAGGCAAGACCCCGCCGACCAGGGCCGACGCCTGATCATCGAGTGGACCACCAGCCTGTGATGGTGCACCTCACCTAGCGACACGGTGGAACGAGACGTCGGCGACCAGCGTCCAATCACCGGGCTGGAGGAGGCACGTCCGGTGAAGTCAGCCTTTCGAACCGCTCTGTTGCTGGCCGCCGTGGTCACCACATGCGCGACGGCCTGCGGACCAGGCATCTACCTGTGTGCCTGTCCGCCGAATGTGTTTCCGCTGGTGGTATGCGGCACGTTCTTGAACCGTCACGGATCGCGCCTGGAACCCGCGGTGCCTCTCCCGATGAGCGCCCGGAGCCGCCGGGTGGCCCGCGCGCCCGCGCACTCGGTGATCCCGCGGCCCGCGCGCTGGAGCGTCAAGAACATCGCCATGGACGCGATCACCATCAGCACGAACTGCGCTCACGCACCGGTGGTCACGGTGACCCCGCTCGCCGCCGCGCGCACGCTCGCCGTCGCCCGGGGAAACAACGGCGGGATCGCGGGCCTGATCCTGGCCCAGACCTCGAACACCACGATCGTGGTGCGCGCCTACCGGGGCCATCACCTGATCGGCAAGGTCACCATCCCCGCCGTGGCCCCACCGGCGGCGCCGCCGCCACCACCGTCGCCATCGCCGAGCCCCACCTCGGTTCCGTGCCACCGGATCGGCCACCTGGGCGGCCAAGGACCAGAACCGCTGTACTGCCTGTCCGGCCCGATCCTTCCGCAGGCCGACTGAACCGGAGCCGGGCGGGCACCAGCCGATCGGCCCACTCGAGGCTCACGGGGACGGAGCGGGGCCTCTCCGGTGAGCCCATCGGCCGACTCCCGGATGAGGCCAGCGTGGCGACGTGCCGCGCGTACGCAGCACCCCAAAGGGGCCTCGTTGTTAACATGCACGCCCCGTTCAGCCGGGGTGGCCGCCTCGCGACGCGACCAGGAGCGACTGCGCACCCACGCCCACGGGGCCGTCCAGATCGGAAAGGACCGACGTCGCCAGCCCGGTCCCGCCGGCCGCGACGTTGCTCTGCGCATCCAGGCAGATCCACTCCCCGGCCGGCTCCCGGAACAGGTGGACCGTGAGTTCGGGGTTGATGAACAGCCACTGGCGCAGGTCGAGTTCCCCGGAGACGCCGTTGCCGCTGTCGGCCACCGCCAGGACCCGTTCCAGCGGGGCCGGCTCCTCGTCCGGCACCAGGGGGTAGCGCATCCTGGCCCACACCGTGGCCGGGCCGGGCTCGCCGAAGATCCCGTGCACCGCGCGCCACTCGATCGCCGACAGGTACCCGTCCACCCAGCCGCCGGGCGTCAGCGGCGCGCTGGCTTCGGGCAGCGGCGGCGGTTTGGCCAGCCCCGGGCCGGTGTCCGGGCAGTCGGTCCGCAGCACCCGCCACGCCCGGGCCCAGGCCACCTCGCGCCCGGCCGCGGTGAGCACCGCCTCAAGCAGTTGCACGCTGCGCCCCGGCCGGGCCACGCGGGCCCGCACCTCGACCTCGCCGACCGGAATGGACGAGAGGATCTCGGTGGTGAACCTGGCCACGACCATGTCCTCGCGCGGCTCGCGGCGCTGCATGGCACGCGCGAGCAGCGCGGAGGGCGGCCCGCCGTGCTGGGCACGCTCGTCCCACGGTCCTGTGGTGTGCACCGTGGCGAGCCACCTGTCCTCGCCGAGCGGCACGAAGAAGCTATCAGCCACCCGCAGGATGTTACCGGCAGGTACCGTGATGGCGGCGGACCGGGACGGGCGGCCCGCCGCGCCGCTCCTGCCGTCAGGCCGCTGGCTCGATGACGACCTTGAGGCCCTTTCGCTTCGCGGCAATACCGAACGCCGGTCCAGCGCTGGCCAGTCCGAACCGGTCGGTGACGAGCGGGGCCAGGCTGAAGCTGCCCGCCGCGGCCAGCGCGATCGCCCGGCCGTACAC
>CAVPMG010000001.1:0-27969 GCA_963706115.1 uncultured Actinomycetes bacterium | reverse complement strand
CCCTCGGCAGTTGTACGCAAGCCGGACACACTGTAACAATCCGAATGGCGTTAGTTGTCAGCGTCCGGAAGCGAGGGGCATCGGTTCCGTGACCAGCTTCCGGGTAGAGGTGCTCATCGAGAACGATTGGCGCAGGTTGCGGAACATCCGTCTCACCGCCCTGATGCCGATCCCATTGCGTTCTTGGCGAGCCACAAAGCCGAGGCGGCCTTCACCGAACAGCGGTGGCGCCAGGAGTTCGTGCGCGGTGAATGGAATGTCATGAGCGCGTGGGCGGATCCAGGACGTCGGGCTTGTCGGAGTCACCAGGGTAGCCTGACACGCCGTCGCACGAATGCGATCTGGAGTACCTGTGGGTCGCGCCTGAGTCCGGCGGGCGCGGTGTGGCCTCGATCCTGCTCAGGACGGTCCTCGACCGCCTTCGCGACTCCCGTGTGCGCACGGTCTGGCTCTACATCCTGAACGGCAACGACCGAGCGCATGCGGCTCTACGAGAGATTCGGCTTCCAGAGCACGAACGAACGGCAGACACTGCCGGACCACCCGGCACGCAGCGAAGAGACGATGCGGCTGCGGCTTTCCTAGCCGCCAGCAACGCCGCACCCGGCACACCTCAGTCTTCGTGGCGCGCCCAGCCGGCCGGGACCTCGGCGGAGTCGGTGAGCCGGAGCTTGCGCCGGGCCCGCTCGTAGAACGTGGTGCGGCCCAGCCGGACGACGTGCGCGGCGCCGGGACGCGGCCGCAGTTCCACCGAGTCCCCCGGTTCCACGTGCGCGGCGACCTGCCCGTCGACCTCCACGGCGAGCCGCCCGCTGGCGGGCAGGATGTCCAGCGCCAGGCTGTCGTGGATCGAGAGCACCAGGCCGCGGTTGTAGGCCGAATGCGGCGCGGCCGGGGTGACAAGCAGGGCCTCGACCGCCGGGCTGACGATCGGCCCGCCAGCGGAGAAGCTGTACGCGGTGGACCCGGTGGGGGTGGCCACCACGACCGCGTCGGCGGCGTAGCTGACGAACGGGTGCCCGGCGGCCCGCACCCCGACCGCCGCGGTCGCATGCCCGGGGAAGCGGACCAGGGCCACGTCGTTGAACGCGGTGACCACCTGGTCGCCGAGGACGGCGTCCACCGCCAGCCGCGGCTCGATCGTGAACTCCTGCGTCGTCGATGGCGGACAGCGCACCGGCCAGCTCGGGCACGTCCACCTCGGCCAGGAAGCCGAGCTTGCCCAGGTTCACCCCGAGCACCGGGGCGCGCTGCCGGTCGGCCAGCCGCAGCGCCCGCAGCATCGTGCCGTCGCCGCCGAGGCTCACCAGCAGGTCCGAGCGCTGGCCGAGCTCGGCGGCGGTGACCCCGATCGCGGCGCAGTTCAGCCTGCTGATCTCCGCCTCGATGCCCAGGACCTGGGCGCCCTTGCGCTGCGCCCAGCCCAGCACGGCGGTCACCGCCTCGGCGGAGTCCCGGGCCGGGTGCAGCACCATGCCCACCACATGCATCCGCGCAGCCCCTCACCTCTCGTCGGCTGCCAGTGTCCTACCCTCAGCGGAGGATACGCCTATGCCGCTGCAGAACCGGGTGACGCCAACCGGCGAGATCGTCGCGGACGGCAGCCGTGGCCTGATGATGGGCAATCGCGGCTGCCTGCACGGACAGGGCCGCAGCCTCGGCGTCAGCCGCTGGCGCTCGAAGCTGTGGATCTGCTGCCTGCTGGAGTTCAAGGGCGTCCAGCGCGATCCGATGCCGCCGGGCCGGTGGACCGCGCTGTTCTTCCTCGACGAGGCGACCGCCCTGTCCGCCGGGCACCGGCCGTGCGGGTACTGCCGCCGCCCCGACTATCTCGCCTTCACGCAGGCGTGGCGTACCGCCCGGCAGCTGCCCCGGCGCCCGCTGGCCCCGGAGATGGACGCGGCCCTGCACGCCGAGCGCACCGACCGGTCCCGGCGCAAGCTCAGCTACCGCGCGCACGTCGCGGAACTGCCCGACGGCGTCATGGTCCGGCTCGGCGGCGAGCCCGGCCTGCTCCTGGGCGGCCGGGTGCACCCGTGGTCGTTCCGCGGCTACGGCGCGCCCGTCCAGGCCGGACCGGCCGGGCCGGTGGAGGTGCTGACCCCGCCGTCGATCGTGGCCGCGATCACGGCCGGCTACCAGCCGCTGGTGCACCACAGCGCGCTGGCCGGCGGCCGGCCGCCCGGGGTACGGATCCAGGGATCCCGCTAGGCGCGGCCGGGCACGTCGCCAGCGACGCTGGCGTGGACGCGGCACACCTCGGCCAGCGCGTCCTGGTGCTGGTCGCCGCGCACCGAGTCGGCCGGGTAGGCGCAGAGCAGGGAGAACGAGTACTGCGCGGCCAGCTCGTTCCACATCGCCTCGACCTCGATGGCCGCGCTGACCTGCCCGAAGTCCCACAGCAGCGCGACCATCTCGCCGAACACGTGCACGGGTGTCCCGGCCTCGGCCGCCCTGGCGATGATGGGGCTGATCACCTGCCAGAAGCTGGCCGCGCTCGGCCAGTCGGCGACCATGAACCGGTCCATCGTCTCGAACGCGTCCAGCGCGACATAGAGGCCGGCCGCCTGACGCGCCGCGACGTCGATCCCGGCGCCCGCCAGCGCGGCGGCGATGGAGTCCCGGTGCGCCGGGGTGGCGATCACGACGGCCACACCGCCCGCGCGGATGGCTTCGAGCAGGTACTCGCTCACCTGCCCGGCAAGCTCGTCGCCGCCGGAGTAGAACAGCACGGCATGCCCGCCCGGACCCCCGCGGAGGTCCTCCGTCCCGGCAGCCACGGCAGCTCCATCATGCGGATTACTGGATCTTGACGTTTCAGGATAACGCGCTGTCACCAAAGATGGCGGATTGCTCCCCGTGGCGTTGCGTGACGTGCCGCGGCGGAGCCTCGCTCGATCATGGCGTTGCCGCTACCCGCCGGGCGGCTGGTAAACCAGGGCAGGCGGCAGAATGGCCGGACAGTTGCCGGGTAGCGGAGGTGGAAATGAGCGATCCGAAGATGTCCGCCGCCAACTTCCGCGCGCTCTACGAGCGGCTGCGCGGCCAGGCCCAGTGGGGCGCCGCAGACCGCCGCGGGGCGCTGAACCACATCACCCCGCAGCGGCTGGCCGCCGCGGCGGGCGAGGTCCGCGCCGGGCGGACGGTCACCATGGCCGCCCCGCTGGCCAGCAGCGGGCCGGACAATCCCGAGCCGGGCTCGCGGCACATGAAACGGCTGCCCGCCGAGCCCTCCGACGTGCCTGGCGTGTCGTTCGCCGCCGACCAGATCACCATGAACGTGCACGGCGACGTGGACAGCCATATCGACGCGCTCTGCCACGTGAGCTACGGCGGCACCCTGTACAACGGCGTGCCGGCGGCCGTGGTGACCTCGCGCGGCGCGGCCGAACTGTCCATCGACGACGCGCGGGACGGCATCGTCGGCCGGGGCGTGCTGCTGGACATTCCCCGGCTCCGGGGTGTCGCCTGGCTCGAGCCGGGCGAGCACGTCACCGCGGCGGAACTGGCCGCCGCCGAGCGGTCGCAGCAGGTCCGGGCCGGACCCGGCGACCTGCTGTTCGTCCGGGTCGGCCATCGGCGGCGGCGCGCCGAACTTGGGCCGTGGGAGGTGGCGCGATCCCGCGCCGGGCTGCACCCGGACACGGCCGGGTTCCTGGCCGAGCGGCAGGTCGCCGCGCTCGGCTGTGACAGCAACAGCGACACCGCGCCCAGCGTCGTGGACGGCGTCGCGTTCCCCGTGCACGTGCTCGCGATCAACGCACTGGGCCTGCAGCTGCTCGACTACCTGCAGTTCGATGACCTGGTGCCGGCCTGCGAGGCGGCGGGCCGCTGGTCGTTCCTGTGCGTCATCGCCCCGCTGCGGCTGCCCGGCGGCACCGGCTCCCCGGTGAACCCCATCGCCATCCTGTGACAGCCGCGGGTCACAGCAGCGCGAGTTCCGCGGTGACCGGGTCCATCCGGGCGCTGTCGGCAGGCCCGACCGCGCAGCAGGTCACCGTGCCCGGCGCCACCTGGGTGCGGCCGGCGTCCTGGATAAGCTCCACCGGCAGCCCGGCGGCGCGCGCCCGCCGCGCCACGTCAAGCAACTGATCCGCCGAGGCAACCTTGAGGACCACCTTCGGCTGCCCCTCGGCCAGCCACGCGGCAAAGTCCCTGCTGCGGCCGGTGGCCAGCACAGCGGCCACCGCGGCGTGCGCCACCTGCGCCGCGATCTTGCCGCGGCCCATGCCGAGGTCGGTCCGGACGACCAGCGCCAGCTTCGCTGCCATGCTTACCCCGATTCGCCCGCGCAGCCGACCGCCGCGGCGTAACGCTGCGGCGACATCCGGTACAAGCGCACCGCGTCCGGGTTGCTCAGCACCAGGTCGAACACCCACCGGTGGCGCACGTAGAACCAGTAGTCGGTGAGCTGCTGCCCGCCGATCTGGTAGTGCACCAGCCACGCCCCCCGCGGGCCCGGGCCCGCGCTCTCGGTCACCGACGCCGGCTGCGGCGGACCCGGGCACTCCCGGTGCCGCCGGATGTAGGAGGCCCGGCTGATGATGGCACGGCTGCGGGCATCCCACCGCGCGTACACCGGCCCATAGTCGCGGCTGTCGTAGTCGTGGTTGAACGCCGTGGCGATCCGCAGCAGTGCGGCCTGGGTCCGTGGGTCCGGCGGCAGGGGCGCCGGGGACGCCGCAGGCGGCCGGCTGCCGCCGGCGCATCCCGCGGCGAGCAGCACGGCGACCACGGCCGCGGCGGCCAGCGGAGGGCGCATAACCGGCCATCTTTGCACTCTCACGTATCAACGCCTCCTTCCACGCCTCTTACCAGATACGGGCGGACATCCTCTGACCTGCCCGGCGCCTGCCGTGTACGCGGCACCGGCAAGAAGAAGGGAGAGGAGGCAATGAGTTACACACAGCCCGCATCTGATCAGCGGGTCATCTCGTACCTGACGCTGCGGAAGGCCATCGGGCTGATCGGGATCCTGCTGCCGTTCATCCTGGCCGGCATCTACATGCTGCTGGCATCGAGGATCATCTTCCAGACATCGATCAGCGCCTACTACTACACCAGCATGCGAAACGTCCTGGTCGGTGCCCTCTGCGCCATCGGGGTGTTCCTGTTCGCCTACCGCGGGTACGGCTGGCAGGACAACCTCTGCACCAACGCGGCCGGCCTCTTTGCGGTCGGCGTGGCGTTCTGCCCCACCACGCCATCGGATCCATCGCAGGCCGCCAAGGTCCTCGGCTACACCCACCTTGCCTTCGCCGGGCTGCTGTTCTCCATGCTGGCGATCATCGCGCTGTTCCTGTTCACCAAGACGGACTCCCCAGATGCGCGGCCCGCGGAGAAGCGCAAGCGCGACTTCGTCTACCGCGCCTGCGGCTGCGTGATCGTGGCTTGCCTGATCCTGGTGCCCATCCAGGCGTTCGTTCTCGGCGAGGTGGTCGCCAGGTACCAGCCGTTGTTCTGGCTGGAGGCCCTGGCAATCGTCGCGTTCGGCGTGGCCTGGCTGGTGAAGGGCCAGGCGATCCTCAAGGACCAGGGCACCCCCGCTGGCCCGGCCGATGGGGGCGCCGGCCCCGCTGGCTCGGCCCGGGTGCTGGCCGGCCAGCGCCGCTGACCGGGCTCGCGTCCGGCCAGCGCTCGCCGGGCTTCGACGTGGTGTACGCGGTCCGGCCACGGTCGGCCATGGCCTGGCGGCTTGCCGACTACGACGGCTCGCAGCGCCGCTGGGCCAGGGGGGACTAGCGCAACCGGACCGGGCCGGCGTGGCCGAGCAGCGCCGCGACCGTGGCCAGCACGGCCACGCCGGTGACGGCCACGGTGACAAGCAGCAGCCTTCGTGACCGCGCCTCCGGCCGGGCCTTCGCGCTGACGTAGCGGCCGAGTGCCCAGATCAGCGGGGTAACCGCGAGCACAAGCAGGCCGGCCACGGGCTCACCGCGCAGCATCGCCAGGCCGACCGCGCCGAAGGCGATCGCGGTCCGCGCCCAGGCGAGCCTGGTCCGCTCCGCAGCGGTTCCCGGGGACAGGTCCTCGGGGTCCTCGGGCAGCGCCGCGGCGCCTGGGGAACGGTCCTCGGGCCGGCCGGGCAGCACGCGGCGCTCCTACCGGACGGCCGAGACGAGCAGGACCACCGCGGACAGGGTGGCGACGCCGGTGATGGTGCCCACCAGGATCCGGGGCAGCACCGACTGCGGCATCGGCTCGCTGCGGCGCAGCGCCGTCTGGGTGCTGCGCCATTCCCGGTAGGCGGTCACCGACACGATCGCGCCGAGCACGATCAGCGGGACGCCGAGCGCGTGGCGCCCCCACGGGACGCCCGGAAACGGCGGCAGCAACTGAACGATGCCGATCCCGGCCACCACCAGCGCGAGCGCGGTCCGGTTCCAGGCCAGGAACGTGCGCTCGTTGGCCAGGGTGAACCGGACGTCCGGCTCCGCGCCTGCCGGTTCGCCTGGCTTGCTCTCCCGGTGCTCGTCGTGGCTGCCCGTGGCTCCTCCCCCACGCCGCCGTTTGCCTGGCGCACCAATGGTGACAGGTGCGGGCAGCAGCGAGGCGGCCGGCGCCGGCTTGCTTGCTGGTGACGTTGACTTCCCGCCCGGGTACGCCCTGGTCCGGCGGTTCGGTCCCCGGCTCGGGCTGACCGCGGCCCGGCAGGCGCGCGCCGTGGGCCTGATCGAGCGGCGCGGCTGGCCTAGGGTGAAGGTGTCATGACCTACGTCAAGGATCCGCGCGTCGACGCCTACATCGAGGACCTGCCCGGGTGGCAGCAGGCCATCTGCCGCCAGGTCCGCGACCTGGTCCACGCCGCGGACGCGGAGGTCACCGAGACCATCAAGCGGACCCGCCAGCCCTACTTCGTGCTGGCGGGCAACATCTGCGCGCTGCTGGCGGCCAAGGACCACGTGAACGTGTTCCTCTACGACGGCGGCATCGTCCCGGACCCCGACGGCATCATCACCGGCGGCCACGGCAACAAGACCGCTCGCACGGTGGCGGTCCGCCAGGGCGAGACGATCAACGCGCCCGCCCTCGGCGCGATGTTCCGGCAGATCATCGCGAACAACCGGGCCGGCGGCTGGCGCAAGCTCAAGAACGGCTGAGCCGCGGTCCCCCGGGGCACCGCGGCCGCCCCGGAGCGTGCCTGCGCGCACGCGAACGGTGGAATGGCTTCCCGGGGAATGGCTCGTGGCGGTGCGGCAAACGGTTGCGGCAACTGCCCCGGCCGGCGGGTACAGCCTGTCCGGCGGCTTCGGCCTCCTCGACCCGGCCGGCGCGCTCGCCGAGGCGGGCAGGCTGGCGGTGCTCCGGGCGGCGGCGGCCCCCGGGCCGGGAACGGTGCCCAGGTCCGCGAGCTTCGCCGGCGGGCCGCGCCGGGCACCATCCAGGCCGTGCACCATTCCGCCTGGAAGCTGGCGGGCTGCGCGCTGCTGATGCTGGCTGGGCTGATCGTGCTGTTCCGGGCTCGCCGGCTCGGCAGGCGCTGGCGGCGCCGGGCCCGGCTGCCCACTGCCCAGTCGCACCGGATCGCGCACGACTGAACGTCCGCGGCCCGCGGGCTCCGGGCGCGGGGTGCTCTGCCATCCTGGCTCCATGACCAAGCGAATCTGCGTCACCGGCGCCAGCGGCAGGGCGGGCCGGGTCACGGTGGCCGAACTTCTCGCCCACGGATACGACGTCGTGGCCACCGACCTGGTACGGCCGCCACACGACCTGGGCACCGGCCTGCTGCTGGCCGACCTGACCGATCACGGCCAGGCGGTGGAGGTACTGGCGGGCACCGACGCCGTCGTTCACCTGGCCAACATCCCGGCACCGGACATCCACACCCCCGCGACCACGTTCAACGCCAACATGGCCATGAACTTCAACGTGTTCCTCGCGGCGGCGCAGGCCCGCATCGAACGCGTCGTCTGGGCGTCGAGCGAGACCACGCTGGGCCTGCCGTTCGAGGTGCCGCCCAGGTACGCCCCGGTGGACGAGGACCACTACCCGTTCCCGACGACCACCTACGCGCTGTCCAAGGTCGCAAGCGAGACCATCGCCACGCACATCGCCGAATGGTCCGGCGTCCCCTTCATCGGCCTGCGGTTCTCCAACATCCTCGGCCCGGCCGACTACGAGCGGTTCCCCTCGTACTGGACGGATCCGCAGGCGCGCAGGTGGAACCTCTGGGGCTACATCGACGAGCGGGACGCGGCGGCGGCATGCCGGCTGGCCCTGGAGGCGCCCGCCCAAGGCAGCGCGAGCTACATCATCGCCGCCGCCGACACGGTGATGAACCGCTCCTCGGCCGGCCTGCTCGAGGAGGTCTTCCCTGGCGTGCCGCTCACCAGGGACGTGGGCGAGTTCGGGTCACTGCTGGCGACCGGCCGGGCAAGGGAGGCGCTCGGTTTCGTGCCGCAGCACTCCTGGCGGGATCACCTGGCCGCGCCGTAACCGTGCCCGGCCCGCGGCCATGGGCCCGGCACCTCGAACCGCGCGGCCCGCGGCCATAGCCCGGCACCTCGCAGGCGGCCAGTGTTTCCAATGGTTCTGATGTGGTCAATGTGCCGCTGAAAATGTTGTTATGTAACCGCATTGGAACTTTGCGTATTGTGCCCGGCTCCGGCGAACGGGCCAGCCGCCGGATGAGCTCCCGGGCCCGTCTGCCCGCACGCCGGCCCTTGGGTGCTGAAACCTGCCGGTCATGGGTGTCCTTAGGACTGGGGACCGCCTCCGGTGACCACCCGGAGGTTGTCACGCAGGTGGGCGCCCTCGTGGTCCACCTGCGGGGTCCGGGTGTAGTGGCCGTAGAAGGCCCGTGCCGCGCTCTCAGCCCTGCCCGGGCTGCTGACGTCCCTGAGGCTGATGATCCGCTCCTCGCGGAAGATGCGCTCCTCGCGGCGGGTCCCGATCGAGACGATCGTGAAGATGCCGACTGCGATGCCCGCGGCGAGCACGGCGACCGCAATGATCGCGTACATCCCGATCATGACGGCTGCCCTCCCCCTGCGGCAGCCGCCGGGTGCTCGCCGCCGCCGGCGGCCAGCGGAGCCGCGAGGAGGCCGGGGCCGGCCAGGTAGCGACCTGGCGGACTGCCGCGGCTGGGCGGGACCGCCGCCCAGGCGTTCGCCGCGAAGGCGGCCGAGGCAGCCACCGCGCCGGGCAGCCCGTGGAGCCGGTGGGTCGAACTTGCATTGGTGTTCATGGTTGTTCCTTCCTCTGGCCTGGCCGGCCGGGAGTGATGGCTAAGGCTCGTGGTCGCGTGGCGGCCGGCGCGGCCGCCCGTCCGCCGCGGTATGCACCGCGGGTGGTCCTTGGTGCGCTCTGGCGCCCGCGGTATCCCGCTCCTGTCGGCGGGGAAACGGCGGACAGCTTGTCCCGGGCGCTGCCGGGGCGTCATCGGCCGGGACAAGCTGGGTCGCCTGATCTTGGCGACGGTGGTATGGCCGCCCGGCGTCACGTGTCCCAGTGGCGTGCCCAACGTCCCAGCAAGGCTGGCGGCCATCGTGTTCACCTCCTCTGACCCCGGTTAGCTAGCGGTGCCTGTTGTTACCCTGCGGTTCCGGCAGCAGGTCACTGCTGTCAGAACTTCTTCTCGCCATCACCATACCTGCAGAACGACATGTCTAACAAGCTGAATCAGCAGTTTTTCTACTGACATCCGCTGCATGATCCGCTACGCTGTCCGCAGGCAGCCTGATCAAGGGCTGCACGGACAGCCCTAGAGAAGGGAGCTAGACCATGAGATGTCTGCACGAGAGCGGCTGGATCCGGGCGCTGGCCTGGCCACGGCACCACGTTCAGGACTTCGGGCCGCACCGGGACCGGAACCAGTGGTGCCGTGCCGGCTCTCCAGGTCCCTTCCGCCGGTGCAGTTCTTGCCAGCGGCGAGCCTTGCCCGGGGCAGGTGCCGGCGGTGCCGATCGCGCCCAGCAGTGGCACGCCTGTCGCGCGGCACGGGCGGCGATGGAGCTTCGCGGGCCGCCGTTAGAAGCAGCAAGCCGGGCTCACGCCTGACCGAGTCCCGGCGGGCGCCGGTCCCAGCAGACGGAGCACTTTATATCTGGCCGGCCATAGAGAAAGGGGGATTACACCCTCAGCAAGAAAAGTGGCCTCCCGCCCACTGTGGGCGGGAGGCCACTTGCGTCTGCCGCGGTCCGGCCGGCGCAGCATGCCGGCTTCAAAGAATCCGGACGAGCTGCGTCTCCCCCGTCTTGCTGTCCCTGATAAGGACGTCACGGCCGGCTCGTATCTGAGCATCAATGAACTCGTACAAGGTGATCGCGCGGTTGGTTAGGTCGGTCTTTGACAGGGACGTCCGCTCCTGAAGGCGCTGGAGGTCCTCTCCGGCCTTGGGAATCAGAGCCACTGTGATCCGCTCAGTCGGCTGGGTAATCCGCTCAGTGCGCGGTGGACGGGCAACATCCTCGCCCCTGGGACTTTTACCCGTGCTGGCAGTCATAGGGTGTTGCACTCCTTCCAGCTTTTCTTCCGTGTATTCCAGCGTTACTCCTGTGAGTCACATTACCTTGGGTTTCGTCTCCTGACTGAAGGTAACTAGTGTTACGCGATGAGGTGGTTCACGCTTGTGAACCATCCCTATTGTGTTGCGACCGGAGCCGCCCCTCGTTGCATTCACCCTAACTGAGGAGCGCATAACGTGCAAGAATTTTTTCTGCGGATCAAGCATGTCCAGCGCACGGGCACAGCACAGTCTTACTGGTGATTCCCTGAACTCCCGTCATTCAATCGAGGGTGCCTGCGCATTATTCCCATGCCGGATCACCGGCCCATGGCGGCATCTGCAACCCCGTGCTCCGCCGCTGACCAGCGATGGTGCGCCCCGGAGGCCGCCGCAAGGCGATGACAAGGTGCGGCGACTTAACACCCGGTTATTGCATCGCCAGTGGCGGCGCCAACGACCCCGCGCGGGCGGCACGCGGGGGCTGCCGTCTGCGCGGGCCGGCGTAACGCAGCAAAGTCCTTTGCCACCATTTCTGAATGCCCCGCCCACAGTTTTGCCGATAGGAGCATGATGTCCCCAAGAGCCCCGCGCGGGGCGCCGAGCAGGTCGGGAGGGGACGTGACGGTCCAGCGTTTTGTCCGGCGCGCGCCGCACCACCCCGCGGCAGCCGTCACCAGCCGGGCTGGCCGGCTGCGGCAGCTTGCCTCCGCGTGGTCCGGGCAGGCCTTCACCTGGACCCGCTCTTCGTGGGTGGACATCGCCTGGGTGGCCTTCGTCGCGATCAACCTGGCGGCGATGCGGCTGCTGCCCGCCTGGCAGACCGTTCCGTTCCTCGCGATCTGGGTAAGCCTGACGGTCATCTACGGTTTCCGGCTGTGGCGCATCCAGCCCACGATCCTGACGCTGGCCGCGGTCACCATCGCCACCGGCGGCATCATCGGCGTCCAGGTGCTCAAGGGCCAGCAGGATGCCGACTACCTGGCCGAGGTCCCGCTGATCGGGCTGATGTTCCTGGTCATGGTCTGGCATGGCCGCAGGCGGCTGGCGGCCACGGAGGAACGGCTCGCTGCCATGGAGGAGGTCCAGCGGGTCTCTCAGGAGAACCTGCGCCTGCTCAAGCAGCAGCGCCGGTTCCTCCAGGACGCCTCCCATGAACTCGGCACTCCCATCACGGTGGCGCTGGGCCATGCCGAGCTGATCGAGCGCGCGGTCACCAACCCGGTCGTGGCCGAGGACGCCCGGGTGGTGACCGACGAGCTGATGCGGCTGCGCCGGCTGTCCACCCGGATGCTGCTCCTCGCCTCGGCCGAAGGGCCCGACTTCCTGCACCTGACGCCGGTCCCGGTCGAATCCGTGGTGGTGGACGCGCTGGACCGGTGGGGGCACACGCCACGGCACTGGCGGCTGGGCCCGGTGGCCGAGACCACCGTCCTCGGTGACCGTGACCGGCTCGCGGTCGCGCTCGACGCGCTGCTGGAGAACGCGGTCGCGCACACCTTGCCCGGCGACCGCATCGAGGTCGGCGCGCAGGTCGGCCAGGACGCCGTGGTGCTGTCCGTGACGGACTCCGGGTGCGGCATCCAGGACGCGGACCTGCAGCGGATCTTCCAGCGGTTCGCCCGGGCCGAGCCGCACCGCAGCCGGCCGAGCGGCGGGCTCGGGCTCGGCCTGGCGATCGTGCAGGCGATCGCGGAGGCTCACGGCGGCTCGGTCCGGGTGCAGAGCACGTTCGGCCACGGCTCGAAGTTCGAGGTGCTGCTGCCGCTGGCACCGGCCGCGGCGGGCGCGGTCCGGTTCAGCCCGGCGGCCCGATAACGGAGCCGTCCGGCAGGCGTCCGGTGAACAGGGCGCCGAACCATCCGGTGACCAGCACCATCCCGGCCGCGTACCGGACGAAGTAAATGCAGATGAGCGCGGGGATGGCCAGGATGGCGCGGAGCAGCACCGTCCACCTGTCCTGCCGCGCGGGCCCGGCGAACCCCACCAGGACCGGGGCGGACGCGCCGGGAGCACCACCGGGCGGCGGCCACGGCCCCGGCTCGGTCGCCCCCGGGGGCTGACCCTGGCGGCGCCGGGCCCGGCGCCGCCGCGCCGCGGTGAACACGAACGACACCACGGCGCCGAGCAGGGCGGCAAGCCCTATCACGAGCAGGACCAGCGGCCGCAGCGTCGGCCCCAGGATGTTCCGCCCCACGGCCAGGTCGGTCACCGCGGCGGGACGCACTTCCCTGGTATCGATGAGGTAGGTGCCCGGTTGGGTGATCGTGAACGACATCGCCGTCAGGCCCTGGTGGCCGCCGACGCCGTAGCTTTCCGGCACCCCGGTCCAGCTGCTGACCGGGGTCTCCCGGCTTCCGTTCGCGGGTCCCATGGCCAGCCGCATCGACCACCCGGCCAGCGGCGTGTCCTGGCTGCCGAGCGTCCACGAGCAGCACGAGCCCGGCGTCTCGACGTAGAGGACGTACTGGCCCGGCTGGGTGAGCGTGACCTCACCCTGCCCGGGGACCGCGACCCGCTGGAAGTCCTGGATCTGCCGGTCCCAGGAGAATATCCCGATGACGGCGGCCGTCAGGCAGACCACCACGACCGCCAGCAGCCCGCCCGCTATCAGATACCAGTACCGCGACGGGCGGAGGGGCCCGGCTCCGGTGCCGACCTGTTGCCCGGCTGTAGGCATCATGGTGCACCCCCGTGCAATCCCGCGGCGGTGCACCCCCGGGCACCGCCGTAGCGCCTGCCGGGAAGCGCTTTAACCGACTACGTCGTTGGACGCCTGTACTGGCCGTTCCGTTGACAGATTCGCTCCCGGAGTTCCGGAAACTCCGCCGGTCACTGGCTGGGTATCAAACCCGCCGGAGGAACGCGTTGGCGATGGGTGCCGAGGCGTCGGCGCCGACGCCGCCGCCCTCGACGAGCACCGCGAAGGCCAGGTCCCCGCGGTAGCCGATGAACCAGGCGTGCGACGGCGGGTTGCGGCCGGACCCGTACTCGGCCGTGCCGGTCTTCCCGTAGACCCCGGGCGGGAGGCCCACCCCGGCCGCGGTGCCGCTGGTGACCACCGCCCGCATCATCGGCCGCAGCGTGTTCAGCAGCGCGGAGCTGAGCCTGTGCGGCCGGGCGGACTGCCGCGGGGCCGGGCTGATCACCAGTTGCGGCGGCCGCCAGGTGCCGTTCTGGACGGCCGCCGCCTCGGCCGCCTGGCTGAGCGGGTTGACCAGATCCGTCCCCTGCCCGAAGGCGTCGGCGGCCATGTCCACCGGCTGGTGCGGGGTGCTGAACTTGCCGAGCACAGCGGGGATGCCGAGTGCCGGTTTCTTGTTGAACCCGAATTCCTCGGCCATGGAGCGCAGCGCCGGGCCGGTCAGGTGCTGCGAGGCGAGCATGGCGAAGGTGGTGTTGCACGACACCGCGAACGCGTTCAGCAGGCTCGTGGTACCCAGGTGCTCGTTGTCGAAGTTGTGGAACGTGCGCCCGCCGATGTTCACCGTGGGCGGGCACTGCACGGTGGTGGAGGGCCGCAGCCCCTTCTTGGTCAGGGCCGACGCGGTGACGATCTTGAAGGTCGAGCCGGGCGGGAAGATGCCCTGCAGCGCGCGGTCGAACCCGCCGGGGCGCTCGACGACGGCCAGGACCCGGCCGGTGGAGGGCTGGAGCACCACCATGTCGACCCACTTGGAGGTCGCCGCGGACGAGACGGCGTGCGAGGCGGCGAGCTGGTATCGCAGGTCAAGGCTGGTCTGGACGTTGTGGCCGGGGGTGGCGGGGAACCGCATGGCCGTCGCGTCCACCTTCTTTCCCGGGCCCTCGATCCGGATGATCAGCGCGGGCCTGCCCGCCAGCAGGGACTGGTAGGCCTGCTCGATCCCGCCCTGGCCGATCAGGTCGCCCTTCTGGTACGGCGCACCAAGCGCCTTGGCCTGTGCCGCCGTGGCCGCGACCACGTTGCCGGTGAGCAGCGAGATGGAACCGGACTCGGCGACCGCCGCCGGCGAACTGAGCACCGTGCCGTCGGAGGCGAGCACCTGCCCGCGGGCCGGCCACACCGCGCTGAGCACGAACCGCTGGCCGGCCCGCAGCGCCGGGTAGATGGCGGCCGGGCTCCAGCTCACCCACCAGTGCCGGTTCTGCTTGACCAGGGCGAGCTGCCCCCGGTAGGTCCAGACGTGGCCGCTGGCCAGGGCGGCGGTCGCGGTGAACCCCGCCGTCGCGGACCCGCCGTTCTGCGTCACCCGGCCCAGCACCAGATGCAGGCGGCGCACGCCGAGTTGCGTGGCTGCCTGCCGCAGCGGCCCGGCCAGCCCGCCGGCCGGCTTGCCGACGCTGACCTGGTCCATGGCCGGGTAGTCGCCCTTTTGCCAGGCGGTCAGATAGCTGGCAGCGGTCTGCTGCGGGCTGCCCACGGTGCGCAGCAGCAGGTAGGCTGCCCCGCCCGCGGCCAGCGCGAGCACCAGCACGGACACCGTCACGATGAGGACGATGCGCCGCCTCCCCCGGCGCGGCCTCTCGCGGCGCGGCCTCTCGCGGCGCGGCCTCTCCATGCGCGGGCTCTCCCACTGCGCGCCGCGATCGCTGAACGGCACGATGGGATCACTCATAGATCAGCCTTTCGCGCACGAGCCGCCTGCGCCGGCCGGGCCTTCACGATAGCGGCGTTTGCCGGTGACCGGCCGCGCGCTCGGCCAAACTACCTGGCTGCGGCTCAGACGGCTTCCAGCTCGCGCTTCAGCCGCGCCAGCGTGGTTCGCATGCCCTCGCGGTTCGCCTCGGCCCGGTTGTTGGCGACCTTGCCGGTGAATACCCGGCCGAGCACGTGCGCGCCGCGGCCGCGCCGGTCCCGCCAGCTCTCGGTGACCTCGGTGCCCCCGTCGGCCGCCGCCAGCCGGTAGCTCCACCGCGACACCGGCATCCCGAACGTGGTGACGTCGAACGCGAACTCCTCGCCGGGCCGGGCGGTCACCACCTGGCAGGTGGTGAACCAGACCAGCGGCCCGCGCCGGTTCAGGCCCACGAAGCGGGCGGGCACACCGTCCCTGCGGGACCACACCAGCATGGCGAAGCACTCCGGGCTCCACCGTGCCATCCGCCGCAGGTCGGCGATGGCCTTGTAGGCGTCGGCGGGCGGAACGCCGACGGTGATGCTTTCTGCCACGTCGGCCACGCCGACGTCGCCGGACAGCGGGGAATCAGCCATGCTCATGCCACCCTGGGGACGGTGTCAGCCCGCTGACACCGGAAGGTGCGCCGGCCCGCGGAGGTTGATCCGGCCATTCCACACCACGTCGCCGTCGAGCGCCAGGCCCGGGAACCGGGCGGTGAGGCGTTCGAAGGCGATGCAGGCCTCCAGCCGGGCGAGCGATGCGCCCAGGCAGTGATGCGGCCCGGCGCCGAACGACACGTGCTGCCGCGCGTTCTCCCTGCGCAGGTCCAGCTCGGCGGCGTCCGGGCCCCAGAACCGCTCGTCCCTGTTGGCCGAGCCGAGGCTCGCCATGATGAACGCGCCCGCGGGGATGGTGACCTCGCCCACCGTGACCGGTTCCACGGTGATCCGCCTGCTCGCCTGCACCGGGCTGTCGTAGCGGAGCAGTTCCTCCACGGCGTTGCCGACCAGGGCGGGGTCGCTGCGCAGCAGCGCGAGCTGACCGGGGTGGCGCAGCAGGGCCAGGGTGCCGCCCGCGATCAGGTTGACCGTGGTCTCGTGCCCGGCGATGTAGAGCAGCAGCGTCTGCGCGACCAGTTCGTCGTCGTTGAGCACGTCGCCGCCGTCCTCGGCGTGGATGAGCGCGGTGAGCAGGTCGTCGGCCGGGTTGGCCCGCTTCCACCCGATCATTTCCACCGCGATCTGGGTCAGCTCGTCGTCGGCGGCCATGATCGCCGCGGCCAGCTCCGGGTCCGCGACCGGTTCCAGCGAGCGCACCACGGTGCCGCTGAGCTGCCGGATCCGCTCGTGGTCGGCGGGCGGGGTGCCGAGCATCTCGGCGATCACGCTGAACGGCAGCGGGAACGCGAGCGCGTCGACCAGGTCCACGCGGCGCTGCTCGGCCATGACGTCGAGCATGCCGTCCACCAGTTCGGTGATCCGTGGCCGCAGCGCCTGGATGGCCCGCGGGGTGAACGCCTTGGACACCAGCCTGCGGAGCCTGGTGTGATCGGGCGGGTCCCGGTCGAGCATGGACACCGCGGTGGCCCGCGGCGACTCGTCGCCGCCGTACATCTGGTCGCGCATCTGGCGCAGCAGGCTGTCGGAGGCCACGTTGTCGTCCTGGACTGACAGGCCGGCCCGGAGCAGCCACGACACCTCGTCATAGCCGGTGAGCAGCCAGAACCCGAACGGGTGCTCATACACAGGGGCCTGCGCGCGCATCACCGCGTACTGCGGATAGGGGTCGTCGGTGAAGCCGGGCGCGAACGGGTCGAAGAGAGGCGGGGGCAGGGTTTCGGTCACGGTGGGGCTCCTTACCTGCGTGAGAAGCGCCGCCCGGGTGTCGCTGATCTGGCGGGCCTGCCCCAGCGGCCCTCACAGTCGGACTCAAGCAGGAGCTTGAGTCGGAACAGTCCTGCTATTCAACATACTCTGTGACTCTCACATACTCCGTGTATGTCACTATACTCAGCGCATGACCGAGGTCAAGAGCCGCCGCGAGATGTACTCGGAGGCCACCAGGGCGGCACTGCTCGACGAGGCGACCGCGCTGTTCGCCGAGCGCGGGTATGCCGGGACCTCGCTGGAGGACGTGGCATCCGCGAGCCAGGTGACCCGCGGCGCCGTCTACCACCACTTCGCCGGCAAGCAGGCCCTGTTCGAGGCCGTGCTGCAACTGCAGGAAGCCCGCGCGACCGAGGTGATCGCCGCCGCGGCGGCCGTGCCGGACCCGTGGGACGCGGCGATCCTCGCGCTGGACGCCTACCTGCAGCAGTGCTGCGACCCGGTGTACGGCCGCCTGGTCTGGCTGGAGGGCCCCGCCGCGCTGGGCTGGCGCCGCTGGCGCGAATGCGAGCGGAACTATGCGTACGGGCTGGTCGAGCGCTTCATCCGCGACCTGGTCGACGGCGGCTACCTGGACGGCAAGGGCTTCGACACGCTGGTCCAGTTCTCCTTCTGGATGCTCGGCGGCGCCGGCCTCGCCGTGGCGGAGGCAGCGCCGCCGGACAAGCAGCGGGTGCGCGACGAATGGGGCCATCTCATCGGCCAGGCGATCGGTTCGCTCCGGATCCGGTGACTTCCTGACAGGCTGGGCGCCGCGGCCGTTTTGCCCGTAGGTTTCCGGGTAGCGGTGGCGCGCAGGACTGCCGGAGGTGGCGCATGATACGGCGCAGGGCGACGTTGCTGCTTGGCGTGGTCGGGCTGGCCCTGCTGGGCGCGGCCGCCGCCCGGGTCATCTACACCAGTTCCGGAGCCGGGATCGTCACCCTCCTGGTCATCGGCGCGGTGCTGCTCGTCAGCCCGTTCGTCATCGCCCGGGTGGAACGGCTGTCGCTGAACTCGGGCGGGTTCGGCCTCCAGCTCACCCGCGAGCTGGCCGATGCGGGCGCGCCGAACACGGCCCGCATCCTCGAGCACGCCGACCTCGGCAGGTTCGCCGAGGCCTACGCCGTCGTCCACACCGAACTGGAGGACCCTCGGTACGAGGGCGCCCGGTCGCACCTGCAGGACCTGCTGATCCAGCGGTCCGCCACCCTGGCCCGCCAGGAGAAGTTCGACCCGGCCGAGGTCAGGACGATCTTCACGAACGCCTCCCCGGCCGCGCGCGCCCTGGCCCTGGGGCTGATGAAGGGCGACCCGTCGCTGGCCGACGGCGCCACCATCCTGGCGGCGATCGCCGACCCGCGTTCGCCGAGCGAGCAGTTCCAGGGGCTCGAGCTTGCCAAGCTCTGCTGGCCGCAGCTTTCGAAGTCCTACCGCAGCGCGATCCAGTCGGTCGTCGCCGACAACGCCGCCGGTGACGCGGACACCGACCGCCGCCGCATGGCCGCCGAAGTCCGCGCCCTCCCCGTCACCTGACCGCCCTCCCGCCGTGATCATGGTGGCCAGTTCCATCAGGCCGGCGTTAGAGTGCCCGCAGCGGCGGGCTGCGGGAGGTCAGATGGACTGGGGCGGTTCACCTGCGGTGCGGGCACTGCGGCAGGCGCAGGCGGTGGCGGCGTACGCCCGCCGCACCGGCTGCGGCATCGACGAAGCCGCCGACGCACTGGCGAACCTCGACCGCGCGGAACAGGCCCCGGCGGGACCGGCCCCGGACGACCATGCCCGGACGGGCGGCGGCCGGCCTGGTGACCGCACCCCGGTGTCCCGGCGCACCGTGCTCGGCGGCGCGGGCGCGCTCGCCCTGGCCGCAGCCCTTCCCGCTGGCCTGGTGCGCCCGCCGCGGGCGTCGGCCAGCCGGGGCCCGCGCGTGGTGATCATCGGCTCGGGCCTCGCCGGGCTCGGCTGCGCCTACCGGCTGTGGACCAGGCACGGCATCCGCAGCGACGTCTACGAGTACAACGCGGCCCGGCCCGGCGGGCGCGTCTTCACCCTGCGGGGCTTCTACGACGGCGGGCAGTACGCCGAGCAGCACGGGGAGTTCATCTCCAGCGAGCACGCCGAGGTCCGGTGGCTGGCCGCCAGGTTCGGCCTGCACCTGGACAACGTCGGTGCCTACCCGCCGCACACCCGCGCACAGGACTACCGGTTCCGGTTCGACGGCCGGTTCTGGCCGCAGGCCGCGCTGAACCGCGACTGGCACGAGTGGGGCTGGCGGCTGTTCCACGACGCGGCGGTCCGCAAGGCACCCTGGCCCACCCTGTACGACACGCACACGGCCTGGGGGCGCCGCTGGGACCATATGCCGGCGACCGAGTGGATCGAGCGGTACATCCCCGGCGGCCTCGACGGTGACTTCGGCGCGCTGTGCGTGTCGGTCCTGCTGGACGAGTACGGCGGCCCGGCCGCGCAGCAGTCCGCGCTGAACCTCGTCTACCTGCTCGGCCTCTACGGCAGCTCGGCCAGCGGCCTGCAGCCGAAGGGCTCGCCGCAGCTATCCGGCACCGACGAGAAGTGGCACATCCGCGGCGGCAACGACCAGCTCATCTCGGGGCTGGTCGAGCGCCTCCCGGCCGGCACGGTGCACCTGGGCGAGCGGCTGGTGGCCGTGCGCGCCCGCGGTCACGGCCGGTATGCGGTCACGCTCTCCAACGGCCAGAGCACTTCGGATCAATACGCGGACCACGTGGTACTCGCGCTCCCCTTCACGAAACTGCGCGACGTCGAACTGTACGGAATCGAACTACCGCCGCGGCAGCTCCGGGCCATCAGGGAAGAGCCGATGGGGGCCAACGCGAAGATCGGGCTGCAGTTCTCCAGCCGGGTCTGGAACACCGACCACTGGACCGGGAACATGTACACCGACGGCGTCGTCCAGGGCGGCTGGGAGACCACGGTGGACCAGCCGGGCACCCCGGGGATCCTGATCGCCCTGCCGGGCGGCGAGGTCGGCGCCGCACTGGGCCCGCACTACGGCCTGACGTCCTACCAGGGGCCCGCGCCGGACCGGATGGTCCGGGACTTCCTCGGCTGTTTCGAGCGGAACTTCCCCGGCGCGACCCGGGCCTACAACGGCAAGGCGTACTACGCCTGGTCGGCCGGGGACCCGCACACCGGCGGCGCCTACTCCTACCTCAAGACCGGCCAGTACACCGGCTTCAACGGGATCCAGGGCCGCCGCCACGGCGGCCTGCACTTCGCCGGGGAGCACACCTCGCTGAACTTCCAGGGCTACATGGAGGGCGCGCTGCGCAGCGGCTACCGGTGCGCAGCGGAGATCACCAGCGGCTGAGCGCCGCTCAGAAGGCGCGCCGCCGGACCCTCCAGACGCAGGCCGCGCCGAGCCCCAGCGCGAGGACGACGAAGATCCCGGTCTCGTACCCCTGGAACGCCCAGTACCGGCCGGCGGGCTGGTAGGTCACCAGTTGCCGCAGGCCCAGCTTGCCGAGCGCGGTCTGGCAGGCGCTGAACGGCGCGGTGGAACTCATGCATGGCTGCGGGGCCGGCCCGGTGAACACGTGGCCCGCCCGGGTCAGGGTCTGGTTGGACAGGACCCACGCGCCCGGCAGGTTGACCGCTGCCATAACGGTCATGCGGCCGTTGTTACTGCTGCTGATCTCGGTGATGTTGGCGGGGGTGAATGCCGAGGCGGCGTGCACCGGCGCGACGAGGTGGGGCCGGATCCACAGCGGCATGACGATCTGCACGGCGGCGAAGACGGCGAGCGTGATCGCCATGGCCGGCACGGTGCGGCGGACGAGCACCCCCACGGTGACGCCCAGCGCGAACGCGAACGCGGCGTAACCGATGGGGGCGATGCCGCGCGCGTCGAAGAGGAACGGCGCGAACCGGCTGACGCCCGCTGTCCCGTCCCGCACGGCGGGCAGCGCGCTGGCCCGGTCGATCGGGCTGGCCCACCAGGTCACCATGAGGCTGAGCAGCCCGACGGTGGCCATGCTGGCCAGGCCGATCAGGCCCAGCTTGACGGCCAGCCAGCGGGTGCGGGTGACGCTCTGGTTCCACGCCAGCCGGAATGTGCCGGCCTCGATCTCCCGGGTGACCAGTGGCGCTCCCCAGAAGATCCCGATGAGGGCCGGGGTGGCCAGGAGCAATGCGATGGTGAAGCCGAACACCCACTTGTAGCCGCTGGCCTGCACCTGTGCTGTGAAGGCGCTGACGAGCGACCCGCAGTCACCGTTCGCATGGCACGTCGCCAGGCCGCTGCCGTCGTAGAGGTGGGCCAGGCGCAGGCCGGTGACCGCCAGGGCGATCGCGAGGATGGCCAGCGCGGCGGCGCCCGCGATGGCCTGGGCGCGGAACTGGCGCCAGGTCAGCCATGTCATCGCGCTACCTCCAGTGCTGGCTTGCGGCCCGGCTCCGGGCCGGCGGCCTGGCTCATGTAGGCCAGGACCACGTCCTCCATGCTCACCTGGCTGACGGTCCAGGCGGGGTCGTGGACCGGGGCATCGGTGCGGATCAGCAGCGTGCTCTGCCGGTCGGTGTGGCTGGCCGAGATGACCTCCCAGGCGGCCGGGAGCGCCCCGGGGTCGCGCCGGGGCCCGGTGACCAGGTGATGGGCGGCGAGCAGCCGGTCCACCTCACCGGCCACCCGCACCCGGGAGGCGACCAGCACGATCAGGTAGTCGCAGACCCGCTCCAGGTCGGCGACCAGGTGCGAGGACAGCACCACGCTGACCTGCTGGTCGGCGGTGAACTCCATCAGGCCCTGGAGGAACTCGCGCCGGGCCAGCGGGTCCAGGCTGGCGACCGGCTCGTCCAGGAGCAGCAGCTCCGGCCGCTTGGCGATGGCGAGGGTCAGGGCGAGCTGAGCCCGCTGGCCGCCGGACAGTTTGCCGGCTTTCTTGCCCGGATCGAGGCCGAGCCGGCCGATCCGGGCACGGGCCAGGCCGGCGTCCCAGCGGGGGTTCATCCGCTCCCCCATGCGCAGGTGATCGGCCACGGACAGCGCGGCGTAGGTGGGGGTGTCCTGCGCGACGAAGCCCACCCTGGCGAGTTGCGCCGGGCTTGCGGCGGGCTGCCCGCCGAGCACCTCGATCGTGCCGGATGTCGGCTCCAGCAGGCCGGTGGCCAGGTGCAGCAGGGTTGTCTTCCCGGCCCCGTTCGGGCCGACCAGCCCGGCCACCCGCCCGGCGGGAATGTCCAGGGTGCAGTCGGTCAGCGCCTGCGTCCGCCGGTACCGCTTGCCCAGCCCGCGGGCCTCCAGGACGGCGGTCATGCTATGTCCTCCGCATCGGCGGCCCGAAAGGTGCTCTGGAACAGGGCATCGATACTCTCGTCGTCCAGTCCCGCCCGCCGCGCCTTGCCGAGCCACTTCCGCAGGTCGTCGCGCAGCGGCCGGTATGCGGCGAGCGAGCCGCCGTTCAGGGTCGCGGTCACGAACGTGCCGATCCCCGGGCGCGCCGCCGCCAGGCCCTCGTATTCGAGCTGCCGGTAGGCCTTGAGCACGGTGTTGGGGTTGATGGCCAGCCGCGCGACGACCTCTTTGACCGTCGGAAGCTGGTCGCCCTCGCGCAGCAGCCCGAGCCGTAGCGCCTGCCGCACCTGGTGGATGAGCTGCAGGTACGGGGCGACGCCTGAGCGGGCGTCCAGGTGGAACTCGATCACCGCGCCTCGATTCATTGAACTAGGCTCCTAGTACATTAGAGACCTACCTAGCTCATCTGTCAACCGGGCCGACGGGCCGCGCTTAGCTGGAAGCCGTGAGGCTGAAGGCAACGGCAGTGGCCGCCGTTACTGCTGCGAAAATTAGTGTGCGCACGTGGCGGACTTCCTTCCTTTTCCGTGGCTGTTATCCGCCGGGGCAGGTGGAACGTATGCCCAGGCCAGAGCCCGCGGCAATGCGCGACGACGAGTGCTACGGCGCGGCATTCCGGGTTGTGGTGATGCTTTAACCTGGCGTTTGACGAGCCCGGCCGCTGCCGGGCCCGGCGATCGCGTTCTGCGCTTGCCGGGCCCGGGCATGTGGGAGACGGCCTGGCCCGTGGTGTGATTGGACCAGTGGGGCGCGGGGAACGTGCTTGACACGGGCAACGTGACTGCCACGGGCAACGTGGCCTGGAGGCGCGGAACGATGACCTTCTCCCCCATCATCAGCGCGGCCGGGACCGTCCCGGATTCGGCCGCCGCCGATCCGGCCGGTGCCGCCCCCGATCCAGCCGCCGCCGTGCCCGATCCGGCCGTCACTCCGGGTCCCGGCATCAACTCCGGTCAGCCCGCGGAGCCCGCGGCGCAGACCAGTCACGCCGGCTCCGCCGCCGGGCAGGGGGCCTACTCCGCCACCGGCCAGGCCGGCCCCGTCAGCGACCAGGCCGATTCCCCGGCCGGCTACGCCGGCTCCACCGCCCATGGGGGCCACTCCGCCGGCCAGGCCGGCTCTGACGCCGGGCAGGGGGCCGGCGCCGCCGACTATGCCGAGACCGCCGCCGACTCCGGTCAGGCGGACGAGGCCGGAACCGCCTGGCCGCACCAGTCCTTCCTGGAACTGGGCGCGCTGCCGACCGCGGCGCCCTGCGCCAGGCTGCACACCACGCTTGTGCTGTGGGAATGGGAGCTGGGCACGCTGGTGCACACGGCCGGCCTGGTCGTCTCCGAACTGGTGAGCAATGCCGTCCAGGCATCGGCGGGCCTGACAGGCAGCCGTTTTGCCGGGCACTGGGCGCCCGGGACCCCTCCGGTCCGGGTGTGGCTGTCCGCGGACGACCACCGCGTGGTGATCCAGGTCTGGGACGGCAGCGACCGGCCGCCGGTGCCCCAGCCGGTGGAGCCCGAAGCGGACAGCGGCCGCGGGCTGCTGCTGGTCGGTGCGGTCAGCGCGGAGTGGGGCTGCTACTCGCCGGAGAAGTCAAGCGGGAAGGTCGTGTGGGCGGTGGTCACCGGCTGACCGCGCACCGGCCCGCGCACGGCCCGGCCAGCGCGGCCGGCCCCTCAGGCCTTGCGGCCGATCCCGCCGTAGTTGGCGATGTCGCCATCGGGAACCGGGCCTTCCGGGCCCGGCCGCCACCGGTGTAGCTGGACCAGGCCGGGCTCGACCAGGTCAAGGCCGTCGAAGAAGCGGCCGACCTGCTCGTGCGTGCGAAGCGTGACCGGGTCCGCCATCAGCGGGTTGATCCGGTTGGTCGCCGTGCTGACCTGGCTGGCGTGGATGTCGCTGGCCGGGTGCGCGATCACCAGGTAGCTGCCCGGCGGCATGGCATCGATCAGCGTGGTGACGATCCCTGCGGGGTCGTCGGCGTCGGGAATGCAGTGCAGCACCCCGATCAGCAGGATGGCGAGCGGCGAGGAGAAATCGAGGATCTCCGCCGCCTGCTCGCAGATCTTGCCGGTGTCCCGCAGGTCGGCGTCGACGTAGTGGGTGGCGCCCTGCGGGCTGCTGGTGAGCAGGGCACGGGCGTGCGCGAGCACGATCGGATCGGAGTCCACGTACACCACGCGGGACTCCGGCGCCGCCCGCTGGGCGACCTCGTGGGTGTTGTCCGCGGACGGCAGCCCGGTCCCGATGTCGAGGAACTGCCGGATGCCCGCCTCGGTGACCAGGTACCTGACGGCCCGGCCGAGGAACGCCCGCTGGGCGCGGACGCTGGCACGGATGGTCGGGTACGCGGCGATGACTTCTTCGGCGGCTTCCCGGTCGGCCGCGTAGTTGTCCCGCCCGCCGAGCCAGAAGTTATAGACCCGGGCGATGTGCGCCACGCTGGTGTCGAACGTATCCGGCTCCGCGCCGGAGCGGGTTTCGTCGGGGTTGCCGGGCACGTCGTATGTCCTCACCGTGGGTCGGAACAAGGGGGACTGTGGCTAACCCTAGCCGCGCGGACCCCCTGCCCCCGCCGTGAATGTGAGTCTGGTGTTGTTCTGCTGCGGTGAACGGTCAAACCCACGGGATAAGGCAAGAGGTTAAGCGGCCTTGCTGCGCCGCCCGGTGCACCTTGTCGCGTGATGGGCCGGTCACGGCGTTAGCCCGGTCGGTGTCAGCTGTGCAGGATGGTGGTTTGCAGGTGGGGGTCGGCGTTGATCTGGGCTTGGGTGAATCGTTCGGTGACCCATTGTTTGCGGGCGAACAGGACGGTTTGGTCGCGGTAATGGGGCGAGTCGGGATTGGCGGATTCGGAGTAGGTGAGGATGGTGCGGGTGACCGGGCCTTGTGGCGTTAGCTCGGTGGCCATGATGAAGGTCGAGCCGTTGTCGATGGCGGTATCCACGCCGCTGCCCGGGGAGACGGTTCCCTCGACTCGGTCGAAGCACCCTTCGCCCTCGGTGCAGCCGGGCAGCCCAACCCCGGCGTAGTGCTGGGTGCTGGCAAGGGGGATGCCGAGGGGGATGTGCTTGGCCCGGAAGAACTGCACGGCATCGGCGAGAGCGTGCCGCACCCCTGGATCGTTGGTGTTGAGGTCGCGTGGCGTGGTGAGGGGGTGCGCGGGGTCGAACGGTATGCGCCACCAGCTGTCGGTGTAGTTGATGCCGCCGTATGCCTGCCGCCACAGGACCTCGCCGCGGCTGCCCCGGTCGGCGCGGCCGTTCCAGTGGGCCAGGACGCCACAGGCGGCGCTCACGTTGATCTCGGCGCCGTTGCTGGCGGTCAGCACCGGGTGGGCGCGGCACATCGCGACCACGGCGGCGCGGCCGAGGTCGGCGCTGTAGTTGCGCTGCCCGAGCATGGTTTCCTGCAGAGCTGACAGGGTGAAGCCCGGCGGGCCGTAGCCGTCTGTACCGGCCAGGCGCTGGGCGATCATGTTCAGGCTGAGGCGGGGCCGCAGTTCCAGCTCGGCGCGGGTGTCGTAGATGGCGGCCGGGTAGCCGGTGATCGGGGCGCTGGGATTGGCGAGCTGGGGGCTGTTGTTGGAGTTGGCGACATAGTCGGTGCGGGTGAGCTGGGGGTAGTGGCTGGGACCGAAGATGCCGGGTTCGATCGCACCGGGGTCACTGCCCCAGCCGCATGAGGAGGTCGAGCCGTCCAGGATGACGGTGCCGCGGGCGCCCGGAGCCCCCACCTGGCAGCGTCGGGCCTCGGCGTCGGTGACGTGCGGGGCGACCGACGCGTCGGCGAAGTAGACGGTGCCGCTGGTATCGGTGGCGAGTGTGTACATCCAGGGCAGGCCCTGGTAGGTGTCTAGCGCCGCGCGCAGCTGGGCGAGGTTTTGCGACCGGCCCATTGCCAGCCATTCGCTGACCGAGCGCAGGTTGTCGGCGTTGGCGTCGTCGATGGCGTACGCGGTCGTCGCCGTCCAGCCGGTGGCCAGCAGCGGCCCGTAGCGGGACCGGTAGAGGGTCCGGGTGACGCGGGACAGATGCCCGCCGGGCCCCCGGACGGCCGCCGTCACCGTTTGCTTGGTCATTGCCACGGCGTGGCCGTCGACCAGGTAGCTGGTCGGGTCGCCGGGCACCAGCGCCAGCCGGTAGAGGGTAAAGCGCTGTGCGTGCGAAGCGGTGGCGGTCCAGGCCACGCCCCGGGTGTGCCCGAACTCGACCACCGGGGTGCCGTAAAGGCCGGCGCCCGACACATTCAGCTGCCCGGGGATGGTCAGTTGCACCTGGTAGATGCGAGCGTTGCCGATCCACGGCACGTGCGGGTTGGCCAGTACCATCCCGTCGTGGTTAACCGTCGCGTCGCGGCCGAGCGCCCAGCCATTGCTGGATACGTTACCGGTGTTCACGACCGGTACCCCAGGGGCAGCCGGCGCCGTGGTGGTTGGTGGGTGCGCCGTTGCGATGTCCTGCTTGGCCCCGGCGGCGCCCGTCAGCGTGTCGATGTCGTAGATGAGGGTCCACACGTCGGTCGCGGTGATGGGGGTGACCCACGCCTTGCCGCGGCAGGTCGGGTCGGGCAGGTGCGCCACCCCGGTGTCGTGCAGGTAGCGGTTGTAGCCGGCCACGTACCCGTCGACCAGCTGGCGCGCCCGTGCCGTCGGCCCCAGTGGCGCGGGCCGGGCGAGCAGCCGCCGCACGATGCCTGATTTCCGCAGGCTCTGGTAGTAGATGTCGCTGTCGAGGTTGTCGGTCGCTGCCCCCAGCGTGTCACCGGAATCCGCCGCCGGGCCGAAGTACCGGGACCGCTCGCCGCGCAGCGTGATCACGCGGTCGGCCATGACGCACAGGTTGTCCTGGGCGAAGGCGTATCCGTAGCCGTACCCCAGGCTGCCGTAGTCGCCGGCCAGGATGTGCGGGATGCCGTACGCGGTTCGCCGGATCTCGGCCACATACCGGCCACCGCCTATCGCCCGTCCAGCGAAAAGCGTTGGGGCCCCGGCCGCGGACGCCACTGTGGGCACCGCCGCTACTGCCGCCGTCGCCGCGGTGAGGCACGATGCAACCACCATGGCTGTGGGCCGCAGGAATCGCGTCCTGCCGTGGCAGCCTGTCCGGTCCCGGTTGAAACGTCGCAGTGAGCCGTTCATGAGACTCCCATCGTTCAGGGTGACCGCCGATCCGGCGTTCAGGATGACCGCCGATCCGGCCGATGGTGTGGGTCGCGGCCCGCGTGGCGCAGCACAGCTCCTGGCCGACCCCGAACTAGCCCACCCAGCGGCAACTCCCGCAACGCGGCGCGTTACCACCCGCCACCACAGCGATCAGGTCATCGTCGTCCATCGCTTCTCTATTGCGTCCTGGCGGCAACCGGTTCGCCAAGAAGTTCCTGGCGGCCTGGATGGCCAGCTAGTCGGCCAACGGCCCCCGCTGCTGGAACCAGCGCTCCCAGCGCGGGCCCGAACCGCTCACTCGCCCCACTGACTTCAATCGTTGCTTCCATGCCCACCACCGTAGGAACTGGCAGCGCCGCCGTCGTCACGCCAGCGAGCCGTCTTCACCGCCGCTGGCACAAGGGACACCCGCTATGACGCATCCCCCGCACGAGGGACAGCCCGATGCCCGTCCAGGGGGACACAGGGGCGCTGGCCAGCGAGAACAATGGCTAAGTGGCCCGGGGCGGGTGGCCGGGCCGGCCGTCACAGGTTCGTTGTCCACTTGATGATCAGGCGCCGACCCTGGT